>JANOVM010000029.1:0-124877 GCA_031417395.1 Bacteroidota bacterium | reverse complement strand
TGGATACCTATACATCGAAACACCGGCCCTGGCAATTGAAAGCGAAAATTTCAGTAGGAGAAGATCGTGGGGATGCTATGCGAGTGGAAAAATATATAAAGGGGAGGAAAAGCAGAGAATTTATTGAGAAGATAATTTCAGGACAAAATGATAGCGCTTTTATAGAAAAATTAATATCTAAAATCATAACGGGGAGATAGAATTTTTTTGATGAATAACTTGGATTTTTGTATATTTTCATTACTTTTGTCACCCCTAAAATATCTTCTGTTCTGCATGCTTTAGTCCGTCATGTGACGGGCGGCGCGAGCCGGAAATTGATTATTCTCCCCGCACACCGGAGAGAATAACCAATCTTCCTTAGCTCAGCTGGTTAGAGCATCTGACTGTTAATCAGAGGGTCCCTGGTTCGAGCCCAGGAGGGAGAGCCTTTGTAGACCGAGTCTGAAGTCCGAGTCCGGATTTTAATCAGACTCGGACTCAAACTCAGACTAAACGGCCAATAGAAACCCGATAGCTATCGGGTTTCTATTGGCCGTTTTTCTTTGTAGAAGGGTGATTAAATTAAGTAGTGCGTGTGCGAAGAGTGAGTACGCTGAGATAACCTTTCTGTTCACACAAACTAAAACTCACACCAGGATTGTATGCCATTTATTTTATCTATTCTCATGGTCGCATGATCACTCTTGTATAATATACATTGTTCTCCATTAATCCATAATCAGCCGATTCAACAACGCCATCACCGGTTATGTCTTCGAATGAATATCCTAATAATGTAAAATAAACAGCGTTCTCCATATCACCATAATCTTGCGACTCGATAATTCCGTCTTGACTTCCAACAGTAGCAGTACCGGCATTAGAAATGTCACCACTAAAAATTGCCCACAACGAAGGCTCACCCAACGGCGCACCAACATCGATCATATTATTTCCATAAGCCTGAGATTGATTTATTGAAAAATCATAATAAGTAATCGGACTCATCAGAACAGGAAATGAACTCCATGTTTCAATACTGTTTCGATGATTGATTTTTATATAATACGAGTTTCCATCTACAACAGCAGGACTAAAAGTTACTTCAACATCTCCGTTTGACTGAAGAATTCCAATCTCCCGATCAACTTCGTTGAATGTGATTGGATCAATCATACTAATGGAAATGCTATCCGCATCTGTTGGAGAATATACATTCGGTAAGAAACCACTTATGCCATTTAAATTCAAACATGCATTCATAGTTCCATTACCAATATAATATCCTTCTAAATACATCTTCCCATCAAAGACGACGCCCCCACAATTATGGAAGAAAGGAAATCTTCGTTTTACAAGTTGTGTACAGCTTTTACTATTGCCACAAGCATCTGTCGCAGTCCACCTAACAGTTGTGATTCCAATTGGGAAATATGCAGGTGCATTGTTTGTAATGACTACTGGCATGCAACAGGAATCAGTTGCAGCTACGGCAGGTGTCAATGTAAAGTATGGTGGATTATAACAGACAATAATATCTGATGGGCAATAAATTCTTACACCAATATTTGGTTCACAACAACATCCTGGAAATCCAATAGAGCCGAAATTGCTAATGATGCGTCCGACAATATTGAATCCGGATGGACCAAGATCGTTGTGAATTTCTACACGAATAATATTTCTTGAATTAGGAATGAATGTACCCCGTACTATTGTTGATGCCGGGTTAATAAATCCATCATCGCCGGAAGAACTAGTTATCGTTTGAAGAATTTGAGCACCATTTAATTTTACAATTCCTCTGTTGTCAGCAAGGAAAGTTAAATCTAAAGACAGACCATCAGTATCATGCAAGCAGAAATAAAATTCATAAGCATAATCGCCAGCTGGCGCATCAAGGGTTGCTGTGGATGAGTTTCCAATCCAATTACTGCTATATGAGTTTTGAAGAGGATAATGCCATCCTGCTTCTCGTGGAATAGTCCATGCGTCTTGTGGTGTGGTTAGAATTCCAGAAGGTGTTGAAATAAGCTTCCAGAATCTGTCTTGTTGAGGAATACCTAAAGTTGTATTATTTAAATGCTCTATTCCTGTATTAATAAACAACGTATCCAGATTACAGGTGTCTCCGCAATAGTCAAATATGCTGAACGTTATCGATTCCGAACATCCAAAAATATTTCCATCACAGACTATGAGCGTATATGTTCCGGCACCAAATATTTGATCAGTACTCACCGGACTATTTGCACCGGAAGTTCCTGTAACATTTCCCGGATTGATAGACCAGGAATAAGTCGATCCCGTTGTTCCACCAACTGTAAAATAAACATAACCTAATGCCCCCATGCAAACATTAGGATGAGTTACCTGAGTAATTAATGATGGTGACTTCGTTACGTTTTGTACACATGCCCCCTCTCTTCCACAGGCATCAATAGCAGTCCATGTTACAGGAGTTGTTCCAACAGGGAAATGAGTAGGTGCATTATTAGAAAGTGTTACAGGGGTACAGCAAGTATCGGATGTGACAGTAGGTGTTACGAAATAAACTACATCTGTTGAATAACAAATTGAAATATCCTGGCCGCACTGTACGATAGGATTTGAATTAGAGCAGCAACATCCGGGAAATCCAATTGAACCAGAACTGCTAATAATTCTTCCGGCTATATTGAATCCTGAGGGTCCGCCATCATTATGGATTTCTACACGAATAACATTTCGGGTATTAGGAATAAAAATACCATTTACAATTGTTGAAGCAGGATTAATAAATCCGTCATCACCTGAGGAACTGGTAATTGTTTGAAGAATTTGAATACCATTTAATTTTACAATCCCTCTGTTGTCGGCAAGAAAACCCAAATCTAAAGAAAGGCCATCTGTGTCCTTTAAACAGAAATAAAATTCAAATACATAATCACCGGCCGCAGTAGTATTATTTGCTGTGGATGAACTTCCTATCCATTCACTCCCATGTTCGTTTTGTAATGGCAAGTGCCAACCCGGATAGCGTGAAATAGTCCAGGCATCTCCCGGAAATGAAGGACTTCCAGCCGGTGTTGAAATAACTTTCCAGAACCGGTCTTGTTGCGGAATACTTAAATTCGTATTAGTTTCATGTTCTATTCCTGTATTGATAAACAGTGTATCCAGGTTACAGGTATCTAAACAATAGATTTCTGCTATGTTGAATGTTATTGATTCCGAACAACCAAAAACATTTCCATCACCAACTATAAGAGTATAAGATCCGGCGCCAAATAAAGGAAATGTATTCATCCCCGTATTTGCATCGATGGTTCCGGTAACGTTTCCCGGATTGATTGACCAGGAATATGTAGATCCGGTAGTTCCACCAATTGAAAAAGAAACAGACCTTAACTTCCCAATGCATACAGTCATCGGAAGATTTACTTGAATATTCAATGATGGCTTTTTCGTTACATTTTGAACGCAAGTACCTATACGTCCACAAGCATCAGTAGCTGTCCATGTAACAGCAGTTGTTCCTACAGGGAAAACAGTAGGTGCATCGTTTGAAATGGTTACCGGTAAACAACATGAATCAACTGTAACAGCAGGAGTGACGAAATAAACTGTATTATCAGAATAACAAATTGTAATATCCTGTCCGCACTGAACGATCGGAATAGAATCAGAGCAACAACAACCCGGATATGCAACTGAACCATTGGCACTGATAATTTTTCCGGCAATATTGAATCCGGATGCGCCGCCGGAATTTTGGATTTCCACACGAAGTACATTTTTTGAATTTGGAATAAATGTCCCATTTACTATTGTAGACGCGGGGTTATTAAATCCTGTGTTTCCACCGGGTCCATTTATCGATGCAAGAATTTGAGCGCCATTTAATTTTACAATTCCGGTATTATCGGCAAGAAAACTCAAGTCCAGTGAGAGTCCGGCAGTATCATGCAAACAGAAATAAAACTCATATACATAATTTCCGGCAGGGGAAAATTCGTTTGCAGAAGGGGTGTTTCCTATCCAATCGCTTCCAAACTCATTTTCTAGAGGAGCATGCCAGCCGGCATTCGGCTTTAGCGTCCAGGCATTTTGTGGAGTGGAAAGAGTTCCGGAAGGCGTTGAAATAAGTTTCCAAAATCTGTCTTCCCGGAGAGAATCTAAAGGTAAATTCGTTGTACGGTCAATTCCAGTATTGATAAATAAAGTATCCATATGACAGGTGTCAGGACAATTGATGAGGGAAACGCAAATTACGCTTGTACATTCACAACACCAGTTTACTCCACTTATCGGAGAAAATTGAACATTCTGATCGAGTATTATATAATCACTGGCATCAACAAAGCCGTCACCATTTAAATCAGAAGCAAAACTTCCGTAGGCGCCATTTACCAAATCATCAATTAAGAGGTTCATATCAATACCATCAAGCAAACAATTGTGATTCAAATCTCCAATGTAGAATGCCCATGTTGGTGATTCACCCAACGGTGTCCCAACATCAATCATTGCACTACCGAATGCTTTATTGGCAGCAGTAGTAAAATTATAGGTGGTAACTGAACTGAAAGCCACCGGATTCGCAGTTGTCGTTTGTAAAATATTCCTGTTACAAATTGAAACATAATAGGATTGTCCGATTACGAATGAAGGAAAGGTAACTGAACAATTTCCATAAATATCAACTATACCGGTTGCGCAATCAATTAATGCATTTGGAAAAGATGGATCGTGCAATTCTATATTAACTGTATCAACATCCGTAATATTTGGATATGTATTTCCTGCAATAGCAGCCTGGTTATTTAACACCGGTGTCATTTCACCTCCGCCAATGTAATAACCCTGAATAAAGAATTTCAAATTCAGTGTAGCAAAATTTCCTGTAAAGGTTGCACAGATCTTAAATTCCACGGTCGATGTACATGTCTGTCCGCAAGCATCAGTTATTGTACAACTATAAGTATAATGACCAACCGGTAAAATTGCAGAGACGCTTTGAGTATTACCATAAGGTCCGCCTCCGGCACCGCCATCATTCCATGAATAACTATAAGGTCCGATGCCACCACTGTAATGTGCAGTTACGGTAAATGGTGTTCCCGGACAAATAGTTGTACTCACAGATGCATCAGAACAAATCAGAGGAGGAGTTGTTGAATTTATTGTTATGGACAATGTACCTGTACAACCGTTATCATCCGTTACAATGGCTGTATATATTCCGGGTGTTAAATTTGTAAATACACCATCTGATGTGGAGGTTTGGTTAACTGTGAAAAGGTAAGAAGGCGTACCACCAACAGCATCCAAATCAATTGTACCATCTAAACTCGAAGGACAGGAAGCAGCAGTCTGTGAAGCAATAATTATAGTTGGAGAGGAATTTATTGTAACAAATGTTGAAGCGTTAGAGCTGCAGACATTATCAGGAGGATAATATTCCCAAAAGTCATTCATAATTGAACCACTGGCGTTGCCGCCTCCAATATATCCTTTTGAACCTATTGCAAAACCAAAAGATCCATATCTCGCGCTACCCCCAAAGTCTGCTCTTTTTGTCCAGATATCTGTAAGTGAATTATATTCCCAAAAATCTTTTAAGTAAGTATCTGCTCCTGTACCAATATATCCTTTGTCGCCGATGCTAAAGGCTGCAGCATACTCTCTTCCAATTCCACCGTAGAAAGCTTTTTGAACCCAGGTATCTGAACCCGGATTGTATTCCCAGAAATCTTTGTGATGCGTGGAACCGTTCCAGCCTGTACCAAGATATCCTTTCGAACCGATGCTGAAACCAACTCCTGTACTGCGAGGAGGACCGGCGAAATTTGCTTTTTGAACCCATACATTTGTAAGCTGATCATATTCCCAAAAATCATTTAAATAATTTGTTGCAGACTCACCCGTTCCAATATATCCCTTTGCTCCAATACCAAAACCAACAGCTCTTATTCGGGCAATACCGCCAAAATTTGTTTTTGGAGTCCAAGTATTCATCGAGGGATTATATTCCCAGAAATCTGTGAAGAGGATAGAACCATCGGCTCCCAGTCCAATATAACCTTTATTACCGATGCAAAATCCTGTAGCATCCAATCGTGCGCTCCCGGGGAAACTTGCTTTTTGTGTCCATGCATCCGTTAGAGGATTGTATTCCCAAAAATCATTCAGAACAGTTGTTCCATTATAGCCGGTTCCAAAGTATCCTTTATCGCCTATGCTAAATCCTACAGCACGAAACCGTGAAGAATTACTCAAGCTTGCTTTAGGCGTCCAAACATTTCCATTATGAATTTCTGAAACAGTAACATTGTATGTACCTTCATTTGCAGAGGTAACAGTTGTAATACTTGGGTTTTGAAGCAGAGAAGAAAAACCGGGTCCTGTCCAGTAATAATCAACACCACCATTGGAAAAAAGATCAAGAGTGGTGCCGGTACATATTGGAGCGTTTGAATATGCAGATGCAGTGGGAGATGCAAAAATGGTAATATTGCTTCCATTGTCACTACTAGACAAAACGGGATCGCTGCTGATTATGCGAATTCGATAACCTACACCCGGAGAAGTATTCGAAGGAATGGTTGCATTAATCACTCCGCCGGACGTATTACTTGTGTTTCCAATAACAACCGGGTTTGTAAAACTACCGGCCGCATCACTCAGTTGCGCAGTGAAAATATTTGTTATACCAAATGTGCCGGTAACAGTGTACGATAGATTAAAAACATCACCTGGACAATAATCGTAGTCGCTAATTGCATTTGTAATAATATTATTTGAAGGGGTATACTCCCAGAAATCCTGAAATAAGTTTACTGCATTGGTTCCGGTTCCTATATATCCTTTATTAGCAATACTAAAGCCTGCAGAAATGTACCGCTTTTCATTTGCACTGCCAAGGGTAGCTTTTTGCATCCAAGTATTTGTACCGGGATCGTATTCCCAAAAATCATTACAGGGTAATCCACTTTGATACCCGACTCCAATATATCCTTTATTAAAAATACTAAATCCACTTGCATACTCTCGACTGCCACCACCAAAATTAGCTTTTTGCAGCCAAGTATCAGAACCTGGATCGTATTCCCAGAAATCTTGACTAGCACCGGAAGTCCATCCTGTGCCAAGATATCCTTTTGATCCAATTCCAAAACCAACTGCAGCAAAGCGACCGGCCCCTGCGAAGGGTAATTTTTGAGTCCAACTATCCAGTGAAGGATTGTATTCCCAAAAATCATTCAGATAAGCAGAAGCAGTTTGTCCGGTACCAATATATCCTTTGTTTCCAATACAGAATCCGACTGCCAAATTTCGACCGCTTCCACCAAAATTATTTTTTTGTACCCATGTATTATTAACCGGATTGTATTCCCAGAAATCATTATTATAACTCGTGTGATAACCAGTTCCAACGTATCCTTTATTACCGATACTAAAACCAACAGCACCTGCACGCGGGCCTCCGCCAAAGTTGGATTTTTGTGACCAAACATCTGTCGCAGGATCGTATTCCCAAAAATCTTCCTTATGTGTTCCATCGTATCCCAATCCTATGTATCCTTTATTACCAATGCTAAAACCGGTAGCATATGAACGAGCAGTTCCACCAAAACTACTCTTTGAAATCCATGTGTTAGGAGTTTGCGCTGATGCAAAACCAATTGCAGAGAACAAAATAATAGCAAGTATATATTTTTTCATATTCGTTGTGTATTACATTTATAATAAATTCGGAATCATTTACTGCAGCTAATTTGCAGTTGACGATGGCATGAATATGTTTGCCAAATTCATAAATCTTTGTACTCAGAAATAAACGAGATATAAAAATGCAGGTCAGATAAGGAAAAAGAAATACTGTAATCATTGCTTAATGTTTTTTTAAGTACATGAAGCGAGGGCGAAATATTACAAAGTCAAAATAAGAAATCGAGCGCGTTTCATTTGTGTGAAAGGATAAAAGCTTTACTTATACAAATCTAAGACAATATTTAAGAATACCAAGGGATCAATAAAAATAAAGTTGAAATATATAAATCGGCCGAATCATATTGGTTCATAAATACTAATATAGATAGCCATTATTGGTGTTAAGCAACAGGCTGCGAGAGTTTATTTTGTGGAAGTGGTTTTTGAGAGGGAGAAGGTGGTGAGGAGATTCTTTAAAGAGTATTATCCTTTTTCTATTTTTTATCCCACCCTGTCGCAATTAATTGAATTTCCATTTCCGAATATTTTCAAATCGTTGAAATGCAAACGATTTTCAATATGCTATTTAAAACCTGGCTGCAACTTCCAACAAGAAGGAGAGCGGAAATTCAGTATTGAGTTCGAAGTCCGAGTCCGGTCGCAGACGCGGACTCGAACTGAATCTCAAAAATGGCTATCAGTCCCGAAAACTATGGTGAGGGTAGCCATTTTTTTTTGACGTTGCAATTTTCATATCCAAATCGACATTCAGTTTTTAGTTGTTAAAATTTTCTATGGTTCAATGTTATCTAATTAAAAACCGAATGCAACTTTCATTAATAAGGAGAACGCTCGTAGACAAGACATCAGAAATGACGTCTTTCTTTTTTTCAGACCCTTGTAAAGCGTTGACGAGGTTGAGCATTACAAGGACACCTTTAGAGTAAGGTGTGTTCGCAACTCGACCATTTTCTAAAACGAGTTTTTCGGAAAGGATTAGTAAGGGGATCTGCATTTGAGTTTGCTTCAGTGCTTGATATAATTGAAACTTCAACAGAACAAATTTTTGCTGAACTTAAAAATAAAAGGGATTTTCAGCCAACTATTCTTTAGAACCGTTCATATGCATAACAAATAAAATCATCATCGTCTTTTTGATCAAGCCGGTTTAGATTGCAAAGAATTTCTTCCATACCACCCCAATCCTTTTTCTTACAGCTCATGCATAATTGAGGATTCGGAATTAAATCAGGATTTAATTCATTGCCTTCATCATCATAAAATCCATCTAGTGAATCCATATTTTATTATGTTTTAAGATCGAACAATATCGGAAATGATTTTTCAGACTGCAACCGCATATATGCAGCTACAATTCTGATTTCCTGATAAAGGCAAAGGATTTTGAAAATCCTTCGCAGCATGGCATCAAAGCGGTTATGAAAGTAAAATTTGTCCAACATGTTCTAACTTGATTTTCGATGATAACAAATTATGTAATCTAAGTACTTTGAAATGGCGGAAGTATTGAAAGACGGTGAGCGACTAAAAGTGGATAAATATCCACAACACAAAAACAACGGATAAATTCCGATAGCTATCGGAACCGTCGAAGCGCATTAGTATTTTAATTGTGGGTGAAGAGCAAATTCGAGACAGCATTATCGGAAAGTCCGTCGCAGCTGGTGAATTCAGTATTGAGTCCGAAGTCCGAGTCCGGTCGCAGACGCGGACTTGAACTCAAACTGAATCTCAAAAAACAGCTATCGGGATTCGTATGTCGAAGCCGGCTACTTGGAAATCGCGAAAGTATTGAAAGACGATGACCGATTTACAGTGGATTACTTGCCTGCCTTGCGGAGGTCAGGCAGAATATCCTCAGCACAAAAATAAAAATAAACATTTGTTCAAATAATATCCCGCCAACCACAAGTAATAAAATAGAATTCTTCAATTCGAAAAAACTAATTTAAAAAAACTTCTTTACTGTTGATTAAGTTTACGTTTGTAATATCATCCAATATGTTTGCATCAATTTTACCTGCCCGATGTAGCTCTTCGATTGTCAGTCCATAATTAATAACCTGATTTAAGAAAACATCAAAGCTATCTATTGAAAACTCCTTTGATTTGAAGAGCTGTTGAAGGGTCTTCATTGTGCTGTGTTTAATAGGTATAAATACAATTTTCTCGTTTTCCATAATACAGTTAATATATTATGCAATTTAAAATATTTAAACGATATTCCAAATAAATAGTGGAATTTTTTAAAAAACTTCTAAGTTTCTGATCTATCTTTGATACAACTAAAACAAATTCTGCCAATATTTTTTATGAAAAAACCAATAACCATTTTAATTTTAACATTGCTTTCGTTAACAAACCAGTCGCATGCACAGCAATGGAACTGGGTATCAACGACAGGCTATAACAATGCCGATGTTTCCAAGCACCTTACGCTTGATCCCAACAACAACCCTATAGTAATTGGTGTTTTCCATGATTCATTGTTTACCGGCGCGAACAAATTGACAAGCCGTGGTAATTCTGATATTTTTATTGCAAAATTCGATTCCGTCGGAAACCTTCTTTGGGCAAGAAGCGGTGGCGGATCATACAACGATGGCGACTATAGCATGGGTGTTACCACAGATGCCGCCGGAAATATTTACGTTGCATGTTCATCCGGCGATCTGGCAATCTTTCCTCCCGATACAGTGCATGGCGCTTCCAGCAGTATTGTTCTACTGAAATACGATTCTAATGGAAACCACCTTTTAACCCGGTACTTTGGTGGTTCCGGTGCCGATTTTAGTACTGATGTCGAAGTGGATTATTTAGGGAATATTATTCTAATTGGCGCATTCCAATACTCAATAGATTTCGGCACCGGGATCATGACAGCCTCCGGACAAAGGGATTACTTCATTGCAAAATTTAATTCGAACGGACAAACGCTATGGGCCAGACGCGGTGGCGGCGCAGGTGACGATAATGGCGGCGGCGTAGTCTCAGATGATCGCGGGAATATTTATGTTACCGGATATTATAATGGACCGGCTACTTTCGACAGCTTGGGCTCGACTGTTAACGGAGTCAGCGTCGATGATGCTTTTGTTCTTAAGTACGATACATCAGGAATAGTCCAATGGATAAATACCGGTACAGGAATCGGACAATTTGATGCAGGAAATAAAATCTGTATTGACGCACAAAATGATGTATATGTAGCAGGTCAGTTTTCTAATGACCTCACATTTGATACGACAACGATTCATGCCAATGCTTTACTTGACGGATACATTGCAAAATTCCTTACATCAAATGGCCGGCTAAGATGGATTACCGGTTATGGTGGTAACGGCGATGACATTTCATTCGATATAAATCCTGTCTCTGAAGGATTAAATGTGACCGGACAATTTACCGGGCAGTCAATTATAGCCGGGGACACACTTATTAGCAATGGCGGATCGGATATATTTGTTCTGCGTTGCAGTTATTACGGAATCCTTGTATGGGCAAAACAAACCGGTGGTCCCGGCGACGATGCAGGTCGAGGCGTTGAGTCACACAGTTCTTATGAATGTTTTGTTGCAGGGAGTTTTTCTTCTACGGTACCTTTCGATGGATTCCTTGAAAATTCTAACGGTAACTCAGATATGTATGTTGGACGACTGGCCATAACTTTCAATGATATTAATGATGTGTCGAATCCGGAAATGATTCTTTATCCAAATCCGGCAACGAATCGAATTCGCCTGCGAGGGATTCAAAGAAGTCAACAATACAGAATCTTTTCTGTTTTGGGAAGTAATCCCGTAACTGGTCATGTGAATCCCGGTCAATCGGAAATTGATTTATCAGAATTGGAAAGCGGAATTTATTTCCTGGTCATTGGTGTGAAAGCATTTCGGTTTGTTAAAGAATAGAATAATTTTTCTCTGTCCGGCTTAGTCTGGCGCCAGCAATAAATTTCTTCTTTGTATCAGACAATTCTTTGCGTGACTAAGCCACAAATTGTACTGCAAATTAATTGAAGGATCAGGAACCCCCAAAATAAATTTGATCAGTAATAAGAGAGAAAGTTGCTTCGCTAAAAATTCTTTCGAACAGGGCCGGATTAAACTAAGCGGGGATCAATGAATTTTGTCACTGCATCAACATTCATTCAAATTGCAAAATGATGAGCCTTGATTGGGAGATTAGAAATCACACATATCAAGGGAAAGTATTTTGGCAATCCTTTACAACGGCAAATTAGGCTGAAGTGAAAAGCCCTTTAAAAAGCCGCAATTTTCCTATTATGAATAATTTTATTATGAGGGTATTTACTCTCAATAATTTCAAGCTCTATAAAAGGGAAAACCAAATCTTTAATAGTATGGTAGCTTGTTGTTAAAGATTTTAATTTTTCAATAAAATCTTCATTAAAGTTCTGCTTGTAAATTTCTAATGCAGATAGTGCTTCTGCTTTATCAATACATAGTTGTTCCATCAAGCCCATAATCACTTCCTTTTTTTCAGAAAGAGATTCCTTTTTATTTTCTATAATACTTTTTAATCTTTTCAATTTATTTAGAATTATTTCCTTTTTATCAGTTTTTTGCAGGGAATCAATTCTGATGTTTTTGTTCAGCTCTTTTTCCTTATTACCGGAATATCTATTTGCTTCTTCACTACTAATTAAATTTATCTCTTCCTTAAGTGATAATATTTGATGTTGTAATAATTCTAAAGGGACTGTCATGTTTTCTATTCGATTATAGATACTACGACCGTAAATGCCCGCAGAAAAATACAAGAGAAGAAATAAAAAGAAAAGTAAAGGGTGTTCTCCGAAGAATAAACGATAATCGTAGGAGCACATTGATACTAAAATAATCAAACTAAAGAATCCAATTCTCAAATAAATATAAGTCCGATAAGAAGGTATAAATTTACGTAATAGACTCTCAATCTTGTTTAATTTTAACTGCTCTTCAAAAACAGCATCTTCAAGTTTGGATTTTATGTTAGCAAGCCCGTTGGATTCCATAGTATAAAAATGATAAATATTAGTCTATAATACAAAAAAGAATAATGAAAAACTTTGTGACTAGCTTCCGGTTTTAGATCTAAAAATAAATAAAAAGCGTTGTACATTCTTGATTATTTGTTTCATGATTTTCACATTTGTACTTCTTAAATTAGATGAAAAACTTATCGATTTAGAATAAATGCTTTATCGGCGCTGATGAGCGAATTTTGTGTATAAAGAAAGAGGTGTTTGTTGGTTGTGTGAATTATGTAACTTTTATCAAAAATTATGTAACCATTCTTGGCATGAAAATCATGAATTTTACATGTATGCCCGGATTTAAAATGTGAAGGTCATGTAATACAATGATATTTTTTAAAATTACAGGATCTATGATAACATGGAGCACTTATATTGATGAGAATATTTATTTTCTCATTCATCAAGGCGCTGTAAGTATGCGCATCATTTTAAAAGGAATATCCTTTTTGAATTTATTTGAAGATGGCAAAAAGTGAACAACGAACATACGGGTTTATCTTTATGGGTTGCCCCAATGGCATTCAAACTCCGGACAAAACTTTTGCACCATAATCCGGAAAATCCGGATTGGTTCAGTCGTGATCGTTTTGTTTTGTGTGCAGGTAATGGTTCAATGTTGTTTTATGGCTTGTTTCATCTCACAGGTTATACTATATCGCGGGATGAAAATAAAAAGTTTTGGCAATGGGGAAGAAAGGCTCCCCGACATTCTGATCGAGGCGTAACTCCCGGAGTTGAAACTACAACAGGTCAGCTCGGAGGGAGTTTTGCAAATGATGTAGGAATGGCAATTGCTTTATTAAAATGAATAATCACCACCTCAGAAATGTGTACTGAACTTGAAAGCAGTCAAAAACCAAAACTACGATGAACATATCTCCTTTAGCAGGAAAGAAGGCAGAACAAAACATGCTGGTAAATATTCCAAAACTTGTTACGGCCTATTACACAGGAATACCTGATGCTTCCTTTGCGGAACAGCGAGTTGCATTCGGCGCTTCAGGTCATCGCGGTTCCTCATTCAAAAATTCTTTTAACGAAAATCATATTCTTGCCATCACACAAGCAATTTGTCTTTACCGCACAGAGCAAAAAATTGATGGACCCATATATCTTGGTTTTGATACACACGCTCTTTCAGCACCTGCTTTTGCAACTACGATGGAAGTACTTGCTGCAAACAAAGTTGATGTAATGATTGCAGAACACGATGAATACACACCCACGCCTGTTATTTCTCACGCTATTCTAAAATATAATCAAGGACGCAAAACAGGTTTGGCTGACGGTATCGTTATAACGCCTTCGCACAATCCAACGGATGATGGTGGCTTTAAATACAATCCTCCGAACGGTGGACCGGCAGGTACCGTTGTTACTAATTGGATTGAAAAAAAAGCAAACGAACTGCTTGAAGAAGATCTTAGGAACATAAAAAGAATCTCATTTGACAAAGCAATCACACAGGAATTTGGAGAACCATTTTATGCCCGCATTGAAGCAAAAGCAACACCGGAACAAAAGGAAAAATTGAAAAAACTATCTGCTGAACAGATAAAACACAAATACCTTGCTGGAGAAAAAATTGAAAATATTTTAACGAATGCTCCTGCAAACAATGCTTCTATAGGAGGTATGAAAGTGGTCACGGAAAACGGATGGTTTGCAGCACGCCCTTCAGGAACAGAAGATATTTATAAAATCTATGCGGAAAGTTTTTCCGGAAAAGATCATTTGAAGCAAATTATTGTAGAAGCCCAGGACATTGTTAATGGTGCTTTAGAAATTAAAGGACAGACAGTATGAAATTGATTCCAAAGGCAGATGAACTCATATCCAATATGAGGGAATTTTTTCAAACCAATAGCACGAATCAAAATTACTTGCACGAGGAACCACTGAGGGCGGAGTTATTCAGTTCCGATCAAATGGAGCGCTTTGGAAAAACTCTTGCCGGAACTCATAAACTCAGTACGAAACCATCGCGTGATCATTTGCTTAGACGGCTTGCAAATAATGAAATTGTTTTGCACAGAGTACGCAAACTAATCACCGATTCAATAAAAAGCAGAAATCAGATTGCACCTGCTGCAGAATGGCTGATAGATAATTTCTACCTTATAGAAGAGCATATACGCATTGCAAAAAAACATTTTCCAAAAGGGTATAGTGAAGATCTGCCTCAACTTGCAGACAATGAATCCTCGGGTTTGACGCGTATTTATGACATTGTTCTCCAGATAATATCTCATAGTGATGGAAGAATTGACATCGAGAGCTTGAGCAGTTTTGTAAAAGCATATCAAACCATTACCAATTTACAGCTTGGTGAATTATGGGCAATACCAATTATGCTTCGTCTGGCACTGATCGAAAATCTAAGACGTGTTGCAAGCCGTATTGCTATTGACAGGGTGGATAGAAATCTTGCTGATTATTGGGGTGCTCAGATAATTGAGACAGCAGAGAAAAATCCCAAAAATCTGATATTGGTAATTGCTGACATGGCGCGATCCAATCCTCCCATGTCAAGTGCTTATGTTTCTGAATTAATCCGGCAACTTCGCGGAAAAGGCTCTGACCTGGCAATGGCTCTTAATTGGATAGAAAGGCAATTATCAGAAATCGGATTGACGAGTCTGGAATTGGTAAATTCAGAAAATCAAAAGCAAGCTGCCGATCAGGTTTCCATGAGCAACAGTATTGGAAGTCTTCGTTTGCTTGGCGCAATGGATTGGCGTGAATTTGTTGAAACACTTAGCATCGTTGAGCAAACGCTTCGTAAAGATAACGAAGGAATTTATGGCTCCATGGATTTCTCTACGCGCGACAGATACCGTCATGTCGTGGAACATATTGCAAAGAAGGGTGAATCATCTGAATATGAAGTTGCACGCATCGCCATTAAATTAGCAGAAGAAAATGCACTTCGCAGCGATGGCGATAATCGCACAGCACATGTGGGTTACTACCTGATTGGGCGCGGAGTAATACAAACAAAAAAACTGGCAAGGATGCATGTGTCCGGTATTCAAAAATTCAGGTACCTGTTGCAACGAAATTCTTTCAAGGTGTATCTTACTTCTATTTTTGTAATCACGCTTGCTGTCAGCGCTGGTATTTTAGTAAGAGCATACACTGACACAAAAAATATCTGGCTGCTGTTTTCTATTGCTATTCTTTCATTGCTATGTGTAAGTCAGCTTGCCATATCCATCGTTAATTTTTTTTCTACGTTGTTGGTTAGGCCGCATTTGTTGCCAAGAATGGATTTCTCAAAAAAAATCCCCGCAAATTTCCGAACATTAGTTGTTATACCTGTAATACTGACAGTGGAAGAGGAAATAGAAAACTTAATCGAGGCATTAGAAATCCGGTTCCTTGCAAACAGAAACGACAATTTGCATTTTGGCCTACTGACAGATTTTACGGATGCTGCGAAAGAAACACTTCCTCAAGACAAAACACTTTTAAATTTAGCGGAAAAAAGAATCGAAGAGCTAAATAAAAAATATGGAAGGGAAAGAAAAGATTTGTTTTTTCTTTTTCATCGCCCGCGGCATTGGAATCCCCTGGAAAATGTATGGATGGGTTACGAGAGAAAGCGCGGAAAGATTTCTGAACTGAATTCATTATTGCGCGGAAGTTCACATGAACGGTTTTCACTCATCATAGGTGACCAATCCATTTTTCCACAGGTTAAATATGTGATTACCCTCGATCGAGATACACAACTGCCGCTTGGCTCAGCATGGAAGTTAATAGGAACGATGGCTCATCCATTAAATCATCCATGGTATGATGAAAAAAGGAAACGGGTAACAAAAGGGTATGGCATTCTTCAACCAAGAGTTACCATTAGCTTGCCGGATGCAGCAAGTTCGCATTATACCCGGATTCATGGAAATGAGCCGGGTATTGATCCTTACACCCGAGCATCTTCAGATGTGTACCAGGATTTATTTGCTGAAGGTTCTTTTATCGGCAAAGGAATTTACGAAGTGGACATTTTTAAAAAAGTTCTTGAAGAAAGATTCCCGGAAAATGCCATTCTAAGTCATGACCTCCTCGAAGGTTGCTATATACGGTCCGGATTGCTTAGCGATGTGCAATTGTTTGAAAAATATCCGACAAGCTATCGTGCCGATATGAAAAGGTTCTCGCGGTGGATTCGTGGAGACTGGCAGATTTTTTCCGGGTTTTTACCTTTGGTACCTGATGCAAAAAGACATTGGCATAAAAATCCGATTTCAGCATTATCACGCTGGAAAATATTTGACAATATCCGACGAAGCCTGGTTCCTGTAGCACTTACTTTGTTTATGTTAATGGGTTGGATTGTCTTACCTTCTTCCTTGTTCTGGACCATTGCAATTTTTGTGATTATTATTTTTCCGATTATCATCACTTCATTTTGGGATACAATCAATAAACCGAAAGATGTCATCTTTAGTCACCACATTAAAAATTCCGTCCTCAACATTGCTGACATCTTCAAAAAAACTTTTTTTAAAATTATCTGTCTTCCTTACGAAGCATTTTCCAATGTATTGGCAATAACACGTACGCTATGGAGAATGCTGGTTACCGGGAAAAGACTTTTAGAATGGAATCCCTCTGAGAATGAAGAAAACACTATTAAAACAAATTTATCCGCATCGTATTCTTCCATGTGGATTGAGCCATTTCTTTCTTTAGTTGTATTTATCTACCTGACTATTTATTCCCCGGTCAAATTAAACATAGCAAGTCCCATCCTGCTACTTTGGTTCTTTACTCCTTTTGCAACGTGGTGGCTAAGCAAACCATTGGCGAAAAAAGTTTCTCTGCTTACTAAGGAGCAAAATATTTTTCTAAGAAAACTTGCGCGAAAAACTTTTAGTTACTTCGAGCGGTTTGTTGAAGCGGAAGACAATTGGTTGCCGCCGGATAATTACCAGGAACAACCGTTGGAACTCATAGCACATCGTACATCTCCTACCAACATTGGACTTTCATTACTTGCGAATTTATCCGCCTGCGAATTTGGTTACTTAACGGTTTCACAGCTTATTGAACGAACAACGAAAACGATAAGCACGATGAAAAAAATGGAGCGGTATAGAGGGCATTTCTACAATTGGTACGATACGCAATCATTGAATCCGTTACTTCCAAAATATATTTCGACCGTTGACAGCGGAAATCTCGCCGGGCATTTGCTGATATTGAAACAAGGTTTGCTTGCAATACCTAATCAAAAAATAACTTGTCTGAAATTATTTGAAGGGCTTCGGGACACGTTTCATGTTCTATCCGACACATTGGAAGAAAGGGACGGCGAGTTGCTGAACCAATTCAAAAGTGATTTAGAAGCAGTCTTTGACGCTGGATTAATAACACCTGCCGATATGAAGTTTCACATTGAGAAATTGAAAATAAGCTTCCTGTCTGCTTTTAAAGAACTAAATAACGATCCGGCGAGCGAAACATATTGGTGGAAGCAAACATTGTATAATCAAATAGAGAATCTGAATAAAGACATTCAATTGTTTTCCCCCTGGTTTTTATTATCTGCCGTTCCTGCTAAATTTTCAAATTATATCCCTCTGAGTGAAAATGTAACATTGGTTGAGATATTAAAAGCAGCAAAGGAATTTCAGGTTGAAGTGAACCGTCAGCCACCCGAAAATAATATTGGCAATGATGGAGAATGGATACAATCGTTTAAAGCTTCGTTAGCGGAGTCAATTCGTATTGCTGAAGATCGAATTTATTCAGTCGAAAATCTTGCGCAACACTGCAATAGTTTATCAGAAATGGAATGGGATTTCCTGTATGATAAATCAAGCAATCTGTTTACCATTGGCTATAATGTGCAGGAACATCAAGTAGATGCAAGTTTTTATGACTTGCTTGCATCTGAAGCTAGGTTTGTAATTTTTATTGGTATTGCGCAAGGAAAATTGCCTGAAGAGAGCTGGTTTGCATTGGGACGTTTGCTGACAAAAGTAGAAGGCGAACCAATACTACTATCGTGGAGTGGTTCTATGTTCGAATACCTGATGCCTCTTTTAGTTATGCCTACTTATGAAAATACACTGCTTGACCAAACCTATAAAGCAGCCGTTCAATGGCAAATTGATTATGGGAAACAAAAAGGGTTACCCTGGGGAATATCGGAATCCGGTTTCAATATGATAAATGCCAGCTCCCAATATCAATACCGTGCGTTTGGCGCACCCGGATTGGGATTGAAGCGCGGCCTTGAAGAAGATTCAGTTATTGCTCCTTATGCCTCGGTTCTTGCCCTGATGGTGGAGCCGCAAAAAGCATGTAAAAATTTACAGCTCCTTTCCGAAAATAAATTTGAAGGACGATATGGATTGTATGAAGCCATTGACTATACACCATCACGTTTACAACGCGGACAATCAAGCGCTATTGTTTATTCATTCATGGCGCATCACCAAGGGATGAACTTATTGTCATTCGCATATTTACTGCTTGATAAACCGATGCAAAAATTATTTGAAGCGGAACCACAATTCAAGGCAGCACTTTTATTGTTGCAGGAACGTGTTCCAAAAGCGACAGCATTTTATGCGCATACCACCGATATTGCCGATATCAATTATGTAGAGGTTGGAGCAGAAATAAGAGTAATCAATACTCCAAATACACCTTTACCTGCTGTGCAATTACTGTCAAATGGAAGGTATCACGTCATGGTAACTAATGCAGGCGGAGGTTACAGTCGCTGGAAGGACCTTGCTGTTAGCCGCTGGCGCGAAGATGGCACATGTGACAATTGGGGAACATTTTGTTATATACGTGATTTGAAAAGCGGGAAGTACTGGTCCAATACGCATCAGCCAACACTGCAAAAAAGTGAAAAATACGAAGCCGCATTTTCACAAGGTCGGATTGACTTTCGTTCTACCAATAACGGAATGGAAACACATACTGAAATTGTAGTATCTCCGGAAGATGATATAGAAATGCGGAGAGTTCGCATCTCCAATTGTTCTTCTATCCGTAGAATTATTGAGGTTACAAGTTATTCCGAAGTAGTGCTCGCTCCTGCTGCTTCAGATATGATGCAACCCGCATTCAGTAATCTTTTTATACAAACAGAAATACTCGCGCCACAGCATGCAATTATTTGTACACGCAGACCCCGATCAGCCGAGGAGAAGCCACCGTGGATGTTTCATCTGATGACCATGCATGGAAAAGTTCCGGATGAAATATCCTATGAGACAGACCGGATGGAATTTATCGGTCGCGGCAATGACATCGTGAATCCGCAAGTTATGAATAAGCCGGGTCCGCTTTCCGGAAATCAAGGATCAGTATTAGATCCGATTGTTGCAATCCGATATAAAATAATTCTTGAACCCGAAGAGGCAGTTATGGTTGAAATGATAACAGGCATTGGTGAAACAAAGGCAGTGTGTCAAAACCTGATTGATAAATACCAGGATAAACATCACCAGGATCGCGTGTTTGAATTAGCCTGGACACATAGCCAGGTGGTACTAAGACAGATTAATGCTTCCGAAGGAGATGCACAATTATATGAACGACTTGCAAGTTCAATATTGTTTATTAATTCCGCTTTTCGTGCGGACCCTGCTATTCTTATCAGTAATCATCGCGGACAGTCAGGATTATGGGGCTATTCCATTTCAGGAGACTTACCTATAGTTCTTTTGAAAATTGAAGATCAGGCCAACATACAATTGGTAAAGCAACTTGTACAAGCACACGCTTACTGGCGGCTAAAAGGACTCGCAGTTGATTTAGTAATCTGGAACGAAGAGCATAATGTGTACAGGCAAGATTTTCAAAATGAAATAGAGGCTCTCATTCCTGTCGAATACAAGGATCGACCCGGAGGTGTTTTTGTAAGAGCTTCCGATCAGATATCAAATGAGGATAGAATATTATTTCAAACCGTAGCACGTATTAATATCTCTGATAATGGCGGAACATTAGCGGATCACATTAAACGCAAACAACTTCCAAAGGTAATCGTTCCGTACATCACACCGGAACAAACAAACAAGTCTTCGCTGACACCCATTGAACTTCCAAAAGATTTAATCTTTTATAACGGAATAGGAGGGTTCTCCGCGGACGGAAGCGAATATGTTATTGTTGTTGATGACAAAAACAAAACTCCGGCTCCATGGGTAAATGTAATTGCAAATCCGGATTTCGGAACTGTTATTTCAGAAAGTGGAACTGCATATACATGGACTGAGAATGCGCATGAATTACGCCTCACACCATGGAAGAATGATCCTGTAAGCGACAAAGGCGGAGAAGCATTTTACATCCGTGATTATGAAAGTGGACATTTCTGGTCCGTTACACTACTTCCTTCAGGCGGTCAAACACCCTATATTACACGTCACGGATTTGGTTATAGCGTATTCGAACATATCGAAGATGGAATCTATTCTGAAATGACTGTGTTTGTTGATTTGGAAGCAGCTGTTAAATTTAATGTACTAAAAATTCGTAATCAGTCCGGCAGGCAACGCAAGCTATCGGCTACCGGATATATAGAATGGGTTCTGGATAATAACAGACCGAAAACCATCATGCACATTCACACAGAAATTGATCCTGACAGCGGTGCAATCTTTGCAAAAAATTCCTACAACACTGAATTTAATAATCGCATTGCATTTTTTGATGTTGACAATCTTAAAAAAACATTTACAGCTGATCGTGCCGAATTTATTGGTCGCAACGGTACCTTGCAAAACCCCGATGCAATGTCACGACAAAAACTATCAGGGAAGATAGGTCTCGCATTAGATCCATGCGCGGCAATCCAGGTTCCGTTTGATTTGGCGGATGGTGAAGAAAGGGAAATTATTTTCAGATTGGGTGCAGGAAAAGACTCCCATGATGCCAGTTCAATTGCAAAGCAATTCAGAGGAGGAGAGGCAGCATCCAATTCATTAGAAAAAGTAAAAAAACATTGGAAGCACACGGTTGGCGCTTTGCAGGTAGAAACTCCGGATGCAGCCATCAATATAATAGCGAACGGCTGGCTCACCTATCAAACACTTTCATCACGGCTTTGGGGCCGCAGCGGATATTATCAGTCAGGAGGTGCTTTTGGGTTCAGGGATCAGTTGCAGGATGTATTATCGCTGCTTCATGTAGCTCCGCAGCTCGCTCGTAAACAAATTCTGCTCTCTGCCTCACGGCAGTTTAAAGAAGGTGATGTGCAGCATTGGTGGCATCCGCCAATGGGTAATGGTATTCGTACACGTTGCTCAGATGATTTCCTTTGGTTGCCTTTTGCGACTTCTCTTTATGTTTTAAAATCAGGTGACGCCACTATACTTAATGAACCCGTAATTTTCATCGAAGGAAGACAATTAAATCAGGGGGAGGAGTCTTATTATAATACACCCATAAAATCAATTGCATCTGCTAAACTTTACGACCATTGTTTACTTGCAATCAAACATGGATTCAATTATGGCGAACATGGCTTACCATTAATTGGTACAGGAGATTGGAACGATGGTTATGATAAAGTAGGTAACAAAGAAAAAGGTGAAAGTGTATGGATGGCATTTTTTCTTTACGACATTTTAATCCGGTTCGAACCGGTTGCACGTTTATATAACGATTCGGTATTTGCTGATGAATGTAAAAAGCAAGCGCAGCAATTAAAGGAAAACATTGATAAGCATGCGTGGGATGGACAATGGTATAAACGAGCATGGTTTGATGACGGCGCTCCACTAGGATCTTCCGTCAGTGAAGAATGTAAAATTGATTCCATTGCGCAAAGCTGGTCTGTTTTATCAGAGGCAGGAAATTCGAATCGCGCACATACCGCTATGGAATCAGCATACAAAAATCTTGTACAAAAAGATACACAGATTATTCAACTATTGGAACCACCGTTTGACAAATCAGATTTAAACCCCGGATACATTAAAGGTTATGTACCGGGCGTCAGGGAGAATGGAGGGCAGTACACCCATGGAGCCATTTGGTTGACAATGGCTTTTGCCAAACTTGGTGATACTAAAAGAGTGTGGGAGTTGTTGAATATGATCAATCCGATCAACCACGGAAAAACTGCGGAAGAAATTGCTGTTTACAAAGTGGAACCGTATGTGATAGCGGCAGATGTATATGCACGCGCACCACATGCAGGACGTGGCGGTTGGACTTGGTACACCGGTTCTGCCGGTTGGATGTACAGGCTTATCACAGAATCTTTTCTTGGATTGCAGCAAGAAGGTAACAGACTAAAACTCGTGCCATGTATTCCTCATGAGTGGGAATCGTTTACCGTACATTACCGCTATAAGAATTCGGTCTATCATATTGTGGTAACACAAACAAACAGCGCGGGTGAAATGATTGTTACCGTTGATGGAATAGGGCAAGAAGATAAGATGATCACCCTCACAGATGATGGAGTGGAGCACAATGTGAAAATCACAACATATACTGATTCTCATACTTAAAAGCTCAGAAGGGACATTAAAAATTAATTGTAGTAGTTCGAATGATTTTTAGCTCAAGTATCTTCTCAATATCCATGCTGTTGTTTCGTGCTGTTCCATGATGCCTGTAAGAAAATCTGTTGTTCCCGAATCTTTTAATTTTTATTTATTGTTTGTGAGCACTATTTTTTTCAATTTTACTCAATGTGTCAGCAGAATTATTCTCCATGTATTTAATTTCTGTAATTTCTTTTTTAATGTTCTGCCTTAAAAAGCCGAAAAAACTCATGTATATATTAGCAATCCATACTAAAGCAAACCCTGCAATTACATAGCCTCTCCAATCATTCATCAAAAGCTTGTATCCTGTCAGGAATAGAAACACAATTGTTACATAATGGCTGAAGCAGTACTCGCAGGTAAAAAGATAAAAGAATTTTCGTTGCAATAAAGTTTTGCTATGGTGATATTTATTTGTGCAATATTCTCTTAAACGAAGAATAACTGTTAGGAATAATATAGATAAATGCCAACGACCTCATACTCATTAATAGCCTCATCTTTTTGTTTTTTAATACCCGGGTACGAATGCACGAATGCACGAATGCAATAGGGTAATGACCAATAGCTTTCCCTGATCTCATAAATAGGTGTCCGGCAATTCAAAACCCGGTTACCCTCTATCCAAATTTGTGTATTGCCCGGACTCGGTGGTCGTACAACTTCCACATCAGCAGATTCTTTAGCTGGCTTACAATGTTTGCAGGGTAATATTATTATAGATGAACTTAAAGTTTCTTGCGTTACTGAATCAGATAGTAAATTCACTTCTTAATAATGTGTATCATGCATGTTGCTTTTCTCCTTTAAGCACTTTTAAAAGCAGTTTAGCAGCAGCTTCGGATGAAGCAGGATTTTGTCCGGTGATTAATAGCCCATCTTGTTTTACATAAGGTGCCCAATCATTACCTTTAGTATAATGGGCACCATGGTTTTTAAGTTCATCTTCCAACAGAAAAGGAACTACTTTAGTCAGTTTAACAGCTTCTTCTTCTGTATTTGAAAAGCCGGTTAAATGCTTCCCTTTTACCAATGGCGCACCATTTTCTGCTTTCGTATTAATTAAAGCGGCAGGTGCATGACACACGAAAGCAACTGGCTTTTGATGATTGTAAAACTGTTCTATTAAATTAATTGAGGTTTTATCGGTTGCTAAATCCCATAGTGGCCCGTGGCCTCCGGGATAAAAAACAGCATCATAATCATCATGTTTTACATCACTCAGTTTTTTAGAGTGCGCTACTTTATCAATTAGTGCATTGTCTTTATAAAATCTCTCCGTTGAGGACGTTTGAGCATCTGCCAATTCACTTTTAGGATCAACCGGTGGCTGACCACCTTTTGGAGATGCAATAGTGATTTCAGCACCGGCGTCGGCCAAAATATAATATGGTGCTGCAAATTCTTCTATCCAAAAACCGGTTTTTTCACCTGTATTTCCCAAGGAAGCATGAGAAGTTAATACAATTAGTATTTTCATAATATTTATTTTTATTGTTAGTACTAAATTTTTACGATCATTTTACCTTCATTTTTACCTTCAAATAAATCACTGATATAGGCATGTTTACAAACGAAAAAATTCATGAAAATCTCCTTTTATTATTTTCATTAAATCGAAATTGGGGTCTTCTTTGAATAGTCCGTTCTATTTCCCCCTCTTCTGAAGTTTCAGTCGGAATTTCTGAATTATCTTCCTTCCCGGTAAAGTTGTTTTGTATTAATTGTTGATTAAGCCCGATATCGTTTTGCTGACTGCCCGAATCATTTAGCTTATTTTCAATGTTTTCTTTTTGCAAAGGTATTGCTGTAATATTTTTCATTGCTTTTGAATTTTATTTCTTGTTAAGTATACATTTCCTAATTTTGAAAATATGGGCTCCAATTTCATAAGTTCCTTATTGATTGTTTCTTTTGTTTCCATTTCTGTTTTAATTTTTTTTGTTTTCATAGCTTTAGTTTTGTCTTGCTGTTTTTGAAATCCTTGAGAACATACTTTTAGTGATTTGCAATTCGTTCAAGAATTGTATCTAAAGAGGTTTTTAATTTATCAATAGCACCTGATACAGCTAGTTCAACTGTTTCCTCCAGGCATGAAACAGCAATTGGTTGTCTGCCTTCAAGTCTGGTTTCCAGTAAACATCGTATATCATTCATTCCTTCTTTTTTCCCATTTTGGTCCGATAGATGAACTTCTATTCTTGT
Source organism: Bacteroidota bacterium (assembly GCA_031417395.1). Taxonomy (GTDB): domain Bacteria; phylum Bacteroidota; class Bacteroidia; order AKYH767-A; family 2013-40CM-41-45; genus JADKIH01. The sequence continues at coordinate 99,401 of JANOVM010000029.1, read as the reverse complement.
AATATGTGATTGGTATCTTTTTAGAGCTTCAGCAATTTGAGAAGTGAAAAATGTTTGATGCCTTTCATCTCCATTAATTGTTTTGTCAGTATTAAATTGAATTTTCATTGCTGTATTTAGTTTACTTGTTATCCCTTATCTTCTTCTAAATCATTATGATTATCTCCACCCAGACTATAGTAATTGTTTTCTTCATCCTCACTGCCAACTATTTCTTGTTGGTCATCTAATTCTGATCCCGGAACATCTAAATCATCGCCGGACTTATCATCCTTAAAATTCTTTTCGTTTAATGTTCCTTCCTCTTCGTTTGGTATTTTGTTTTTAGAGGGATCTTCAGGGTTTACATCCATTTCTTTTTCTCCTCGGTTGTAGATGTCTTCTGAAGGTGGATAAAGCGGATATGCCGGAAATGTTTTCATCTTTATGTTTTTATCGTTTTCTTGCCTATATGTGTTTTAGAATAGTTATTTACAATATCCACTAAAGAGAAATAGTAATCCTCCAGGTTTTTAGTATTTATTCTCTTATTATCTTTCTCCGGAATTTTTACCGGTATTTCATTAATATATTTAGTCAATTCAGGAAACTTTTGATCTATTTCCATAGTGATTCTTAGGATATCTTGATTCCAATCCATTTCTGTTTTCATACTTTTTGATTTCATTTAGGGTTATTAAATTAATGAATTGATTTTGCACTACGATATAAAGGTGCTACCTATTTCTATCTAAGGACTTACACAACTATTAAAAAGAGTTGCATTATTCGTACATTGACAGCAATGAAATGTAATTGTGGGATGAATTGGACTTTTATCGTCAGTTGTAAGAACAAAAGTTGGTTTATTTTTAGGCCCCAACTTTACCGCTATCGCTTTTGGACTTAAAGAAAAGACGGGGAAGATGTGCAGATTCCCAACTTCCCACACCCTTTTATTTGAAGGTGTTATTTTTATTGCTAATTACAGGTCAATTAATTTTTCACTTTTCTACCTCTGGATTTACTCCCATTGCCGCAAAGTTCAATTATGAAAATTCCGTTTGCTAGTTTTGAAATGTCTAGTTGAAATGAAACGGTCTCACGTACATTTTTTTGCTCAAGAACAATTTCTCCAAAGGTGTTTATCAATTTTATGCTGCCGTTTGTAATTGGTTTATCGGGTACAATATTTAGAATAGAATTGGCAGGGTTTGGAAAAACATTGAAATTGGTTTTTGAAATTGGAAGTACGTTTGTTGATATGTTCTGTCCGTAATGCAAAACCGTCCACCAGTTAAGACCAACCACGAAAACACTTCCATCGTTTGCAATGGCCAATCCCATTCCTCTGGTGGCGGTAGAGTCGTATAAAGCTGCCCATAATTGATTCCCCAAGGAATCATATTTAATGGTATAGATTTGGGCGGGATTGTCGGAAATAGAAGTAGTACCTGTGAGAAAAATCTCGTTGGTGTTCATGTTTGTAGCCATACAGAGTTAAAGGACTAAAAGCCCTAAGAGTATTCGTTTGTAATTAATCAAAAGTTTGCGCATTGCGATTTTTAAGGTTGCTAATAACGAAGAAGGAATTAAAGAAGATGTAATAAATGCTGTTTAATAAATGCAAGGAAATTATAAATCGTCTGAATCAGGATTTTCAGGATTATAGGATTTTCAGGATTTGGTAATTTCAATCTTGTTAATCTTATAATTCTGTAAATCCTGATTCGGAAGAGTATGTTGGTAGCAGAAAAAATATACAGAGAAGAATAAGTTACAAAGAAATGAATGACAGTATTTATTTTAGTTACTGCATTACCATAAATTACTATATGCCGGCAATTACTCCTTTTCCAAAATAATTTTCAAAACGAAAGTTTGTTTTTCACTCCAAACTTCTACAAAATAAATACCTGCAGCCGGATATGATAAATCAACAATGAAATTACTTTCAGAGATTTTTTCCTTTTTATAAACTACTTCGCCGATTGCATTATAAATTTTTAGCTGAGAATTTTCATTGGGTAGGTTTTTAATATATATTTTTCCTGTTGAAGGATTTGGATATAGAATCATAGAATTATTGCTGACATTTTGAACTCTGTTTATAATAGCCATATTCGAGTATACTCCTGCATCGGTTGCAGCGTAAAGATTAACGGCATCACCAGCAAGCTCCGAAACAAATAAATCATCAAGTCCTGAATTGAGTGCAGTCCATGAAGAACCCAAATTCAAAGAATAAAATACGCCGCCACCTAATGTGCTTGCATATAAAACATCTTCTTGTAAACGAATATCGGTAATGTTTAAATTATTGATTCCAGTATTAGCAGCAGTCCAGCTTCCGCCATTATTCACTGTAAAGTATATCCCCATTGACCCGGTGCCGATAAAGATCGTATCCGTATTTATTGGTAGAATGGTTACAATTCTTGCATAGGGTAAATTAGAAGAAATATTTTGCCACGAACTACCATTAGTATTTGATACAAACACCTGACCGGTATCGGTACCTGCATAAATATTTTGATTCAACAATCCTATAGCGCTTAAATAACCAATTGCCGGATCGGGTATTGTTGTCCAGTTCAATCCATTATCAACTGTTTCATAAATAGCAGGAGGCGTAAACTGTTGTCCTTGTGTTAATGCCAGTATTCGTAAGCTATCCGGTTTGAATGATTTTACCGAAGCGGCTAAACCATTGCTTGCAGATGTCCATATGTTTCCATTATTATTAGAACGGAAAACTTTTGTATTTAAAACCGAGCTAAATGACCATGACTTATTTGTGGTAACCGCCAATACATGAACATCAGTTAAACCATTGTTTGCCCTTTGCCAGTCAGTACCGGCATTAGTTGAAACATAAATTCCTGTTCCATCTGTTCCCGCAATCACTAAAGAATCATTGGCAAAGATGGCAGTAACATTCGTTGCAAGAATTCCGTTGTTTGAATCCATCCATGAAGCTCCGTTAGTTGATGTCAGGTACATTCCAAAATTCGATGCTGCAAGTATGTTTGTTCCTGAAGCTATTATTGCCTGCATGGAGGGGTAATTTGTTGGCAATCCATTGGCGAGCGGAAGATCCGGTAAGCCATTGTTTACCTGTGTCCACGTGTTGCCGCTGTCTGAAGAGATCAATATACCGGACGAATATGTTCCTGCAAAAATATATCCTGAGTCAATGGCAAAAGATTTTGCCCACATGCCAGACGGAAAACCTGTATTAGCAGGCGACCATGAACTTCCACCATTAATTGATTTGTAAACACCGTCACTTGTTCCTGCAAACAGAGTAGTGGTATCACTGATCAATGCATACACAAATGTGTTAGCGGGAAATCCTCCTCCAACACTTGTCCAGTTTGCTCCGCTATCCGTGGTTGAATAGAGTCCAAGCCCATATGTTCCTCCGAATACAATACTGTCTGAAACAGCAAATGAATATATAGGATATGTGGAAGGAATACCATTGTTTGCCAATGTCCATGACTGACCGTTTGTAGAATAAAAAACTCCTGTAGAAGTACCGGCAAACAAACCGGTGGGTGTTGAAAAGAGCGAAATGATATTTGTATCGAGCAAACCTGTATTACTTTGTGCCCATGTCATGCCAAAATCAGAAGACATAAATATTCCATTGTAATTAGTACCGGCAAAAAGATTGTTACCGAAAACAGCTAAGCAGCCAACAGACTTTCTCTCAATACCTGAATTGGCAGCTGTCCAGTTGTTACCGTTGTCGGAAGTACGGAATACGCCATTGCTTGTTCCGGTAAATGTATAGGAGCCGAGGTCGGCTAATGAATGTATGGAACCTCCATAGGGTCCATGAGTTTGCCATTGCGCAAAAGATGTTTGTGAAAGAAATAAAATAAAGAGCATCGTGATAACTAAGAGTAAATTATTTTTCATAGGGTCAGGTTTTGAAATAGAATTAAATTACATGCAAGGTAGTAAGTCTTTCTAAATTAATGGCAATGAATAAATATGATTTAATAGTTGCAACGCCTTCAGTTCACATCCCTCTGAAACTTAAACTAACAAGCACATAAAAAGCAGAAAATGAGTTTGTCTAAGGAGGGATGGCCAATTTAAGAAATTGCAAATTAGTCCTTCTGAAGTCGCGTAATGGTAAGGCGCTAATTAATTTTTAAGGATTCGAAAAGTAGTTTTTGCAAATCCGGCGCAACGGGGTTTTATAAATACCCACAATAGGCCTACGTAAGTCATAGTATCAATTATATTTTCAAAAATTTTCCCATCAATAAGGCCTGAAATTAAGCAAATCCTGTACACATTATGAATTGTGCGTTCCGCGCATAATTATGTAACAATTCGGTGTATTTAACATTTACCTTTGTCTACGTTAACTAATTTACGAAAATGAAAAATCACATATTACTCCTCGCAATTGCTTTCGCCTCCATTTTTTCCTGTTCAAAAGATACAACAGAGGATCAAACTTCAACAACATTAACACCATCGACCTTTCTTCAAGTAAGGCTTACAGATGCTCCGGCTGTGTATGACTCAGTTATTGTTGACGTTGTTGGAGTAGAAGTGCATTCGGATCAAACCAATGGATGGATTTCCATGGCAGTACCTGCACCGGGAAGATATAATTTATTGCAATACACCAATGGATTGGATACGCTTATTGCAAGTGATTCTATTCCGGCCGGAAATGTTTCGCAAATTCGTTTGATACTGGGCTCAAACAATACAGTTACAAAAAACGGTATTACCTATCCCCTTACCATACCAAGCGGTTCACAAAGTGGTTTAAAAATACAGATCCATAAACTTTTAGTTGCCGGTGTTACAAATATTATTCAGCTCGACTTTGATGCTTCCCGTTCGATTGTTGAACAAGGGAATGGCAAATTTCATCTGAAGCCTGTTATTCGTGCCATAGTAACAGGAATTGACGGAAGTATTGCCGGTTCTATTGCTCCTGTTTTTTCAGCAACTGCTTATGCCATTGCCGGTGTTGATACCTATTCAACTTATGTTGGAATTAACGGTGGTTTTTTGATTAGTGGTGTTCCGGCAGGGACTTATACAGTTTGCATTCATCCTGACACGATTTATAGTGATACCTGCTTTTCAACTGTTATCGTCAACGTTAACCAGCAAACAAGCGTTGGACTGATTCAATTCTAACAAAAAAATATCAACTAAATCCGGTTAAGCTTTACCCAATAATTTAAAATAGCAATTCTCCAAACAAGATTGGCATTCTTATTATTTCCGGCTTTAAAGTCATCAATAATTTTTCCGGCTTTGTTTTTAGAAATAAAATCAATTTTACTATAATCGATTTCAAGAAGATTTGACAAGGGTCCTCTAAGCCATTTCACTTCACCCGGCGTAACAAAACCTTTCTTATCTTTTCTATTCAGGATGGTATCGGGAACCAGACCTTTAAGAGATTTCCGTAAGATGTACTTTGTATTTCCAAGTCTGAATTTGTCGGCGTCATTTAATGAAAAAACAAATTCAACCAATCGATGATCAAGAAAGGGGACGCGTGATTCAATAGAAAAGGCCATGGAGTTCCTGTCCTCATAATGCAATAAAGAAGGAAGAGAAGTTGAAAAAGTAAGATGATACAAAAATTTATTTAACCTGCTGCCCGATACTTCATCGAGTTGAAAATTATCTTTTTTATTTTCTGACAAAAAAGGAAAATAATTAAAATACTCCATGTGGTAAAGAGAATTTTCATTTTTAACTCCGGCCAATACACTTTTTCCAAGAGCATCAATGGATTTTGTTAATGAATACTTTTGTGTTTTAGCATGAGAATAAAACTCTCGGCTTGCATCAATAAAATTTAATTTCCCGATTAAACCACCTACAAGCCGGTAAAAAGAATGCATGTAGCCTGCAAGATATTCATCCGATCCCTGCCCGTCTAATAACACCTTTATCTTATGTTGGTGAGCAAGTTTCATAACAAAATATTGCGATATGGGTGAAGAGCCTGCCATAGGAACATCGGCATGGTAAATAATTTTTTCTAACTCTTCTGTTATTTCTTTTTCTGAAGGCGAATATGTAAAATTGGTAAGCGAAGGATACTTCTTTAATACTTCATTTACCCAAGGCCTTTCGTCTACAGAATCTTGCCCTTCATAATAGATAGTAAATGTCTTAAATTTTGTTTCCCTGAACAATTCGGAAACGGCAGATGAAATTGAAGAGCTATCAAGTCCGCCGCTAAGACAACCACCAACCTCTACATCGGCGCGCATGTGCATTTTAATACTGTCAATAAAAAGCGATCTGAACTTTTCAATCTTTTCTTCAAGAGAACCGGAAAATGTTTTTGCTGTATCAATGTCCCAGTATTTTTCAATTTTGATATTTCCATCCTGATAAATCAAGTTGGTAGCTGCTGGCAGTGATTTAATTTTAGAAAAAAATGTTTCGTCCTCATAACAAACCCAGCCAAGCTGTAATCCTCGGGAAACCTGGTCAAGGTTTAATTCATTCTTAAAAACAGGAGTAACTTTTAAGGTTTTGTATTCGGATCCGAAATAAAATTTTGTTCCTTCATTTATGTAATAGAAAGGTTTTATTCCAAACCGGTCGCGGGAACAAAACAATCTTTTATTTTCTTTATCATAGATAGCCAACGACCACATGCCGACAAAATGTTTTACACATTCTGTTCCGTATTGCTGATAGGCAGCTAAAACTACTTCTGTGTCCGACTGAGTTGTAAACTTCCGGCCTTCTTCTATAAGTTGCTTTCTAATTTCAATATAATTATAAATTTCACCATTGAAAACTATGTAAAGATTACCGTATTGAAACGGCTGCATGGCGGCATCACTGAGATCGATAATACTTAGCCGGTTATGACCAAGAACAAATGGAGAATCAATATAATGATTTGTTGCATCGGGCCCACGATATGAAATCGTTTGCAACATTTTTGAAATAAGACTGTCGGCCTGTTCTTTATTTATTTCACTATCAATAAAACCTGCAATGCCACACACGATATAAAATATTATTATTGTTTACTCTTAAAAGGTGCGGCAGGATTTCCTACAACTGTAACACCATCTTCCACACTTTTAGTGACAATTGCCCCCATTCCTATTGTACAACCTGAACCGATGGTAATTCCATTACGGATGGCAACGGATGGTGCAACCCATGTATTTTCCCCTATTACCGCACTACCTCCGACCATTGCATTGGCTATTACCAAGGAGTTTTCTCCTACAACAACGTTATGAGCAATGTGTACCAGGTTATCAATTTTAACGCCTTTCTTTAATAATGTGCTTCCCAATGCACCTCTGTCAATGCATGTATTGCTGCCAATTTCTACATCGTCTTCTATAATTACATTTCCAAAATGCGGGAAGTTCTCCCATTTATTATTTTTATTTACATATCCGAATCCTTGTCCGCCAATGACAGCACCGGTTTTAATTTTCACTCTGTCGCCAATAATAGTATTCTTCTTTATGTTTGCACCTGACTCAATAATACAATCATTTCCGATTACAACACCTTCTTCAATAATAGTGTACGGACCAATAAAATTATTTTTTCCCTGTTTTACATTTGGATGTAGTATTGCAGTTGCATGTATTCCGGCTTTGATTTTTTCAACAAAAAATTCAGTCAGACATGAAACCATTACATCCTTTGGTTTATTTGAAATAACAAAGAGGTTTTTAAATAGAGCTTTATCTATTTCATTATAAATTTCTCCGTCAATAATAATTAATGAAGCCGTTGAATTTTTTAGAATTTCCTGTGCCTGGTTTTTAAGTTTTTGACCAAGGAATGTAATTTCACCATGACCGGCTTCAGAAATATTTTTGCCTCCCGTAATTTCAATTTCTTTATTCGCCGGTAAATTGACGACTTTTAAATTCAGCTTTTCAAAATAATCTATTAATGAAGATAATTTTATCATTGGCTATGCTATTAATCGTAACACTTCGAAGGCTTCGGCATACTTTACGCGAATTTGATTACCGCGAATCCTAAGGAGGGATTTCAAGAATTCGGGATCACTATAAGCACGATGGCTTTGGGATTTGTAGAGATTGATAAGTTCTATTTTTTTCTCAACAGTTTCTTCGTTCAGTTTTACATATAAATCCGCATTAAAATTAAAATTATTCCATGGCATTTCATAGCCAAGAAGCATATTAAATTTATATGCGCGCTTGCCTTCATTATGAATGGTCTGGTGATCCTGATGTATGTCTGTACCACTTGGCATGAATACTAAATCAGGGTTAACCTTTTTGCCGAGCAGGACAAGGTCTTCAAGTATTTCCTGACGAAAACGAGGGAATTCTCGGACTTCGTAATCAAATAGATGAATGTTTTCTTTTTTTAATTTAAGCTTTTCCGCAACCTCCAGCATTTCCTTTTTAATAATATCTTTCGGAAGTCCGGCAGGAACAGACTTTTCACACATGCTGAAAACAGCAAGATGCACGGAAACATTTTGCTCGAGCAATTTTATCACTGTGCCAACGCAGCCAAATTCCATATCGTCGGGATGCGGTCCCAATACTAATGCAGTATTTATCTTTTCAAAAACAAAGCTCATATGTTTAAATTATATTTTATCAATTAATTCAGCTAATTGTTTGGTAGTCGCATAACGCGAATACTTATCGATTGAATTATTTTCAATTGCGTTTTCATTTAATTCCCATTTGCTATACATGGAAAGGATAAAATTCATTATCTCATTTTTATTGTCTCTGTCCAAAACAATTGTGTTTTTAAATTCAGATAATAATTCCGAAGCATCTCCTTTGGGGTCACCAAAACACATAATAGGATTTCCGGTTGCAATGTACTCCATAAGTTTGCCGGAAATAAGATAATTTGCATTATTTACATCGGCGAGACTGTTAATCAGTAAATCCGCATTCACTATTTCACGAATTGCTTCTTGGTGTGGAAGGTAGTTTATTATTTTCAGATTCAGAGAACTAATTTTTTCTCTGAATTCATTAATTATATCCGGTGAAATTTTTCCAATTAATTTTACACATATTTTACCGGAAATATTTTGATGCGATTTGAATATTTCACTCAAAGCATTTATGAAACCATGGATAGGTTGATTATCGCTCAACACCCCTAAGTGGCATATGGTAAATGTAAGATTATTTTTTTCCTTCTGTAAATTTTTAAAGGCTTCAGGGTCGTAACCATTTAAAACAAAAGAAAACTTTGATTTGTCGAAATTTTTATTCTTTAATTTACTCATCAGCAGTTTTTGCATAGAGGGTCCAATAGTCAAAATCTTGTCGGCGGCGGAAATTACTTCATGTTCCATTTTCCTGTCGATTGAATTTGCAAGTCCGGTTTTATAAAACATTTTATTGTAATATACATCCGACCAAGGGTCACGAAAATCGGCTATCCATTTTATATCAAACTTGTTTTTCAAATGCAGTCCGACCAGATGCGTTGAATGTGGAGGCCCCGTTGTTATTACTATTTTGATTTCGCCTTTTGAAAGAATTTCCTCCGCCTTTTTCAAAGCATGTTTTATCCAACCTTTGCGGGCATCGGGAATAAAGAAATTCCCTCTTACGAAGCGGGCAATTTTCTGCACCAGGGTTGGATTTGACTCACCGGAAAATCCCTGAGGAACAGCATCTGCTTTTGACTTGCCAATTGCTTTAGAATATAAATTGAAAGGTTCAGAAGATCTTGTCTTATGCACTTCAATTTCCCTTACTTTTTCTTCAAACGAATGATCAATGAATTTATAGGATCCATATTTTGGGTCAACGGTGATGATTACGGGTTGAATTCCAAATTCAGGAAGATACTTAGAAAAAAACATCCATCGCTGAACTCCGGAACCTCCGCTGGGTGGCCAGTAATAAGTTATAATAAGAATTTTTTTCATACTCAAATTGGAGTTGGCTAAGATACTATTGAAAATTGAAAATCGGCGATAAATTAATTTAATCGCTACGTTATACATTTAGAAAATATAATCCATTCGGCTCCTCTAGTTTTATTTCAGGAATAAAAGCAATGTCGAAAATTAGTTCTTGCCAATAAAAAACGATTCTTCACTTCCATTGTCAATTTTTAAAATATATTCACCTGCAGCTAACCCTTGTATATTGATTGGCGACTGCTCATCTTGAAGTTTACCGTACATAACCTGACGCCCGGTTTTATCCATAATAATATATCCTGTTTCGGTATTAGCAGGATTTATTTTAACTGTAATAAAATCAAATGTTGGATTCGGGTAAATAAATAGATCTTTCTCTATTAAGATTTCTTTCTGTCCTACAGAAGCGGAATAAAGTGATGCAATTTCCTGTTGCGACAATGCCCTGTCCCATATGCCAATATCGTCCATGGAACCATTATAGTAATTTGAACTTCCCTGAAGGCCTCGTCCAAAATATAAAGGCATAAAAGCAGATACAGCCCCGGAATGAGTATAATTTACCGATGAACAGCTAAAGCCGTTTTTATAGAGCGTTAATACCGAGGCACTGTAAACAGCAACATAATGATCCCAGGTATTTAAATTATGCGAGCAAGTGGCCCAGGCCCAGGATGATTGTTGCTTATTTACACCTGCTTGTGTCGAATCTTGTCCCTGGATATTTGAAATAAAATTACCGGGAGTATTAATTCCATTCATTATTACAACTGCAGATGTAGTTTGAGTACGTTTATTAAGCCAAAGGGAATATGTATACTCACCTGTTTCAGAAAACTTAAAGCTGGCAGTACTTAATGTCATTACAGCATTGGTCCCATTAAAGTCGAGTGCGGAATTAGCATTGCCAAATCGATCACTGACGAAAGTTGCCCCGCTGTTTGTTGGCGTGTTGTTGTTGCCGCTCAAATCATTCACATTGTTGTTAAAGGAATACCAGGCAACTAAATTGTTTGTCGGTACGTAGGTCGGAACTTGTGCCTTTGTTGATGCAGCTATCAGGCAGAAAAAGGAAGAAGCGAAAATTAAAATGTTTCGTTTCATTATTGGGTGGGTTTTTGATTATTATTAATTAGAAATATTACGCATGAAAGCTAATAAAAGTAGTAAATTAATTTAAATACTATAATTAAAATTTAAGGCGTATGTGATTAAATATTTACATTTTCATGATTTTAATCGTTTTTGTTTTTCCGTTTTCATTGCGCATTCTAACGAAATAAATTCCATAGGACCAATCTGAAATTTTTATTTTAATTTCATTGCTTCCATTTGGCTTAATGCTATACACTAATTTCCCATCACAAGAATAAACCTCGAGTAATTTTTTATTTATATCACCATAATATTTAACAAAAAGGTATTCTGAAGCCGGGGATGGATAAACCGAAAAATTCGGATTGTTTATTTCATTTATTCCATTAGTCAAAGGACAAAATGAAATTGTTTGATAATTATTGTCGAAAAAGGTTTGTATTTTATCATCAGCATCCATCAATGCTTGTTTAGAGGAATCAATACCTGATGCCACTCTTGCCCATATTGCAGCTTTTGTAAAATATTCTACTTGTCCAGGTAAAAATCTAATAGGCCCACAGCTCATAATAAATCTTCTATCCCCCGGAATGTTAGGCCCAAGTCCCGGAGACGGATTTTCTTCACTCCAATTGAAACCAGGGTTCGTTCCATGGGTACCATAAAGTAATGGATCCGAATTTCCGGGATACATAAAATCGCACAAAGGACCGCCGGTTAAATGACCATGTTGTCCAAATACTAAAGGTGAATTATCTTTCCACTTTCCTTCGAGGTAGTTGTAATATTGCAATGCAGAATTTGGGTTGCCTATATTTGAATTATCATTATTATAAAAAATAAATTTTGCCAGATTTATTCTCTCGCCGATTTCGTCCATAACTCCGTCTCTGTCATTATCAATGCTATCCTGTATATCGGCCAATGGTCCCTGGAGAATATCTATACCTACAGCTGCTAATTGTAATCCATATCCTAGGGGAAGGTCATCCAGAGAATCACCATTATATCCATAACCAAAGTTCCTAGCTACATCACAACCAACGTAATCATCGAACAAATTCCCAAGATCAACATCTGAAAAACTCCCAAAATATGTATCAACAAGTATTGTTGTGCTTCGGTTAATTAATTTGTAATTGTAAAAAGTTGTGTTTGCCAATGTCGTATCAGAAGTACAAAAGGCATACGCTTGAGCATGAACTTCCAAACCAATTGGGTAAAATGATCCCGTTTCGCCATGAACATTTCCAACATCATTGAAAACCCACCATATAGTTTGATCTCCATTTAATCTTTCGTTCACATTTTGAATTGAATTGTTGAAATCATATTTAGGGTAATCTCCCTGTGTGTAATCATAGATACCATCACCATTTTGATCATAAAAAGGAGCAAGGAAGTGTGTTTGACTGTTCAGACCGTTACCCGGCCAATCAATAATAGTTTGAGAAGGACTTCCCCCATTTTTAAAATCAAAAACTTCCTGACGTGTAATTTTCCAGAATCGATCATAGTGTTGACAATCAGACGCACTTAAAGTTGCGGTTACAGTATCAACCGGGCCCGGCCAAAAATCAACACCACTTTGCCTATAAGTTTGTGCTGCAATTTTTAACTGACCGGCAATATCTTTTCCGCCAATCCATAAAGCCCCTGAAAATAATGCACATTTACCGGAACCTTTAGGAACTTCATATTCTGAAGCGGCCATAGCCGAATCAAGGTTCCACCACATATCACCATTAATAAATATTCTTGCTCTAACATTTGCTATATCTAGTTCTATTGAAGAATTGGAAGCAGGGCATCCTGCAACAGAAAATTTATTAGTAGTTTTTGTTGCTATTCCATTTAATTTAGCTGAAGAAGAAAAATTAATTGCCAAAAGAAAGGCAGTCAGAAGGAGTTTTATTTTCATTATAACTAAATTGTTTAATATGGAAATATAATCAAAGTTAAACAAAAACTATCCTAATTTGATAATTTAAAAGTGTGTATATGAACTCCCCCTTTTATATTTTACAGAATCATAACACAACTACCAATGTAATGCTTCACTTTTTTTATTCTTTCATACATATGTTAATCTAAAATAAAAAAGCGGAGTTGGTCAATAAGACCAACTCCGCTAGGAAAGAACTTCATTACTCCACAGCCAGATTAAAAGCTTTAACGATTTTTACCCGCAACGTGGAGTTATTAATTAATCAAATCTGTGTGTAGTTGTTTTGCCGCTGGTTTTATCGATAAGATTTACCTGAGTAAAACCATGAGCTTGTGCGTGATCAAGTGCATTTTGCTTAGCTTTTGCAAAATCAACAACATGGTAGTGTGCAACGTTGTTATCAGTGCGGATTAAAGAGAAACCTCCCTTTACGTTTTGACCATCAACTTCATGGTCCTTGAAATTTTCGAGTGATTTTTTCGATGGATTTTTCATTTTATTTAGTTTTTTGTAACCTCTTAAACCTTTGGTTCTTGGTTTTTTTATTAATTAATTAGTGACTCAAAAATAAGCACACATTACCCTAAATAAAAGCAGAAATGAGCAAATAGCCCTAAAATACTAGCAACCGGTATGGTTTATTGAGCAAATGGAAAATTAAATCAAGCTTAATTTAATCAATTTTGGGTTCTTTATCAAATAAAAAAGAGGGTTGGTTTAAATGACCAACCCTCTTTTTTGTTTCGGATTTGTTTTACCCTATGCCGCAATAATTATTATTGAATGATTTAATTGCTAATAGGGCTCAGGAATTAATATGCAATAGTGAATGTTTTACTTACACCGGTAGTTCTGTTTGTAATAACAGCATACTTGTAGTGTTTCATTTTTGCATCATTCAATGCTGCATTCTTGTCATCAGGAGAATCTGCAGTGTAATAACCGGTACCATTACTTTCGCCGGTCATAACGAATCCGCCTTTAATGTTTTGGCCATCTACTTCTTGACCTTTTAGATTTTCGATTGATTTTTTTTGATCGTTCATTTTTTTTAGTTTTTTATAACCTCTTATACCTTTGGTTGTTGGTGTTTTTAATAATTATTTAGTGACTCAAAAATAAGTACACATAACTCTCCATAAAAGCAGAAATGAGCAAATAGTACGAAACTGATAGCAATTGGTATGATATTTTGAGCAAATGGAAAATTGAAACAAGCTTAATTCAATCAAATTTGGGCTTTTTTATTCTATGGTAAGCCATAAATTTCGTCTTTAGTATAACGTTCCAAGTAATGATTTTAATAATGATTTCTTCCTAAAAGGAGTGCAATAATTCGCCAGGCTGATGACCATGAATTCATAGCACCAGCGGCCTGAATGAAAAAAATACAAAACAGAATATTTAAGGAAACAATTGTACTCTTAACATGGAACACAAAAAAAAGAGGGTTGGTTCAAATGACCAACCCTGCTTTGTGTACCGAATTTTTTTCCTATGCCAGTAAAATTATTATTAAATAATTTTCTTCTAAATAGGGTTGAGGAATTAATAAGCAATAGTGAATGTTTTACTTACACCGGTAGTTCTGTTTGTAATAACAGCATACTTGTAGTGCTTCATTTTTGCATCATTCAATGCTGCATTCTTGTCATCCGGAGAATCTGCAGTGTAATAACCGGTACCATTGCTTTCGCTGGTTATAACGAATCCGCCTTTAACGTTTTGGCCATCTACTTCTTGACCTTTTAGATTTTCGATTGATTTTTTTTGATCTTTCATTTTTTTTAGTTTTTTGTAACCTCTTTTACCTTCGGTTGTTGGTTTTATTAATTGTTATTTAGTGACTCAAAAATATGCACACTTAAGACTTAGTAAAAGCGGGAATGAGTAAACAAACTTAAATTCTAAGTGATTGGTAAGAATTAATGAGCAAATGGAATGGCGGGATAGCTATAATTCAAGCTATTTTTTGGCTTTTTAATGCTATTGCCATTTTAATCTGGCCAAGAATAAACTAGTTACTTCAAAAAAATTTTAACTGTTTTTTTTAACCGCAAAGGGAGCAAAGGTTTTCGCAAAGGGCACAAAGGGATTTGGGTAAATGCAACGGGTATGAAGCATAATTATAGAAGGCATATGTGTGGTATTCATCGAAAAATTCATGCCGCAAAGACGAATTTTTTTCCTCTGTGCGGCATGAATTAAATTTATTACATCGATTTTTTATAACAAGCTTACCGAATCACTGTGAAACGCTTAATGTAATCGTGCTTTCCGGAGGTTAATCGAACGATGTAAATTCCTTTATTAAAATCGGTCAGGTCAAGAACAATATTTTTGCGATTTCTGATAATCTCTTTAGTATGGATTAAACGACCTTCCAGGTCAGTGATACGAATAGTGGCAGATTGAAGCAGGGATTCATCAGCAGCTATAGTTACTTTGTCTGTTGCAGGATTAGGGTAAATCATGAAGTCTTTATCGCCTGGGTCATTTCCAATGCCTACGTTTAGCGAAATAACAATTGTATCGCCGGAAGAACACATACCCGATGTATCCACTACTGATATCCAAAAAGTACCTACAGTATCTACCGTAATTGTCTGTGTTGTTTCGCCTGTCGACCAGAAGTAATATGGTATGCCCGGACCTGCATCAAGCGTAATGGAAAAGGGTGTTGAAACAAATGTATCGGGACCAAGATTCACAGTAAACGACTGTAATATATTAATCACAATTGGCAATCTTTCGCTTGGACAATCTACAATACCACACTCTATAAATACGGTGTCAAGACTAGCATTAGCAACGCCTTTAGATTCTGCTGAACAAGTCCAGTCTGAAACATCATTATTATCATAGGTGCCAATTCTTTGATTGTCGTCGGTAGTAGTAGGGCAAGAACTAATTCCATTACCCCGCCATTCGCTTCCTACTGTTACCGGGTGACCGGCAATAGTTGCATTAAGCGACAGTAAAGAATCAGCAGGATAATTTATAGAAACGAAATCTGCTATTACACCATTGGGATCAAGAATCATAACCCAGCTTCGTCCTGTCGTTGAGAGTAATAAATTATTACCCCAATAATTGTCAGTGGAGTTATCGGTTTTGTATTGTACTTCACCGGGACCCATAATGCCTAAATTCCAATATGTGCTATTTACAGAATTGATATTTGAATTATTACCGCTGGCTGCTACAACCCAGCCCGCGTAATCTTGCGTTGTTGCAGACAAGTTCTGAATCTCAATAAAATTTGTAGTGCGGAGTTGGACTTCAGTTATTCGCAGACATCCTGAAGTGGGACTTGCTTTTTTTGACTCAACATAAAATACAGTATCAGTTGTAACGGCAGCACTTAGAACATCACCCACATGAAGGAGATTACCCCCGGCCGGCTGATCGTACCAAAGCAGAACATCACCAACATCAGCAATTGCGCTTACCTGTAAATTATTACTGCATTGCTGCTGTGGCGAACTAACGGCCGGAGCATTGGGTTTTCCATACAACATAAAAGAACCGGTAATTGTATCGTTTATCAAACTTTGATCACCTGCCAATTGCGAGTAAGCGGTAATTGAAAAATTTCCACCACCGATAGTATTAATTAATGTTGTGAAAATAAGTGTGTCAATTTGATTAGTGACCAAAGAACCGGAATAAGTATCTGTCAAATTTTGTGTTACAGAACCCGTAATATCAGCAGTTACAGAAAAACCGGTTTGTGTCCCTGTGCCAAAATTCTTAATTATTACTGCTACAGAAGTACTGCTGTCGCCGCAAACTCCGGCATACGGCAGGAATGTTTTTAGCAATCCTATATTATCGCTCAGTGGAGTAAACTCATCGGCTCCAATATCAGGAGTGGTTATACTTCTTGTTTCACCATCAATATCTGTTGGCACTTCCGTGAGGAAAGTAGCCAGATTATTAACACTGGTAGAATTTAAATGAAGATCCGTTGCAGTCAGAAACAAAGGATTAAAAGAAACGGAATTTGCATCTAACGAAGAAGCAGCTTGCCAGCCTGCTAAGTTTGTATACGAGGAGGTGTCTAATAAAACCAGGTTGATAGAATTGGCTGCTACCCATAGATCGTTATAATCGCACGAAGCAAAACAGGATAAACCGCCGGTACCGGCTCTCATGGCAATTCCGCCTCCTGAGTTTACAAAAATATTATTCTTTACATTTATATTGGTGCTAAGCCCATTATCGGCAATATAAAATGATGCGCCCGTGGTGCTGTTGGTATTTATATTAACGGAGTTATGATAGACATTTAGGTAAGCACAAAAGTTAACATTGATACCTCTGACGGCGCCCGTGCCTATAGTTTGAATAAAATTATTCGCAACTAATGCAGCACTGCCGGGATTTCCATTGCAAGTATCCAAATGAATAGGGTTACCATATGAACCTGTAATCCGGTTTTCAGTTATTTTATAATCGCCGTTAACCTTTCGTAAAATTATCCCTCTGAATGTAGTACTGGTGGTAGTTGGAGATATTGTATTTCCGCTTATTACCGGAGAAAGGAGAAACGTAAGCTGTATAGCGCGTGAAGACTGGCTTATAAACCGGTTATTTTTTATTTGAGTTAGTGGCATAGGTGTTGAGAACTGTCCTTGAATATATATTCCATAAGAACCCCCTCTGAAAATATTGTTTGAAAAAATGACGGATGAATCATTGGCTGTGCCCAAAGGAAAATATACCTGTGCGCTGGATAAATTCGTTCCTGAGGCAATGTTTGATTCAATAATACAATTCAAAATCTGCAGGTAACGCGAATCTGCCCCAATTGAAATTACACATGAATTAGCATTTGTCCCCGTCCTTGTAATTGTAACCTTTTTAACTATTAGGTAGTCTGTCCCCAAAACATGAAATGTATAATTTGCCGTGGAAGAGCTTGAACTATCCGTAATAATGACACCGGTACTATCGCCATTTTCCGACTGAAAAGTGATTGTATTTGTTGCTGATACGCCGGAAACTGCAGCAATATCGACTTTTCCCGGGTATGTTCCCGGACGGATATTTAACACTACCGGACCGCTTACACCCTGGGTTTGCAGAGCAGATACTGCATCAGGTATTGTAGCATAGTCAGGCGTTAGACCGCCGATTGTATAGTTTCCGGAAAGTTGAGCTGAAGCATTAATTAATGCAAGTGAAAAAAGCAGAATAAATAGGGTAGATTTAGTTTTCATGGGAGTGTTTATTTGGAGTAAATATAATTCAATTTTTGAATGAAATTCTTAATTGGCAAAACATTTTGAATAAATGTAAATACTTTACCTCATAATATTAATAACGCCTTGTGCAACATTTAACTTTTGTATGAGAATTTGAAACATCAAAAATTTCAGATGCGTCAATATTATTTTAAAAAAACTCTAAAAATATTGTATATTTGAATTTTAAAGATGAAAAATAAAATATTCATTTCTTTATTATTTCTAATTTTTTTAGCTTCATTGTTAAGATCTTCTGGGCAGAACATTTCAGGTGTTATTAATGTTTACACAAAAGTCACAGCATTTGGAAACTGCAACAGCATGACGGTAGCTTCTATAGCCGGGTATACTATTGGAGATACCATTCTTATTATTCAGATGAAAGGAGCCGTTACAGATACAATAAGCAATAACACATCCTTTGGCTCCATCATCAATTATAATGAATCAGGTAATTATGAATTTAATATTATTAAATCATTTAATGGAAATAATGTTTTCCTGAAGAATGTATTGCTTAACTCATACGATCCATCCGGATTGGTGCAGATGATTAGAGTGCCATACTATAATTCTGTTAACGTTTCAGGAACTCTCCTAGTTGCACCATGGAATGGAAATACGGGAGGAGTTCTTGTTTTTCTGACATCAGGCACCCTCACCTTAAATGCCAATATAGATGTTTCCGGATTAGGATTTAGAGGAGGTAGTGCATCTGTATCATTTTGGTCAGGTTGTTCGTTCTTAGACTATTTTAATACAATCGCTTCCGGCACGGCAGGGCAAAAAGGAGAAGGTATATCAAATTATGGTATTACCTACGAATGCGGGAGAGGGCCTCTCGCCAATGGAGGTGGCGGAGGAAACCAGTCGAACGCAGGTGGAGGTGGTGGAGCAAATTTTGGTGCCGGTGGCAAGGGAGGTGATCAGGAAAATTTTAGCTGCACAACACAACCCTTGGGTGGTCTTGGCGGAAATCTTTTAAATTACAATAGTTCGCAGAATAAAATATTTTTAGGTGGCGGCGGCGGCGGTGGACATCAAAACAATAATGTTGGTACGGGAGGAACCAATGGGGGAGGGATTATTATTATTCGCGCGAATACTATTGTAGGAAATAATTTTTCAATTAAGTCGAATGGTCTTGATAACTTAGCTTTAGCCCAATACGACGGTTCGGGAGGAGCAGGAGCCGGTGGGACAATAATGTTGGATGTTATGAATTATAATCTCCCACTTAATGTACAGGTAAATGGAGGGAAAGGCGGATCTTCGAATTTTTCTACCTGTTTTGGAATTGGCGGTGGTGGCGGCGGCGGTTTAGTCTGGTCAAGCGGCCCATCTTTTCCGGTGAATGTTACTCTCTCATTTTCCGGTGGTTTATCAGGTACGCATGTTGCCGGAGGGGCATGTGCAAATTCTTCATATGGTGCATTATTAGGTTCCTCCGGAGGTATATTAAACGGGCTTCAATTGGCGCAAAGTAATATTGCTGTTGGACCGGCAATTACTATTAATAATTCGCAAACGATTTGTCAGGGGCAATCGTATTCTATCAATGGAAATTCATATTCCACTTCGGGGAGTTACTATGATACATTGTTAAATTCAAGCGGGTGCGATAGTATAATTATTACTACACTCACTGTGAATTCAGGTTTAAATATTAATTACATGGCCGAAATATGTGAGGGCGACTCGTACATCTTTCCTGATGGCACAATCTCAAATACTGCAACGACACATTCGAGTTTTTTTTATTCGGGGTCAGGATGTGACAGTATTATTCAAACGATACTTACCGTAAATCCATTACCTGCAGTAGAGTTTTCAATGTATCCGGATTCGGCTTCAATAGAAGACCCCAAAATATTATTTACTGATTTAACAGGTGGTTCGGTTGCTTGGCATTGGAATTTTGGCGATAGTTCCGGATCACAAATTAGAAAGCTAATTCATCAATTTGGAGATACAGGGATATTTCATATTTCGTTAGAGGTAACAGACGGGCATGGGTGTAAAAATGTAAAGACAGGAGATGTATACATCAGACCGGAATTTGTATTTTTTATTCCCAATGCCTTCTCCCCTAATGACGACGGCATGAATGATGTTTTCATGGCAAAGGCAATTGGAGTCAAAGAATTTACTATGATAATTTTTGACAGATGGGGTCAGGAAATTTTTAAAACCAACGATTTTAATAGATTTTGGGACGGAAATAATATGCCAATGGATACCTATGTATATAAAATAAATTTAATAGATGTAGGGCGCTCGGCGCATGAATATTTGGGCAGAGTTTCAATAGTTAAATAACATTCTACGAAACGCCAATATATTTCCAATTGAGAGAGATAAGCTTTGAGTTCGATTCTATTTGTAGCTTCAATTTAGTTGTCAAATATTTTTTCTGACTAACGTATATTTCGCAAGATTTATTAGCAAAACGCTTCCCAATATAATTACTAGTCCTAATATCTGAAAAAAGGAAATTTTTTCTGAAGCAAAAAACACACCAAGTAAAACAGCTACAAGAGGATTTACATATGCATATGTACTCACTTGCGCAGAAGGTCTTACCTGCAGAAGCCAGATATATGCAGTGTATGCTGCAATAGAGCCGAAGAAAATTAAATACCACATCGATAACCACGCATGGACAGGAACAATTGACCAATCAAAATGCTTTGTCTCGCCGGAGAGAATACTTCCGACAGTAAAGGGAATTCCTGCAATGAACATCTGCCAGCCCACGTTTACGGTATTTGCTCCTGATGTCGATTTGTACTTTGAAAAAATTGAGCCGGCTGTCCAGCACAATGAACCGAATAATATCAAAAGCATTGAGCCGATTTCAGCATGATTGCTTATGCCAAAAAAAAAATCATTAATTTTTTCCCAAAACAATAATACGATACCCATAAAACCTATTATTAGTCCGGCGATTGTGGACTTATTGCGGAAACTAATTTTCCACATAGGTTTATCCAGGAGAACAAACCAGAATGGCGCTGCAGAAACAAGTATAGCAACAAGAGCACTTGGAAGGACTTGCTCAACCCATATGACCACACCGGTTCCGCCGAATAACATAAGGGTTCCAACCACGGCTGAACGGGAAATGTCTTTTGGAATCCAGATCTTTTCTCTTTTAATCAAACTCCATAAAAGCATAATGGCACCGGCGACTAAAAACCTGAAAGCCCCAAGCAGCATTGGTGGAAACCCTTTTAAAGCGAGCAGGATAAAAAAATAGGTCGACCCCCATACTATGTAAACAGTTGCGAAAGAAATAATAACCAATAAAGGTGAAGTATGTTTAGCCGTTGAATCTTTCATATTTAAAAAGAAGAGGCTGAATCAACATTTCCAATTCTACAAACCATCAATATTTAATAAATTTTTGAACGGATCTTTCTTTATCTGTCAAAATTTCTAAGAGATACATTCCTTCTTTAAGCGAGGAAACATTTAATTCAAAATAATTTTCCTGCTGGTTTAAAAGTGCAGGGACAATTATTTTTTCTCCAATAAGATTATATAGAGTAATAGAATTCATTTTGTAAAGACTATTGTTCTGCAAGGCTGACAAAATGTTTTTTACAAATAGTGTTTCATTTACCGGATTGGGGAAAATAATAAATGATACATTAAGTGGTATTTCATTTACTGCAGTTAACATGCAATAAGTCGAATCTGAAATAACCCTGTTTGTTGTCGTAAGAATAATTGAATTCATAGTCATACCTGAATGCTGTGAGTAGTTTGAATTGGTCACTGCCAGCAGGTCGTTTACTATAACAGGATGAGAGGTAAATTCATTACAACCACTAAAACCAAGGCTATCCGTTTTTATTACGAGCATTTGAGAACTATCAGAAGTGTGATAATCACTAAAACCTGAAAGAATAAATCCACCATCCGGTGTTTTCGCACTTAGAAAGGCTTCGTCTTGTTTGTCGCCTCCGTAGGTACGTGTCCAGATTGTATCTCCATTTGCATCCGTCTTCATGAGAAAAATATTTGTACTGTCGTCTCCCCTATGTCCGTATCCCATACTGTTTGTGTAACCGGATAAAACATAAGAGTCATCTGCATTCAGGTTTACCGTATAGCTTCCTTCACCTTTATTACCGCCATAGGTTTTTGACCAAACAATATTTCCCGAGCTTTCTGTTCTAAAAAGCAGAATATCATAATTACCGTTACTGGTAAAATCACGGGAGCCGCAGACAATAAAACCTCCATCAGCGGTTTGCATTACCGATTGTGCTTCCTGGTATAAGGAGTCGCCATACTCTTTTGACCACAAAATATTACCGGTTGAATCGATGCGGAGTAATATAGCTTTGAAAACAAGTGCACCATTTATCACTTCAGAATTTTTTCCGCAGATAATAAAACCTCCGTCAGAAGTGGGGGCCATTGATTTACCTATTTCATTGTTTGGCGTGCCGTATATTGCTGTAAAGCTGGTATCGCCGTTTACATCCATCTTGATAAAGAAAATATCCGCAGCACCTGATCCATAACTTTCTGTTGTTCCTGTTATTGCATAACCGCTATCGGGAAGCTCGATTATTTTTACTGCATTTTCATTATTAATTCCTCCAAAGGATTTTGCCCATAAAAAATTTGCCACAGAATCCGTTTTGAAAACTAAAGCATCGCTTGATCCGCCGACTCCGGAAGCATCAGTGGATCCGACGAAAACCATTTTATTATCAAAAGTTTCAGCTGCAAAATTTGGAATTTCATTAGCAAGGGCGCCGCATGTTTTTGACCATAAAATACTTCCTTGCAAATCAGTCTTAATGATAAGAGGGTCTACGTCTCCGTTTCCAAATGATGTGGTAGCGCCATTGATAAGCAATCCACCATCGTTTGTCGGATAAGCAGATTGGCAACGTTCGTTTCTGTTGTTTCCATATTCACGTTGAAAAATCCACTGAGCATTAGATGAATATAAGCAATGAAGAAATACTATTACAAAAAGATTTTTTTTCATGTATTAAAGATAAGCTATCGTTTTAACGAAGGAAAGGTTGATAGAAATAGTTAGTAACAGTTGGGGAATAATAATTTTTTCAAATGGTTTTTTTTACTTATTCAAGGTAAATCAAGCTTTCCTCAAGTTTAATCGATATGGATTTTTTCTTCGAATCGATCTGATAAATAAGTAAAGAATCTTCTAAAACTAATTTTACAATCAATTTCGCTTTGAAAATGATGAAACTCTCCTGAAAATCTTACATATTTTCTTCTTTGATTTTATTAAGCCGGGAATTCTTGTTCAGTGAAATTTTCAATTAAATGAATAATCAAAAAGCCATTCATGAAGAAGGGGAAAAAAATCAAATACTAAATTCGAAGTTTTCATACAGAATTTACTTTGGTATACTCTATTATTTAACAAAGGAAAATAATTATCGTAATGTTATGTACATGCAATTCTATTTTATTTGATTGTTAATTTGAAATTTGAGAATGCCTAATATAAAAGGTCGTAAAAAATTATTAAAGGCAAGAACCAGAATAAGTCAAGGTTTGAAGATGAAGCAGGTCCAAATCATAAGGAATGCTTCAATTATTATTTTTTTACTTGGGGCAATATTTTTTCTCACAAATTTTTTAAATTCTAAAAAAGCGGTTGCGATTAAAGAAAAAGCGAAAAATGAATTGGTGAGCCCGCCAACGAAAAATCAACTCATCACCAATGGCACGCGGTTCGAAAATGAGACCCATAGTACAAAAGGGGGTGGTCAAAATTCCAGTTACCGTATAGGTTATGTTAATTTAACCAATAAAGGAATATTATACATTAGTTCCGGCACTACCTTGGCATCAGAAGGTTCATTCTTTACGGCTTCTTCCGGCAATACGGAAAATAATGGAAATTTATATTTAAAGGGCGACTGGAATAATGATGGCACTTATACTAAGGATAATGGCAAGGTTATTTTTTGGGATGTTGACGACCAGTATATAGATGGGCTTGGCAATCTTGATTTCTATAACATGGAAATAAATAAATCACCGGGAACAGTATCAATGAACAGTGACATGACGGTTTCAAATAACCTGAATTTATTAAATGGGAAAATAGATCTTAACCTGCACTCACTAACAATAAGTAATTCAGCAACAAGTGGAATTACTTATACAAACGGTTTCCTTTTATCAGAAAATGTCGAGAACTCCAGTAAAGTGAAATGGAATATTGGAACAACAACGGGCAGCCATGTTATTCCTTTTGGAACAGGATCTGATGTAGTTATTCCTTTAACTTTAAATCTAACATCAGGTAATATTGGTACGGTGACAGCATCTACATATGCTACACTTGCAAATAATACGCCTTATCCGATCTCCCCGGATTCGGTCTTACATCTTAGAGATAACAACTTTAATGATAACAGTGCTAATCTTGTTGATCGGTTTTGGCAAATTGATAAAACAGGACCCAGTGGAACGTTAACAGTTACATTTACCTATGCACCGGGAGAAGAGCCTGCCAACGGTGAAACATCCCTCGTTGGTCAGCTTTACTATGTAGCAAATAAAGGATGGCTTGCACCTTTTTCATCGCAAACATCGAATGCAGCTGCCAACACCGTAACAACTCCGGGGATTTCAAACTTTGGTCCATTTGCCATTTCAAAGAGTTCTTCTCCGTTACCAGTGGAGCTATTAGATTTCTCAATAAAGATGAATGACAAAAATGAGGTAGATTTGATATGGAGTACTACTGTTGAAATTAACAACGACTATTTTACAATACAACGATCCACAGACCTTGTGCATATAGAGGAAATTAAGCAGGTTCCGGGAGGGGGAAACAGTACGAAATTGATAAACTACCGTGCAGAGGATAATCCACCTTATACAGGCGATATATATTACAGAATAAAGCAAACAGATTTTGACGGGACGACGAAAAATTCCGACTGGCGCCATGTATATGTGAAAGATAAAACTAGTCCGGAAGAATTTAGCATTCATAAGGTTTATCCAAATCCATTTTCAGATGGATTTAAGGTTGAATATTTCATGGATAAAGAAGCAGATGTAACAATGCAGCTATTTAATGAACTGGGGCAGGTTCTTTTCAGCGAAATTGTTCATGCCGGCGAAGGACTAAATTCATATTCATATTCAGACAAAGGCTCAATTAATTTAGGGGTTTACTATTTTCAAATTAGCTGTGAAGGGAAAAGTAAATCGATAAAATTGGTGAAGAAAAATTAAATTTCATTATCACTTCGGCAGATAAAAAAGTATGTGCGTATTCAGATCTTTCCGAACATAGCTCGGGTCTTCCAACGTTTTCAACTTCTTTGAATTGTAATTAAAATATTTCAGAATGTCTATGGCAGAATATTTTTTATCGGCAAGTTTTGTTTTTAGACTTCTATAAGTGCAATTTTCCCCGAATATTGAAACCGGGATTTACTTTGGACATTGGTTCTAAACTAATAAACCGGCCTTCAGGAGCATAAAAACTATAAATGTCTCCACAATTGGTGAGTATTTTCCCCTCTGAAGCAAAACTGCGGATTTCTTGTTTATCAAAATCGGTTTGTTATAGAAAAACGATGTATTTTAGTCAAAATAACGATTATTTTTCTTATATTATAATAAAAATGGCTGTAATTATCTCAGTTTTAATTATATCAGAATAGCAAAGCGAACCTTCAAGAATAAGCTATCGTATTATGAAGGTGTATTCCCGCATCTTACGAATAGTGAAAAGAAAACGAACAAAAAAAACCGGGACTCGGTTATCTATTCGAACCAAACAAACTTTTTCAATAAAAATAGTTGCATTGACAACTATTTTTATTGTTGCAGGAATATTTTTGGTTGTAAATCTTCTTTCAAAAAGCACTTTTGGAATATCAAGTATGGGCTTACATGGTACGAAAACAATTTCTACCAGTAATGTAATTGTCAATGAATTTACATCCCTAAGCGCAAATGCTGCTGCCGGAGCATCTTCCATTACCGTTGCCTCTTCGAGTCTGAATGCAAATTCACGCTTTAGCGGAAGTTTACAATCCGGCGAATAGATTATGATTATTCAAATGCAGGGAGCCACCATTTATTCGGGAAACGATTCCGGTTACGGTTCTGTAAGTGCTTATAATAATTGCGGTAAGTATGAATTTGCCGAAGTTTCCGGTGTTCCCAACTCAACGACGATAAATCTCTACAGTACCCTTAAAAATTCCTACACTTCTACAGGGAAAGTACAGGTAATTCGTGTACCCAGATATTCATCATTTACCGTTAACAGCGGAGCTTCGGCAACAACCGATATCTGGAATGGAACTATCGGAGGAATTTTTGCCATTGAAGTAAGTGGCCATACCACAATAAATGGAACCATAAATGTTTCCGGTAAAGGTTTTCGGGGTGGAAGGGTAGATACAAGATCAAGTTCAGGAGATCTAACTGTTTGGAAAACGACAAGCGACAGAGATGGAGCTGAAAAGGGGGAAGGAATAGCGGGCGACTGGACTTTATATGGGACCTTGGGCGGACAGTATGGCCGGGGAGCTGCAGCCAATGGCGGTGGCGGCGGCGGCACCCACAATTGCGGCGGTGGCGGCGGAGCGAATGGAGGTTCTGTAGCTTCCTGGAATGGCAGGGGTGTTCCAAACACATCAACAGCTAACTACATAGCAGCATGGAATCGGGAATACAATGGCTTTGCATCAAATAATTCAAGTGGAGGAGGCAAAGGAGGATACTCATGTGCAATGAATTCTCAGGACCCTATTAATTATGGGCCCAATGCCGGTTCCTGGGGCTGTGATAACAGACAAAATAACTTCGGCGCAGGAGGTAGGCCACTTGATAATACAGGAAACAGGATTTTTTTCGGAGGAGGCGGTGGTGCCGGAGATCAAAACGATGGTTCCGGTGTTCCGGGCGGTGCGGGTGGAGGCATTGTATTTATTGTTGGAGGGAATATAGTGAATGGAAGCGGTACCATAAATGCAGATGGTGCGAATGCTGCCAACACAATTGGTCCCGGAGGAGCCGATGGAGGTTCGGGTGGCGGAGGTGGCGGTACTATTATGATTTATACAAGCGGCAGTGCAATTAGTAACCTAACTTTAAATGCTAATGGAGGGAAAGTCGGCAATCAGGATAATACTACATGGCCAAATGAAAGCGAAGGTCCGGGTGGTGGTGGCGGCGGTGGCTATATTCAGAATACCAATAACAACTCTTTGATCATTTCAGTTAACGGGGGACTAGAAGGAACATCCAACTCTACTAATGTTACATCTTTTCCAATGAATGGTTCCACTAAAGGGAACTCCGGTGCTATTGGCAACTCTATCTCTTTGCCATATTCTAATTACAGTCCATTGCCTGTTAAAATGTTGTCATTTTCTGTAGAGCGTATGGAGCAAGAAATCAAAATAAATTGGAAAACCGCTTCGGAAGTGAACAACAGCTTTTTTACAGTCGAAAGGAGTAATGATGCTGTAACTTTTAGCGAAATTGCTACAATAAAAGGTGCAGGTAATTCTACAAAGGATAATGCTTATGAGTATATTGATAAGTCGCCGGAAGATGGAAATAATTTCTACCGTCTAAAACAGACAGACTATGACGGAAAAACAGAAACATTTGCAATTAAGATGGCTGATTATTCATCAAAAAAGATTTTATCGGAATCCGTTACCGTTTTTCCAAACCCGGTAAGGGATCACGCCGGCATTAGGTTTTATTCAGGTAATAATACAGTGGCTGAAATAATCCTAATAGACGGTACAGGAAAAATAATTTTTAAAGAATCCCTTACAGTGATATTAGGAAGTAATTCCTACGAATTCCCATTTGATTTTACTGCCCTGAACAGAGGCATTTATTTCGTTAAAATTAACCAGGATAAAACCCAATACGAAACGGCAAAAGTTTATAAGGATTGAGTTTTTTCATCTCATGATTATCTTAATTTTAAAAATAACGAACCGATAGCAATTGAAAGATGATTTTTCTTAGGTACTTTAGGAATAAAAAAAATTATAATTATCACCTAGGCAGATAAAAATGTATGTGCGTGTTCAGATCTTTCCGAACATAGCCAAGATCTTCCAACGTTTTCAACTTCTTTGAAGTGTAATTAATATATTTCAGAATGACTATGGCAGAATATTTTTTATCGGCAAGTTCCGTTTTTAAACTCCTGTAAATGTATTTTTCCCGAATGTTGAAACCCGGATCCACTTTGGACATTGGTTCTAAACTAACAAACCGGCCTTCAGGAGCATAAAAACTGCAAATGTCTGCAGCATTGGAAAGTATTTTCCCCTCTGAAACAAAGCTGCTGATTTCTTTCAAATCAGAACGCTCATTTTGACCAATCTTATCCATTTTATTTTCTCTTTGATCAAAATCAGTTTGAAAATAAAAAACGGTAAGAGAAGTAAGGCACAGAAACAAAGAAAAAGGCTGTAGGCTTTTGGATATCCAGAGGTAGCTATTTGCTTTTGTAACATCAGCGAGTAACATCAGTGCGCCAAATCCTATAATACCAAGTCCTGGAACGATATACGATGTATTAAGCATGAAGGGTGTAATAGCAAAAGAATACAGAGCACCGATAATAAGAATTGTCTTAATAACAGGATTAATTTTTTTAAATTGAAAGACAAGTATAGAAAGGGCAAGAAGGATGAAAACAAAATAAAAAGGATTATTCAAAAACAGATCAATCCAATTTTGCAGGTAATTAACTTTTAAGTATTCATCGTTATTATACAGAAAAATTCGATAAAAATAATTAGCAAATGATTTTATAGGTCCGCCTGTTAAGAATGCCCCCGGCCATAAGATTAATAGGAATCCAAAAAACCAGGCGATTACCCTGAAAAGCATTTTGAAGTTAAGAAGGATTTTGCGCTTTTCACTAAGAAGCAAACTCAAAAGGGCGGCGCCAAAAATCACAAAGCTCATCTCTAATGTACAGAAAAGAAATGAAAGTCCGAAACCAAGTAATGCTTCATTTTTCTTTTCCGGATTTTCCAAAAACCTTATCCATATTCCACAAAATAAAATGCAGGCAATTAAATGAAAAGTGTGAAAGTTGATTAAACTAAAAGCCTGAAGTACTACAAAAGAACTGAACAGAAGAACAGACAATACTCCGGCATAAAATAAATGAGAAGATTTAGTTTTACCGGCAATCCAAAGTGACAAAAAGATTGTAACAACGACTAACCATGCCAGTAAAATATTTGACATCCTGTATGCGAAAGTAAGATTTCCCCCTATCAGTTTTGTAAAGGCCGACCAATATAAAATCGGTGTAGGTGGATGTAGATGTCGCAGGTTGAATGGATCTTTTTTTTCCGCGGGAAGTTTTTCCGCCAGTTTGTGGAGGGCAGCGACATCATGATTCTTTTTTGCTTTGGAGAATTGATAAAATTCCGTAAGATGCATACTTCCCTTTTCTTTTATATTTGCCGCAACTCCCTGTCGAACAGCATTTGCATAATCAACTTCATCCCACGAAAGCGGTACATTTTGTAAAGCAATAAGGTAAAAAAATGCGTAGAAAAAACTCACTTCAATAAATATGATAGTGATGAACCAGTTTATTAATTGTCGTTTCATAACATCAGGTTTAAAATGGATTTGTATTGTTTACACTATTCTAAAAAGATTTTTTATACTATTAATCAAAGTAATAAATGATAGTTTGATGTTTGGCGGGTTATTTTGTCAAAGTGTGAAATCGTAGGGCGATTAGCGGGAATACTGTTGTTAAATTTGAAATGCATTTTTCATTTAACTAGTTTTATATATAAGCATCGTTTCAAGTCAATCCTTTAATCCTTTCTTTCAAGGTTCAGACATTTTAGAATGTATTTCAAAATCCGACATTGATTAGATCGCTAAGTCGCACAAGAAAAATCGCAACAATAAATTAACTTTGCAAAGTTTTTGACGTGTTTATAATTAATTGATTATAAACAGCGATGTATCAATTTTCATTTTAATTTAGCAAATTGGCAAATCGTTTTTTACTACAATATTTAAATCAATAATGGCAACAACCACGTATAATGTTTTATCTTTTCAGATTTCTGACAGCATAGATTTAAAACTATTTAAATCGTTTTTCACCGCCGAATTGGTTTATTCAGATTCTGATGAATTGTATTTTCAGATCGAACGGGATAAGTTTATTTATGTTTTTAAGTATGGAGTTGTTTGTTTTTTGAATCAGGACGATGTTCTTATTTCGAGTTTTATTAAGTTGATTTCCCCTTATTGTAAAAACTACTTTGAATACAAACTCCGGGAAGAGTATATTATCGAAATCAATTCTCCTGAAAATAAAATCGGCAATAATAAAATTGAAATAGTTAAATCCGATCCGGAGACTTTCCGCGTAATTATGTTAAACGTTTCTCAATCGGTAGCGCTTGACTATTATTCTGATCAAACGACTTTGCTGCTGGAAGAAACCAATCAATATACATTTAACCTGGAGCACACAGGCCGCCTCAATATTTCAGGAAATAAGCTAAAAAGATTTATAGGAAAGACGCTAAACCTGATGAACAGAATTACTGAAAACCTTTACATCTTTGACTCTGCTGCCAGCACCTGGGAGGATGAGACACTGGACAAGATCGATATAGAACTAAAAAAGACATTCGATTTGCAAAGCAGGTATAGAAGTATACACGAAGAATTAGAGATAATAAAAGAAAACCTCGGACTTTTTAAAGACATTATGCATCACCGAAAAAGCAGTGCTTTGGAATGGATAATTATTGTTTTGATTTTGGTGGAGGTGATTAATCTCATTATTAGTAAAATATTTTAAAGGGAGTAACATAAAGCGGTTATAAGAAATAATTAACTACATGCTATGAGATCCGACACAAAACATGTAAAATTCTATTTGATTTACACATAAATAAAATCAAAGAAAACGCATTTATTTTTCTAATATTTCTTCTAAAATATACTTACAATCCTTTTCCATTACGTTCATAGTAATTAGCTCTTCCAATTTTTCTTTCGGCTCATTATTTACGCAGGCAGAGAAAAGCAAATTAATCTTCTTGCTTTTTATATATAATGCTTTAGATTCTTCAACATTTCCCTCTCTAAGTGTTGTCAAAGCAACAGCATACATAGCACTTATTAAATAGGGGTTTAAGGCTAGGGCTCTATTGAAATAATGAATAGATTGATCAAATTTATTCATCATGTAATTACTCCAGCCTATGGCGCATAATGCTTCTGCATATAGAGAGTCAATTTTTAATGCATTCTCAGCCAATTTAATTGCTTCTGCAAAGTTGCCCATTTCATTATACGTAAAAGCCAGAGAAAGAAAGTCCTCCTTTTTTTGAGGCGATTCAATTAATGCTTTTTCAAAATGCCTATTTGCATTGTCTTTATCTTTTAACATTTTATATATTTGGCCCAGTCTCCTATGGGCAAATACATAATTTTTATTCAACGAAAGAGCTTCTTTATAATTTTTAATCGCCGAATCGTAATTTTTTAAAAACAAATTTATTTCTCCTTTCTGTGTAAAGTAATATGCTTTTTTAGGAAAAGATTTTATTAATTCATTATAATTAATTAATGCCACAGCATAATTTTTCAAAGATAAATTTAATTGTGCTCTTTTGGCTAATAATTCTTCATCTCCGGGAAAGTATTTCATAGCCGTATCCAATACTTCCATTGCACTTTTATAATTAGCAAGGGATATCCAAGAATCAGCAAGTTTTAAATATGGTTCCACCAAAAAGGAATCGACATCAATGGCCCTAGTGCAACAATTTACAGCGCTATCACCATTCCCAAGGCGAATATAAAGATCGGCAGCGTCTATATAGCTAGTCATAAGGCGGGGGGAATATCGCATTGCAAAGCGATAATTGGTCAAAGCTTCAGCATACTTTAATTTTGATTTTAGTATTTCGGCTTTTTTCAGATATGCAACTGTAAATTTTTTGTCTAAAGTAATTGCTTTGTCAAGACTTGTAAGTGCACTAGTCCATTGCCCGGACTTGCTATAACAATCGGACATTAAGACATAACATTGTTCTTCTTTAGGAATAAACTTAATAGCTTTACCGATACATTGTATTGCTTCAGTATATTTTTGTTGTTGAAAAAAAACAATAGCTTCTAACATAAAAATATTGGGAATACTATCGCCTCTACTTGTCAATCGTTCCGTTTCTTCAATGAAAAATTCGTAGTCTCCGGATTGAAATAAACTGAGTAAATAAAATCGACGGCATAAAAGTGAAGTAGGGTTTGAATTTAAATATATACGAATCAAAGGAAGCGCATTTTTAATATCGTTTATCAAAAAGCATTTATAAAATCCATAACCGGCTTGCATTTCATCATCAGTTAAAGATTTATTGTCTAGTTTTTCCATTAAATCGAAGAATTCAATATTCTCGAATGGAAAACGAATCTTCT
This sequence comes from Bacteroidota bacterium, assembly GCA_031417395.1. Classification (GTDB taxonomy): domain Bacteria; phylum Bacteroidota; class Bacteroidia; order AKYH767-A; family 2013-40CM-41-45; genus JADKIH01. Next base: position 66,712 of record JANOVM010000029.1, on the reverse strand, counting down.
CAGTATTTTTTTTTATGACATCATATGCTTTTGCAAAGAGTCTTACTGATTCCGGATTATTGTTATTTTCACGTTCACAATGTGCTAATACAATACATACATCATAATTCGAAGAGTCGAGACTCATGTATTTTTTAAATGCATTATAAGCAAGTTCCTTATGTTCATTAATATAATAAAGTATACCAAGATCATTCAAAGCTAACAGAGAAGTAGAATCAATTTGTAATGCTTTTTTAAAACAGTTTTCTGCAAGTTTAAGTTCATGATTAGCCAAATGTAGTTCCCCCTTAAATACCCATAAATAATGAGTGTTTTTTTCTATTTCAACAGCTAAATTAATGTACTTCATGCTTTGGAAAAGGTCATTTTTTCTTTTATAAATTATACTGAGCATATAATAAGATTGAAAATTCATTTTATCCAGCGCCACACTTTTTTTTAGTAAGTCAATAGTCTTCGCACTCTCCCCGGCCATATCCATTATTTCTGCTTTTTCAATATATGCTTGTGAAAAATCCGGCTTTATGGCAATTACACTATCAAGGAGAATAATTGCACTGTCTGTTTGAGAAATAGCTTCTTTACAAAGGGCCATGAAAAAAAGCGGGTCCGCTAAAGACGGCAAACTGTCAAGAGTAAAATATTTTTTCGAATTGATAATTAATAAAGCTGCTTTATGGAAATCTTGTATTGCATCTTCAAAAGCATTATTCCTTAATTTAGCTTTCCCTGAATACATAAGCCCAACATAATTTTTATCGCTTGATTTAATTGTATTATAATTATTAAAAAACTCAAATCTGGATTTCTGAAAAAGTCGCCCTTTTGATACTTCGATATTATTGGAATCGATCAATATAGTCTGTGCCGTATTAAAATTAACGAATACAAACAGGAGTATAATTAAAAAGCAGGTTGCTTTCATAAAACATTTCGAATAAAATACTAGCTATACAAAAAGGATTCCAATAATTCCCTAACCAAAAAACCTACGACTACTTTTTCGGCATATTCTCCTCCATCATTTTCTTTATCATTTCCCGTTTCTCTTCCGGAGACATTGATTTCATTTTTTCCGCATCAAATTGAACAGTGCTTTTCGTATAGCCATCGGGAATTTTAAATAAAGAGGCATCGAGACTTTTGCTTTCGAATTTTACCAGTTCCATAGTAATGCCGGGAGTAGCTGAATCGGGTTTTTTAAACTCTATTTTAACGGGAACACCATCTGCAGATTTACTTTTTAATAATTCCATCATTTTACGATTGGCAGCTTCGTCATCCCTTTGAAGCGGGAAATCGAAAGCCGGTAAGTCTTTTGTTACCCACATATCCCAGGAATTGGTATCAGAGGTCATTCGCACATGTTTGCAATTGTAAGTACCGATTTTTTCATTTCCGATAACGGATATGGATATATTATCGGATTTGGAATTACTTTTATTCTTTTTTATTTCAGTATACGTTTTGGATTGCGAATTATACGATACCGTAAAATCCGGATTACTTTTTAGATTTAATGTTACGGATGTCATTTCTTTTCCGGCGATATTCATTTTTACTTCCGATCGCAGGTCTCCGTTTTTAAAATACAAAGCGCTTGTCGTTATTCTATCACCGATGCCTTTCATTTTATATTCTGCATAAGCATCGCCGGCGAGGATATTTGTTGAGAAAAAAGTGCAGGATAATAAAAGCACAAGAAAGAGTATTGATTTCATGAGTAGTTTATTTTATCGTTTAATTAATAAATGTACAACTTTTATTGAAATGACAAGTACTTAAATGAGCCATTTTGAATAAATTGAGAAGGAGTCCATTCCTACGATCTTACTACATCTTTATTTTAAGAATTTCAGCCAATTTCCATCAATGAATAATAGGCTCTTGAAAATATTTATTAAATTGCATTATAAACAAAGGACAAATTGAAACTTTACATTAAATACATGGTCAGTAATCGTTGCAAGATGATTGTAAAAGACGAGCTAAAAAAATTGGGATTGCACTATATTCATTTGAATTTGGGTGAAGTGGAGGTTATGGAAAAGATTACAAATGAACAGCGGGAAGAAATAAAGCGGGTTTTACTCAAGTCAGGTTTAGAGCTAATGGATGATAAGCGGGCCATGCTCATAGAAAAGATAAAAAATGTAATTATAGAAATGGTTCATTATACCGATGAATTACCCAAAGTGAATTTTTCAAATTACTTAAGCGAAAAATTAGAATACGATTATACATATCTTGCCAACCTTTTTTCAGAGACTGAAGGAACCACTATTGAACATTTTATCATACTTCATAAAATTGAAAGAATAAAAGAGTTGATTATTTATAATGAATTAACGCTTACTGAAATTGCCTGGAAAATGCATTACAGCAGTGTAGCGCATTTATCCAATCAGTTTAAAAAAATTACCGGACTGACACCAACTTTTTTCAAGGCGCTCAAAAACAAAAAGCGGAATACACTGGAAAATGTGTGAATGATGTAACTATTTTCGAAAGTTTTGTAACATTTTTCACGCAAAATTGCCATTTCTTTGTTGAGGTAAAAGTAATTCAGAATTGATGTATTGCCAATTTTAAAATCAAACCCAAAATTGATTTTATTAAATTAATACTCAATATGTAATTTGTAAAGTTACCAATAAACTATTCAAAATTTAACCACTTTAAATATCACAAAATGAAAAAAGTAACACTTTGTCTTCTTACAGTAATTTCATCATTCATGTTTGTTCCTAAACAATCAATAGCAGGAACTGAGCCCAATCCAATTTCAACACCATTAGCAAGGTCTGCCGAGTCGGCAAAAGCGAATTTTCTTGTATCCCGACTTTTTGCAATCAAAACAATGGATATATCTAATATGGGCTCTTCTGAGAAAAAGGAATTGCGTAAGGAAGTCCGCGGAATAAAAGGTCAGCTAAAAGAACTTGGTGGAGGAGTATACCTTTCCGTTGGAGCGTTAATAGTAATAATACTGCTTTTAATTCTTTTGGCATAATAGAATAATTATATCAAAAATAAAGTTTAATTAATTTAATCAATTCAAATTATTAACTATGAAAAATATACTATACATCATTGCAGTAATCCTTGTCATTTCCTGGTTAATTGGTTTTGTTGGATATAATGCCGGTGGGCTCATACACATTCTGCTTGTAATTGCAGTAATTGCAGTCATTTTAAGAATAATACAGGGTAGACAACCATTATAGAAAGTCATTAAAAAATTTTCTGTTATCCTGAATTCAAATGAAAGCGGTTTTGTTATTTTTTATCCTTTTAAGCCCTGCCTTATGTTTAAAGGCACAAAAGGTGGCACCACAAAAAAGTAACAAAGTAGCTCCTTCAGATTCAATCATTCCCGGAAAAGGAAATCCTAAAGAGCAGCTTAAGGATATCAAGGAGAAAAAAGTGAAGGAGCTTTCGGATTCTAGCAGTAATGAGCCGAAAAAAAGTCCTTTAGTTGACTCCACCCTGCAAAACAAATATGGAGATTTGTTGAATGACGATAGTTTGTACAACAAAAAAAGTCATTTGTGGGTACCATTAAGTGAAGTGTTTGCCGCAAATGTTTTTGTTTGGTCCATGGACAGATATCTTTTAAATGAGGACTTTGCCAGAGTTGGACCGTCGACTTGGAAAAGGAATATTAGAGAGGGATGGGAATGGGATATTGATAGATTCGGAATAAATTTTATCGGGCATCCATATTCAGGAACACTTTCTTACAATGCAGGCAGAGCTAATGGGTATAATTATTTTCAGTCGACAACATTTGCAATAGGAGGAAGTTTGATGTGGGAATATTTTTGCGAAGACACCCGGCCATCGTATAATGATATTATCAATACTCCCGTTAATGGAGCATTTCTTGGTGAAATTCTGTACCGCCTAAGTTCAAACGTTCTGGATGACAGAACCGGTGGAATGGAAAGAGTTTCCAGAGAGGTGGTTGCAGGATTAATTAATCCAATGAGAGGTCTTAATCGTCTTTTGCAAGGGAAAAGCTGGAAAAAATCAAACAAGGAAGTTTATCAAAAAGAACCATTAAATATTTCTTTATATGCCGGAATCCATAAAATTAATGAAGGAGCCAAAATCATAAACGGAAAAGGTACTACAAGTGAAATGGTCAATGTACAGTTTGACTATGGAAATCCATTTGAAAACAGATCCAGAAAACCATATGATTTTTTCAAGCTTCGAACGGAATTTGATTTTGGAGTAGGAAGAAAGATCCTTAGCAATGTAACAGGCTATGGAATTTTAACCGGAAAAAATATTAATTACGAAAAAAATGCAATACTCCTTGGTATATTTCAATATTCAGATTATTGGGATAACAAAACATTTGAATTAGGTGCCATTGCTTTTGGCGGTGGAGTATTTTCTAAATTACAACTCAGTAAAAAGTTTGACCTCTATACGAATGTACATATAGGAGTTATCCCTTTCTCGGGAAACAGCACACGGTTTGGGCCTGATACAACACAATTAAGAGATTATAGTTTTGGTGATGGATTTGAAGGAAAATTTGAAAGCACAATTAATATAGGAAAAATTGCGACTGCGTCACTGATCTATTACTATTACTTCATACATACCTATATTGGTTTGCCGGGGAATAATTACATTGGCATTTTAAAGCCAAGAATAACCGTTAATCTATACAAAGGTATTAGTATGGGATTTGAACATTATGTTTATTATAATAATCGTCGATTGTCTGATTTCCCTGCAATTAATTCAACCAGAACAGAGCAGAAAGTGTTTTTGTTATTTTATATAGAGGATAAACAAAGAAGAGGTCATTACAATTGAAAATTATTATGAGGAACGCAAAGGCTAAGATCGATTCGATAATTAAAGTTAATCTTAACCAAAACCTTACTATGAATTATAGAACTGTACTGGCTATTATTTTTGCTTTTATCCTGAACTCTTCTGTTTTTGCTCAAGAAAAGAAGAAGGATGTGACAGCACCAGAAACACCCAAAGAAATAAAACTAGAAAAAAAACTGTCAACAAAACTTTATAGTATACCTCAATTTTGGCACGAAACAATTTTATTTGTTAAGCAACCGACAAAATGGAAAGGCGCCGACTGGTTAAAACTAGGTATAGTTGCAGCGGGAACAATTGCTGTTATGCCATTTGATGAGCGAATTACAAATTCAACGCAAGGCAAACAACGTTTTTATTACAGTGCACCAATAGAAGGAGGCCGAATCTATGGAGAATGGTATTCTATTGGTGGTGTATTTGCTTCATTTGGTATTTATGGATTAATTGCTCGAGATACAGCAGCCAAAAAAATCGCCATTGAAATACTACAAGCCGGTCTATATTCAGAACTATTTACAGCAGTTCTTAAAAATACTGTTGGAAGAGCAAGGCCAATACATACTGATGATGCTTTTACCTACCGTCCCTTTTCAATTTTAGATTATAACTTTCACTCCATGCCCAGCGGACATACAACCAGTGCCTTTGCTTTATCGACGGTCATGTCTCGACATGCGCATTCTACTATTCTGAAAGTTTTAGCATATGTTCCAGCAGGATTTACTATGTTTTCACGAATTTATCAGCATCAGCATTGGCTTTCCGATGAACTACCCGCTGCAGCTATTGGCTTTTTCGTAGGTAATTGGGTCGTGGATTTACATGAAGGAAGGCGACACAAAATTAATGTTACTTCAATGATACCATTCGGCGTATCTTATTCATTAAATAAAAGTCCGGCCAAATCTATCAGAGTATATTAAATGCCATTAGCGTTAATGCTTAACGTTTTAATTATTCGTTTCGCATAAAAACGAATGCGCCTTCCCTAAACTATTTTCGCAAAGTTATTTGACTCTTTTTGCCATGTTGGCATAATATACAATGCCGGTTTCAATAATCTCAGGCTAGGAATTCTGTAACTTAATTATAAAATTCTGTAATACTTTAAAAATGAACATTGCGTATTTTTATAGAGGATAGAACCGTTTAGGAAAATAATTAAGCAATGCTGAACAGGTGATAAGAAAATATTTAAACTTAAACACTAAACAAATTAGCATAAAATGATTTTCAAAAGTTATAAATATTATATCGTAATAATCTTTTTGGTAATTTTTACTTCATGCGATCCGTTCGAATTTAGTCCATACGAATCTCTGAGTTTAAATGAAAATGAAATGAATTTGAATTCTAAAAATATTGATCGAATCACAAATTCTGTTATTGACAATATAGACAGTTTTAATTTTGCAATTATTTCTGATAACCACATTGAATATGATATTCTTGAAGAAGTAGTAAATAAAATTAATAATGACCATGCTATTCGCTTTGTAATTCACTTAGGAGATATGACCGATGGCGGTATTTACAAGGAATTTCATTGGACAAATGAAAAAATGGCAAAACTAAATGTGCCGTACATAATGGTTATTGGAAATCATGATTACCGATCGAATGGAAAGTTAATTTATGACAAAATGTACGGTCCATCATCATTTACTTTTACATATAACAAAATAAAGTTTGTTTGTTTTGATGATATTGTTTGGGAAAACAACAACAGTAATCCGGATTTTAATTGGCTTGATAAAAATCTAGCAGACAATCAATCTTACAATCAGGTTTTTGTTTTTGCACATGTTCCTCCATATAGCGACCGGTTTGATGTAAATTCCGAATCAGAATTCAACCGTATACTCAAATCAAATAATGTCAAATGCTCTTTTAATGGCCACATTCACGAATCCTATTTTAAAAAGTATTGGAAGAATAGTGACACCTGGTATTTTTCAGCAGCCTATTTAAAAGCCAGAAATTACTACAAGGTATGTGTTACCGATTCTGCTTTTCAAATAAAAACTATAACATTTTAAATGAAGATTATTTTTGCATATTTTACACTTATACTGTTCTCATTAACATCAGTAAATGCGCGGGAAAAATTTATTCATAAGATAAAACCCGACTTACTTAAAGTGCAATTTGCGGGTAATATAGGTGTTCTTGCCACGGGCATTGAATACTCATTCTTAGTGGACAAAATTCATTTTGGTATATTATATGGCTTCGCGCCTTCATCCATAGTAGGTAGGGATATACATACTATTTCAATAAAAAATTCCATGGGCCTATTTCGTCAACCATTATTCAACAAAGCCTTATTGGGTATTACAACAGGTTTTTCATTTAACTATTCAATAACTCATAATACTCATATAATTATGCCGGGGTATTATCCGGATAATTACTACAATACAAATGCTTTACACTTTGCCCCATTTGTTTCTTTCAATTTAAATTTCAATAATGAAAATGTGAATATACTTAAAAATAAAACTATTTATTTTGACATAGGAACACTGGATACTTATATTTGGTATTATTTAAAAACAAAAGCAATGAATTTTACGGAAATTTTGAATCTGGCTATTGGAGTTAATTTCCCATTATTTATTAAGGAAAAAGCGAAACAATAAAAATGGTAAGTTATACTTCAAACCATAACGATTTGTAAAAATTTAGAAAAAATAATTCTGTTTGCCACTGTAACCTTACCGGTACTTTTTATTTATTTAGTCATGTGCAATGAAAGAGTTTGATATTATTTCTTTCATACCTGTGAATCATGTAATTCAGTTTATAAATTGTGTAATTCCGCCTCTGATTCTTATAGTTACTTTTGTGTGGTAATAATTCGATCTTTAAAATAATAATACCGTTCAAAAAGTAAAATCAAATACATAAATCAAATGCTAATAACCAAAACAAAAATTTTGCTGATGATATTCATTATCTCATCATTGTTTGCTCTTTCCGCTTATGATAACCGTAAACTCAAGGAATCTAAAGCGCTTGTTTCAGCACGTAGAAATGGAAATTATGACAACAATAAAAATGAAAAGGATGCCCAATTTCTCATCAAGGCTGCTGAAATTAGCAATGAAGAGATTATTTTGGGACGATTAGCTCAACAATGTGGTAGTACGGCGCAAGTTAAAGAATTAGGTAAAATGATGGAAGAGGTTTATACTAAGGCATCCGATAATTTAATTGCATTGGCAAAGGTAAAGCGAATTTTTATTCCAATATCAAAATCGAATAAGGTACAATACACTTACGACATACTAAACACTAAATCAGGAAACGATTTTGATAGAGCATACACTGAAATTGTGGTCACCGGGCACAATGATGCAATCTCAGTTTTGAAAGCCGGGTACATTGGAAGTATAGACTTCGACATTCGGGCATGGGTAGCATCAACACTTCTCGAACTTCGCACACATCAAAAACATTCCCAATTTTGTCAAGAGGGGTGTTCAAAATTGTAATTATTAATAAACTTTTAAAAAAAATTGAAATAATGGAAAAGGAAAAATCAATAGAAGTGCTTAACACACTCATCACTATCAATAACGATAGAATTCAAGGTTACGAAACAGCATCTAAGGAGACTGAAGAACAGGACCTAAAGACAATGTTTGCACAGTTTACTACCACCAGTCAAAAATGCAAACAAGAATTGGTAAGCGAAGTTAGAAAAATGGGTGGAAAGCCTGAAGAAGGTACAATGATATCTGGAAAGTTTTTTCGAGTTTGGATGGATGTGAAAACTGCGTTAACCGGAAAAAATCGTAAAGCAATTCTCAGCTCATGCGAGTTTGGCGAAGATACCGCTGTTGACACTTACAATAAGGCGCTTATAAACAACGTACATGATATTTCAGCAGATCAAAGAACGATGTTAAACTCACAATTTGCGCTCATAAAAGCCGATCATGACAAAATCAAAACTATGCGTGATGCCTTAGGAAAATCATAATACTTTTTCGTTAGTTAATATATATATAAAGCTGTAAGGCTTTCGCAAAAGGGGCCTGAAAGCCTCTTTTGCATTATTTATTTTTCAAGGAGCATGGATTTTTTGTGCAAACATCATGGCACTGTCCACAAGTTCTCTCTTTTCGAATCCATCTGTTATATTTTCTGCCGTAGCTTGTTCTTTTTTCATTGCAACAGTATATCCGCTGACACAAATCTATCAACACAATGCAGCCTGCCTCTATTTTAGAGTTTACCCTTAAATATATTTTATCAATTTATTTTCAATAGTTGTAAAGGCACTACCTATTATTTTTACATGGAAGTGCTTTTCAAAGAATAGTTCAAATTCGCAGATAATTCAAGTCAATTAGCAAATCAACTTTTCCGACTGCCCCAATTCATCGTTAATAGATTGACCCCTATTGTAATATTTACATACTGTAGAACTATGAATTTTGTAACCAATATTAACAATTATGTAATTACAACGAATGGAACAAAACTCACCTTTGTAGAGTAATAATTCAGTTACAAATAAATTTAAGATACAATGATCTAAGGATAATGCCGGTAATGAAGGCGGAGACAAAAAGTCCGGTTCCATGCGCGAGGATAGCAAAAATAAAGAACAGGATTCCAATAAAGGAGGAATGTAAAACCCAAAAGGGAAATCTTTCTTTAAGGAAGAAAGATTTCCTTTTTAATATTATTAGCGCTACTGATTCAATATTTAAATTAAATAATGATTTGAATAGAAATAGCAGCGTAAACCCGGTATTATGAACAATATATTTAAAGGACTAATTGCAGGTTACGGAGCAAAAAAATTGGGCGGCGGATGCCTTAGTACCATAGTTATATTTTTTGTTATCTGGATGCTGCTGGGCCATTGTAATTAAAACTGAAATAAATTAAATAATATAAATCAAAAATGAAAAAAATATTCTTAGCTACAGCAGCAATAATAATCGCGATAAACACGTATGCTAAATCCGAGTCATTAGATAAAATTATTGCGCGTCCTGATACAAATAATAGAAATCTGGACAGGAATCAAAATAAAACTAATGACTTAGATAATAATCAAAATTTGGACACAGTTAAGTTAAACAACCCAAATGGTACGATGAATCAAAATCAGGAAATGAATCATACTCCAAACATGCAATTTAGTGCAGATTCAACCATTCAAATGAAACCCGTAAAAACTAATTATGCAGATGGTTTCTTGATGCAAGACGGAAAAATGATGTATTCAAAAAATGGCGAAACGGTGCCGATGATAAATGATTATGTATTTCCCAATGGAACGCAAATTATGGTCGATGGTACTTATATGCGAAAAGGAGGAAGGAAAACCATGCTTTATAATGGACAGTATGTTGACTTATCAGGTAGAATAGTTCAAAATAATTAATAACTAATAATAAACTCTAAAAAAATGGGAAACTACAAATCTAAAATCTTTCAAGCAATATTAATTCTTGGAGTTTTGTATGGTACTTCATCTTGTATGAATAACAAACCTGAAGATACCAAGGTAGTGGCGGAGGATCATAATGATGCTAAATTCGACAACAATAAAATCGAAAAGGATGCACAATTTTTAGTCAACGCCGCTACAATAAGTCGTGAAGAAATCAACTTGGGACAATTAGCACAGCATAACGGACGTAGTTTAGCTGTTAAAGAGCTGGGTAAAATGATGGAAGATGAACATACCAAGTCACTTGCTGATCTAACTGTATTAGCAAAAGCAAAAAACATATCCATTCCTACTTCGCAAACAAATTCATCTGAGTCGGCTTATAAAAATTTAAATGATAAATCCGGAAACGATTTTGACAAAGCTTATGCCGATATGATAGTAAGTGAACATAAAAAAACGATCTCGCTTTTTGAAACAGCAGCCACCGAAAGTTCTGACTTGGATATACGAGCGTGGGCAAACTCAACGCTACCTGCACTTCGTAAGCACTTAGATCACTCCATGACCTGCCAAACAAAATGTGCAAGTTTAACATCCAATAATTATTAAGGTTTAATGTCTACTAACAATTAAATAAATAATATTGATGGTTGTTGAAAAAGCAATAGAAGTGTTTAATACACTTATCAATATTAATAACGATAGAATTCAGGGCTACGAAATAGCAGGCAAGGAAACAGAAGAGCAAATATTAAAAACATTATTTGCGCAATTTACTGCTACCAGTCAAAAATGCAAACAAGAATTGGTAACCGAAGTGACAAAACTAGGCGGTAAACCGGAAGATGCTGTATTGAAATCCGGAAAATACTTTTATGTATGGGTGGACGGTAAAGCAGTAATTCGATTAAAAGACCGTCAGGCAATTCTTAACTCTTGCGAACATGGTGAAGATATGGTTGTTAACACGTACAACAATACTCTATGGAATAATAAACAAGACATCACTTCGGAACATCAAATATTGCTAAATGCACAACAAGCATTAATTAAAGCGGATCACGAAAAGGTAAAACTATGTGCTATGCTTTTATAGAAAATTAGAAATAAAAAAGATTGATAAAGATTAACGTTTCAAATTTTAATTACATAGTGTAAATATTTTCATTTAGCATAAATAATATTTCATATTATTGAAACACAACAGTAGTTGGTTTTCCAATTTCGAAATCTCTGAAACTAAAATCAGTTGTTTTATATGAATTGATTTTATATATATCCTGACCTAAACCGGGAATCAACGGATAAAAGGAAATTGATAATTGAAGAGTACTAAAGACAAGGTTTTCGTTTTTTATCAAAACCCCTACACCGATTTGTGAATAAATTCTGCTGTTTTTAAAACCGGTAACAGCATCAGCAAGCATACCAAGGGAATAACTAAGAAAAGGACCAAACCGAAAACCTACGACATTCCATGGGGCATATGATTGGGTTTGTAATGTTAAGAGCATTCTGTTTGTGCCTGAAAGTCCTGTGCTGTTAAATCCGTCAAGTCCAAACCCGTCCTTCAAAGTTAAACTATCAGAGGAGAAGCGATTTATTCCAAAGGTAAACTGTGGTTTTAAGAACTGCCGGAATTTCCAGGTTCCAAATTCTCTCAAGCCCGTAAAATAAACAAAGCTGCCGGAAATAACACCCTGCTGCGCCTTCGATCCTTTAAGGAATATTCCATATTCCAATGCAGAGCTCAGGTATCCCCAAGGATAAAAATTCCCTTTTGAAATACGGGCTCCTATATAATAGCGATTGCCATTTGTTTTTGTTTGATAGCCTCCGGTTAAAGAAAACACTCTGCCAATCGGCACATCTTCAATGACTCCATATTTAAAAATATATCTATCCTGAATATATTTTCGGGTTGTTATGCCAATGCTTGAAAGGAAAAGCAATTCATCAGAATAAATATGATTAGGGTCAAAAAGATCAATTGGCTTTTGACTGTATTTGACACGCAGAAAACGAAAAGTGGAAACGAAATTTGTCGTACGGCTATTTTCGGAATTTCCCTTAAATATTTGAACAGCGCTTCCCAGCCAATAGTCTTGGGAATTTGAAGCATAATTCTGTGAAAACGGAAGAATACCGTATCCTGAAATAATATCTTTCCGAAAGCGATGAGAAAATTCAATACCAGCTGCCCACTTTGCAAAAGGAGAAAAGAAAGGACGATCGGCTGATATAAATCTCGAATGGTTTCCATATTCATCAATACTAAAATGCAAGGTGGAATTAATAAACGTATTGTTGATATTGGGAATATGGTAATTCGTATTGAAACGAGACCTGCCTGTAGCCTGAAACCAGGTCAAGTCATTTTGAAATTCATGTCCCATACCCAGGAAGTTTTTTTCTGTGAAATCGACTGTTATACTTGAGGGCGACAAAGCAATTTTTGGTATGATGCTCCAGTTGTCCAATTCCCGAATAAAAATATCTACAGAATCTGAATTTGGAGATGAAGATATAATAGAAAAGGAAACATCGTGAACATAGTTTCTAGTACGAATTAATCGTTCGGATTCTTTAACCAGTAGTGAATCAAATTTTTGATTTCGACGAAATAGTAATAAATTTCGAATGGTTGATTGCCTGGATTTATTATGAAGACTATTCGCAGCTCTATACAAGAAACTTTGTCGGGTAACAACAGTGTCTGTTAAAGAGTAACCGAAGGGATCAAAAGTCACTATAGTTACATTACGTATTATTTTTCCTTCGAAGGAACTGTACGGTTTTTGAATTATTTTTTTCCGCTTGATTTTTTTTAATTTATGATTTGATGAATCAATAGGTATTGGCTTAAAAATTAATTGATGAAGAAATTTTGTAAACCGCCCTTTAGCGGAAAAGGATTCAATTTTTTTATAGAATAAGGTCGAATCCGTTTTAACTGTATCTTTTTGAGCAAAAACGTTTACGCTTGAGGCTGAAAAAACAAAAAACAAAAAAAGCACTTTGCCGATTTGCATTTGTAAAAATTGGTAAATACTATTTTCCTTTAAACAAAACAAATAGTAACAAGTTTTTTTAAATGGAAGAATTGTCCATTTGATTTCGTACAGCAGAGATGAAATTTATAAGATGATTGTTAAATTCCTCCGGTTGCTCAAGGTTCGACAGATGGCCCGCTTTATCAATAAAGTGAATTCTGGAACCCCGTATTGAATTATTCAAAAACTCTGACTTTATTGGAGGTGTAATGATGTCTTCACTACCACAAATTATTAATGCGGGAACAGAAATTTGCTGAAGGGAGTTACACGTATCACTTCTGTTTGCGAGAGCATTCAGGGTTTTTGTAACTGTTATGGTTGAAGTAGAAAGAATGGTTTTTAAAATTCCTTTGACTAATTCAGGCTTTGTTTTTAATGTATCGGAACAGAAAATTTTTTTTACAAATTCATCTGCGAAAGATTGAAATCCTCCGGCCAGCACATGAGAAATTGTTTCAATTCGTTTTTGTTTTCCGGCTTCATCGTCAGCGTTGCATTGGGTATCACTCAATACAATTGCATAAAACCTTTCGGGATGCCGGGATATGGCATTTAAGAGAATATAACCGCCCATAGAAAGTCCGCACACAATTGCCTTTCTGATACTTAGCGCATCCATAAAATTTATTAAATCATCGGCAAAAAGATCGATGCTTTCATTTTCTTTTCCGGCAGTTGATTTTCCAAACCCTCTAATGTCATAGGATATTACTCGGAATTCATCACTTAAATATTCCATTTGAGGATACCAAGAGGATTTATCAAAAGGAAAACCATGAATAAAAATAACAGGAACAGAGCCCGTACCACGGTCGTTATAGCATATTGAAAAATCATTCAGCGGAATAACTTTTTCGACAATTGTTTCTTGATTTACATTCATGAGTTGCAGTTAATAAGTAAGAATTATTTTTTATTATTTTCCGGTAAATTTTTATTTTCAAGTCTTTCTTTTTTAGCTTTCTCGGCCGCTTTCGCTTTTTTATTGAAATACCCTTTAAGTAAAAAATTATGTTGAGCGGCCTGCATATTTTCATCCAGGCCTTTCGAACTTTTTTTGAGGTTAAGCATGGTTTGATTTAGGTTTTCGGCTATAGTTGAATCTTGTATCAATCGGCCCAAGGTACCATTACCACTGTTTATTTTAGACATGATCTCCGCTAATTGTTCTGAAATAATTTCAGCATTACCGGCAGTGATTTGCAGGCTTGCCATAATTGCATCGGTCTCAACTGGTTCAGTAGAGATAAGTTCCTGACCTTCTTTTGCAAGAGGAGAATCACTACTACCCTGGGTAACAATTATCAGTCTGTCACCAATAAGCCCTTCTGAACCTATAGCAACTTCACAATCGGATTTTATAAATTGTTTTACTTCTGTTCTTATCAGTAGGTCAACCCGAACTGTGGAATCATTGATAATACCAATATTGTCAACCGTGCCAACATTTATTCCTGAGAAGCGAACATTGTTACCAACCTGAAGACCGCTTATATTGTAAAATGTTGCCGTAAGTTTAAAGACAGGATTAAATAGATTCTTTTGTTTTCCGATAATGAATATTGCAAGTACAAAAAGTGCCAGTCCTCCGGCAACAAACAATCCCAGGCGGATTTTAAATTTATTAGTATGTGTTTCCATAATTGATTTTATTAATTTTTTTATACTACGTTTTTCCCTTTAAAAAACGATTTTATTAAAGGATCTGAAGAATTTTCGAACTCTTCTAATTTACCATCTTTATAAATTTCACCATCGTTAAGCATTACGATTCTGTTCGCTGTATGACGAGCGCATTCAATATCGTGGGTAATTATTATGGATGATGTCTTGTATTTTTTTTGTACATCGTTAATGAGTAAGCTGATTTCGCTTGATGTGACCGGATCAAGTCCGGTGGTTGGTTCATCGTACAACATGATTAATGGATCAACAACAATGGTACGTGCTAAACTTATTCTTTTTCGCATTCCACCGGATAGTTGGGAAGGCATTTTGTTTAATGCATCGGCTAAGCCGACATTTTCCAAAACGTCTGCTATCTTTTCACCAATTTGTTTTTCAGAGAAATCAGTTTTTATTCTACGTAAAGGAAACTCAAGATTTTCTTTAACCGTCATTGAATCATAAAGGGCACCACTTTGAAAAAGAAAACCAATTTTTTTTCTTAGCTCGCTTAATTGATCACGAGATAAAGCTGTTACGTTATTATCAAATACATTTATGGTTCCACTGTCAGAATTCATTAACCCTACAATACATTTTATTAAAACAGATTTTCCTGAACCGGACTTTCCCAATACAACAAGGTTTTCTTCATTTGTGAGAGTTAAAGAAATATTTTTTAATACTTCTTGCTTACCAAAAGATTTCTTGAGGTTTTTGATTTCGATAATCGGTTTATCGGGAACAATTGTAAATTCAGTTTGTAGACTCATTTTCTTTATATGAACATATCAGTAATTTGTACAGCAACGACGTCTACAATAATTACAAGAAGGGAAGAAAGAACAACAGCAGAATTCGCTGCAATACCTACGCTTTCTGTACCGCGACCGGCTGTATATCCCTTATAACACCCTATGAATCCAATTACAGCACCAAATACAAATGATTTTAATACAGCGGGTAAGAAATCAATGAACTCTAAATGTCTAAAGGCCTGGGAAAGAAACAACACAAAACTAACATCCCCTTTAATATTTGCTCCGGCCCAGCTGCCCAATATACCGAGGGCATCGGCATATAATATCAAAAGTGGAATCATGAGAGTTGCTGATAAAACCCGGGTAACGACTAAGAAACGAATCGGATTCGTTGAACTAACTTCCATGGCATCTATTTGTTCTGTTACTTTCATGGAACCCAATTCAGCTCCCATTCCTGATCCGATTTTTCCTGCGCATATAAGTGCAGTTATTACCGGGCCCATTTCTCTAACTAAAGAAACAGCCACCATACCGGGGAGCATTGTTACAGCGCCAAAATCAACTAACACCGGCCTTGATTGAATTGTGAGAACCAGACCCATAATCATTCCGGTAATTGATATAAGAGGCAAAGATTTATAACCGATTTGAAAGCATTGACGTATGAATTCTTTGAATTCGAATCTGCGTGAAAAAGTTTCCCGTATTACGGAAAGCACAAATAAGGTGAAGTCTGCAAAATCGGTGAGTATGTTTTTTGCATCAGCGGTTTTGTTTAAAGTTTTTTCCGTTAATTTTCTTAATGACTCCTTTGTTGCTAAATGCAGAGAAGGGCTTTTCATTAATGGATTTGAATCTTTCATATAAATTAATTTAACGACCTCCGCAATACCCATGCTATTGTTTCATGCTCTTCCATAATACCTGTAAGGAAATCGGCGGTTCCTGCATCTTTATACTGCGTGCTGCATAATTCAACTTGTTTTCTTAACTGTCTTATCATCGATTCATGATCGCTCAATAATTCTTTCAACATGTTGTCTTGAGTCGGGTATTTTCCCGGACTTTCTTTCAAAGAGCCTGCAGCATTAAATTCTTTCATTGTACCAATTGTATTTTCGCCCAGTTTATTTATCCGTTCGGCTACTTCATCAATGTATTCTTCAAGCTGTTTATATTGGCCTTCAAAAAGTTTATGAAGTTCCATGAAGTTTACCCCTTTGACATTCCAATGAAATTTTCTTGTTTTGACATATAAAATTGTTTCATTTGCTAAAATGACAGAAAGAATTTGAACTACGTTTTTGAGATCTTTGGATGAAATGCCTATATTTATTTTCATGATATTTTTTATGGATTTATTTTATATTTATTTATTCTAAAAATTGTTTTATTTGTGGGAATGGTGTTTCCAAGTAAAAATCCCCACGGTTTTAAGGAATCAATGTGATCAAATACAACTTTGATAATTGCCGTCAGCGGAATTGAAAGAAACATACCCGGAATACCCCAAAGCGCACTACCTGCTAAAACGGCAACGATAGATATCAAAGCATTCAATTTTACTCTGGAAGCTACTATACGCGGAATGATTAAATGATTATCGATAAACTGAATAAGTACATAAATGGCGAGTACAAGGAGGGCATATGTAGAAGATTCCTTAGTTACATAAGCCACTATCATAGGCAAAGCGATTGCTATTACTCCTCCTATGTATGGAATTACATTGAGAAGAGCTCCTGTAATACCAAGTATTAAAGCATAATTTATCCCAAGAATCAACAGTCCAAGCGAATTTAAAGCAGCTATTATCACTGCTTCAAAAAGAAGACCGATTAGGTAACTTTGAATTATTTTTTTTGAGCTGCTCAGTACATCAAAAACAGCCAGATGATAAGATGAGTGAAATAATTTCTTGATAAATTCGAGCAACAAATTTTTGTAGTACAGGATCATAAACAAGTACACGGGAAGTAAAAAGACAATAATAAGAACACTGTTTATTGTTGCCAGGGTTTGTCCGATAGCGCCTCCCATACGTTGGATTGTATCTGTTTTATTTTGTTCAATCCAGGCATTTATTTTATATTGTCTTATATTGAAATGCTCGGAGGTCCATCGTATAAATTGTGCACTGTTTACAAGAAATTTTTCTTTAAGTTTTGGATAGGTTTCTCCAAACATGGAGATTTGTGCTGAAATAAAATAGAGAAGACTCATCAAAAGTATAATAGCGAAAAGAACTGCAAGGGAAATGGATACAATTTTATTTATTTTGAAGGTTATTAAATAATTAACCAATGGATTAAGGAGTATTGCAAAAACTGTTGCATAAATTAAAGGGACAATAATATGCTGTCCAATGTACAGTATATAGATAAAAGCAAGTGCACCAACAATAATCAAAGAAAATTTTGCATACCAGGGAAAAGTTAAAGTGCTATTCATATTTGTTGAACCTGAGTGATATTGCTAAATAAAATCCACAGGGCTTATTTAAAACAAATTTAAGAAGACAGCATCAATATAATGTTACACATAACTTTGTTGATGTTACATAATTCACACGTTAAGTATATTTGGAATATTAATAAGACCAAGCCCGGAAAGTGAAGTATCATTTTATTAAAAAAAACCCCGAAGCATAATAGCGCTTCGAGGTTAACAAAACAATGCAGAGGTGTTTATCAATCTTTAACTATAACAAGATATTTTGAAGCGCTCCAGAAATTTTCCGGATTTGTAATTACAATGTTTTTAACAAGATCTTTATCTTTCTCGTCTTTATCCAGGGTATAAGAGCTGGTAGGATGGTTGGAGATGATTTTCATATCACTGTTAACAGCAATGGTGCTGATTTGAGTATAATCAATGCGGGTAAATTTACTATTGTCAAAATCAGAATTAAGTTTTGATGTTCTGCCAATACCAAGCAGACCACCTTTACGATCTATTATTTTCGCTTCTTTTAGATCATTCGATTTGCCTATAATATAATATGCAGTATGCAAAGCCATTGTCTTATCGGCAATTGATTGTGATTGAATTCCATTTTGGATATTTAGTGTATCAACAACAGTTCTTAATTGAGCTACTTGAGCATTGAGGTCATTTAGTTTTGCATTTAAGTCGGCCAGTTCCAAATCTTTTTGAACTATTTGACGATTTATTGTAGCAATTGTTTTTTCAAGTTCTGCATTTTTATTTCCGGAGCGTTTTAATTTACTGTTCAGCGCAGCCAGTTTTTTACGGTTTTCGTCCATCAGACTATTGATGGCGGCGATTTCTGTGTTTATTCTTTCTTTTTGATTAAGTTTTAACTCACCGCGACGGTCTGCACTCATAGAGATAAGATGTTGTTTAACAGCCACAGAATCCAAATTCCGCTCAACATCATTAAAAGAAGCAATAAATTCATTCAGAGAAGCCTCGCGCTCATTCACAATTAATCGAAGAGAATCGTTTTCCCGGTTTGCTGTATCCGTATTTGATTGATTGCATGCTGACATTAGTAATGCGGCAGAAACAATAAAAAGATATTTTTTCATGATAGATGTTTTATTAGGTATTTTATTTTTGGAAATTTTCATTTACAAAGAAACATATATCAAAGCCACACTCAGTTACATAATTTATTTAAAGTGTTATATAATTCACACTATTTGTGTAAAAGGAAGGCATCACAGATCTAAAATCAATTGTGAGTACAAATAAATTATATTATTCCTTGTAATTATTTTTTCGCCGTGATTTAAATTCTTTGCGAGGCTCTAAATCATTTAATTCTCTAATTTTGGAATAAGCACTGAGAAGTGATTCAGGAATTTCACCGTGATACTCAATTTTATAAAATGAAAAACCATTATAGGGAATTACATTCTCATTGTTGGAAAAGTGTACCTGATTAATCACTCCCTTGTCTTTGAAATAATTTAGGAATGCCTCCTTTCTAACTTTAATCAATTGCCCATATTTATTAGAAATTAAAGAGGAATCAACAAAAGAGTAACATTTTTCCTGTATGGAAAACAGTAAAGAATCCTTAGTTTGCTTTTCAAGATAACGTACAAAAACAGTATCTTTTACAGACAGTCTGTTTATTCTTTCGGAATCAGCTTCAGTGAAAGATTTGTTTGTAATGTTATTTGCTTGCATAAAGTATTTTTTTTTAGCTTCATAAAAGAGAATATATTCCTTTTCCTTTGAAGCATATAATTGTGGAAATACAGTAATTTTCGTCTCAGGGTATTTCACCAGGAAATCAGCCATTTTTTCAACAAAGCCTTCCTGGCTATTATTTAAGGAGTGTTGACGCATTTCCCATTTTAAGGTCAGGGACTTTTCAATTTCTCTTTCTATATTTTTTACTTTTGATCTATACGGTGTTGTAGCCGGTTTCACAAATATGTTTTCAACTAAATCAAAAACGATGTCTTTCAAATGAAATTTAGGATTTCTCAGATTTCCTGTAATGGGTATATCGTAGTCAATTACATTTCCTCGTTCTCGGATAAAAGACATTATAAGAGGCAGAGGAATCCATTTGGTGTCTTTATTTCTTATCCTTTTAGTTACTCGCGGATCAAGAATTAACAAGTGATTGTCGCTTTGGATTTGGCCATTTCTAACGTTCCACGTTCCATAGAATTCAATGGTGCCTTTATCTAATGGGAAGGAAGTATAGGCAATGGTATAAGGATTGAAAAGTGATGCAGGCAAATTCTTAAAGGAGTATTTTAGGTCAAAGTCAGAAGTGTCTTGCGGATTAATATTTAGCGATATGTTTCCTTTACCATAAGGAATTATCCCACTTGTAAATTCCATATGAACCTGTTTATGACTTTTATCGATGGAGTCTGCTAAAATGGTAAGCGGATTTAAGTCAATAGAAAATTTATCACCTAAAGAATAATCATTGAATTTTAAATCACCCTTATTAATTGCTGCATGATTAATTTTGTATTGACTTTGAAAAAAGTTTCTGGCTAGCACTTTTACATAACGGGCAATTTCAAGAATTAAATTAAAGCGGGAAGGGTTATTATTTACTGATGAAATATTTTCGCCTTGCTTGCCAAACATTGTTTCAAAATTATCTAAATTATCGTACCGTTCGTATTTGAAATATGGAAGATCCAATGTAACAGAATCAAATAGGTATTTGTGTGATTTTGGCCCCAGCTCAATTATACCAAAACTGAATTTTTTAAAGGAGATATAATCATTGGTTTTACTTTTTCCAAAATGAAAATCATTAATTGCCAGCTTTCCTTTTAGGTTTATGTTTTCACCATCGTTAAAATTTCCATAGGCCGTAAAATCGGAATCAAAGTTTGCCGAAAGCATTCCATAATTACTCAAATCCTTTAAATATTGATTGATTAAATTCAAATCGAATTTTTGAACTACGGCAGCTATACGATAGTCGTTGTTCTTTAAATTGATGGTAAAATCCCCTTTCATATTTCCGCCTCCGCTTCCGGGAACCAGAGAGAAATGAACAGAAATGGTATCCTCATTCCATTTTAACCCCGAACTTTCTAAATATACATTCTTGATTAAGTAATTGACATGCGATAGATTTTCTCTGTAAAGAAAATCACCATCTATTATTTTGATTTTTAAAATGTTGAAACGGGAGGATGTTGAGATTTGTTTTGGCTTATCCGGTGTAAATTTTTCAATAAGATCGGTAATATTTAAAAAGATTGAATCTCGTATTATTGCACTTTTGGGACGATTGATTGTTAATTCTGCAATTTCAATCGTTTTGAAAAATATTTTAGAAACGGAAAAATTAAGAGAAATACTTTGTGCTGAGAAGAAAGCACTGTCATTTTTAAATTCATAAATTATAGGTTTGCTTAAATGTACATAACCCGTAAAAGGATTAACATACACCCAATCCATTTTAATTTGCCGTCCCGTGTATTTTTCATCGTATTTTTCTATAAGATATTTAGCAATGGGTGAAATAAATAAAATGATAAGAGCTATAAGAACCAGCAGGGCTCCAAAAGATAAAAGTAGATATTTATAAAATTTTGACATAAAAATTAAAAACGGCGTGGAACGAAAATGTGAATGTTCCCTCTGTATAGAGAAAACATTCACAAATTATTTTTGGTATTTAAAGGTTAGAATAACATAAATTAATTAATAACAAATTTTCTTGTTTTAACTGCATCACCGCTTATTTCTCTTCTGATGATTATTTGATCGTGTGGAAGGAGAAGCGTATCGGTAAATAATTTTCCTGAAAGGTCATAGAAGTACACGGAGGTTGGAATTTCTGTTGAAACAATATTTTCCGGTGCTTTAAGCTTAAGTATTGGAGCAAAGGGAGTGGAACTCCAGCAGAAATCAATTGACGATGCAGAGGAAGCATTTCCTAACCGTGGGAGATTATTCATATCTTCCAGTAAGCGGAGAACACTGTAGTGATTTATAGTCTGAGAATAGGATGCTTTATTAACGTATGCTCCCGTAAATATTGTAGCTATGCGATTGGAACTTGAACCATCGTCCTCGTCAAATGTAACTATCAAAAGACTGTTATTGGCTTTAGCCCAGGCAGCGTAAGCTAGGATTCCGGATGAATTCAAAAAATTATCAGCGGCTCCCAAATCATCATTGTGCCAGTTGTGGTCATCATCAGGGATTACAAAAGACAGATATGGCAGACTGGAAAAATTATTTACAGGAAAGCTATTTGTATTATATTCTGTGGAATGATTTACATTATTAAAGTTAGTCCATGGATTATGTTTACGGGAATATGCCCCATTGTAACAAGCGGTACTTCCAACAGAAGCAATACTCTGACTGTAGGATGCATACGTTTTATTGATTGAGCCTAATTGTTGAAATATATTTCCTGCATTGAAAGGACCTACCGGACAAGTATTACTGGTAACACCCAGGTTACTTCCGGAAAATAGCATTAAATAATTTGGCTGGCTCGGATGTGTAGTAGCATAACTTTGCGTAAATAAAGCACTCTTGGTTCCTGTTATCAGACTATTGAAATTTGGAGCTGAAGAATTTCCAACAATCTGAGAATAGGAATGGTTTTCCATAACATAATATACAATATGATCAAATTGAGGTAGTCCTATTGTAGTTGCTCCGGTCGTTGAACAAGAAACAGAATTTGTAAACGGAGAATCAGGTATGCCATTTACTCCTTCTCCTTTTACCTGTATAAAATATTGTGTGTTTGCAATTAATCCCGTAAGGACTAGAGCTGTATTAGAATTCGGGCCACCATTCCATTTATATACCACTCCCGAACTAAAATTTGAACTAATACTGTATCTAACAGTGTATCCTGAATACGACGGACCGGAAGATGCGTTTGTCCAATTTACCTGAATGCTGGAAGTTGACAACGCCGTACCGGTTAAATTCGAAATTCCTGTTGATGTAGTACCACCGGAAATCATAAAAGAAATTGTACTGCTAAATGGCGAATCATAAGTATCTGATGTTCCTTCAGACTTTACCTGAATATAATAAGTAGTATTGGCATTTAATCCGGTTATTGTATACGTCAAATTCGTATTTCCTCCGCCAACCCAGCGGTAAATAGGAGAAGGATTACTAAATGCGGCATTTGTACTATAGCGCAAAGTATATCCTGCTACGTTTGAATTAGCCGGAATTGTCCAATTTACTTTAATACCGGTTGTACCTACAGCAGTACATGTAAGGTTTGTCGGCGGACTTGTACTTGCCATTAGTACAGAGCTGCTGAAAAGCATTAGCAATAACAATAATTTAATAGAAATTTTCATAATTAGTGATTTAGTTTATAATGAATAAATATATATGCGAGTGGAATTAACCATTAATTCTATACAAAGATGGAATTCAAATAAGAGAGAAGTATTACATAAAAATTGAAAAAGCTTACATCATTCCCATATTGTCCAATACAAATGCACAAAAAGATAGTTGATTTTTATTAAACAAAGCAATGAAAAGAGACTAATTCAATTCATAATTTTCTTCGCTTTGAACTATTGGGCGGGCTATTGAAATTTTTATGCCAATGTTTACGCTGATATTTACATTTTTGGTTGCAAAATTATTTTCAGATTTATAGTATCAATATGAAGCGAATGTGTGAAACATGTAACTATTTCAAAATGTTTTGTAACAATTTTGACATTCAAGTTAATCATCTTTACCATACTCTATTTTAATATTTAGAAATAAAAAATGAAAAAAGCAATTCTATTAGTATTAAGTTTTGTATTTATGTTTTTAAAAGGATCATCGCAAAACGATTCAATTTCTGAAAATAAAAAAGTATACAAACTCAAACCGGCCATCGATGTCCCAATTATTGCTATTGGAACACTTTGGTCCGTTTTTGCATTCACAAAAATTTATAATAAGACACATCCGACTATTGATCAGATTAATCGATTAAATAAAGATGATATAAATGCTTTTGACCGATGGGCTATATACCCCTATTCGAAATCACTTGATAAAATAAGTTATTATCCATTTTATGCATCGATTCCTTTGCCACTCATATTGTTTATGACAAGAAAGGAGATGCGAAGCGATTTTTTACAATTAACATTATTGTATTGGGAAGCAATGTCGATAACCGGATTAATTGGTACAAATGCTACCTATAATGTTGACAGATACAGACCATACGCTTATAGTTCAGAAACACCAATGGAAAAGCGAACAGGCAGAATAGCAAAGAATTCTTTTTATGCCGGTCATGTGCAAGTTGTAGCTACACCGACTTTTTTTATGGCTAAAGTTTATGCTGATTATTATCCTGACTCCAAAATTAAATGGGTGTTTTACGGAATCGCTTCACTGGCCACCGGTACAACAGCATATATGAGGCTCCGAGGCGGGGAACATTTTCCAACAGATATATTGTTAGGTACTGCAGCAGGGGCATTGGCAGGAATACTGGTACCCCATTATCATAAAGTACATTCTGAAAAAAAATCAACGATGAGTATATTGCCTTATGTTTCAGGCGAAATTAATGGTTTGGTTTTTACATATAAATTTAAGAAGAATTAACTATTCACACGAAATTTTCTGTTCAGGTGTGAATTATGTAAAAGAACGTTTAAATTATGTAAACGATTTAATTTATTCTCTACTCATCTTTGTGTTTAACTATAAAACCACATTCACTTATGAAAAAAATACTTCTACTTAATTTAATTCTTAGCCTTTCATTTCTTTCATTTTCGCAAACAATCGACAATAAATGGAATATTGGCTTACACGGCGGAGCCATGCAATACAATGGTGATCTTGGCAATGATTTTTACCGAACGAATAAAGTACTCTATGGATTTTACGGACTTTCACTAACTCGTTATGTCAGCAGAATATTGGATGTAAGTGCACAATTTACAAAAGGTGAAGTTGGCTACTTCGGGTCAAAAGGTAATTTTAGTACCGGACTGTCAACAGCCACATTAAATTTTCGATTAAATTTAATGAAGCCTGAATCGGATTTCCGTCCATATCTTTTTCTGGGTGGCGGTGCATTAATGTTTGCAATTAACCCAACTGTTAAGCATAGCAAAATTGATTATGCTGCTCCTTCTTTTGGTGCCGGCGTAAATATTCATTTGGGCAAAACACTAATCTTTCAGGTGCAGGAAATGTTTATCAACTCTACAAACGATGACAAAGATGGTGTAAGTAAAGGAACAAACGATTTCTTTGTTCAACATATGGTTGGTTTTACTTTTAATTTTGGTAAGAAACATGATGAAGATGGAGACGGTGTCTCTGACCGTGACGATAAATGTCCGAGTACTGTAAAAGGAGTAACTGTAGATAAAAAAGGATGTCCGGTCGATAAGGACAACGATGGTGTTGCTGATTATCTGGATGAATGCCCTGATGTTGCAGGAATTGCAATGTTTAAAGGTTGTCCGGATAAAGACGGCGATGGAATTTCTGATAAAGAAGATCGTTGCCCCGATGTAAAAGGATTACTTGCATTAAAAGGTTGTCCTGATGCTGATGGCGATGGAGTGGCAGATCTTGATGATAAATGTCCTGATACAAAAACCGGATTCAAAGTTGATGCAACCGGATGCACCATGGACAATGATAAAGATGGAATAACGAATGAAGATGACCGTTGTCCCGATGCAGCCGGACCTGAAAGTTTAAAAGGTTGCCCTGATACGGATGGAGATGGTGTTGCCGATATTGACGATCGTTGTCCTTCAGCAAAAGGCACCATTGTAAATAAGGGCTGTCCTGAAATATCTGTCGAAGACGTTAAAAAGATTACCCAAATCGCAAGCAAGATTTTCTTTGAAACAGCAAGTGATAAATTAAAAATTGCTTCACTGGTACAATTAGATGAATTATCAGAAATACTGAAACGTTATCCTGAAGCAAATCTTACTATAGAGGGGCATACAGATGAAGTTGGTAAGGATGACTACAACATGACTTTATCACAAAAACGAACAGAGTCTGTAAAAAACTACTTAATGGGTAAAGGGATATTTGAATCGAGATTAACAGCCATTGGTTATGGTGAAACAAAACCAATTGCAGACAATAAAACGTCTGAGGGCCGTGCAAAGAATCGACGTGTAGAATTGAAAACCCAGTATTAAAATATTTTGTGATTGTGTGTTAAGTTCAATAATGGGGCTGTCGGTTTACCGGCAGCTCTTTATTTTATATAACATTTAATAATTACTCTTTGTAAAAACCTCTTGTGTGAATTATGTAAGTGTTTTTTAAAGTATTGCAACACTTTTTATAATTGAAATTACATCCTTTACAATACAACTTCCGGACTATCGAGGAAAGCATATTTGAAAATTATTTCCGGAATTAAATTATATCAATTTGAATATGAAAAACAAGGAGTGGAGGATCCGCGAATTGTAGAAATTGATGATACATATGAATTGTTATTAAACGCTAAATAAAATGCAAAAAGAAATCGTTGCCGATTACATTAATAGAATTCCGATCAACATAAAAAATATGCAAGATCAACCGACAGGGAAAGTATTTGGAAATAAGTTGGATTACAACGGAGTTCCGGAAATATTATTTATTACATCATATCCACCTCAAGAATGCGGAATAGCAACGTATTCACAGGATTTAATTAAGGCATTAAACAATAAATTCAGCCGTTCATTCAGCCTTAAAATTTGTCCACTGGAGTCGGATAATGAAAAACATAATTATTCAGATGAAATAAAGTATATACTCAATACAGATCATCCGGGCTCATTTTCCAAACTGGCACAAACAATAAACCTCGATCGATCTATAGAAATTGTCATGATCCAGCATAAATTTGGATTTTTCGCTAATAAAAGCAGGGAGTTTGAAGCATTTCTTGAAAATCTTTCCAAACCGACTGTAATTGTTTTTCATACAGTATTGCCAAAACCGGATGAAGAGTTGAGAGCTAATGTAAGAGCAATTAACGAGCATGTAGAATCTATAATAGTAATGACAAATTTTTCTGCCAATATTCTGATAAAGGATTACGGTGTTCCAAGACGTAAAATAACGGTTATTCCTCATGGTACACATCTTGTTTCTCACGCGAACAAGGAAGTTTTAAAGGAGCGATATAATTTATCCGGAAGAAATATTTTGTCAACCTTCGGATTGATAAACAGTGGAAAAAGTATAGAAACAACATTACAGGCATTGCCTTCGATTATAGAAATAAATCCTGAAGTACTTTTTCTTATTATCGGCAAAACCCACCCTACCATACTAAATCAGGAAGGTGAAGAATATAGAAGCATGCTTGAAAAAAGAGTCGTCGAGCTAAAAATAGAAAACCATGTAAAATTTATAAATAAATTTTTACCATTGCCTGAACTGTTAGATTATCTGCAGCTAACAGATATATATTTATTCACTTCCCGCGATCCGAATCAGGCAGTAAGCGGAACATTTTCCTATGCGATTAGCTGCGGATGTCCGGTTATATCAACACCTATTCCCTATGCCCGTGAGGTATTGGCAAAGAATGCAGGTATTATTATTGATTTTCAAAATTCTGTTCAATTAAGCCAATCAGTAATTAGATTATTGGATGACGAACAACTAAGAAAAAGCATGAGCT
This sequence comes from Bacteroidota bacterium, assembly GCA_031417395.1. Lineage (GTDB taxonomy): Bacteria > Bacteroidota > Bacteroidia > AKYH767-A > 2013-40CM-41-45 > JADKIH01. The sequence continues at coordinate 38,818 of JANOVM010000029.1, read as the reverse complement.
CAAATGGATTACACAAGATGGCTTCAACAGCATGGGAAAATTCAGCTATAGCACATGCCAGGTTGTTTGAAAGTATTGGAGAGACAAAAATTGTATTGGAATACAAAATGCCGGATATAAATCTAGATCATGTTAAAAAACTCACAACCGATTTTGGTATGATTCAATTTTCAAAAATAAATCAGCCTGATCTTGAATCAGGTTATACCTTAGACGATAACGCTCGGGCACTTATAGCTTTATGTCAGCATTATGAATTAACAAAAGATAAAACTGATATAAGTTATATTTATATCTACTTCAATTTTATTAAATACTGTATGCAATCGGAAGGATACTTTCTTAATTATGTAGACAAGGACAAGAAATTTACGGATCAAAATAATCTAACCAACCTGGCGGATTCAAATGGGAGAGCAATTTGGGCATTGGGATATATTATTTCTTTAAAATCATTATTACCAAAGGATATTTGCATTGAAGCAGAATCTATTTTGCAAAACGCACTAGTGTCCATAAACAAAATACATTCAACAAGGGCCATGGCATTTATTATTAAGGGATTGTATTATTATGACAAAAAAAACAAATCAGAAAAAATTAAATTGATAATTAGAAGACTTGCAAACAGATTGGTTCAAATGTATAAGCATGAAGCAGAAAGTAATTGGAATTGGTTTGAAAGTTATTTAACCTATGCGAACAGTATTTTATCCGAAGCTATGTTATGCGCATGGCTTGTTACCGGCGAACCATTATATAAGCAAATTGCGAAATCATCATTTGATTTTCTTCTTTCAAAAATTTTTGAAGAAAATAACATTCATGTAATTTCAAACCGGAGTTGGTTGCGTAAAGAAGAACTAAAGGCTACGAAAGAAAGAGGCGGAGAGCAGCCTATAGATGTTGCTTACACTATTTTTGCTTTAAATAAATTTCACGACTCATTTCCAAACGAAGATTACCGTAGTAAAATGCAAGAGGCCTTTAATTGGTTTTTAGGCAGCAATCATTTGCAGCAAATAATTTACAATCCCTGTACAGGAGGTTGTTACGATGGTTTGGAAGAAAATTACGTTAACCTGAATCAGGGTGCGGAATCCTCAATAAGTTACCTGATGGCTAGACTTACCATCGAAAAATCGTTAGGGGTGAAATCATCACAAAAGATATTCAAAAATGGTTTTACCGAAACTGACAAACAATACAAGCTGTTGTATGTGTGAATAATGTAACTATTTTATATAGTTATATAATAAAGAAAGAGAAAAGTATTCCAACCTTTGTATCAATATTAAATAGAAACATTATTAAAAAATAAGAATTATGAAAACAGGTAAAGTATTATTAGGTGTATTAGCAGGTGCTACAGTAGGTGCATTATTGGGTATATTATTGGCGCCGGAAAAGGGAGCCGTAACCAGAAAACAGATTTTACAAAAAGGCGAAAAATATACAGATGGCCTAAAAGAAAAGTATAATCAAATGGTGAACAATGTCAAAGAAAAGTATGAAAACGTAAGTGCAGAAGCGGAAGGGGTGTTTTCAAAAAATAAAACCAGAAACGCTGAAGCAATGAAAGATCACCAAAGCGGAAACATCTAAAAATAGGCGGCTAAATTATTTTAGCAGGTCCTCCTGATCAATATTATTATACGAATGATGAATACTTATGCAGCAAATATAGAGGCGCTTTTTGAGAGAGCGGAAAATTACGGGAAGACAACGCAAGAATTGTTAAATCTAAAAGTTGTTGATAAAGCTTCCGATTTCATTTCCACTTTTATTACTCAAATAGTCATCGCTATTTTTGCTGCCTTTTTTATATTATCAATAAACATCGGAGTTTCGATTTGGATAGGAGAGCTACTCGGAAAAATTTATTATGGATTTTTTCTAATCGGTCTGTTTTACGGTATTGTGGGTTATGTTTTGTATATCTTCCGTAATAAATGGTTGAAAGCCCCGCTCAGCAATTCCATTATCACACAAATGCTTAAGCGATGAATGGCGAGATAAATAAAAATCCTCAAGAAGCTCTTAAGGAGTCAATTTTTGTTTTACAACAAAAGCAAAACGAACAACTGTTTCTTTTGAAGGAGCAACTGCATCTTACTTATGAAAGTCTTAAGCCGATAAATATCATAAAAAATACCTGGAAAGAAGCGATTTCTTCTCCTGAAATTAAGGATGGATTTTTAAATAATATCATCGGTTTGACTACAGGCATCATTTCAAAGAAAGTATTATGGGGCAAGTCTGCCAATCCTTTGCAAAGGATACTGGGAACTCTTTTTGAATTCGGCGTGGCAAAATTTACTGCCAAACATCCTGAAGCAATCAAGTCTACAGCGGAAAAAATATACAATAAAATTTTCAAAGCCAAAGAAGAGGTCGTGGAAGAATAAATTCTAAAACTAAAATTATGTCGCTATTAAATGTTGCCCTTGTGTTAATTGTTGTAGGAGTCTTATTATGGCTTGTAAATACCTACATTCCGATGGACGGAAAAATTAAGAAGATCCTGAATATTGTTGTTGTAATCGTAATGATAATATGGCTGCTTAGAGTATTTGGATTGTTTAGTTCCGTAAACAATATCCACCTATAAAAAGGAGTGCAGAAAATTGTTAAATAAAATTAAATGAATATTAAAAGAATTTTTGCTGTATTATTGACTATTCTTGGAATTGTTAGCCTTATTTATACAGCGATAATATTTATGGATACATCCGGTGGGAATCGTGATATAAAAATGCTTTTGATATACGGTGTGTTGGGGTTACTGTTTTTTATTACAGGAATTGGTTTGGTAAAAGCTACCAAGGATGAATCGTAATAAAATGAAATTAGTTAACTAACGGTAAACTGTTTTAATAAATAAGCTATGATGTATATGAATTGGTGGGCTATTTTAGCATTGGCTGTTATAGTAGTAGGGGTTATTTATCGTTTGGGGAAAATGAAGAGGAAATAATTAATTTCCACAAATACCAAGGATAGATTTTATTATTCACAACCTGCAACACAGTGGATTTCATATTCTTTTTGATTGTTTTTTCTATGATACATCAGAACAGTTTCTTTACGGCCATAAAAATCAATTTCAAAAAAACCTTCTTCATTCCAAATTAAATATTCTTCTGCATTTTCTACAGGTTTATATTTTACATTGTCAATCCTGCTGCCGGAGCCGCTTACAAGGTAATGCAGACTATCGTTAAAAAAATACTCTAGTGAATGTTCATGCCCGCTTATATAATATACATCAGGGTGATGATGTTCTTTCAGTAAACTATCCAGGCGGATGGACATTTTATTATACGGAGGATAATTGGTATTGGAATCAGCAAAACGTCTGTTTAATCGCTCGATGAAAACAAGCGGTAAGGAATGTTTTCCTTTAGAATGAATGGGATGATGTGCCACAACAATAATTTTTTGTTTTTTATTTGAGGCGTCTGTTAGTTGTTTTTTTAATTCGTTATAAAATGAATCAAGTAAAAGCGAATCAAGATGCTTTTTTCTACCCGATTCAATAATCAATCGGTATGTATCAATAAAAATTATTCTTGTTTTACCGTTGTTAAAATTTTTCGATACAGGTCCGGGGCTGCCATTTGAAGGAAGAAATGTTCCCTCAGTTGAATTTCGCAGGGAAGCAAACCCTCTAAGTGTATCTTCAATAAAATTTTGTTCGGCAAGAAGTCGTTTCTTTCCTTTTTTTAAGTTTATAAGATTCCACCAATCATGGTTACCCGGTATAAAATATGCAAACCCTTTATAGTCACGTAGAATATTCAATTGAGCCATTAATCTTCTTTTAGCGACTTTGCTTCCGTTGTAACCTCCGATTTCCAGAGGTAAAAAAAAATACGGTTTTATGTAGCAATTATCACCCAGAAATATCACAGCACTGTTTGGGTTATTAAGCAGTTGTTTTTTTAATTCGAGAAGAGTTGCTCCTGTTGTGTCTCCTTCTCCTGCATCTCCGATCAGAAATAATTTGAAACTTGGGATTTCCCGGGATTGTGAAAAACAAATTCTGCTCAATATAACAAGACTGAACAAAATTATTGTGGGCACTTTATATTTCATAGGGTGAAAGTAGTATGAATTATGTAATATTATTTCGAAGTTGTGTAAATAAACAGCCCTCCACGGTAAATACCTTTACATAGAAGGGCCCGATATATATAAATTATTATCGCTCAAAAATATCTAAATGAAAAATATATTTAAAATATTCACTCTTTCTGTTGTCATGAATTCGGCAGCATGGATGGCACCTCAAAAAGCGAATGCACAAGTCTCTGTTAGTTTCCAGGTTTTTTATGACGATTTAAGTCCCTATGGCCGTTCGTATTCGGAGCCTGTATATGGACCGATGTGGGTTCCAGATTATGAATGGGGTCCGGGATGGGTTACCCGGAGGAGATCAGAAGGATATTATGGATGGGCACCCATAGAGCCCGGTATTGGTATAAGTCTGGCATACAGCAGCGGCTATGAAGTACCCCACGAACGATGGACATTTGTCAGAAGTAGAGATTTCGGCAGGTCAAATATTAATAGCTATTATGTAGCCCGATCAAACAACGTTACTATCATTAACAATACAACTGTAATTAATAATGAACGTGTTGATAATACAAGAAATGCATCTTACAACGGAGGCCCGGATAGAATGGAAGTAGAAAAGCGTTCAGGAAAGCGAATCAATCCTGTTGCTATAAAAGTAAGTAATAAGCCCGGTCAGAATTTGAGTGGCAGCGAGCTCCAATTATACAGGCCTCGTGTAGAAAAAATTAGCGGATCAGGTCAAAAAGCGGCACCATCGAAAGTGATGAATTTGAAAGAGGTAAAACCTCCTTCGGAAAGAAATACGGAAAATTAAAGTTGGAAAGCAATGAAAATTATTTTTTTTAAAATAAAAAATGGACATAAAGTAATTGAGAATGTATTTGAGAAACTTACAAACATTGCTTCTGCATTCATGGGTAATTCAATTACTTTTATCGTTGCGCTCTTTATGGTATTCTTTTGGATAAGTAATAAAACATTTTATGATCAGGATATTCATTATCGCATAGGTGACCTCATTCTTGGAATAACTTTTTTAAGTTTATTTATCATTCAAAAATCATTTAACCGATTTTCTGCTTCAATACATCTTAAGTTAAACGAATTGGTAGCATCACACGAACCGGCGAATAATAACTTGATTAATATTGAAGTAAAGTCTGAATCTGAATTAAATGAACTCTCCAAAGAATATATAGAATTGGCAGCTATAGCAAAAAGTCAGGCCGATAATATTGAAAAGGATGAAAAATAGGGGCATAAAACTATATCAACTGCCAGCTTAAATTTTCATAAACCGGTAATTCATAGACCATGCATCCCTTTATTTAGCTGAAAATTGGCAGTGCGAGTTCCTAATCGGATTCATTTGCAATGCTTTCTTGATGTGTGAATGATGTAACAGAAATAAAAAATTTTGTAAAAGGAAAAGCAAAAGGAAAATCGACCTTTAGGTTATAATAATAAAATTAAAACCTAATAAATAAACAAAAATGAAAAAAATAATTTTTAGCTTTTACTCACTTGCCACAGTTGCCGTACTTACTTTAAATGGATGTTCATCCCCTGAAGTAAAAGAAGATAATGCTGCACAAAAAGTTCAGGAAGCTAAACAAGTAGTGATTGAAGCAAAACAAGATTTAAGACAGGCGCAACAAGACGTTCAAGATGAATTTCAAAAATTCAAGAATGAGGCAAATGAAGAAATAAGAATTAATGAAAATCGGATTGCCGAATTAAGGATTAACATTGAAGGAGAAGACGCTGATTTAAGAGAAAGAACCGGAAGAAGAATTGATGCTTTGGAAAAAAGAAATCATGAACTTAAAGAAAAACTGGAAGATTTTAAAGACGATGGAAGGAATGATTGGAAAGAATTTAAAAAGGAATTTAAACATGACCTTGATGGCTTGGGAGAAGCATTTAATAATATTGGAGTTAGAAATACAAAGTAAATGACATCATTCAAAAGAGTTCAAACAAATAAGACATTAAGACACGAACTGTTCGTCGCTTTCATACAAATATTTCATCGACCGTTTAAATATTATGAAAAGGAAATTGTTACTAAGCAGGAGAAAATGAACAATAAAACGAAAAATCTAAACCAGCCCATGGAAACGAATAAACTTAAAGAGGCCATCCTAGAAAAAAATAATTTACTGGCCCAACAGGCAAAAAGAATAAAACTATTGGAAGAAAAAATGACAACGCTGAGAAGAAAATATTTTCATCTTAAGTATGCAAGTATAATGCTTCATTAAAGAGAGACGAACCTCTTCAATACAATAAAATTTAAAACACAAACTAACTAATACCATTAAAGAATGAAAAAGAAAGCACTAGAGCAAAAAAGCTCACCGAATTCAAAACACATTAAGGTAAAATTAGACCACAGAACATTTATTATGCTGCCAAGTATGGCTTCGCTTAAAATGTGGATCAAACGATATCCTGAGGCCAAAGTAATTACAGCATAAAATTATAAAGTATTTTCTTAAACTGTATTTTTTTGAAAATACGTATCAGAAATAAGTGACTGAAATATTTAGCAATTAAAAAATAAAGTGTGAATTATGTAAACAAATAAGAATATTTTGTAATGTATGCCGCTAAATTTAATCTCATCTTTGTACTTTGAATTAAATATTATATAATACAAGTCATGAAAATAGCTATTACACTTTCCATATTAACACTGTCTATATGGAGCCCGAATATTTCTGCACAACAAGCATCTTCTTCTGAAGTTTATTACCATACTCTTAATCTTGGAGTTGGAATAGGATATTATGGATATGCAGATCATTCCATTCCTGTTCTACATGCAAATTATGAGCTTAATGCGGGAAAGGATTTCACCCTGGCGCCATTTATAAGTTTTTATTCATTTAAGAATGGCTATTATTGGGGAGATAATAAAAAGAATTACCCGTATAAAAATTATTATTATAGTGAAACAGATATTCCAATCGGAGTAAAAGGATCATATTATTTTGACCGATTAATAGGCGCCGGAAGCAACTGGGATTTTTATTTAGCCGGGTCTCTCGGATTTACAATTATTAAATCATCGTGGGATAATGACTACTACGGTGACAGAGATTATTATCACCGATCCTCTTCACTTTACCTGGATTTACATATTGGAACGGAATATCATATTAACAATAATCTGGGTATTTACCTTGACCTTTCCAGTGGAGTTTCAACAGTTGGAATCGCTATTCATTAATAAATAAGAAAGTAATATTTTAAAAAATGAAAAACAATATTTCATTGCGATTAAAAAAAATCAGTGAGAAACTAAATAAAATTCGTTCGGCTGACTTTTCAGGACCTGATATAGGAGCGGATAAAACGAGGCCTGATAGTGACTCCGATAATACTATCAAGAAAATTGCACCCGGCAAATCCAAATTGGAGGTTAATCCTGACTCAACAGGAATTGATACAAAGGCAGACAAAATGAATAAGCCAAAAGCGATAACCCGCCCAAAGAAGTAACAGTAATTTTTATTTGAAATAAAAAAAATATTTTTTAAAATATATTATCATGCAAACAAAATCACTCGGCATCATTCTCATAATACTCGGTATTATAATGGTTGTTTATACAGGATTTAACTATGTTACAACTGAAAAAGTTGTTGATCTGGGACCTATTGAAATAAATAAAGAAAAAAATCACCCTGTACAATGGTCACCGATTATAGGTCTGGCATTGCTTGCGGGAGGAATTTTTGTTGTTGTTCTTGATAAACGAAGTCTTAAGTAAATCTATTTTTTCATTTGAACGGAGTTTTTTGGGCAAAAATGTTAGAATGAAGCAGAATAAGGTCTCCAAATGTTTTTATTAAGTCTGCAAGCTATTTAATAGGCTATTTTCTTAATGTGTGAATTATGTAACCTTTTACAAATGTTATGTAACAATAATTACTTTAAAAGTAAGACCTTTAGTGAAACCCTCTTTTCTAAATACATTTAATTGAAGTTATATATTAAATACATGGTCAGTTCCCGCTGTAAAATTGCGGTAAAGGAGGAGTTAAAAAAACTTGACCTGCATTTCATTCTACTTAGTCTTGGTGAGGTTGAAGTAATGGAAGATTTAACGTCGGAAAAACGGGAACTTTTAAAAACTGCATTATTAAATGCCGGGTTCGAATTAATGGATGACAAACGTTCTGTTTTGATAGAGAGAATAAAAAATGTAATTATAGAAATGATTCATCACACAGAAGATGTAATCAAAATAAAGTTTTCAGATTTTTTAAGTGAAAAACTCAGCCATGATTATACCTATATGGCTAATTTGTTTTCAGAAATACAGGGAACCACAATTGAACAATTCATTATTTCTCACAAAGTGGAGCGAATCAAAGAACTAATCGTTTACGGAGAATTAAATATTACAGAAATTTCATGGAAGATGAATTACAGCAGTGTAGCACACCTCTCTAACCAGTTTAAAAAAGTTACGGGACTTTCCCCATCGCATTTTAAACAATTAAATTATAGAGGACGCACGCCATTAGAGGACGTAGGAAATAAAGTAAAATCAATGTAATAAAAACTGAAATGAAGGCAGAAAAAAAGTCGTTAAAGGGTTTCGCATCATTCTTAATTAGGGATCATTTATTGGAATTGGTTAATGAAAAAATCAGTATCAATAATAATATGGAATTTCCTTTGACGAAATATTTTTATGGACAGAATAAAGCAGAAATTATAGAAATCACCAGAACCCGGACAGAAGCATTCTTATTATTATTAGAAAGGGATTCAGTAATTGATTTTGCCGGATTAAATATTTTACTCAACAGCGCTGAGCCACGTCATTCAATATCAACTGGCACAATAGAATTATCAGACCTAATGCGTCTTGTAGTTTTACAGAAAAAGGCGCTTTATTATTTTTTACCGTTCTATACTTCTGCGTTCGGTGAACTTATTACTATTGTGCAGCAATTGGAGGACTATTATTTTAAAGTCATGGATGAAGGGATGCAGGTCTTTATCAAAATTCAAACAGAGTTGACCGAAGAAGCAGCATTTCAAAAAACAGGTTTACAATATACTCGAAGCCTAATCGAAGCAAGTCGCGATCCTTTGGTTACAATAAGTAATAAAGGAAAAATAACCGATTTAAATTTGGCAACAGAAAAAATTACCGGTAATACACGGGAACAACTTACAGGCTCAGATTTTGCTGATTATTTTACCGAACCACAAAAGGCAAGGGAAGTTTATCGCGAAGTATTTGAAAAGGGCTTTGTAACAAATTCTCCACTTACAATAAGAGATCATAAACTCACGGATGTATTATTCAATGGTTCTATTTATAAGGATAAAACAGGGAAGGTTATCGGAGCAGTTGTGGTTGCAAGGGATATTACCGAAGAAAAGAAGAATGCAAAGGAACTAACAGAAGCAATTGTATTTGCAGAACTAGCTACAGGAATTGCCGAAGAAGCGCAGAGTAAAGCCGAAAAAGCATCAAGGATTGCCGAAGATGCGGTAAAATCCAAACAACAATTTTTATCGAATATGAGCCACGAAATTCGTACTCCGATGAACGCAATCATCGGATTTACGAAAGTCGTATTGAAAACAGATTTGTCGGTAAAACAGAGGGAATATTTAAGTGCCATAAAATTGAGTGGCGATGCTTTAATCGTATTGATAAATGATATTCTCGACTTGGCAAAGGTGGATGCAGGAAAAATGACTTTCGAAAAGATACCATTTAAATTGTCTTTATCAATTTCTGCAATGCTTCACCTTTTCGAAACAAAAATTCAAGAAAAGAATTTAATATTGATTAAAGAATACGATGGTAAAATTCCAGAAGTACTGGTAGGAGATCCCGTACGACTTCATCAGATAATTCTAAATCTTTTAAGTAATGCTGTAAAATTTACCAATGCCGGAAAAATTACAATGAGTGTTAGCCTGCTAAGCGAAAGCGAAGAGGAAGTGACTTTAGAATTCTCCGTAACAGATACCGGTATTGGCATAACGGATGATAAACTAGTAAAAATATTTGAAAATTTTCAGCAAGCTTCCAGTGGCACTTCTCGTTTGTACGGAGGCACAGGTTTGGGACTTGCCATTGTTAAACAATTGGTAGAACCACAAGGCGGAGTTGTAAATGTGAAAAGTGAAATCGGCAAAGGCTCTACATTTAGTTTTACGTTAAGCTTTCAAAAAACTAATCAGAAAGCAGACTTTGAAGTAGAATTAGTGAAATTGGATAGTGAAGTTAAAAACGTAAAGGTATTGGTTGTAGAAGATATTGCCCTTAATCAATTGCTCATGAAAACATTATTGGATGATTTTGGATTTGAACTCGACATTGCTGCCAACGGAAAAATTGCTATTGAAAAATTGCAAACCACAGAGTATGATGTAGTTTTAATGGACCTGCAAATGCCGGAAATGAATGGATTTGAGGCGACTGAATATATTAGAAACATTATGCATTCTACTGTACCCATTATTGCTTTAACAGCCGACGTTACTACAGTTGATTTGGCAAAATGTAAAGCTGTTGGAATGAACGATTATATATCAAAACCTGTTGACGAGAGAATATTGTATAATAAAATTGTCGGAATGGTAATAAAACCCAAAATACTTCCTGTTAATACTATTGCAACGCTTCCCAATTCAAACAACAGAGTTAAATGCATTGATCTCGATTATTTAACGTACAGAACAAAATCAAATGTTCCTCTGATGATGGAAATGATTTCTTTGTATTTGGAACAAACTCCACCGCTTGTTAAAGCCATGAAACAAACTTTTCTCGATAAGGACTGGAACTCATTGCATTCAGTCATTCATAAAATGATTCCTTCTTTTTCAATAATGGGTATCAATAAAGAATTTGAAACAATGGCTAAAAAAATTCAGGAATATTCCACGGCTCTGCAAAAATCTGATACCATTCATGAACTGGTGTTGCAGTTAGAAAATGTTTGTTCGCAAGCATGTTTGGAATTAGAAGAAGAACTTAAATTGATTAAAAATACCCTAAAATGAATTCCGAAAAAATTAAATTGTTTCTTGTAGATGATGATGCCTTGTTTTTAAAATCATTGGAAATCGAATTTTTGCAACACGCTGATTTTATTATTAAAACATTTGCATCAGGGGAAATTTTACTTGATAATTTGTCCGGCAACCCTGATGTAATTATTTTAGATTATCATCTAAACGGAATTGACAAGGATGCAATAGACGGAATAGCAACATTGGACAAGATCAAAAACGTTAAACCGGATATCCCTGTTGTTATTTTATCGTCGCAGGATAAAATTGAAGTCGCCGTAAATTGCATGCATCACCTGGCTTTTGACTACGTAGTCAAAAGTGAAACCGCTTTTGTGCGCCTGCAAAAAATTATTACAACGATTTTTCAATATAAAAAGATGGAAAAGCAATTAAACTGGTATATGGACAGGATGTAGGGAAACCGGACTACTCATCTTTTTAGCCATATGGGAATAATGTAATTTGTTTCCATAATTGTGTAAGAACAGGGAATAGTTTCAGTTTACCTTTGATTAATAAATAAAAAAATTAATCACATGAAAAATTTTATGAATAAAATCAGTATAAAGACCTTCGCGTCTTTAGTTTTGTTTACCTGCTCTTTACAAGCCGGTGCACAAAAAGCCGAGTTAGGTGTCAGAATTATGCCAACTTTTACTTCAATGAGTTTTAAGACCATGGAAGGTGGGACCGTTTCCGGACAAGGAACCGTAGGTTATGGAATTGGTGGATTCATTGGATTCAATTTCACGGAACATGTAGGAATTCAGGGTGAAGTAATTTACACAACTCTTACTCAGAAATACAATGAGCAAAACCGTCAACGCACTATAAATTTAAAATATGTAAACATTCCTCTCTTATTGTCATTAAATACAGGAAAGTCAAAACCGGTTAATTTCAATGTAGTGGCCGGACCTCAAATCGGACTTAGTGTAGGAAGCAGTATTAAAACGACAACGGATGACGGTACGGATGATACCCATGCTATACTATCTATTAAGAAAAGTGATTTGGGAGTTGCATACGGAGCGGGTATTGACTTTGGCCTGAATACCTCCCAAACATTACGCCTTGGACTAGGATTCAGGGGTGTTTTTGGATTAGTAGATATCAGCGATAACAGCGAAACAACTGCTACAGACACCTACTATGTATTAGACAGAACACACTTAAAAACATATTCCGGTTATGCCGGATTATCTTTTCTTTTTTGATTAAATACCAGTTTAATTTTAGAAATTTTATCTTGAAAAATTACAAAGCTTGTTCCTTATTTAGAAGCAAGCTTTGTAATATTTAAATTAAATACAAAATCTTCTCCATCCTCCCTTGGAGAAATTAACGCAAGGACAAAGCATATCCGATAAAGTTGCGCGATTCGGAGGGAGTTGGAGATTTATTATTAATTATGATGAGTCAAAATCGTCAGGAGGAAAAAGACAGAATGAGAGGCGAAAACGATTACCTTATAAACCTCAAAGCAGAAATGCAAATCCGAAGTCTTCAACAAAAAATGGATTTACTACTTGAAGAGCAAATCAAGACTCTTTTTGAAACTCAGGAAAAGCAATTTGAATTATTGAAAGAGATAAGTTTAAAACTTGAAAGCCACATTAACAAATAAAACATATAGGTCTTTCTTTAAATGTGTGAATGATGCAATTCTTTGAAGGAATTTTATAATACTCTCCCACATTTTTATCTCCATCTTTGCACTGTGGAAATATTTTCATAACTACTACGCAAGAAGCGTAATTAAATTATTAATATTATGAATACATCTGAAGCCAGAGGATCCTGGAACGAACAAAAAGGCCGACTAAAACAAAAGTTTGCAATTTTAACCGACAACGACTTTTTATTCGTTGAAGGGAAAAAGGATGAAATGCTAGGCAGACTTCAAATTAAGTTGGGAAAGACGAAAGAGGAAATGCTTAAAATTTTAGCTGCTCTTTAACAAACATATAATAATTCATGGAGGCTTTTAGGCTTGAACAAACGGAGGAAAAAAGGTCAATCGCTGAAATATTTTCTGTTGGAAACATTTGAAGGAATAAAGCAAAAATAAAATGGTGGCAATCTTGTAATATTATTGAATTTATATGTAACAAGAATGATCTTATAGAACCCCACCTTTGAACCGTAATAATTTAGTTACAAAGTAAAATTAAATCAAATGATGAATAACATTCCAACGCCCACTCCGGATTTTGTAAAAGGAAACTGGACTGATCAAAAAGTAAAATTAAAACCTCATTATGCAATTGCTTAATGAGGTTTTTTTTATGTTTAAATTGTATGGTGTAATTTTACAAAAACAATCAATTCCCGATGAAAATATTTCCATAGACGCTTTCGTCCCCATTCGATAGCATCAAAATATAACTTCCGGAGCTTAAAAATGGTACTTGAAGATTTAATTTATTAAAACCTTCCGGATAATTTACCCGAGAATTGTAAAATTCCCTTCCGGAAATTTCAAATATGCGGATAAGCGACTGCTTTTTTTTATCGTAAAAGGAAATTTTCAACAAACGGTTTTCATCTATATGGTAAGAAATCAGTTTTAAGGTTTTATTAATTTTGTGGTTTACCACAACGATATCCGATACCGTTGAAAGACCGTCAAAATCTGTTTGTCGCAAGCGATAATAGGAGAGACCATTTAAAGGCATTATGTCATTTAGTGCATATTCTTTCTGATCAATAGAATTTCCGGCACCGTTTATTTTTGCTATAGCTTCAAAAGTATTTCCATCGTGCGAACGTTCAAGCGTAAAATAATCGTTGTTCATTTCAGTGGCCGTTATCCATTGTAGAACTATTTCTTCATTTTTTTCTTCTGCTGTGAATGATAAAAGGGTTATAGGTAATGCGCTACAATTTAGTATTTGTGGTCCATTTAAATTTCCCTGATTCGCTTTCCAGGAAAAGCAGCTGCATATTTTAATATAGGAAGAGTTGCCTCCTCCAGCTTCTTTTTCCAATAGACCACCTGATAAAAGAACGACAGAAGAATTGCATGGAAGGTCAAGTTTTTTCCCACTGTCAAAATGAAGGGTGCCTTGAATGGAAAGAAACATGGGTTCAGGACAGGAAGAATAATTTAGCTGAGTATTTATTGTTACCGTTACGCCTGAAGGAATGAATAACGTATCGCCACATGTTGGAATGCGGTTCACTGCCCCGAACTGCCAGGTGGAAGGATTGTTCCAGATTCCGGAAGTTGCTATTCCCTGAGCAGCGTAGTTGAATTTCGAAAGAAGAATAAAAAAAGCAAATAAATAGTATTTCAAATACACTTAATATAATACTTTAAGCGACAAATATTGTCCTTAAAGCATACGAAAGAGTAATTCTTTTGGTAAAGTAGGCGAGAGACTTGGTAAAGAGTCTAACAATGACATTTAATATTTAATTAAATCAACCTGCTGCTTCCAGGTTTTTATTGATCTCTTCCCAGTTCAATAGATTCCACCACGATTTTACATAATCAGCCCGGCGGTTTTGATACTTAAGATAATAGGCATGTTCCCACACATCAATTCCAAGTATTGGAGTGCCTTTTAATTCGGATAAGTCCATGAGGGGATTATCCTGATTAGGTGTTGAGCCAATGGCTAGTTTTTTATTTGCATCGACGATAAGCCAGGCCCAGCCTGAACCAAATCGTTTGAGAGAAGCCTCTTCAAGTTTGGCTTTGAACTCATCGAAAGAACCAAAAGTACCATTAATGGCAGCAGCAATTTTTCCTGTTGGACTTCCGCCACCTCCCGGTTTCATAATCTTCCAGAAGAAAGAATGATTCCAATGTCCTCCGCCATGGTTTCGAACAGCCATTGAAAATTTTGAAGTGTTTTTAACAAGTTCATCCAAAGAAGGAATAGTCGTTAATTCTTTGACGGCTTTATTAAGATTATCGACGTAAGCACGATGATGTTTGGTGTGGTGTATTTCCATCGTCATCTTATCAATATTGGGTTCCAAAGCTTCGTAGGTATAGGGTAAATTGGGCAAGGTGAATGGCTCATCTGAGAAAAAGGAGCTGCCGATAGTACCTGTTTCATTAATAATATCGGAAGAAAGGGCCGGAAAGCCTATACCGGCAAGGGCTACCAAAGATGATTGGCGGATGAATTTACGACGAGACTTGTTCATGATTTGTTGATATTGATATTCAAAGGTATTGTTTTTCTTTGATTTTTCTTTAAAAACCTGTATTTACTTCTGCAGGGAGAATGAATATTTTTTGCATAAATGTTATGTGAATATTAAATAATCAATAAAAATTATATATATTTTGGCCCCCTGAAATCTACCAAAGACGGCACATTTACCAATTTTTATCATCAGTTGATCAAATTCTAGATTGTTGTTTCTTTAAAGAATTGTAAATTTCAATTTTAACATAAACATAAAATTAAATACACCATAAACGAATGAATAGGTTTTTATTTGTACGATTTACATTTTTCTTTTTTTTGACATTTAAAGCATCCTACGGGCAAATTGTTATTAATGAATATCTGCCATCAAATGTTTCCGGTTACGTTAATGCAAACGGAGAACGCAACGATTGGATAGAAATTTATAATACGGGAAGTTCCTCTGTTAATCTTCAAGGGTATGGATTATCCGTGGATTCTTTAAAGCCATTTAAGTTTACTTTCCCCTCTTATAGTCTTTCAGGCAATAGCTATGTAATGGTTTTTCCTACAGATCAAAACGACACTCTTCTTGTCAACCACTGGGAAGCGGCAGTAAAAGCAGATCAATCAACCACATGGAAATATTTTGCAGGAACCAGTCAGCCCGATACTAGCTGGAGAAATTTATCCTTTAACGATGGAAGCTGGTCATCAGGTCCGGCCGGAATTGGCTATGGAGATTCTGACGACAGAACAACTATTTCAACAAGCAGCCGCTCGGTAATGATGCGTAAGACGTTTACAATTTCCGATTCAACAAAAATATTAAAAGCGGTTTTCAATATTGATTATGACGATGGTTTTGTTGCATACCTTAACGGATATGAAATAGCCCGTGCGAATATCGGAGTGAAAGGCGACCGCCCCAAATACAATGATCTTGCAATTGAATCGCATGAGGCCGTTGTATATCAAACTTTTTCACCCGACTCGTTTTATATTGATCCTGTTTATTTTAAATCGATCCTTAAACAGGGAACCAATGTTCTCTCTGTAGAAGTACACAATGAAAACAACTCTTCTAACGATTTAACCGCAGCTCCATTCTTAATCTTTGGAATAAAGGGCAGCAGTACTGTTTTTTCGAATTCCAGTCTGCCCTCATGGTTTCGCAATCCGGGAGCCGGTTTTTTATCTGCAAATTTCAAGCTTTCCAAGTATGGCGAAACTATATATTTGACTAGTCCTTCCGGCGCATTAAAAGACAAACAGTCTTATACTGAAATGCAAGCAGACCACTCCAGAGGTCGCGTTTCAAACGGATCCAATAACTGGTGTCTTATAAAAACTCCTACACCCGGCGCCAGCAATAGTTCTTCGACCTGTTATACCGGTTATGCCAGTAATCCTGTTTTTTCTAAAACTCCCGGCTTCTATTCATCATCTCAGTCAATTACCATAACTAAATCAACACCGGGAGGAGTAATTCGATATACGACGAATGGAAATGAACCGACGAGTTCTTCGACACAATATTCTTCTTCCCTTAATGTGAGCAGCACTAAAACAATTCGGGCTAAGGTTTTTGCTTCAGGTTATCTTCCGAGTCAAACTATAACCAATACATATATTATCAATGAGAATACGCATTTGCCTGTAATTACAATTACAACGGATTCTTTAAATCTCTGGGACTATAATACGGGTATATATGTTATGGGACCGAATGCATCAACAACTTCACCGTATAAGGGAGCCAATTTCTGGCAAGATTGGGAAAAACCGGCCAGCATTGAATATTTCGATAAGCTGAAAAACAGAATTTTTACATTTCCGGCAGATATAAAAATATATGGAAACTATTCCCGTGCAAAACCCAATAAAAGTTTTGAATTAAAACTTGATAATAAAACACCCGGCGGTGATTTTAAATATCCGTTGTATAGTGACAAGCCGTTCATTGATATAATGGATAATATCATCCTTCGGAATTCGGGGACCGATTGTAACTTAGTCCATTTCCGGGATGCTTTTATGGAACGTGTATTAAAACCAACCTATACAGGATACTTAGCAGCAGAACCCGTTGTTGCATATCTGAACGGTTCTTATTGGGGAGTTTATCAATTGAATGAAAATCACGATCGTCATTGGATGAAAAACAATTTCGGACTTTCCAGAGATGAAATCAGTTATCTAAAAGAAGGCGGAAGTTATCTCGGTGCTCAGGAAGGTAGTACATTTTCATTTTGGGAAATGTATAATTATGCGACTACACAAAGCCCCACAGGATCGGGGTATTATGCCCGCATGGATTCGGTTCTGGATCTAAAAAATTATACTGATTATTTCGCAGCTGAGACTTATTATAATAACGGAGATTGGTTAGGTCCCTGGACCAACAACATTCAAATGTGGAGGCCCAATTATACAGGTGGTAAATGGAGATATTTTGTCTATGATCTTGACTTTGGTTTAGCACTTCAGGGTTCTGTCAACGATGACCGTCTTGAGATTGCAAGAAATCCGACAGCTTCCAGTTATACCTCAAACATGTTTGATAAAATTTTAAATAATCCTACCTATAAAAAATATTTTATTAACCGGTATGCAGACTTGATAAATACAATTTTTTTGCCTTCAGAGATGCTGCCGATAATGCATCAGTTCCAGGACTCCATGGCATACGACATGACGCGCCATTTTGCAAAATGGGGAAGCAGTGTGAGTTCATGGCAGTCGCGTATTAATTCCATGGTTAGTTTTATCAACGCACGACCTGCCATAGTACGAGATCAGATTGAATCGCAATTCAACATGAACAAACAGGTAACCCTGACTTTTAAAATAAGTCCGAGCAATGCCGGACGGATACAGATATCAACTGTAATTCCGAAAACATATCCGTGGACAGGTGTATACTTTGATGGCAATCCTGTTACAATAACAGCTATTCCAAATCCGGGATATACATTTGATCATTGGAGTTCCAATCAGGGAATTAATAATGATCCTAATCAAACGAAGGCATTTAATTTTACACACTCAACAGAAACGATTACGGCTTACTTTAATGGTTCGACACAAACCCCGCAGCTTGTAGTCAGCGAGTTCAATTATAATTCAGATTCAATTACAAATGCAAGCGACTGGATAGAGCTTCATAACTACGGTTCATTCGCTCTTGATCTTAGCAGTTGGCTAATTAAGGATCAAAACGATAACGATATTTATACTTTTCCTGTAGGAACTGTAATAGCTCCTAATGGATATCTGGTAGTTTCCTCTAATCTTAATAAATTCAGAACAGCATATCCTTCAGTAAACAACGTTATTGGTCCACTAGGATTTAACCTTTCCAACGGAGGGGATCAAATCAGAATTTTTAATCATTCCGCTCAGCTTTATCTTTCGTTTTTTTATCAGACAACAAGTCCCTGGCCAACTGCTCCTGATGGATTAGGTTACACGTGTGAACTAACATCAAATACTGCTAACCCGGGCAATGGAAACAGCTGGTTTCCCGGATGTATTGGAGGATCCCCCGGAAGAGCATATACAACAACAGGGTTAGCCACAGCTACGCATATTTCAGGAAACTCAAGTTTTTGTCCGGGTTCCAGTACAACATTACATTTGAACTATACACCGGGTTATAGCTATCAGTGGCGAAATAACAATATCAATATACCATCAGCAACAGATACTGTTTACACTGCAACACAACCCGGCAATTATTCAGTTTATGTTTCTTATCAGGGATGCACAGGAATTTCAGATACATTAATTGCTTCCATTGTAACAAATGGTCAGCCGCCTGTGGTGAATGCTAATTCACGTTGCGGTGAAGGGTCGCTTGTGTTAACGGCATCATCAACAGATTCCATTTATTGGTTTGATGCACCAAATGGTAATATCGTCGGTACAGGAACAACTTTTACCACACCAACAATTACTTCAACTACGACGTATTATGCGCAAACCAGTTTATCGTGCCCAAGTACACCTGTTCCTGTAAGTGCAGTCATCAACTTAATACCTGCGGCGCCGCTTGTTTACGATCAAACCATTTGTGGACCGGGAACAGTTGTATTAAATGCTGTTGATACAGCAGCCGTCAACTGGTATAACGACGCTACAAGCGGAGCTTTGATATTTTCAGGAAATGTTTTTACCACAGGTATAATACCTCACGATACTATTTTTTATGTTGAAGCAGTTTCTACCTGTGTCAGCGAAAGGGTAGCATTGTATGTTACTGTTACTTCATCTCCTCCGCCTTTTGCAAATGACGCATCAAGATGCGGCAATGGTACACTTTCATTAACAGCAAGTGCTTTGGCTCCGGTCTTTTGGTATGATTCTCTTGTTGCCGGCAACCTGGTAGGGAGTGGAGTTAACTTTACAACTCCTTATCTTACAAAAACACAAAATTATTATGTAGAGTCCAATAATGGATGTCCCAGTTCTCGTGCAATGGTAAAAGCAATTGTTCATGATATACCGCTTCCTCCAACGGCAGCAGACTCATCCCGTTGCGGCCCCGGGGGAGTTGACCTATATGCAACTGCGAATTTCCAGGTTTTCTGGTATAGTACTCCTTCCGGAGGAACGGCCCTTGGATCAGGTTCATTGTTTAGCACACCATCGATAACTCAAACAACAACCTATTATACTGACAATATAGATGTATGCAGCAGCTCAAGAACTCCTGTTGTTGCTATTGTAAAACCGTTACCTGCCTCACCAATAGTAAACGATGCTGTGGTATGCGGAGTGGGTGCCGTTTATTTAAGTGCAACAGCGAATGATACAATTTACTGGTATGATCAGGCTTCAGGAGGCAATCTCATACAATCAGGGGCTACCTTTTTAACTCCTGTATTGAATGCTACAACTGTGTATTATGTTGTTGCAGTAAATGATTGTCCGAGTTACCCTACCGCTGTTACTGCATACTTATCACCAGGCCCATCTGTTTTTCTGGGTAATGACACCACTGTTTTATCAGGCTCTTCATTTGTTCTTGATGCCGGTGCTGGATTCGATTCTTATCTATGGTCAACAGGAGAAACAACACAGACTATTGTCGTGAATGCAACAAATACGTATTCAGTAGATGTTACTTTAAACGGATGTACCGGTACCGATGCTATTTCTGTAACTGTTGTTCTAGGTATCCAGGAAAACCATTTGTGGAATGGACTTATTTCAGTCTATCCGAATCCAGCTAAGGATAAAATAAATATTCAGGCAGAAAGCAAGAAAGACATCAATGCTGTATTATCCATTTGTGATGTAGCGGGACAGATTCTCATTCAGAAAGATATTCAGATACAAAGCGGATTAAATACTCAGACGATAGATTTGTCACAGCTGGCAAAGGGAATGTATTTTCTGACTTTGCGTTCAGCGGAAAATGTGATTACGTTTAATTTGCTGGTGGAGTAGGCTAGCAATTTGTAGTGTCCTTTTTTATTCAATCAATTTATCCTGAAAGCCTTATTTAGAAAGGGTTTCAGGCAGTTGATGAATTATGAATTTTGAATGAGATTTAGGGGTTTCTTTACTAAAAATCCTCCAATTTTAACAGAAAAAGCACCTATTTAGGAGATCGTTTCATTTTTCAAAAATTCATGGAAACAGCTGATTATCAGCTATTATTTTTCGTATTTTTGAATTTCTCTAAAATCCTGAATATATTGGTATTTAAGGTCAATTTTTATTGATTTACCAAATTAGTTTGAAACAATGTTCGTTGTCAACTTAAATTAGACAGGTAAAGTGTGAAATTCTCTATTTTAAGAAATTAAATGAAAAAGTATTTACTTGTATTCCTATTCTTTGTATTAATAACACGTTTATCCATTGGACAAATAGTAATTAATGAATATGTACCATCAAATATTAGCAACTATGCAAATGGTGATGGTTCTTACAACGATTGGATAGAAATATATAACAAGGGAGGGTCTCCCGTAAATTTACAAGGGTACGGTTTATCTGTTGATTCACTAAAGCCTTATAAGTTTACTTTTCCTAACTATACACTTCCGGGTTTTAGTCATCTTTTAGTTTTTCCTACCAATGATAACGATACACTCGCTGTGAATCATTGGGAGACGCCAATTCAATCAGATGCTTTTACACTATGGAAATATTATCCAGGAACAAATCAACCAAGTACCGATTGGAGGAATTTAACATTTAACGATATGACCTGGCAATCGGGACCTGCCGGTATTGGATTTGGAGATGGGGACGATCGCACATCAATTTCTTTTAGCAGTCGTTCAATTATGATGCGTAAGTCATTTACCATAACAGATTCCACAAAAATATTGAAAGCAGTTTTCAATATTGATTATGACGATGGTTTTGTTGCTTACCTCAACGGTTATGAAATAGCACGGGCAAACTTGGGAAGCCCCGGTGTATTACCTGTTTATAATGACATTTCCATAATATCTCATGAAGCATTAATGTATCAGGGTTTTTCGCCGGATTCATTTTATATAGATCCGGTATATTTAAGATCTATTCTCCGACAAGGCACCAATGTTCTTGCTGTTGAAGTACACAATGAAAGCAATACATCCAATGATTTAACAGCAGCTCCATTTTTAACTTTTGGAATACAAGGGAGCAATACATTGTTTCCAAATTCAACTCCGCCGTCGTGGTTTAATAATCCCGGAGTAGGTTATCTTTCGGCTAATTTCAAACTTTCTAAATCCGGTTCTACGATATTTCTTACGAATCCATCAGGTACACTCATTGACCGGCAGCCTTATAATGAAATGCAATCCGACAATTCTGTTGGGCGCATACCTGACGGTTCGAATAACTGGTGCGTGATTAACACCCCAACAGCCGGAACAAGCAATAATTCATCAACTTGTTATATAGGTTATGCTGATAAGCCCGTGTTTTCTTTAGCTGCCGGATTTTATTTATCGACTCAATTACTTTCAATAACGAATACTACTCCCGGGGGTGCTGTTTATTATACAACCAATGGTGATGAACCAACGACCTCTTCTACATTATATACCGGCCCCATTTTACTTTCCGGCTCTCAGACCATACGCGCCAGAGATTTCGCAGCAACATATATTCCAAGTATGACAGTAACCAATACGTATGTTATCAATGAAGATGTGCATTTACCCGTATTTAGTATTACGACGGATTCATTAAACCTCTGGGATTACAATACAGGTATTTATGTTTTAGGGCCCAATGCCTCTACTGTATCTCCTTTTAAAGGAGCTAATTTCTGGCAGGACTGGGAGAAACCTGCACGAATAGAATATTTTGATAGGCAGAAAAGCAGAGTTTTTTCATTCGATGCAGACATTAAAATTTATGGAAATTATTCACGTGCAAAACCGCAAAAGAGTTTTGAAATTAAACTGGACTCTAAAACGCCAACAGGAAATTTTAAATACCCGTTTTATACTGATAAAACATTAATCGACAATATTGATAATATTGTTTTAAGAAATTCCGGAACAGACTGGAACGTTGTTCACTTTAGGGATGCTTTTATGGAGCGTGTATTAAAGCCTACCTATACCGGATACCTTGCTTCTGAGCCTGTTGTCGCTTATGTTAACGGAGCTTTCTGGGGAGTATATTGCATTAATGAAAATCACGATCAGCACTGGATGAATAATAATTACGGACTTTCACGGAACCAAATCGATTATCTAAAGGAAAGCGGTACCACCATTGGAATTCAGGAGGGAAGTGATTTGACTTTTTGGGAAATGTATAACTATGCGACGATACAAAATCCCGTCACTACTCAGTATTATAATCATATGGATTCTATCCTTGATCTTAAAAATCATGTGGATTATTTTTCTGCAGAGATATTTTACAATAACGGTGATTGGATAGGAGACTGGACGAATAATATTCAGCTGTGGCGTAAAAATACTTCTGGTTCTAAATGGAGATATCTGGTTTATGATCTTGACTTCGGTGTAGGATTAAAAAATACTGTCAACGACGATCGTTTGGAAATGGCCCGTAACCCGGTCTCTTTCAGCTACAGCTCAAATATGTTTGATGCGCTACTGAATAATCCGACCTATAAAAAATATTTCATCAACCGTTTTGCCGACTTGTTGAATACAATTTTTTTGCCTTCAGAAATGCTGCCGATTATGCACCAGTTTCAGGATTCCATGGCTTTTGACATGAACAATCATTTTATTAAATGGGGAAGTACACCGGCTACATGGCAAGGGAACATAACCACCATGGTTAATTTTATCAATGCCCGACCCGCAATACAGCGAAACCATATTCAATCACAATTCGCCCTTAACCAGCAAGTAACGCTTACCTTTAATACAAACCCGGCAGGAGCAGGACGCATACAGGTTTCTACAGTTGTACCAACAAATTATCCCTGGACAGGAGTTTATTTTGATGGCAATCCTGTAACAATAACTGCTATTCCTAATCCGGGTTACACGTTTAATAATTGGAGCTCCAATCATGGCATCAATGATGCTAACCAGGTGACCTCCTACAATTTTTCGAATGCTACTGAGACAATTACTGCAAATTTTACCGGAACAGCACAAGCACCGCAACTTGTTGTAAGCGAATTTAATTACCATTCAGATTCAATACTAGATGCCAGCGATTGGCTTGAGCTCCACAATAGTGGTTCATTTGCTTTAAATATAAGCGGCTGGACAATTAAAGATCAAAATGATTTTGATACATATACTTTTCCTGTTGGAACAGTTATAGCTCCCAATGGTTATCTTGTTGTATCCTCCAACCTGTCTAAATTCAATGCAGCCTTTCCTTCTGTAACGAATGTCATTGGCCCATTAGGATTTAATCTTTCCAATGGCGGCGATCAAATAAGGCTATACAATCATACCAACCAGCTTTATCTCTCATTTTTTTACCAGACAACAGCGCCCTGGCCGCCATCAGCTGATGGTTTAGGGTACACCTGTGAACTGACCTCCAATTCAGCAAATCTTAATGATGGAAACAGCTGGACAACCGGTTGTATTGGTGGTTCCCCCGGAAAGGCTTATACTTCATCATTAGTAACGTCAGCTCAAATTGCCGGTAATGCTAATTTTTGTTCCGGCTACAGTACCCAGCTTTACATAAATAATACCCCCGGTTACGCTTACCAATGGCGAAGAAATAACATTGATATTCCGTCAGCAACCGATACTCTTTATACAGCAACATTGTCAGGGTCCTATTCTGTGCGTATTACTTACCAGGGATGTTCAGGATTTTCAGATACGCTAGTTGCTAATGCAGTAACGAATGGACAACCTCCAATAGTGACTGCCAATTCACGCTGTGGTGAAGGTTCGGTTACATTGACAGCATCAGCGCCGGATTCCATTTATTGGTTTGATGCTCCTAACGGTACTATTTTAGGAACAGGAAATACTTTTAATACACCAACAATTACTGCAACAACTACATATTATGCACAAACAAGTTTGTTGTGCCCCAGTACTCCCGTGCCTGTTAAAGCTATTATTAACCTAAAACCGGCACCTCCGGTTGTAATAGATCAATCAATTTGCGGACCCGGAGCAGTAGTTTTAAATGCAACGGATACAGCTACGGTTCATTGGTATAACGATGCAACAACGGGAGCATTAATACATACAGGATCCGTTTTTGTAACCGGCTATATACCGAACGATACAGTCTTTTATGCTGAAGCATTTTCTATTTGCTCAAGTGACAGAGTGGCTTTAAACGTAACAATAACATCTCCACCTTCACCTGTTGTGAATGATGCTTCAAGATGCGGTCCCGGATCTTTGGTTTTATCAGCGATTTCAGCAGCTCCTGTATTCTGGTATGATTCTATTGTGGCCGGCAACCAGGTTGGAAGCGGACTTAATTTTCTAACTCCGTCACTTTCTCAGACAACCCGTTATTATGTTGAATCCAATAACGGCTGTGCGGGTGCACGGGTTGATGTATTAGCTATTATTCATGATGTTCCTGCCGCACCTGTAACTTCAGACTCTACCCGTTGCGGAACAGGAGCTGTAGATTTGTATGCAACTGCAAATTATCAGATTTTCTGGTATAGTTCACCAACAGGTGGCACGCCGCTTAGATCAGGTTCCCTGTTTACCACACCATCAATTACACAAACAACCACTTATTATACGAATGATATTGATGTTTGTGGAAGCATTAGAGTACCTGTTGTTGCAATAGTAAAGGTACTACCGGCTTCTCCTTCAGGCACCGATGGTTTTGCCTGCGGTGTTGGAGCTGTTCAGTTAGCAGCTACAGCTTCCGATCCTGTTTATTGGTATGATCAGGCTACAGGAGGAAATCTTTTACACACGGGTAACAGCTATTTAACTCCGGTTCTGAATGCAACTACAGTATATTATGCTGTAGCAATAAATGATTGTCCAAGTTATCCGACTGCAGTAACGGCAACCATAATTACTCCTTCCCTTGTTCTTCTTGGAAACGATACAACCGTTTTATCCGGCTCATCTCTAATGCTTGACGCAGGACCCGGATTTGACTCCTATTTGTGGTCTACGGGAGATACTACGCAAACAATAGTTGTTAATTCAACAAATGTATATTCCGTTGAAGTTTCTTTGGGCGGATGTTTGGGCAGCGACTCTATTACAGTTACTATCATTAATGGCATTCAGGAAAATCATTCATGGAATGGATTGATTAATGTTTATCCAAATCCAACAAAGGATAATATAACCTTGCAAGCTGAGAGCAAAAAGGAAATGGATGGCATAGTGTCGATTTGTGATGTTGCAGGAAGAATTCTGATTCACAAAGACATTCAATTCAATGGAGGCCTTAATTCACAAACAATAGATTTATCGGGACTTGCTAAAGGAATGTATTTTCTCACTTTGCGCACTAATGAAAATGCTGTTACGTTAAATGTAGTAGTGGAGTAAATTTTATTTTCTATTATTTTTTTAGAATTTACAAAAGCTTAAACTTGTGAATATTAATTTACTCTTTAGATTATTTTCGGTATTTAAAATTTTATAACCTTAGTAACTAAGCTGACTAAAACATAAACTACCTTATTCCCTTCTATTTTCCATATAGTAATAGAAGGTAATAAGGTAAGTGTATGGAGATCTGTTTATTGTTACTAAGCTAATAAGGTTTGCAAGTACCAAAGTGAAATACCTCTTTTGTATCTGCTTGTTATAGTTTTTTCAAATTAAATAACCGGTTATTGAAATTCCGTTGAATGGAAGAATTCACTACTCTCAATGTATAAGGCGTCTTTCCCCTGTTATTTGCCTATATACATTGGATAACTCCTTTAAAAAATATTAAGGATTTAGGTTTAATCAGGTATTATTTTAAGTAATTTTATCATGGCATTTAAGATCTCATATTTGTTGGGATTGTGATTGTCATAATTTTTTATTTGAATTTTAATATTGTTAATATTTCATTTGTAAAAAATCTTTTTTAAATTAATTTTAATTAAATGTATACTAGGACTTATTTTGTTTATTTAATTATTTTTTCTTTTTTAATAAAGACTGCCTGCGGTCAAATTGTTATTAATGAATATGTGCCTTCTAATGTTACTGAGTTTGCGAATACAAATGGTGCATATAACGATTGGATTGAAATATATAACAGTGGAGGATCACCGGTAAATCTGCAGGGATATGGCTTATCCACCGATTCATTAAAACCGTATAAGTTTACATTTCCTAACTATACACTTAACGGTAATAGTCATTCGCTTGTTTTTCTTGCAAATGAAAACGATACAATTATTATCAATCACTGGGAAGCAGCTATAAAATCGGATTTAGTAACTTCCTGGCAATATTTTGTTGGAGTTAGTCAGCCGGATACCAACTGGAGGAACTTAACTTTCAACGATGCCGGTTGGTTATCGGGAGTCGCAGGTATTGGATACGGTGATTCAGATGACAGTACAACTATTTTATCAAGTGCTCGTTCGGTTATGATGAGGAAATCTTTTACAATTTCGGATACAAGCGAGATATTAAAAGCTATTTTTAGTATTGACTATGACGATGGTTTTGTCGCTTTCCTTAACGGACATGAAATAGCAAGAGACAATCTTGGTGTTAGGGGTAATCGCCCTGTTTATAACGACCTGTCTAATGCTGCCCATGAAGCATTAATGTATCAGGGATTATTACCGGGTTCATTTACTATCGATCCGAATTATTTAAAATCAATTATTATCCCGGGCACCAACGTTCTTGCTGTTGAGGTGCATAATGAAAGCCCGACGTCGAGTGATCTGAGCGCCATTCCTTTTCTAACTTTTGGAATAAAAGGAAGTAATACAATGTTTCTGAATTCAACACCTCCGCCCTGGTTTAATTTTCCCGTTTCAACAAATTTTTCTGCCAATTTTAAATTATCCAAATTGGGATCCGGTATTTTCCTGACAAATCCATCCGGAATACTTATTGATGAACAACATTATTATGACATGCAGTCCGACCATTCTTTTGGACGCATTCCGGATGGCAGTAATAACTGGTGCCTCATTAATACACCGACACCCTCAGCAAGCAATAATTTTTCTAATTGTTATATTGGCTATACAAGCAAACCTATTTTTTCTCTTGCTTCCGGATTTTATTTATTTCCTCAACTGCTTTACTTAACCAGTTCTACTCTCGGAGCATCAATTTATTTTACAACCAATGGTGATGTTCCTTCAACCTCTTCAAGATTGTATACGGGGCCCATATATTTATCGGCTTCTCAGACAATACGAGCAAGGGTTTTTGCAGCAGGGTATCTCCCTTGTTTACCGGTAACGAATACGTATGTTATCAATGAAGATGTACATTTACCTGTCTTTAGCATTACTACTGATTCTTTAAATCTGTGGGACTATAATACAGGTATTTACGTTTTAGGTCCCAATGCATCTCCTGTAAGCCCATTTCAAGGAGCTAATTTTTGGCAGGACTGGGAAAAGCCTGCAACGATAGAATATTTTGACAAACAGAAAAACAGAGTTTTTTCTTTTGATGCGGACATTAAAATTTATGGAAATTATTCCAGGGCGAAACCACAAAAAAGTTTTGAACTTAAACTAAATAGTAAGACGCTTTCCGGAAATTTTAAATATCCATTTTATACAGACAAAACCTCTATTGACAACATTGATAATATCGTTCTAAGAAATTCAGGGACCGACTGGAACGTTGTTCATTTCAGAGATGCTTTTATGGAGCGGGTATTAAAACCTACTTACACCGGATATCTCGCTGCAGAGCCTGCCGTAGTTTATTTGAACGGAGCTTTTTGGGGAGTGTATTGTATTAATGAGAACCACGATCATCATTGGATGAATAACAATTATGGACTATCCCGAAATGATATCGATTATCTAAAAGAATATGCCAGCACTATAGCCATTCAGGAGGGAAGTGATCAGACGTATTGGGAGATGTATAATTATGCCATTACTCAAAACCCGCTTACCAACCAATATTATGAGCATATGGATTCTGTACTTGATTTAAAAAATCATGTAGATTATTTTTCAGCAGAGATTTTTTACAACAACGGAGACTGGATTGGAAATTGGACAAATAATATACAGTTATGGCGAAAAAATACCGCAGGCTCCAAATGGAGATATTTGGTTTATGACCTTGACTTCGGACTGGGGTTACTAAATTCAGTAAACGATGACCGTCTTGCAATTGCCCGTGACCCGGTCGCTAGCAGTTATAGTTCAAATATCTTTAATGCGCTTCTGTTTAATCCATCCTATAAACGATATTTTATCAATCGCTTTGCTGACCTGATGAACACAATTTTTTTACCATCGGAGATGTTGCCTATTATGCATCAGTTTCAGGATTCAATGGCTTTCGACATGAACAACCATTTTGCTAAATGGGGAGGCAATGCAGCTACATGGCAATCGAATATAAATAGCATGGAAAGTTTTATCAATGCACGCCCTGCAATTATGCGAAACCAAATTCAATCTCAATTTGCCTTGAATCAACAGGTATCCCTGACTTTTGATGCCTATCCTATTGGCGCAGGGCGGATACAGATATCAACGGTAATTCCTGCAACTTATCCATGGACAGGAGTCTATTTTGATGGTAATCCGGTAAGTATTACAGCTATTCCTAATCCCGGTTATTCTTTTGATCATTGGAGTTCCAATTTTGGAATATTTGATCCTAATCAGACTACCACTTACAACTTCTCTCATTCATCGGAAACGATCATTGCCAACTTTACAGGATCATATCAAACTCCACAACTTGTAATCAGCGAGTTTAATTATCATTCGGATTCATTAACAGAATCCGGTGACTGGCTGGAACTGCACAACTATGGGTCCTTTACGGTTGATTTAAGCGGCTGGGTAATAAAAGATCAAAACGAATACAATTCATACGTCTTTCCCGTCGGAACAGTAATAGCACCCAACAGCTATCTTGTAATATCTTCAGACCTTTCGAAATTCAGTACAGCCTTTCCTTCAGTAAACAATTACATTGGTCCACTAGGATTTAATTTATCCAATGCCGGGGATCAAATTCGGTTATTTACCCATACCGGTCAACTTTACCTTTCGTTTTTTTACCAGACAATTCAACCCTGGCCGCCATCAGCAGATGGATTCGGATATACCTGTGAACTCAGTTCCAATCTTGCCGATCTAAACGATGGAAATAGCTGGTTCATCGGATGCAAAGGAGGTTCACCGGGCATGGCGTATACTACAGCATTGGCTACAGCTACACATTTAACGGGTAATACAAGTTTTTGTCCTGGATCAAGCACAGCTCTTTATTTAAATTATACACCCGGTTACAATTATCAATGGCGCAGAAATAATATTGATATCCCTTCAGCAACCGATACCGTTTACACAGCAACGCAAGCGGGTAATTACACAGTCTTTGTTTCCTATCAGGGATGCTCTGGAATTTCAGATACTCTTGCAGCAACTATAGTTTTCAGCGGACAGCCTCCTGTAGTTTATTCCAATTCACGCTGTGGAGAAGGATCTCTTGTTCTGACAGGGTCAGCACCGGATTCTATATATTGGTTTGATGCACCCAATGGTACTATCTTAGGAACAGGAACTTCTTTTAACACACCTACACTTGCATCTACAACTGTCTTCTATGCACAAACAAGTTTATCTTGTCCCAGTACACCTGTGCCCGTTACTGCTGTTATTTATCCCATACCTGCCACACCCGTTGTAAATGATCTATCCATCTGCGGTCCGGGTGTAATTGTTGTTAATGCATCGGATACAGCCACTGTTAATTGGTACAACGATGCTGTTACGGGAGCCTTAATATATACAGGAAATATATTTGTGACCGGTTATATTCCTCACGACACTATTTTTTATGCAGAAGCTTTTTCTACCTGTGCGAGTGAAAGAGTAGCATTAAATGTTTCAGTAACATCACCGGCTCTTCCTGTAACGAATGATGTCTCACGGTGTGGTCCGGGTTCTCTTGTTTTAACTGCGCTTTCCGCTGCTCCGGTTTTTTGGTATGATTCTTTAATCGGGGGCAATCAGGTTGGAAGCGGAATTAATTTCCTTACCCCCGGACTTTCTCAAACAACAATTTTTTACGTGGAATCAAACAATGGCTGTGCAAGTTCGCGTGTGGAAGTAAAAGCAATTATCCATGATATCCCTTCTCCTCCCGTTGCTGCAGATTCTTCTCGATGCGGGACAGGCCCCGTCGATTTGTATGCTATAGCAAACTACCAGGTTTTCTGGTATAGTACACCCGTTGGAGGAACCGCCATTGGATCGGGGTCTTTATTTACGACTCCATCACTTACCCAAACAACGACCTATTATACAAACGACATTGATGTCTGTGGAAGTTCACGAATTCCTGTAGTTGCAAACGTAAAACCGCTTCCCGCTTCTCCAATTGGACAGGATGGAGTTGTATGCGGAACAGGAATTGTTCAATTGACAGCAGCTT
This sequence comes from Bacteroidota bacterium, assembly GCA_031417395.1. Lineage (GTDB taxonomy): Bacteria > Bacteroidota > Bacteroidia > AKYH767-A > 2013-40CM-41-45 > JADKIH01. The sequence goes on along the minus strand of JANOVM010000029.1, from coordinate 7,506 downwards.
CTTCCGATTCAATTTATTGGTTTGACCAGTCTAACGGAGGAAATTTATTAAGTACAGGAAGTAATTTTATAACACCTGTAATACATGCTACAACTGTTTATTATGCAATTGCAATGAATGATTGTCCAAGTTATCCAACGCCTGTAACTGCGATTGTAACGCCCGGCCCTCCTGTCTTTTTGGGACTTGACACAACGCTTTTATCAGGTGCCACTATGATTCTTGATGCAGGTGCCGGATTTGACTCTTATCTGTGGTCAACAGGAGAGACAACACAAACAATCGTTGTAAATATTACAGGAAATTATTCCGTCGAAGCAACTTTAAGCGGATGCGTTGGCTACGATGAAATTAATGTAAACTTTTTAGTTGGTGTTCAGGAAACCTCTTTGTGGAATGGTAAAATTAATATCTATCCAAATCCAGCCAAGGATAACTTAACTATAGAAACTATAGGTATAAAGGACATCAATGCTGCAGTATCGATTATCGATATTGCAGGTCGCATTTTAATTAAAAAGGATATTCAACTCCACAGTGGACTAAATACACAAACATTCGACTTATCAGGACTTGCAAAAGGAATGTATTTTCTTACTCTTCACTCCGCAGATAGTTCCATAACGTTAAATGTTCTTGTGGAATAAGTTTTTGATTTATGGATCAATAATTCAAGAAATGTTTACTTTAATCTTATTTTAATCTTTGATAAATATTGAATATTTTCTTTGCAATTGAAGAACTAAACACTCCAAAACCTTCTATTTTAGACTGTTTTTGAGGCCTTCATGATAATTGTCATAGTTTTATAATATTTAATATTGGAAATTGTTCCCCAAATTGTAGTATTAAATGAAGAAAATTTCCCTAATGTTATGAAATTGTTTTGCAGGTATGTTTTTTTTGTTAATTTAGGACTCTGTTTTTAAAAAAAAATTGATGGCCTTGGTTTTTAATTGAAAGCAAGCCAACCCATTTGTTAAAACAGCAATCTTTATTTAGTAATATAGATAATAATTCATTTGTGATGACCATTAAACCAAACTTAACTGCAATTAAAAAATACTACTCTATACTGTTAATCCTACTTTTTCTTGGAATTAATAATACCGTTACCGGTCAATGTAACCTTCCTGCGGGACTAGCAGCTACCAGTATTACGGCCACTTCAGCTCAACTATACTGGACAGCTACCGTTTGTGATAGTTTTCTTTTGAGATATAGTGTTACCGGCACAACAAATTTTTTATACAAGAAAATTTCCAGCGGAACAGCAACGAGTACAACTATTACAGGACTCACTCCTGTAACTAGTTATAGCTGGGTTATTCATACGTATTGCAACGGAGGAGCATCAGGAGGCTATCAGCCAATTGCGGCTCAGTTTACAACCATATCAGGTCCTGCCGGCTGTGGTTTACCTGCCGGATTGAATACAACGGTTATTACTTCTAATTCCGCTAAATTTAATTGGGCCGCTACAGCATGCGATAGTTTTTTGGTTAGATACAATGTAACAGGTTCAACAAATTATTTATATAAAAAGGTTACACCCGGAACTGCAACAAGCACAACAATTACCGGATTAAGTCCTCAGTCAAGTTACAGCTGGGTAGTTCGTACGTATTGCAATGGAGGAACTTTTGGAGGCTATCAGCCAATTGCGGCACAGTTTACAACCATTGCAGGTACTACATCAGGTTGTAACAAACCTTCCGGATTAACAACTACTAACGTTACATTTTCTTCAGCACAGCTTAATTGGGCAAGTACACCGTGTGATAGTTTCCTGGTACGTTATAACGTAACAGGATCTACTAATTACGGCTATCGTACCGTTAAGCCGGGAACAGCAACGACTGTTTCTATTAATGGACTTTATCCACTTACAAATTATAGCTGGGTAGTGCATACGTATTGCAGCGGAGGACAATCAGGAGCTTACCAGACAACACCGGCCACTTTTAATACCTTAAACGGTCCGCTTAATTGCGTGATTCCGAACAATACGGTTACCAACTTCATTGGTCCGAACTCAGCAGTAGCTGCATGGAATTCAGCTATAATTTCCGATAGTTTTATGGTTCGTTATGCAGTTCATAATTCAACTGCATATACATGGGTTAAACTTAAGGGAAACATACATTCCTATACGATTCCATATTTATCACCTAATACTTCCTATGACTGGTGGGTACGAAGCATTTGTTCCAGTGCACCAATTCAGGCTTATAGCCAGATGACAAGCTTCACTACATTAACTTCCACTTGCGGAGCCGTTGATCCTGCATACTTCGGCTCGTCGAGTATCAGTTATAATTCAGCAGTTGTTAACTGGATGCCAATAACAGGTGCTTTAAATTACAACGTTCGATATTCCGTTCGTTATGCCAATACATGGATTACAATTCCAAACGTGCCTACTTCGAGAAACCTTACAGGATTGCAGGCAAATACACAATATGAATTCCAGGTACAGGTGGTTTGTGGTAATGGTGGAGGAGCATGGTCAACCAGTGGAGTATTCCAGACTACCGGAACAACACTGGGTTTAACCAGGGGACCTTACCTGCAGTCGTCAACAACTTCCAGTATTTATATTCGATGGAGGACATCTTTTCCAAGCAATTCACGTGTGAGATATGGAACATCAGCAACGAGTTTAAATTTACTTAAAGACGATGGACTTGTTACTTCAGAGCATATCGTTCAACTTACAGGTCTGGCCCCCAACACAAAATATTTTTATTCTATTGGGTCTACAGCTGCAACACTTCAGGGAGATACAGGAAATTATTTCTTTACCAATCCAGCAGTGGGCTCTACAGGTGCTGTGCGTATTTGGACCATAGGAGACTTTGGCGTCAATTCAACAGGTCAAAAACAAGTGAGAGACGCCTATATGAATTATGCTAATTCAGCCAATACCAATGTTTGGCTGTGGGTTGGTGATAATGCTTATTCTGATGGTACGGATGCTGAATATTCCAACAATGTATTTTCAGTTTATCCATATCAGATGAAAAAGTGGGTGATCTGGCCGGCTACAGGAAATCACGATCTTCATTCAGCAAATGCTTTCAATCAGACAGGTCCTTACTTCGATAATTTCACTCTTCCAAAAGTTGCAGAAGCAGGGGGATTGGCAAGCAATACTGAAGCATACTATTCATTTAATTATGCCAACGTACATTTTATCTGCCTGGAATCAAACGATGGTGCTTTCAGAGATTCAACCGGTGCGATGGGAACCTGGTTAAAAAATGATCTTGCAGCAAATACACAACGGTGGACGATAGTTTATTTTCATCATCCTCCATATTCTAAAGGCTCTCACAATTCTGATACTGAAAGCGAATTAATCGGTATGCGGACCTTAATTGTCCCTATACTGGAGCGGTACAAAGTTGATCTTGTTTTAGCCGGTCATAGCCATTCTTATGAAAGATCGATGATGCTTAAAGGACATTACGGCAATGAAACTTCATTTAATGCAGCAACAATGGCGGTTAATTCAGGCAGCGGTATTTTCCCTTCTTCGTATGCTAAAGCATCACCTAATTTTAGCGGAACAGTTTATGTTGTTTGTGGGGTTTCGGGACAGATAGGCGGAACAACTTCAGGATGGCCGCATAATGCCATGTATTCTTCTTCTCTTGCTTATTTTGGATCCTTGGTAATTGATGTATTGGGAGATCGCCTCGATTGTAAATTCCTGACTCAGATCGGTACAATTTTCGATCAGTTTACTATTCAGAAATCAGGTGTTCCATTTAAGAAATACGATGAGGTCGTAGATCCTGCTGTACCGGCCGGAGATCGATTAACAGTATTTCCAAATCCTATGTCTTTTGAATCAACAATTCAATATGTTCTCGATAATGCATCAACCGTACATATGGAAATTACCGACATGACTGGAAGAGTTATATATACACTGATGGATGGTGAACAGGAAAAAGGAGAGTATAAAGTAAAACTTACTAAATCAGAAGCCATGCTTACAAACGGAATTTATTTTATCCGTATGATAGCAGGTGAAAAAACATATTTACATAAAATTGTAGTCAACGACTAAACATAGAACATGCACTAAAAGAGCCGGGTGATAATATTATCCGGCTTTTTTATTTTCAAAACCGAATACAAACATTTTTCTCCTCCGTAAAAAAGTTAAGCGCTTCAAACCCCCCTTCACGCCCCACGCCTGAATTTTTCATACCACCAAATGGCGTGCGTAAGTCTCGAACAAGCCAGCAGTTTACCCACACAATTCCACTTTCTATTTTTGATGCCATTCTGTGAGCACGAGAAAGGTTTTGTGTCCACAGCGAAGCTGCAAGTCCGTATTGCGTGGCATTAGCATACTTCAAGACTTCCTCTTCCGTATCAAAAGGCATAAGCGTTACAACAGGTCCAAAAATTTCTTCCATATTGGTGCGGCAATCGTAAGCAAGCCCTTCGATGATGGTTGGTTCTATAAAAAAACCATTGGCATTTTTTCCACCCTCATTTACAGCTTTTCCACCGCAGAGAATTTTTCCGCCTTCTTCTTTTGCCAGAGTGATGTAAGAAAGAATTTTTTCAAAGTGACCCTTGGAAACGATAGCACCTACCTTCGTACTTTCGTGGAGCGGATCGCCAACTTTAAGCTTCTTTGTTAATTCAATAAATGATGTTTTGAATTTTTCATACAACGGCCGTTCAATAAAAATGCGTGAACCACAGAGACAGATTTCTCCCTGATTAGAAAAAGAAGAATGAATGGAAGTATGAACCGCTTTTTCAAAATCACAGTCTGCGAAAATAATGTTAGGATTTTTTCCGCCCAGCTCCAGCGAAAGTTTTTTAAACATGGGTGCTGCAACACGCGCAATTGCTTCACCGGTTTTTGTCCCGCCGGTAAAGCTGATTGCAGCAATTTTAGGATGAGAAACGATTGCCATTCCTGCTTTTTGTCCCAGACCGTGTACAATATTCAGGACGCCCTTTGGTAAACCCGCTTTAATGCAAACTTCAGCGAGCATAAAAGCCGTCATAGGAGTAACTTCAGAAGGCTTTGCTACGACACAATTACCGCTTGCCAGAGCCGGAGCAATTTTCCATGTAAAAAGGTAAAGCGGCAGGTTCCAGGGTGAAATGCAGCCGGCAATACCGATCGGTACACGCAAGGTATAATTAAGCGCTGTGTTTTCCATTGCATGCGTTTCAGTGGAATTATGCAAAGCAGCCGTAGCATAAAAATGAAAGTTAGCTACAGCACGGGGAATATCGACAGTACGTGCAAGATTCAGTGGCTTACCATTATCAATAGATTCTGCAAGGGCAAACTCTTCAAGTCTTTCTTTAATAAGATCAGAAATCTTTATAAGCAAAGCAGATCTTTTTTCTTTCGACATAATAGACCATTCGTGAAAAGCTATTTCTGCTGCTTCGACTGCATTGTCAATATCAGCAGCATCAGAATCAGGAATGAGGCTGTACACTTCGCCTGTAGCAGGATTTATGTTTTCGAGGAAGGCTCCGCTTTTTGGTTCAACGAGTTCGCCGTTAATGTAGTTTAGAATTTTTTTCATGGATAATTATAAGGAAGAAGTACGACCACCGTCAACAGGAACATTGATTCCTGTAATATAAGATGCAGCAGGAGAAGCAAGGAAAGCCACTGCTCGCGCCACTTCTTCCGGCGAAGCAAAACGTTTCATGGGAATTTCCCGAATCATTTCTTCTTCTACTTCTGATATTGACGTCCCTGTTTTTGTTGATTTTGCTTCAATGATTGATACCAATCTGTTTGTTTTTGTTGCTCCGGGCAAAACATTATTCACTGTTATACCAAAAGAAGCTACTTCATTGGCCCAGGTCTTTGACCAGTTTGCTACAGCTGCACGAATGGTATTGGAAACTCCTAAACCTTTCAATGGCTGCTTGACGGATGTGGAAATAATATTGATGATCCGTCCGTAACCTTCTTTTTTCATTCCAGGTAGAAGAGCCTGAGCAAGTATTTGGTTGCAGACAAGATGTTTTGAAAATGTCTTTTCGAAATCTTCGGTTAGAGCATCGGTTATGGGACCAGAGGGCGGTCCACCGGTATTGTTTACTAGAATGTGAACCGGACTGTTTTTACTAAAATAGGATGCTACCTTTTGTTTCAGCTCTTCGGGTTTTTCGAAATCGCAAACGATGTATTGGTTGTTCTTTCCATTTGGAAGAGTAGAAATGACTTTTTTAAGTTCTTCTTCATTACGGGCTAAAAGAATAATTTCTGCACCTAATTCTGAAAGTTCCATTGCAACGGCTCTTCCTATTCCTTGTGTGCTTCCGCAGACAAAGGCTCTTTTTCCTGTCAAATCAAGATTCATTGTTTCTTTATTGGGTAATGGTTAATTAATAATGCTATTTTTAAAACAATTTTCTATTTTTACTCTCGAGCTTTGCTTTACTTTTGGTAAAAATCCTACAATAAAAAATAACCACAAATGCAAAGGCGTTACACAAAGGTCGCAAAGAAAACATGTTTTTTTAATTTAATAGGTGAATTCTGATATTGAGTAAAGTTTCATTATTTTTGAACGAATTGACAAAACTATTAATAATCTTTACATTCTTTATTTTGTTTAATTTCATATAAAAATAAAATTATTATGGCAGCTACAAAAGGTATCAATTTCAAGAAATGGATCGATGAAAACAGGCACTTACTAAAGCCTCCTGTTGGCAATCAGGTGGTTTACACTCCCGATCAGGATTTTATCGTCATGGTTGTAGGTGGTCCCAATGCACGCAAAGATTACCATTTCAATGAGACGGAAGAGTTTTTCTACCAAGTAGAGGGCGATATTGAAATTAAGATAGTCGATAATGGCAAGCATGTTGACATACCCGTCAAAGAAGGAGAGATTTATTTATTACCAGCCAATACACCCCATTCACCGCGCCGCGGACCAAATACTGTCGGACTCGTAATGGAAGTACAAAGACGACCGGGTATGAAGGATGGTTTTTTCTGGTATTGTGAAAAATGCCTGAATAAATTGCATGAAGAATATTTTGTAATGACGGATATTGTCACACAGCTGCCACAAGCAATGAATAATTTTTACACTAATAAAGAATTACGTACCTGTAAAAAATGCGGTACTGTAATGGAGCCACCTGTAATGCCTGCATAAATTTATGGCTGAAAAATTAACGAGGAAAGAGAAAATCGCTTTACAGAAAAAGTCGCCGGGATTTTCTCCGAAAGAAATTCAGAAGAAAGAGAAATCAAAGCAGTCTTTGCGATTTATATTGGGACTTCTTGTTGCTTTAACAGGCTTTCTGCTTTATTCCAATACACTTAATCATGGTTATGTACTCGACGACAATGGATTGATTCCCGAGAATACATCAACGAAAAAAGGTATTAGCGCCATTCCGGAAATTTTTAAAACGTCTTATCGATATGGAATGAATACATCAGACTTTCAGTTGTATCGTCCGTTATCGAAAGCAATGTTTGCT
>JANOVM010000028.1:0-36457 GCA_031417395.1 Bacteroidota bacterium | reverse complement strand
CCGGTAATTACCAATTGTTCCTGATTCCCTACAACGATCGACCCTCTTATCTTGTAATTTCCGGTAAGTACATTTGTAGCCATTTCAGTAATTGTTAAAATACCATCTTCAGATTCATTTTTAAAATCGTAAACTACATTGTTATTGCAGTTATTATAGAGCTTGACCAGATAACAATCGTCAAAGTTCCTGCTGTTATTTCCTGAAACAACAAGACCTTTATCAGGCGTTTCTGAAATAGAGTAAAGACACTCCTGTCGTTTTTGGTCGCCGGGGAAAGGCTCAGGAGCTTTTTCGTCAATATCCCAATGTTTAGACCATTCAATATTTCCCGATGCATCAAATTTTCGCACAAAAGCATCGGCATTCCAATAGGTAAGGTTATAACTGTAAGATGGAATTGCACCAGGTTGACTAGAAAATGCAATACCACCTTGATAAGTCTGATTAACCGCATAGCAGTCCCAGATAACCGGAGGATGTACACTATTGTAAGTATCAATTACTTTTGAAGTCACAATAGCAAAACCTCCATCAGAAGTATTAGTAATTCCAATTTTTAAATCATAAGCATGTACCTTATCGGAAGAAGCAGTACCATCAGAAATCGGATATGTAGTAAAAGTAGAAGGTTGGGGATTTGCCGGATCAATTCGAACAACTTTTGCTTCGCCTTCAGAATTACCATAGTTGCAATTGGTGCAATTATACACCACAGGAATTAATAAATCACCATTTGTATCGAAGCATAAATCTGAAGAATAATTTACTGAACCTGAGATTCCCAGTTGATAAAAGTGATCCCAATCAGCAATTGTGTTTGTTCCGGTAAAATAAGCGACATTGAGCTTGGTATCTTGTGTAGAAGTCGAACTTTCATTGCCTACAACTGCCAGCTTTTCAATTCCGGCAATTGTTTTCTTTTCAATGGCATACCATGTTCTATCGTCACCTTGGTTCGGGGGATTAGTAGAAGGAGCAAAAGTATTGGTGGCTAAGAATGTTCCGTCAGAACTTTTTAAATCAATTGAAAAAGCACTTTTATTATCAAATGTCTGACCAATCTTGTATATTTCAACACCACCGACGACTCTGATTCTAGAATCTACAGGACTAATATCAAATTCTACCAGATCCCATGCAATGTGGTGATCTTCTTCAAAGCCGGATTTATAAATGTCTCTTACACCATATAAATAACTCCAAATTACATTACCATTCGGATCAATTTTTACAACATTAACTTTATAATTTTTATAAGGACTATTAGGAGAACAAGGAAGGCCGCCATAACCAAATGCATTTGTGAATCCATTTTGTCCAGGATTATAATAGATAGGTTTTTGATTGTATAAATCTTCCGAACTTTGTGTTGGGCCTACAGCAATGTAATTTCCATCTGCGGTTTGAATAATCCTGCTAAACCATGTTCTGTTATATGTTTTATATCAAAGCATATTTCCAAAAACATCAAATCGTGCAATCGTTTGAAAAGAATGAGCATTATCCCTTCCCGGGGGGAAATTAGCATATTCAAGCTCATCACTACAAAATGGAAAAAGTACTGAAGGTACTGGTACTGTCTGTATTTCACAACCGTTTTGCTCACTAAATTCAATATTTGTGTAGAGGCTGTAACCGCAGGTAATAAAACCATTAAATTTTGTCGGATCGACAATTCCATTATCATAACTGTTTATGTGGTCATACCACCAGTCTTCAGAAGCTTCTTTCAAGTCTTGATTAGCGTGAGTAAGTGGAACAGTTACAAATGGAGGATACACTTGAATTCGATCTGAACGCTTCCAACTAATTCCAGGGGGGCGGGATTGTGAAGCACAGATAAGTGAAATAAAAAATAAAAATGAGAAAAGTGAACTTTGGATAAGTGTTGTTTTCATGATAATTAAATTTAAAAGTGAAATTGAATAAGTACTCTAAAAAAATGGTAAACTATAATAAAGGTAATAGAAAATCGGAGATGTCAAAATTTATTTTTGTAAAACTATTTCACCTAAATTCCAACACTCCAAACAGAACTGCTTCGAAAATAAGTATCCAGGTGTTTTTCTTCATTGAAAAATCCATAGACAGCGCTGCCACTACCTGTCATAGAGGAATAGACTGCTCCGAGTTTATACAAACGATTCTTAATATTTTTTATGGTTGGATTAGTTTCTAAAATGGCTTTTTCAAAATCATTTTCAATGAGGTCTTTCCAGTCTTTGATGGGCGCTTCAATTAACTCTTTTAATGACTTGTCGCGCTTACGTGGTTTGATAAGGCTATAAGCAGAAGCTGTGCTAATGTGGACTCTTGGTTTTACAATGACGCAAAAAATATTTTTCAATTTCAATTTTAAAGGTTCGAAAATTTCTCCTTTACCGGTTGCATGAACGATTCTGTTTCGGATAAAGAAAGCACAATCGCTGCCGAGTTGAGAAGCATATTCTTCCAGTTCCGGTTCGGAAATTTTTAGATTGAAAATTTTATTGAGCAGCATTAATGTATGTGCAGCATCAGAAGATCCTCCTCCTAAACCGGCACCTACAGGAATAATTTTATGCAATTGCATTTTTACAGGTGGTAAGGAATAACGGGAAGCTAAAAGATCGTATGCCTGCAGGCATAAATTTTTTTCTTTCGGTCCGTAGAGGCGTGTGCCTGTGCATTTGAAGTCTGTAGTTGTAATGCTGCCGGTATCGTGAACTATTTCAAGAATGTCATTCCACTCAACAGGAATCATAATGGTGTCAATATTATGAAAGCCATCGGAGCGTTTTTCTGTGACGTGAAGTCCTAAATTTATTTTGCAATTCGGGAAGGAGAGCAAGGCTGAAGGGGGGGTTACTGTTTAGTATTAATACTAAGAGTTACTTATTTCTTTGTGCTCTTTGTGGTTTCACTTTGCGAACTTTGTGGTTACGCTTTAACTAAAATTTTTACCACAAAGTTCGCAAAGGTTAGGCACTAAGTTCGCAAAGGTTAGTATCGAACTTTATCGGATTTGTTTTCCCATTCTATGAAAGCTTCGAGGGCTTCGGAGGCCATGATTCTTTCCAGAGGGATTTGTCGGGAAGGATAAGGAAGTGCCAATTGCTCGTAAATAAAAGCATCGTCGAAGCCGATTTTTGCTGCATCGGTTTTGGAATTGGCATAGTAAACCTTTTCAGGACGTGCCCAGTAAATGGCAGCCATGCACATGGGACAAGGCTCGCAGCTTGTATAGATTTCACATCCATCAAGCTGAAATGAATTAAGGACTTTGCAGGCTTCTCGTATGGCTACCACTTCAGCATGTGCTGTAGGATCGTTGGTAGAAACAACTTTGTTGAAGCCACGAGCGATTATCTTACCGTCTTTAACGACAACAGCACCGAAAGGACCACCAGTATTCTTGCGCATGGTGTCGAAAGAAAGTTGAATGGCTTCTTTCATATGTGAATGCTGTTGATTCATCGTTTAGGTATGAGCTGGACTAGGTTCCTTATCATCAACTTCTACAACAACACCCATGGAGCAGAATTTATTAATTCTTTTATCTATCAGTGTCGCTCTGTCTTCTTTTGTAAGTACAGCAAGATGTTTTAATATTTCATTCTTAACTGTACGGAACATTTGTTCGGGGTGAGTATGGGCTGCACCAATAGGTTCTTTTATTATTCCATCAATTAATCCCTGCTTAAGCATGTCTTCAGCAGTTAATTTTAAAACTTCAGCAGCTTTTTCTTTAAAGTCCCAGCTTCTCCAGAGAATTGAGGAACAAGACTCAGGGGAGATGACAGAATACCATGTATTCTCCAGCATTAGCACACGATCGCCAATTCCAATTCCAAGAGCGCCGCCGGAGGCACCTTCACCAATGATGATGCAAATAATTGGAACTTTTAATCGCGCCATTTCAAAAAGGTTACGAGCAATTGCTTCGCCTTGTCCGCGTTCTTCCGCTTCAAGACCGGGAAAAGCACCGGGAGTATCAATAAGCGTAACAACAGGTTTGTTAAATTTTTCTGCAAGCTTCATAAGTCGTAATGCTTTACGATATCCTTCAGGATTAGCCATGCCGAAATTTCTAAACTGTCGCTGCTTGGTAGTAGATCCTTTTTGCTGACCGATAAACATAACTGTCTGTCCATCGATAGATCCTAAGCCGCCGATAATAGCTTTATCATCTTTTACATTTCTGTCGCCATACATTTCAACGAAATCTTTGTCAGTTATCGCTTCAATGTAGGCCAATGTATAGGGACGATCCGGATGCCTGGAAAGCTGAACACGCTGCCAGGGAGTAAGATTTGAATAAAGGTTTCGACGAGTGTCTTCCAGTTTAATTTCAAGCTGCCTTACGGCAACACTAACGTCAACCTTATTTTTCTCTCCTATCAGTTTCTGCTTTTCTATTTGATCGACCAGCTCAGAGATTGGTTTTTCAAAATCGAGGAAGTTCATAGTGTTTTTGAATTTTATTAACTCTAACTTTTTGGAAAATCAGAATTATTGATTAATTCTAATATTTTATAGAAAGATTATTGCAAATTACTATTAATTGATGAGAAAAAAAAATGGACACTTATTTGTTGTAAAGTACCTCACAGTCAATGATTGAGTCCGGTGATGGAATTGAATAATTTTCCTGGAAAGTGCTTGCATTTAGAACATGTATTTCATTGGATGACTGACACAGCAATAAATTATTTACGAAATCAAATTCACTATTGAAGCACTGAAAATTCGCTACTTTAAGCACAGAAGCCGTTTGTAAATTATATTGATAGAGGCCCTGTAAGGAAGAAATTATATATTTAGTTGAAGACAAGAAGGTAACGTTTTGCCAATCAATAGAACCTGCATCTTTAAAGAGTGAAATATTATTGGAAGAAATGGAATATTTATAAATTAATGAACGTCCATTTTCAGTGGCAAAAACTAGCTTTTCATCATAGGAAAAATCGTTTATTCCTATAATATCAAAATTTACATTCAGCGACTGACGTATTACACCACTTGGATAAAAATATGCAGCAATTTTTTTTTGATTAAGAACACCGGTTGATTGTAATTCAGCAATTACATAATCATCACTCTTATAAAGTAAGTTAGAATAGTAGTATGGATCCGGTCCGGTTTCATAGGTTTTAAAACCGGTATGATCAAAAGCTTTGATGGAGCCGTCGTAAAAACCGATAAAATTTGATTCTCCTGAATGATGAAAAGTAATAAATGTTGGTGTAGGTGGAGAGTTTGGAAATAAAGTAAAAACATCAGAAAAATCGGCTGTATTAAAATAGTTTAAGCTACCGGTAATAGAACCACAGGTATAAAATAAACCAAATTTAGAATCAACAGAAGATCCAATAAAATCACCATTTACAGTTTTCTCCAAATTCAACGAAATAGAATCCGATTTAAAAACATTAAAAGATGAGTTACTATTTCTTGTTAAAACATAATACGCTTCAACTTTTCGAGGTAAAGCATTCAGAAATATCGTTGTATAGCCATATTCCGTAATATCACCGTCACTTGCGGAAATCTCAAGATAATAATCTCCTGAAAGAGCCGTTTTATTGTCAATGAGATAAAGAGTATTTAGTGTAAACTCCTTTACTCCCGGATACAAAACAAAAGGGCTGGTAACAGGCACATAAGAAAGATCTGTTATACGAATAGTTACACTTTTAATTATTGATGTTGAAGTAATTTCAGCTTTAACATTAATTGAATCATTGAAAAAACCCTGAAAACTACCAGCAGGAAAATTTATTTTTATTGTAATTGAATTGTCATTCTCTTTTTTACAGGAATAAAAATTAAAAAGAAAAATAAAAACCAAGCCGAATGAGAAAATAGGAGGAATACCATTCGTTAAAATCAATTTTTTATTTCGCCTGATCGATTGAGTCATTGTAATTCAAAGTTATGAAAGTTATTAACAAAGCCCGTTGAGGAAACGCTTTTCTTTAGTTTCGCAATCCCCCCAATTATTACTATATTTAGTAAGTCATCCATTAATTCCGATTAATTCAAAAAATGAGCGAGACAGGAGAACAAAATCCATTGAACGAAACGGTTTCCAGGAAGAGAGCTCCCGCTAAACAGGGTTATAATTCATTTCAAGCCCAGTATTTCGGAAAACTACCTCCACAGGCTCTTGACCTTGAAGAAGCAACTCTTGGAGCTTTAATGCTTGAGAAAGATGCTTTAACGAAGGTAATAGACATATTGAATCCTGACTCATTTTATAAGGATTCGCACAGACTTATTTTTAAAGCAATTCGTCGATTATTTGAACGATCCGAGCCCATTGATATTCTTACAGTAACCAATGAACTGAAAAAAAGCGGTGAGTTGGATATTATTGGTGGACCATATTATATTACACAGTTAACCAACCGTGTAGCTTCGGCTGCGAATATTGAGTATCACGCACGTATTATTTTACAAAAACATATTCAACGGGAATTAATACGAATTTCAAGTGAAACGATTAAAGATGCATATGAAGAAACATCCGATGTTTTCACTCTCCTCGATCGTGCTGAAAAGAATCTTTTTGAAATTGCAAAAGGAAATATAAGCCGCAATTATCAGGACATGAGTACCATGGTTAGTGAAGCATACAAGCAAATTGAAGCTGCACGACTTCATGGTTCAGGAATTACGGGAGTACAAAGCGGATTTACCGACATGGACAGGATTACTTCCGGATGGCAGAAATCTGATCTAATAATTATTGCAGCCCGTCCCGGTATGGGAAAAACAGCTTTCGTTTTATCGCTTGCTTTAAATGCTGCTATTTCTTTTAAGCGTGCTGTTGCATTCTTTTCACTTGAAATGTCTTCAGTACAGTTGGTTCAGCGTATGATTTCATCTGAAACAGGAATACCGTCTGATAAACTCCGCAAAGGAACGTTGGACAGTACTGAATGGAAAAAACTTGTTTCCATGACAGGAAAACTTTCTGAAGCACCTGTTTTTATTGACGACACACCTGCATTATCTATTTTTGATCTTCGTTCTAAATGCAGAAGATTGAAATCGATGCACAATGTAGAATTGATCATTATTGATTACTTGCAGCTCATGCGTTCTGATGTTGAATCAAAGAGCGGGAATAGGGAACAGGAGATCAGTAATATTTCCCGATCTTTAAAAGCCATAGCAAAGGAACTTGATGTGCCAATTATTGCTTTGTCACAGCTTAGTCGTGCCGTTGAAACACGTGGTGGAGTTAAGCGTCCGCAGTTAAGTGATTTACGTGAATCAGGTGCCATCGAACAGGATGCTGACATGGTTATGTTTATTTATCGTCCCGAGTATTATCAGATGGAATTAGATGAAGATGGAAATCCAACCAAAGGCATGGCTGAAATTAATATAGCAAAGCATAGAAACGGAGCCATTGACAGAGTTAAACTGAAATTTATTAATCATCTTGCCAAATTTACCGACCTGGATTACAATGAAACTCCTTCTGAAGGTCCATCAGGCAGCGTGACCGATTACCCCAATAACCGCATTATCATTGGTTCCAGGATGAATGATATGGGGGAAGATCCGTTTTAATTTTCAAATTACATTCCCCGTCTGCTCTTCGAGCATTTGTCTTTCATAGAGATCAAAGTATTCTCCTTTCTTTTCAAGGAGAGATAAATGGTTTCCACTTTCAATAATCTTTCCTTTATCAAGAACGATAATCTGATCGGCTTGTTTCACACTTGAAACACGGTGACTGATAATTATGGAAGTGCGTTCTTTCATAATTGTCTTTAGTTGATTAAGAATTTGGTTTTCAGTATTCGTATCAACAGCGCTTAGACAATCGTCGAAGATGAGAATCTGAGGTTGTTTAATAATAGCGCGGGCAATGGATATCCTTTGCTTTTGTCCGCCGGAAAGTGTAACACCTCTTTCGCCAATCATAGTTTCAAAATTTTTCGGAAACTCCATGATGTTATCGTAGATTACAGCCTCTGTTGCGGCTTTTCTGATAAGTTCCTTTTTACTAATCTCATCAGGATTATCATTTATTCCAAAAGAAATATTATTTCCAATGGTATCGCTGAAAAGGAATACATCCTGAGGAACATAGCCAATTTGTTTTCTCAGTGATGAAAGCGGAATTGAAGTTATAGGTTTATCATCAAAGAGAATTTCATTCGTTCCTGCATCATACATTCTCACTAAAAGATTTGCAATTGTTGATTTGCCACTGCCTGTTTTACCTAAAACTGCAAGGGATTGTCCGGGTTCTACGAGGAAAGAAACATTATCTAAAGCAAGAATCTCTGAATTGGAATATCTGAAATTAACATTTCTGAATTCAATTTTTCCGTTCAGTTGAATTTCATTGTTGGAGACAGATTGAATTTCAGGAGTAAGACGGAGTAATTCATTTATTCTTTCCTGAGAAGCGGCTGCACGTTGAATAATTGAAGTAACCCAGCCTAAAGCCGCTACAGGCCAGGTAAGCATGTTTACATAGATAATAAATTCAGCGATGTTTCCTGTTGTAGCGCGGCCTGCAATAACTTCTTGGCCTCCAATATAAACGGTTAACAGCGTACTGAAACCAACCAATAATAGCATTAAAGGAAAGAACATGGCATTGATTCTTACCAGTTCCATATTTTTGTTTTTATATACTTCACTTTCTTTAGTAAACTCATTACCAAAAGACTCTTCTTTTACAAAAGACTTTAGTATTCTGATACCGCTAAAAGCTTCCTGAACAAATGTGCTTAATCTGCTCTGTTGTTCCTGAACTTCTTCGCTCTTGCGATTCATAAGATCACTTACATAATATATAGAGATTGATAAAAAGGGGAGAGGAGCCAATACAAACAATGTTAATTTTACATTAACGTAAAGCATGTTGATTGTAATGAGTATAAAAAGGACGATAAGGTTTATGGAATACATTATAGCCGGTCCGATGTAATTTCTAACACGACCAACATCTTCGCTAATTCTATTCATCAGATCACCGGTATTATTGCGTCTGTAAAAAGCAATGCTAAGCAGCTGGAAATGATTATAGACTTCATTTTTTAAATCATACTCAATTCTCCTGGACATGACAATAATGGTCTGGCGCATGAGAAACATAAAGATTCCTCTAACAAGAGCAACACCTATTATGAGCAATAAATAGAGTCCAACCCTGTGTGAAATATCCTTAAAAACGAGGCTGCGATAAACTGCATCGTCCTTACCTTCAATGCTTTTCAGGGATTCAATAACAGAATCCAGCGTTTTTCCGACCACACGGGCAGGATAAATGGCCCCAAAATTCTGGACAATTACAAAAATGCCTCCAAGCAAAAGCAACCATTTATACTTTAAAAAATACTTATTCAGGTGTTTTAATGACTTCATTTAACCATTGCAATTAGCTTTTGTGACCTTAAAAAATAACTATACCTTTGGCCCTTCGGCGGTAAAAATCGGAATTTTACACAACAATTATGATTGAAGTTAAAGATATTAAAGAAACCATAGGCACGGGAGATTTTGTATTCAAAAATCCATCATTTGCTAACCATGAACAAATAATTTTTTGTCATGATAAAGATACAGGCTTAAAAGCAATCATTGCTATTCATAATACAACATTGGGACCTGCTTTGGGAGGAACCAGAATGTGGAATTATAAATCGGAAGCAGAAGGTCTTAACGATGTACTTCGGTTGTCGAGAGGAATGACTTATAAAGCAGCAATTAGCGGATTACGTCTGGGCGGTGGTAAAGCAATTTTGTTTGGCGATGCCAAGAAAGATAAGACACCTGAATTATTTTATAAATACGGTGAGTTTATTGAAACACTAAAAGGAAGATATATTACAGCTGAAGATGTTGGAACATCTGTTGACGATATGGTTAACATCAGGAAATTTACCAAACATGTTACAGGTTTACCTGAAGAATTTGGAGGAGGCGGTGATCCTTCTCCTGTAACTGCCTATGGCGTTTACATGGGAATGAAGGCAGCTGCAAAGAAAAAATGGGGCAATGACAGTTTGAGCGGAAAAAAAATTGCTGTTCAGGGAATTGGTCACGTAGGAGAAAATCTTGTTCGTTTAATTAGCGAAGAAAAAGCAAAAATTTACATTACTGATATTAACCAGGAACCATTAAAAGCAGTAGCTTCAAAGTATTCGGCAGAAATTGTTTCTCCTGAAAATATATACGATCTGGATATAGATATTTATGCACCCTGTGCAATGGGAGCAACTCTGAATACAGAAAATATTGAAAGACTTAAGTGTGTAATTGTCTCCGGGGCTGCCAATAATCAGCTTGCAGATGAGACAATCCATGGTGCATTACTCGCCAAAAAAGGAATCTTATATGCTCCCGATTTTCTTATAAATGCCGGTGGTCTTATAAATGTATTCAGTGAACTTAATGGTTACAATCGCAAGATTGCACTTGAGCATACTCAAAAAATTTACGATACTACTCTTGAAATTTTTGATAAAGCCGACAAGGAAAAAATAACTACTGTTGAAGCGGCCATTAGAATTGCCGAAGATCGTATTTCCAAGGCGAAAGCCAAGTGATAGTCTTTCCACATTCTTTTTTAAATATCCTGATTTCGAATTATTATGCTTAGCAGAAGGCAACTTCGTATTAAAGTCTTGCAGGCTTTATACGCTTTTTTTCAGGGTGAAAAGAACGACCTGGCAGTAGCAGAACGTGAACTTTTTCGCAGCATAGAAAAGGTAAATGAACTGTATCTGTATATATTATTATTTCTTTCGGAGCTTGCTTATACGGATAAGACGGATGCCTCAGATCTTTTGCAGAAATTTATTCCCGATGAAGCAGAATTAAAGGCAATTAAACGACTGTATGAACTCAGGTTTATTAATGCTTTAGAAGATAGTAAAGAGTTTAAGTCTCAGGTAGGCCGTTTAGGACTAAGCTGGCAAACAAACGGTGACCTGATTAAGAAAATATTTCTTGAGGTAAGGAAATCGGAATTGTACCGTACTTTTTTTAAGAACAAAGAAGCGGACGAAAAAACTTTTTTGCTGGAAATGATTAAAAATTTCATTGAAGAATCGGAAGCCTTTCAACACCATATTGATGATGAAAGTATATTTTGGAGCGATGATTTTAATTTTGCAATGCATCTTGTAGGAAAAACCATTCGGGCATTTTATGAAAAAGACGCTTTTGAATTAATTCCGCTTTACAAGGATGAATCCGATGATAAGGATTTTGCCCGAAAATTGTTTTCACAAACCATACTCAACAATGAAGAATTTGAAAAAGCCATTAGCGAAAGAACGAAAAACTGGGATGTGGAGAGAATTGCATTAATGGATATTCTTATTCTTAAAATGGCATTGGCAGAACTTATCACCTTTCCCAATATACCGGTAAAGGTTTCCATCAATGAATTTATTGATATTTCAAAAGACTTTAGTACTCCCAAAAGCAAACAATTCGTTAATGGAATAATTGATAAGCTGGCAATTGACTTTACAAAAGAAGGAAGAATAGTGAAGACGGGCAGGGGGTTAATTAGTTAATTTGTCCGAGTTTGAAAAAATCTATAAATATTCGATCTTTGAATCCTCAATAAAATGTTATTTAAAAAGTAGTAATTGAAATACAAAAAACGATTTAACATAATGTTTCGCAATACGGTAATAATACTTCTTTCAGTTTTATTTTTCGGAGGATGTAAGAATGATAAAAAATCTGATATTCCTGAAAATGCCATAAATCCTTCAGTAATTGAAAATCCTGTATCCGCTTCGGGCAAGAATGCAAAAGAAAATGTTCCTGTCTTAAAATTTGAATCTGATAAACACGATTTTGGTACTATAACAGAAGGTGAAAAAGTATCGTTTGCCTTTAATTTCAAAAATATTGGTAAAGGGGATTTAGTAATAAGAGCTGCACAGGGAAGCTGCGGTTGTACTGTTCCTGAATTTCCAAAAGAAGCTATTAAACCCGGAGATGGCGGAGTCATTAATGTTACCTTTAACAGTGAAGGTAAAGAAGGAGAGCAAATGAAAAGTATAGACATAATTTCTAACACCATGCCTAACGTTTACAAACTATATGTTTCTTGCACAGTCATCAAGTCTAAAAAATAACTTTCAAATAAAATAAAACAATAAATCATGAACAATTTAATTTCAATATTACTTCAGGCACAACAAGGCGGAGGAATGATGCAAATGGTGTTTTTACTTGCCATTGTAGTCGTATTTTATTTCTTTATGATTCGTCCCCAGGTAAGAAAACAAAAAGCCGAAAAAGAATTTAGGACAACACTTGAAAAAGGGGCAAAGGTTGTTACAATTGGCGGCATTTATGGTAAAATTGTTGAGGTCAATGACAGAACATTTATGCTTGAAATAGATAACAATGTGAAGGTTAAAATTGAGAAATCGGCTATTTCAGCAGAAGCAACAAAAGCCATTGAGCAAAATGTACCTGCCAAAGTCTGAAATTTTAATCTTTAATTATGGGCTTTCTGAATGAAAGACGTTAATCAGCCAACAAAAAAAACACTTTGGTTAATATTAGATAAACATCTGTATATCTTTCTGATATGCTTTCTTATTGCAACTATTTTCTGGCTTCTTTTAGCGCTTTCTAATGAATACAATACTGCCCTTTCTTTTCCTGTAAACTATGTAAACATGCCGGGAAAGAAGGTCATTATGAATGAGCTTCCTTCAAAGATTAATGTCAACTTAAAAACTACAGGATTTAAAATTCTTTCTTTTGGTCTAAAAAAAGAACAAAAAACTTTAGAGATTGACGTTGCAGAGAAATTTACCAATACAAAAATTAACACAGATTTTTTTGCTTTGCCTACAAGTTTTTTTCTTCAGGACTTTTCCAGGGAGCTAGGCAAAGATGTAGCAATTGTTCGCTTTGATCCTGATTCAATTGTCTTTAATTTTAGTGATATAATTACTAAAAAAATACCGGTTACTTTTTTTTATAAGGCTGATTTTGAAAAGCAATATGATTCAACAGGAAATGCATATGTTGTTCCTGCTTCAATAGATGTTTCCGGTCCTCCATCATTAATTCAAAAGTTAACAAGCGTCAGTACGGATTCTATATTTCTGTCAAATCTAAAAGCTCCGGTCAAAAAAAAGGTGAAGTTGATTCCCAATCATTTGCTTTCTTATAGTTCCGCTGAAGTAGAATTTAGACTACCGGTTGAAAAATTTACGGAGGGAACTGAAGAAATTGAAATTCATCCTGTCAATGTTGCTTATGGTTATTCTTTAAAAACTTTTCCCGATAAGGTTAAGGTGCGTTATCTGGTTTCCATAAGTAATTATAATAAAGTTGATGCTTCAATGTTTGATGCAATTGTACAAGGTGGAGAAAAAGGAAAAAGGCCGGGATCGAAACTGCAAGTTAGCGTCATTACAAAACCTTCGTTCGTTCGCATCACTCGTTTGGAACCTGAAAAGGTCGACTTTATACTACGCAAACAATGAAAGTTGTTGGAATAACCGGTGGAATAGGAAGCGGCAAGTCAATTATTTGCTTGATATTTAAATCTTTAGGGGTTCCTGTATATAATGCCGATGAATCGGTTCATTCTCTTTACGATAGGCATCCTGAAATCACTAAAAGAATTGGGAAAGAAATTTCTGAAAATGCATTGGATAAGAATGGAAAAATCAATAGAAAGAATCTTGCTGAAATAGTATTTTCCAATCCTGATAAATTGAAAATTCTTAATGGAATTGTCCACCCCGCCGTTAAAGAAGATTTTGAAAATTGGTTGTCCAACCACAAGAATTTTCCTTATGTCTTAAAGGAAGCAGCAATACTCTTTGAAAGTGGCGCTTACAAAGCCTGCGATAAAATTATTACAGTAACTTCACCCATTGAATTAAGAATTTCCAGAGTCAGAGAAAGAGATCATAAAAGTCGTGCTGAAACGGAACAGATTATTAGTAAACAACTTGATGATGCAGAGAAAATCAAGAAATCGGATTTTATTATTATCAATGATGAAACACAGCTTGTATTACCGCAAGTATTAAAGATCCATTCAGCTCTTTCAAAACTATAAATTATATATTTTGTAAGAAAATTTTAACAAAGCCTATAGAAGTGATAAATAATTTTCTTACAAAGACATCTACGGGATTGTATTGCAGCATTGGTGATTTTTATCTTGACCCCAAAAGAGCAGTGTCAACAGCACTTATTTCTCATGCCCATGGCGATCATGCAGTTTCAACGAAAGGAGTAGTTTACTGCACTTCTCCGACACAATCGTTTATGAAGCATCGATTTGGTACCAAACTTTCAGCTGAATTTATTCCTGTTGAATATGGCACTGCTTTTAACATCTGTGGAATAGAGGTAAAATTCTATCCGGCCGGCCATATTCTCGGAAGTGCTCAAATTCTCATGACATACAAAGGAGTTCGTTACCTTTATACAGGCGACTTCAAAACACAAACCGATGAAAGTTGTGAGAATTTTGAATTTGTACCGTGCGATCATCTGATAACAGAAACAACTTTCGCTTCACCTGAATACAATCATCCTGACCCTGCAACTGAGATTAAAAAACTTTTACAGGAGCATAATAAAGTAATCATAGGTGCTTATGCTTTAGGGAAAGCGCAAAGAATAACGCAGCTGATTACAAAATACGCACCTGACGTAAAAGTCTTTATTCATCCTGATCTGGAGGGATACCACAAGTTATATTCCAATCATGGATTTTCACTTGGAGAATGGCAGGTTTATCGTAAAAAAGATTTTGAAGATTCGCATAAAGCCGTCTTTCTCGTTCCGCCAATGTACTTTCGTCGTTTCAGAGGAAATGAAGATATACTGCGTGCCTTTGCCACAGGTTGGAAACGTTCCTTTTACCGTTGCGATTGTGTTTTGCGAATAAGCGATCATGCCGACTGGCCCGGTGTGCTTGAAATGATTAGCAAAACAAAAGCGACAAACATCTATACAGTGCACGGTAATGGAACATTTTTAAAAGAACATTTGAAAAACGATGTCAGTGTAACAATTATCGGATAAAAATGAAAATATTATCTGCCGCTCAAATTCGGGAAGCCGATGCTTATACTATAAGTCATGAACCTATAAGTTCTTTGGCTTTAATGGAAAGGGCAGGAAAGGCGTGTTTTGAATGGATAGAATCGAATGTAAATACTTCTAAAAGGATTACCGTTGTCTGTGGTACAGGAAATAATGGAGGAGACGGACTGGTAATTGCCAGGTTGCTTCACGAAAAAAAATATTCTGTTGATGCAATAGTTGTTTCATCACCTAATCCATCGATTGATTTCAAGAAAAACCTCGAAGCTGCAATCAAAGCAGGTGTTCCTATAAATGAAATCAATGAAAAATCCACTTTGCACTTAAATGAAAATGGAATTCTTATTGACGCAATTTTTGGCACAGGCATAAGCAGACCGGTTTCCGGGTGGATTGGCGAGTGTATTGATAGTATAAATTCGAGCAATAACGAAATCATTTCAATAGATCTTCCTTCAGGAATGTTTACTGATGAACATACAGAAGGAAAAGTAATTTGTGCTTCGCATACCTTAACTTTTCAGACGCCCAAACTTGCTTTCTTTTTTGCCGAAAATGAAAAGTACACGGGGAATTTTCATATTCTCGATATTGGCCTGGACAAAAATTTTATCGAGAAGGTCCAATCTTATGGACAATTCCTTCTTGCAGAAAACATCAAACCTCTTTTAAAGAAAAGGAATAAATTTTCACACAAAGGAAATTATGGCCACAGTTTACTTATTAGTGGAAGCAAAGGGAAAATAGGGGCTGCTATACTTGCAGCACGGGCTTGTTTACGTTCCGGGTCCGGTTTATTAACTGTACGAATACCGCATTGTGGTTATTCCATTTTACAGACTGCCGTTCCGGAAGCTATGGCCCAGGCAGATGAGGAAGAAGATTTCATTACACATACAGGCAATTTTATTGAGACCATGCATGTGGCTGTTGGTCCGGGTATTGGTACTTCTTCTGCGACGAAGAAAATGCTATTGGATTTGCTTGAACGAACAAAGAAACCAATCGTGCTCGATGCAGACGCAATAAATATAATATCGGAGAACCGGGATTATATTAATTTAATTCCGCCTTTTTCAATTTTAACTCCTCATCCTAAAGAATTCGAGCGGTTAGCCGGAGAAAGTAAAAATGATTTCGAAAGACATGAAAAGTTACTGCTATTTTCGAAACAACATAAAGTATTTGTCGTTTTAAAAGGCGCACATACTTGTATAGCAACTCCCGATGGAATGGCCTATTTCAATAGCACAGGAAATCCGGGTATGGCAAAAGGAGGGAGTGGAGATGCTCTCACCGGAGTTATTCTTGCATTTCTTTCACAGGGATACGAGCCAATGGTCGCAGCTTTACTTGGTGTTTACATTCATGGATTAGCCGGTGATATTACTGCAAAAGAAAAGGGAGAATACTCCATGATTACTTCTGACCTTATTGAGAATTTACCAAAAGCATTTAATGAATTACTTTAATTCTAATTTATTTTTTAAACCCAATCTAAAAATCAAGATGAAAAACAAACTAAAATTAATTCTGCCGCTACTTGGTATGGTAATTCTGGTAGCAATTATTTATGCCTTTAAACCGGCACAAACAAAAACGCTGTATACGCAGATAACAACCATTGAATCGGTTGTTCCGGGCGGATTGGGCCGTTCACGAATGGTAACAACAGATCCTGAAGGGAATTTTAAAGAAACCGATATGGAGAACTTTTTCAGCTTTGTTGGTATTAACTTCGGCAATGTTCGGAAAAACGATAAGACAATTACCGATAAAATCAACGACATGACAGCTGCCGGCTGGGAATTATCAAATATTAATTCAGGTGTGTACAGTGCTGATAAGAGTACGGGGATTTTTATTACCAGGTATTTGTTTAAGAAAAGCGAGTAGGATTTTTTTTTGCCTTGTGCAATATTTATGAGAAAAGGAGTGCTTTAAGTTCCTGTGGATTTAAAGTTCTCCTTTTCCTTCTCTTACTACTAAAGGATCATTCCCCGTACAATCAATCACAGTAGAAGGCTCGTAAAAACCCGGACCACCGTCAACAATTATGTCTACCAATTCTTCATATTTTCCGAGAATATTTTCAGGGTCGGTTAAATATTCGACATTGTTATTGTCAGAATAAACGGAAGATACCATTAAAGGATTTCCAATTGCTTCAAGAATTGCTAATGCAATCTTGTTGTCGGGAACGCGAATACCGATTGTCTTTTTTTTGGATTTGAAAATAGCAGGAACATTGTTGTTGGCATTCAGGATAAACGTAAAAGGGCCGGGCAAGGAATTCTTCATGAAACGAAAAACTTCTGTGCTGAATGGTTTTGTGAAAAGTGAGATGTTGCGCAAATCAGGACAGAGAAAGGAAAAGTTGGCTTTTTCAGGCTTAATACCTTTGATTCTGCATATACGTTCAAAAGCTTTATTGCTTTGAATATTGGCGGCAAAGGCATAAACGCTATCGGTTGGAATGATGATTACAGCATCCTTTTTTAAAGCCTCTGTTATAGTAAACAGAAACTTTTCATTGATGGTTTTACCCTGGAATTTTAAAAAGGAAGCGGCCAATGTTTAATTATAGTTATTTACTAATTGCTGCTGATGAAAATTTCTTGGCATCGGACAGGAATTTTTCAAGTCCGCTATCCGTTAAAGGATGTTTAAGCAAATCGACAATAGCAGATAGGGGACAGGTAGCTACATCAGCGCCGGCTTCAGCACATTTAATAATGTGAAGCGGATTTCGAATAGATGCGGCCAATACCTGGGTTTTATAACCATACGTTCTGTAAATATGAACGATTTGTTTAATCAGTTCAACACCATCCTGGTTGATATCGTCCAGTCTTCCAATAAATGGAGAAACATAAGTTGCACCTGCTTTGGCTGCAAGCAGCGCTTGTCCGGCTGAAAATACCAGCGTGCAATTGGTACGTATATTTTTATTAGAAAAATATTTTAGTGCTTTAACACCTTCTTTTATGATTGGCACCTTTACAACTATTTGTTTGTGTAACGATGCCAGTATTTCTCCTTCTTCAACGATACCTTTAAAATCAGTTGATAACACTTCTGCGCTTACGTCACCTTTTACAATTTTGCATATATCAACATAGTGTTTTAGTATATTATCATGGCCAGTAATGCCTTCTTTTGCCATAAGCGAAGGATTAGTAGTTACACCATCAAGAACACCGAGATCTTCGGCTTCTTTGATCTGTGATAGATTGGCAGTGTCGATGAAAAATTTCATGGTATTAAGTTTCGAATTTGTGGCGGAAGATACTGATTTTCGTAGAATAAAAAGGTGATTAATTAGCAATTATCACTAAATCTGAAATCGTTAATCGTTGTTCGTTACTCGTTACTCAACTTACCCTTGATCTGAAATCGTTATTCCTTAAATCGTTACTCGCAAGTCGTTACTCGTTACTCAACTTTATTGGAATCGTTACTCGTAAGTCGTTAGTCGTTGCTCGTTACTCAACTTAATCTTTAATCTTATATAAAAGATATCAGATAAAGTTGAGTAACGAGTAACGATTTTAGATTTAGGGGGATAACAGATAAAGTTGAGTAACGAGTAACGAATAACGATTTTGGATTAAGGGAAATAATTTAATGAAAAATGGGTAAGCCCCCTATATCGCACCGCTCAACCGCATGTCCTTGCTTCGTTCCCGACCTGGGGAGATTAGCAGGAGCTGGTCGTATAGGACTTACCCGGTGCGAAGGTAGTTAAATTCACAAATACTGCGAAAAAATATTATCTAAATAGATACAAAGTCTATTTGCTCTTTTACCAATTTCGTGTAGGTTTGCAAAATATATAATACTATGGAAAACAAGCCTTCTCAGATTAAAATTGCCATGAAGTTTGGTGCCATTTATGGTTTCTCTTCAATTGCTGTTTTTTTACTTTTCTATTTGTTAGGTACTGATATTCAGTCGAAACTGCCTCAATGGATAAGTTATTCATTGCTTGTTTTATTTATCGTTATGGGTATTAAAACTTATAGAGACGAATCGCTGGATGGCTTTATTGGATATGGTAAGTCTCTGGGTACAGGGGTGCTTATTGCTATATTTGGAGGCTTTATAACAGGTATATTTACCCTTATCTTTTTTCAATATCTTGCCCCTGAAATGGTTCAGAAAATTATGGACGAAGCACAAAAAAGCATGGTGGAAAGAGGTGGAATGTCTGATGAACAAATTGAAATGGCCATGTCAATGACTGCAAAATTTATGACTCCTTTTTGGTTGTTTTTATTTTCTGTTATTGGATCAGGATTTATGGGATTAATCTTTTCTCTAATAATTTCTGTATTTATGAAAAAAGAACAAAATCCTTTTAATTCGAACTTAGGCTGATTGGCGTGGATATATCTGTAGTAATCCCATTATATAATGAAGATGAATCGCTGAAGGAATTATGCGACTGGATTGTCCGTGTCATGCAGGAAAACAAATTTTCTTATGAAATTATTCTTGTCGACGATGGGAGTAAGGACAAATCATGGGAGGTAATTGAAAACCTCGGTAAAGAAAATGCCAATGTAAAAGGTATTCGCTTTCGTAGAAATTATGGTAAGTCCGCTGCTTTAAATGAAGGATTTATGGACGCTCAGGGAAATGTCATAATTACCATGGATGCCGACCTGCAGGACAGTCCTGATGAAATACCAGGATTATATTCGCTTATAAAGAACGACGGTTTTGATCTTATTTCCGGATGGAAGAAAAAGAGATACGATCCTATTTCCAAAACCATTCCCAGTAAGTTTTTTAATTGGGCCACAAGGAAAATGTCGGGAATTAATAACCTGCATGATTTTAATTGCGGATTAAAATCCTATAGGAAAGAAGTGGTAAAATCAATAGAAGTTTACGGAGAAATGCATCGCTATATTCCTGTTATAGCTAAATGGGCAGGATTCAATAAGATTGACGAGAAGATTGTTGAACACAGAGCTCGTAAATACGGAATTACCAAATTTGGACTCGAAAGGTTTATCAATGGTTTTCTCGATTTATTGTCCATTACTTTTGTTTCACGATTTGGAAAAAGACCCATGCATATCTTTGGCATGCTGGGAACACTTATGTTTGTCCTTGGTTTTATATCGGCAACATATCTTGGAGTAAGCAAACTCTACAGTGTTTATTGTAATTTACCGGCACGACTGTTAACAGATCGCCCTTCTTTTTATATTGCTTTAGCAAGTATGATTATTGGAACACAACTTTTTCTTGCAGGATTCCTGGGAGAACTTATTTCCCGTTCTTCCTCTGACAGAAATAAATATATTATAGAGAAAAAAAGCAACCTCTAAGTAAATCGCTGTTGCATTCCACTCCTTAAATAAAATAAATTGAAAGTAATACTTATAGGTCCTGCTTTTCCTTTACGCGGCGGTATTGCTGACTTTAACGAAGCTCTGGCATGTAGTCTGCTTGAACAAAATATTGATACTGTAATCTATTCATTTTACTACCAGTATCCAAAAATATTGTTTCCGGGAACATCTCAATTTACAAAAGGAAAAGGTCCTGAAAAACTAAAAATTAATTCAACTATAAGTTCAATTAATCCCTATTCTTGGTTGAAAACGGCTATGGCCATCGCTGCTGAAAAGCCGGATCTTGTTGTTATACGTTACTGGCTTCCCTTTATGGCTCCGGCTCTCGGCACAATTGCAAAATATTTAAAAAAGAAAAAGATTTCGATTATTGCCATTGCTGATAATGTTATTCCACATGAGAAACGGCCGGGTGATAAGCAATTTACCCAATATTTTGTAAACCAATGCAAAGGTTTTATTACTATGTCAAAGGAAGTTGAACGGCAGCTTTCTCAATTCACGCCCACCAATCATAAAATATGTTTGCCTCATCCTATTTACAATATTTTCGGTAATCGTATTCCAAAGAAAGAAGCAAGAGTAACTTTAAACCTTCCAACTGAAGAAAGAATAGTATTATTTTTTGGTTTTATCAGAGCTTATAAAGGTCTTGGATTATTACTGGAAGCTATGGCTGATCCTAAAATAAGGGAAAGAAAGATTAAACTTGTTGTTGCAGGAGAGTTTTATGAAGACAATAAACCTTACCTGGAGCAGATAAAATCACTGGGAATTTCCGAGTCAGTTATTTTACATACTTCTTTCATAGAAAAAGAAAAAGTACGTGATTATTTCTGTGCTGCTGATATGGTAATACAGCCCTATATGAGTGCAACACAAAGTGGCATTACACAAATAGCATATTATTTTGGTCGCCCCATGCTGGTCACCAATGTTGGAGGACTTTCGGAAATTGTAGCGGATAAACGAGTAGGGTATGTGACAGAAAAAAATTCTGCTTCTATTGTAAAATCGCTTATTGACTTTTATGATAATAACAGGGAGAATGAATTTTCAAAAAGTGTTGATATTGATAAAGAGAAATTTTCATGGAAGAGTTTTACGAATGGCTTGCTAAAATTATATGATGAAATCCGCTAAATTTTCCGCTAGAATTATTTTTGTTTTATTATGTTGCTTCTCCTTTTACGAATCAAAAGCAGCAAAGCTAACCGGATTGATTTTAGATGAGAACAATCAGCCCCTGCCATTTGTAATAGTATATGTCAGCGGAACAAGTGTTGGAACAACAGCCAATCCTGAAGGTTATTATTCACTGGAATTGCAAAATGGCACCTATGATATTTCTTTTAGATTAATCGGTTATACCTTGTTGACCAAAAAAGTAACGATTGAAAATCATGCTTTAGAACTCAATGTCAAAATGGTTAATGAATCCATAAAACTAAAAGAGGTTAATATAAGTGCCAATACAGAAGACCCAGCCTATGCCATAATTAGAGCTGCTCAGTCCAAAAGAAAATTTTACCTCGATCAGGTTAAATTATATAAGACACATGCTTATGTAAAATCTACCCAGCGCCTTTCGTCTCATCCAAAAAAAGTAATGGGTCAGGAGGTTGATTTGGGAAATGAAGTTGATACTGTGACAGGTATTTTTTACCTCAGTGAGTCTGTTTCGGAATTGTACTTTAAAGAGCCCAAAAACTTTAAAGAAATTATGATTTCAAGTAAGGTTAGCGGCTCTCCAAAAACCTATAGCTTCAATCAGTCTACAGATGTATTAATCAGTTTTTATGAAGGCCTTATTAATATTGTGGGTCTGACACCGCGTGGTATCGTTTCTCCCATAGCAGGAAACAGCTTTTTTTATTATAAGTTCAGACATGAAGGGACTTTTTCAGAGAATGGCGTCCTTATTAATAAAATCAGTGTCATTCCAAAACGAAGGTATGATCCTGTTTTTACCGGTACTATTTATATTGCAGAAGACACCTGGAGACTCTATAGCATCGATTTGCAGATTACCAGAGAGCAGCAAATGGAATTTATTGATACTTTCCGTGTGAAGCAAAATTTCCTGCGCGTGAATGATGAAGTCTGGATGCCTTTTAATTCACGCTTCGATTATTCATTCGATTTTATGGGATTTAAAGGAGGAGGGACTGTTTTGGGTATTTTCAGCGATTACAATCTCAATCCGAAATTTAATAAAACATTCTTCAATGGAGAAATCTTATCCGTAGATGAGAGTGCCAATAAAAAGGATTCATCATACTGGGAAGGAACCCGGCCGGTTCCCCTAACAGGTGATGAAACCAATGATTATAGAAAGCGAGATAGTTCCAGGGTAATTCATGAGTCAAAATCTTACCTTGATTCTATAGACAGAAAATCAAATAAGTTTGAGTTTTCTAATATTCTTACCGGATATTCCTGGCAGAATAGTTTTAAAAGAACAGATTACAGTATTGATATGCCATTTACAAAAATAAGTTTCAATACTGTTGAAGGCTGGAATTCAGGTTTAGGTTTCTCATACAATAAGAAAAAGGAAAACGACGATCCACGCGAATACACTATTTCTTCAGCGGTACGTTATGGATTATCAAACAAGCATTTTAATGGCACTATTGCTTATAAAAATTTGTATAATGCTAAGAAGCATTCTGTTTTAGGATTAGAAGGGGGAACAGATATTGCACAGTTCAATTCTAAAAAACCGATTAATGAATTGGTGAATTTTATTTATTCTGTATGGGCTGAAAAGAATTATATGAAAATTTATGAGAAGCAATACATTAATGCTTCCCATAATTCAGAATTGATAAACGGAGTCTTTTACAAACTTTCTGCTGAATATGCAGGCAGGAATTCTTTATCTAATACATCAGATTACAAATTTACGGATACCAAAGGCAGAGATTACACGTCAAATGATCCATATCATCCGTCAACAGATTCACTCCGATTCTCAACACACCAGGCACTAATAGTTGAAGCAGGTCTTTCTTTTAAACCTGCACAGAAATATATAAGTCGGCCCGAAGCTAAATACAATTTAGGATCAGACTGGCCTGTACTACGATTCAATTACAAGAAAGGAATTGAAGCTGCCGGAAGTGATGTAAGCTTTGATGCTATTCAATTTACGCTAGATGATGAAATTTCACTTGGACTTTTTGGTAAATTGAAATACATGGGAGTGTATGGCGACTTTCTTTCCAAGAAAAAAGTATATGCCCCCGATTTAAAGCATTTCAATGGCAATAAAACATGGGTTTCAGAATTCAGAATAAATGATTTTAAAAATCTTGACTATTACACTTACAGTACTACAGGAAAATATCTGGAAATACATGCTGAAGAGAACTTTGGCGGGTTTTTTCTGAACAAACTTCCCATCATTCGAAAATTAAAACTACGAGAGATTGCAAGTGTTCACTTTCTGCATACCGATGCACTTGACAGATACTTTGAGGTTAGTGCCGGTGTTGAAAAGCTTGGTTTTATTCGGGCTGAATTATTTACATCATTTTTAAATGGTCAAAAAGGAACGGTTGGCTTTCTTTTTGGGATTAAGACTGTTTTGAGAAACTAAAACAAAAATGATGATTTGTAAAACAGACTTTGTACTTTTATCCGGAAATACACCTATACAAAATTCTATCCATTGAAGAAGACAATAAAGAAAGAAGGTATTATTGATCACAATGCAAAAAAAATAAAGGATCCAATTGCATATTTAAAAGCTTCCTTTAGGAAAAACGGTAAGACCTATGTTACGTTTTTACGAGGATTGATGCACAGAAAGGTTAGAGGACTTGATCCCGTAGCCAAAGAATTAAATAAGCAGGCTTTTAAGAAAATTGATTGCCTGGATTGTGCTAATTGCTGCACCAAGATGTCACCTACATACAAAAAAGCAGATGTAAAACGAATTTCAAAACACCTTGGTATGACTTTTCAGGAGTATTATGATAAATACCTTGAGCAGGAAGAAGGAAGTAAGGATTACTTAAATAAAAGTACTCCCTGTCAGTTTCTTCTGAAAAACAATAAGTGCAGTATTTATCATGTGCGCCCTAATGATTGCAGAGGATTTCCTCATACTCAATACAAGGATTTTAAACTGTATGTGAGTGGCACACATATTCAGAATATTGAATATTGCCCTATTACGCATAACATTATTGCCAGAATGCATGAAATAGTAATAGAGCAGGGTAAAAGGAATATTGGCAAAAAGGATGTATAGTACAAACCTCTTATTTAATCCTTTTAAAGCGCTTATATTCAATTAATTATATATAATAATACTTATAATTAAAAAGCTGCATTCATACTTACTATATTTAACAAATGATTTTGTGATAAGTATTTAAATAGTAAAGACAATTTATATTTAAGAATTAAAAACCATTTTTCAGTTCACTAATAATCATGAAGCCCATGAGACAAATACTCTTTTTATTTCTTCTACTTTTTTTTTCAACCTGCAAAGCTCAGGACTCCCCGGTTAAATTAGGTGGAAAGGGTTTTGGAGTAGCTGTAGTTCAGATACAGCCTGAATTTCCCGGCGGAAATGATAGTCTGCAAGCCTTTTTAAAACGCAATATTAGATACCCGCAACAAGCCAAAATTAATAGAATTCAGGGCAGGGTTTATATTGGGTTTATGGTGGATAGAAATGGTAAAATTGTAAATCCCAATATTCTTAGCAGTGCTTCTCCCGAACTGGATGAGGAAGCCATGCGTGTAGTTAAGTTAATGCCCGACTGGACACCGGGAACAGCCGGCGGATCAACAATGGACGTGCAATATATTTTGCCAATTGATTTTATTGCACCGGGCATACAGAATAAGTAAAATAAATACCATATCGTAAACTAAAAGTCAAAATCCATCGTTCTGTATTTTTTGATACAGGAATCGAATGGAATATTTGCAAGTTTGCTTCGCTTTTGTCATTCTCTTTTCTAATATCCATTCGTTTTGTCAGTCTTCCGAACAATATCATTCTAATGATGGTAAAATCAACAACTATAAATTTATAATTGAAACGCCTTTATATCCATGCGATATATTAGGTAATGTCTGTGATACAGCACCATTACAAGTAGCAGAACCCGGAGCAATTTATACAATAGTTGGTACAACAGAAGCAGATTCAATAATCATTCGATTCTGGAAATGGAAAAAAAATCCTAATATTAATTTTACTTTGTGTTATGCTGATTCATTGTGTTTAAAGAGAAAATATTTTATAGTACCATATTCTGTTATTAAAGATAAAAGTGTTCCCCGATATGACAGGAAAGCTTGCTTTACGGCAGGGACAGTCATCATTCCGGTAAAATTAAGATTAAAGAAATTTGACTTTTCAAAAGACATTACTCTGGGACCGGTTGCGGGCGTTAAATTCAGGCTTTCAAATTTTGAACAAAACTTCTTTAGCATTCTGGCGGGACTAGGAATAACTTCCATTACACTGGATGAACGATCAACCGATGGAAAAGTAGAAGAAGCAATAGAAGTTCCAGCATTAACACCCTCCCTGGGATTTGTATTTGACTTTTTTAATTCAACACAAGCAGGATTATTTGTGGGCTGGGACTTTATTTCAAATAATGAAAACCTTCATCTGATTTATTATGGAAAATTATGGATATCGTTTGGACTTGGCTTTTCAATATTGACCAAAGGAGGTAATACATCTACAACCGAAGAAGAAAAATAGAATATAGCCTTTGTCTTTCTAAAACCCTTATTCTAGAGTCTTTTAAACTATTTTATAATAACTTTCAATATATTATTTAAGATTGCTATCTTGTTCTGGTCTTTGTTACAATTAACAGGATTTTTAACTTTTGATCAATTAAACCAATTAACAAAAAAAAACATGAAAAAAAATCTAACAAATTTATTTGCTTTTATTTTATTATTTTCATTTTCCTGTAAAAATCCGGAAGAGAAAAAAATACAAGATGATACCTCCGGTATTCCGTTTCAACCATTCAAAGTTCTTGTAATTCAGCATCCCGTTGAAAATTTCAGTGTCTGGAAAGACGCCTATGAGGCTCACGATTCAATTCGAAAAGCATATGGAATTACTTCTTTCCAAATTGGCCGAGGAATGGAAGATTCTAATATGGTAACAGTCATTGATAAAATAGAAGATATTCAAAAGGCAAAGGAATTCTCTTCATTAAATGAACTGAAAGATGCCATACACAATGCCGGAGTTGCAGGTCCGCCTGTATTTCATTACCTCGATGTTATTAGAAATGATAATTCGAAAATTGAATATTTTGACCGGGTAATGATCTCACACAAAGTAAAAAACTTTGCTGACTGGCTTAAAGTTTATGATGAAGAAGGAACAGAATCAAGGAAAGCAAATGGCTTGATGGATCGCGGACTTGCAAGAGATATTGACGATTCAAACCTGGTATATATTGTCTTTGCAATTACAGATATGGATAAAGCGAAAGAGCGTATGAACTCTGTCGCTTTGAAAAAATTAATGATGGATGCAGGCGTGGAAGGGCCACCAACCATTAGTTTTTACAGATTAGAGAAATAATATTTCAATTAAATACCGCAAATGTTTCCGATTCAAATGAAGGGGTAAACATTTGCGGATTTTTTTTTGACTTGACGTTAATTTATTAAAGTTTTTGCTTTCCAATATTGGAAGTCAGTCTGTTAAATTTGAAAAGAGTAATGGCCCTGAATCGGCTTCTCAAAATTGAAAAAATAGGATTATTTCTGAGGAAAATTATTTTTCCATACCTTTAAGAGCTAAATATAAATATTGTAAAATTTGACTTAAAAATCATTTTACCTCAATATGTTAATGTCAGGGAAATTATCATCCATTAAAAACACCATAATATCATGAAAAAACCTATTTTATTGGGTTTTACCTTAATTGTATTCTCAGCGTTTTCAAAGGCTCAGAGTATTAGTCCATCGGTTATCAGCACTTCGGGAGCATTTTTTTCGAATGGAAACGGTATGCTATCTACTACCATAGGAGAAATGTCAATGGTTGCAACCTATAATTCAGGTACTTCAATTTTGACACAGGGGTTCCAGCAGGCATTTGATTTTGTTAATTCTATTGATCATCCTCAGGTCCCAAATGAAAATGAAATAAATATTTTTCCAAATCCTGCTTCAGGAAATGTAACAATTGAGGTTCCGCAAGTAACAAGCAGGGAATGGGAAGTAAGCATTTTTGATGCAATAGGTAAACTTGTATTAAAAAGTAAAACAACTCTAAATTCACTTTCAAATAAAATGGAGATTGCCACCCAGAGTTTAACAAATGGCATGTATTTGGTTGAAGTGAAATCTGCAAGTATTAATTATTTCAAAAAAGTTAATGTCATAAAATAAATCAATTACAACTAATTATAACCAATGAAAAAATTTATTCACTTAGTATTATCTGTTCTTCCTTTTATTTCACTAAACAGTGCTAATGCTCAGCCGCCTCAGTCAATGAATTATCAGGCAGTAGCCAGAAATACATCAGGAGCTATTTTAGTTAATCAACAAATTGCTCTTCGTATGACAATAACTGATGGCAACGGAGGAAGCACATTGTTTCAGGAAACAGATACAACAACCACAAATCAATTCGGATTGTTTTCTCTAAAAATCGGAGAAGGAGTGCCTATAGTTAATACATTTTCATCAATTCCATGGGCAACAGTTACACCCTGGCTTTCAGTTGAACTGGACCCGGCAGGTGGTAGTTCGTATCAGTTCATGGGAAGTTCCCAACTCTTAAGTGTTCCGTATGCATTGTTTGCAGCCAGCGGAAACCAGGGACCGGCAGGATTAGACGGCGACCGTTATACATCAGTAAGTACAACCTCAATGACTATTAATACAGGTAATCAAAGTTTTTTTATTGATACAGGCCTAAGTTATTCAATTGGACAAACCATTATCATAGCTAATTCAGTTAGTAATCAAATGACGGCTTCAGTTGCTTCGTATAATCCCGCAAACGGAGCAATGGTTGCAACTGTAACTTCGGTATCAGGCAGTGGAACATATTCAAGCTGGAATGTTTCACTAAATGGCGCTCCCGGTCCGGCAGGTCCTCCCGGACTGCTTCCCAATGGAAATGCTGCGGGTAATACTCCCTATTGGAATGGAAGCTCGTGGGTAGTTAATAGTAGTAACATATTTAATAATGGAGGAAATATTGGAGTTAATACAAACGTGCCTGCAGGTAAAGTGCATATAAAAGGCAGTGCTGATGCCGCTCAACTTGTTATTGATGCCAATACAACACAGTCGAATACGCAACCTTTAATACGACTTAGAAATTCCTCCGGAGTAGATCTAATGCATATACATTCAGATCATGCCACAAATACTTTTGTGGGTCTACATGCCGGAAAATTAAATACCGGAACTTATAATTCGTTTTTTGGTTCAGATGCCGGTGCATCTAATACAACAGGAAGCGATAATACAGCAAGTGGTTGGGGAGCTTTATTTTCGAATCAGACCGGAAGCGATAATGTTGCAATCGGATATCAGACTTTAAATGCAAATACAACGGGAAGCAATAATGTTGCAAGCGGAGCTTTCGCTTTATCAAGTAATACAGGGGGAAATGACAATGTGGCAAACGGTGTTTTCGCACTTTCACAAAATACATTCGGCTACTCTAATACTTCTATAGGAAGTAATTCACTCTATTTTAATACTGTTGGTAACCTTAATACTGCTGTCGGATTTCAGGCACTGAATAATAATACTGCTAGTGAAAATACAGCATTGGGCAGCGACGCCCTTCTGCAAAATACGACCGGATACAATAATACTGCTTCGGGAAGAACCGCTCTAAAATCCAACTCTTCCGGCTTTAATAATACTGCTCATGGATATGCATCGCTTTTCAGTAATACCTCCGGAAGATACAATACTGCTGCAGGTAGAAATGCTCTTTATTCTAACCAAAACGGCTCCTATAATACGGCCATGGGGAACAATGCACTATATTCAAACCTTGTAGGTTTTGAAAATAGTGCATTTGGAGATTCTGCGCTGTTTTCAAATAATACAGGCTTTCAAAATGTTGCAATTGGAAAAAGCTCTCTTCAATCCAATACCACCGGTTATGCGAATACAGCTGCCGGAATGTATGCTCTAAAAAATAATTCTACAGGATATCTGAACGTTGCAATTGGCGACTCATCACTCATTTCAAATATTGATGGAGATTTTAATTCGGGAATCGGCTTTCTATCCAATGTAAGTTCAGGAAGCTTTCTTAATGCAACTGCTATTGGGTCAAGAGCTATTGTTGATGCAAGTGATAAAGTTCGAATAGGTGATCCAACTGTAACGGTAATTGAAGGACAAGTTAACTTTTCAATTCCTTCTGACGGGCGATTTAAATATAATGTAACAGAGAAGGATATTAAAGGCCTGGCATTTATCAAATTGCTTCGTCCGGTTGAATATAACTTTAATACCCGCCAATATGAAGAGTTCTTAACCAAGAATATGCCTGAGGCAATGAGAAAAAGATATTTAGAAGCAAATTTTGAAGCTTCATCAGCCATTCGTCAAAGCGGATTTATCGCTCAGGATGTTGAAAACGCTATGAAACAAAGTGGGTATAATTTTAACGGCTTACATAAACCTGATGGAGAGAACGACCATTACAGTGTATCCTACAGTTTGTTTGTAGTCCCATTGGTTAAAGCAGTTCAGGAGCAACAATCGCAAATAGAAGAGCTCACAAAACAAAATGAAAAACTACAAAATGAAAATAAATCTTTTAAAGAAGATATTCAAAAAATTAAAGCGCAACTAGGAATTGACTTGAAACGATAAATGTTGATTGATATTAGAAAATACTTTAAGTATTATCGACTATTTATACTTTTTATTGCAATAACATCAAACCTATACGCTAAGGAAAGGCAAATTGATTTTCGAAAAAATGCTTTGTATTTTGAGGGATTGGGACAAGGACTTCTATATTCATTAAATTACGATTATAGAATCAGGCAAAACATTTCTCTCAGAGCCGGTTTTACGTATTGGTCATTGAATCCTCTTTTTTTATTAACTACGGGTAAGTTAAGTTATACTTCATTTCCTATTATGATTAACTACCTAACCGGAAAAAAAGATAATTTATTTGAATTAGGGGTAGGCATTATGCCTGCATTTGTTTCTTTAGATGGAACAGAAATATTTTGGGGTTCAGAAATAAAGGAAAATGGAAGCGCAATACTGGGAACAGCCACTGTTGGATATCGTTATCAACCTTTAGGAGGAGGACTGATGGGGCGCATCGGCCTGACACCCATTTTCACTTTTGATAAATTCATTATATACTTTGGGTTTTCACTTGGCTATTCTTTTTAAATAATTATTTTTTTATATTTGATTAACAGCTATGCCACAGAAAGCTAATATAAACAGGGAAATCCTGAAATGGGCGAGAAAGTCTGCTAAAATCTCTCTGGAGAAAGCAGCTTCAACAATTTCCAAAACCTGTAAGCAGGATAGAATTAAAGAATGGGAATCCCCCGAGGGTATTGATTTACCCAGCATCAAACAAGTAGAAAAGCTTGCCAGATTATACAGAAGACCGGTTGATGTTTTTTATCTGAAATATATTCCAAAAGATTTTCCTCCTTTAAAAGATTTTCGGATAAACAGGGAAGAAGGCTTGAGTACGTCACTTATTTTTATGATGAGAGAAATCCAGGAAAAACAGGAATGGCTGAGTAAGTTTCTTTTAGGGAAAAAAGAAAAGAAACTGGATTTCGTCGGCAAGTATAACATTAAAAGTTCACCTTCTGTTGTCGCTTCCGATATCAGGAAAACACTAGGGATTGGATCAATCAATTCAGACATAAAACCATTAAAGTATTGGATTGAAAAAGCCGAAAGCAAGAGAATTTTTATTTCCCTAAGCAGCAACTTCCATACGCGATTAAAACTTGACAGCGATGTATTCAAAGGCTTTGTAATCTCCGATAAATTCGCTCCTTTTATTTTTCTTAATGCAGACGATTGGGATCATGGACAGCTTGTTACTCTTGTGCACGAACTGGTTCATGTGTGGATTAATGTTTCCGGTATAAGCAATGAAACAGGGATTGGATATGAGCATCCTTCAGGAATACATCTTTTGGAAAGGTTTTGCAGAGAGGTAACGGAATTAGCTCTTTTACCCGAAGATGAAATGATTGCATTATTACAGGTAAAAGGTGACCTTACTTTAAAGAATATCTCAAGGGCCAGTAAAAGGCTGGGGGTAAGTAATGATGCTTTTTTAATAAGAGTCGGGAAGTTAGGATTGGTAGAGAATGAAAAAGTTGCTGCTTTGCGTAAAGAAGCAGACCGTGCATGGAAAGATTTTCTTTTAAAAGAATCTCAGAAGCCAAAATCATCCGGTGGACCTAATTACTATGTTATGCAGCTGCGCAGGAGCAGCAAAGCATTTTCAAATATCGTTATGGATATTTATAAAAGCGGCAAGGTCAATGGTAATCTGGCCAGCAGGTTGTTGAATGTGAAAGAAGGAAATTTTGTTAAATTTGAAAAATATATTTATAAGTGATTATTTAATCCAATAAAAAACCGCTTACCTTTTAAAGTAAACGGTCTTTAACAAGACACAAGAAACTTTAATTCTCCAGAATTATCTTTTTAACTAATTTTTTATCAGTATTACTAATTTCAACAAAATAAATTCCTTTGTTTAAATCGGCAAGATCCATTGAGAATTTATTTTCTCCTTCATCCACATTAGCATTTAAGGATTTTACTGTTCTTCCAATCATATCAAAAATGCGAACATTAATAGCTCCGGTAGAAGTGGAATTGTATCGAATATTTATTAAATCATGGGCAGGATTTGGATAAGCAATAAAGCTGCTCTCTTCATTTGTTGTAACAATATCGTTTTCTTCCTGACCTGAAATACGGAAATTGATTCCGGAAGTACTAATTCGTAGTTTATAACATTGAGTCGAACTATAAGCTCCATTATAACCGTATATTCTAACATAATATGTGGAAGCAGCAGATGCATTGTAAATTATAGTTTCAGCCGTCGTTCCTCCGTTTTGAGAAAGTCCAATAGAATAAAAGGACGAATTATACAAACGAATGTCGTAATCGCCTGCCAGATTTGATAGTGTAATCTTAATTTTTGTATTGGGAGATACAGTGGTAAATTTAAACCAGTCAACGTCTGTTGAATTACCTATTAAAGCACTAATATCTGTATTAACGGGAATAGACTTGGAATAACCGGAGCTGTTATTTGATTCATAAATATCGGAACACCCGGTTGATGTAGTTGTAAAAGTGGTTATGGCAGAATACGTACCGATGCCTGCTGAACAAACTGCCTGAACCTGGAATTGATAAACAGTTCCTGAACTTAATCCTGAAAGTGCTTTAGTGTTTGTTGTTGATGAAGTAATCGTCCATGCAGATGCAGAAGATGTTTTATATTGAATATTGTAACTTAATGCACCACTAATTGCATTCCAGGAAATAGTTGCAGAATTAGTTGTAATTGAAGAAGAAATTAAACCTGTTGGTGTACTGCACGTTGAACCCGTAGGAGCCTGACAACCGATGGAAGTTAAAAGCGAGGCTCTGATTCCTCCGGTTGCAAAGAGGGCATTCATGCGACTACTCTGACCGTTGGTGAACATATACATACAACCGTCATCGGTATAATCCATATAATTCATAAACATAACTCCGGGTGAAGTAGAAGTGCAACCATCGGTACGCGGAAATGAAGGACATCCATAATTTTCCGGACCCTGATTTGGTGTATCACCTACATTATCCGTTCCTGAACATCCGGATTCATCGCCCCATATATGATAAAGATTAAGCCAGTGCCCAACTTCATGGGTTGCAGTTCTTCCTAGATTATAAGGAGCAGCTGTGCCGGGACTACTAACACTGCCAATAGATGAATATAGCAATACTACACCATCAGTTGATGCAGGTCCACCCGGAAACTGGGCATATCCTAAAACACCACCGCTAAGATTTCCTGACCAAAGATTTAAATAAGATGAAGCAGGCCATGCATCC
Organism: Bacteroidota bacterium; assembly: GCA_031417395.1. Lineage (GTDB taxonomy): Bacteria > Bacteroidota > Bacteroidia > AKYH767-A > 2013-40CM-41-45 > JADKIH01. Next base: position 2,903 of record JANOVM010000028.1, on the reverse strand, counting down.
AAGCCGCCATTAGCTGTACGTTTAATATTATCGTTTGTTGAAAAGGAAGTAACAGTTGTCTGGCGTCTTTCAATGCCGGTTGAAGAATTTCCGGCAGGATCGCGCTTGGCAAGGCAAAATTGAATATTGGTATTTGCAGCTATTCCCTGCCAAACGGAAGGGATATTGGCAGCATCGGCATTCAATTTGGCAAAATCAAGATTCAGCTGATTAATTTGTGCCTGACACTTAGCATCTGAAATGTTCTGAGAGCTTGTATTGTATACAATATGAAACACAACAGGAATTGTAATGACTGCATTGATGGTGTTTTGATTTTTTTTGTCTTTCAGATAAGCATTTGTAAATGATTCAATCTGCTGCATTCTGTTTTTTAGATCAGGATCTTCCTGCTGTAAACGGTTAAGGTTGTCCATTGAACCGCAAATTCTCTTTGGAGGATTTCCAGCATTAGCAATATTGGAAAATAAAAATACTGTAATAATTAATAATAGTAATTTTTTCATTGATAATTATTTTTTGGTTAAACGTTTTAAGGAGGAAGGATAGATTGAAGAACCAATCCCTCAATTGGCTTTGCTGTTATACAGAAACTTATAACCCACACCACGAATGGAAAAGAAATATTTTGGCTCTTTGGGATCGGGCTCGAAATATTTTCTGAAAGCAAGTATGAAGTTGTCGACTGTACGGGTAGAAGGATAGATGTCATATCCCCAAACGGATTCGAGAATATGCTCTCTTGATACAACTTCATTTCGGCGTTCAATCAATAATTTCAATAAAGCGATTTCTTTCTTTGTTAATCGAATGGGCTTTTTATCTTTTCCGATTATTTCAAAGGTTTTGAAATTAATTTCATTGCCTTCAAAACGAAATACGTCGTTGATTTCCTTTTTCTCTTCCTGACTCAAACCTCTTTTCACCAAACCGTTTACGCGCAATAGAAATTCCTCGAGGTTGAAAGGTTTGGTCATGTAATCATCTGCTCCTCTTCTAAGTCCCTGAATCTTATCTTCGCTTGCATTCTTTGCAGATAGAAATAAAATTGGAACAGAAGAGTTATGCAGCCTGATCGCTTCGCACACTCCAAAACCATCCAGTTCAGGAAGCATTACATCGAGCACTACAAGATTGAAACGTTCCTGCTTGAAAGTTTTTACTGCTTCAATACCATTGGCAACAGCTACTACCTTGTATCCCTCAAGTTCAAGATTTAGTTTAATAGCTTCTTGTAAATGTTCTTCGTCTTCTACTAATAATATTCTTATCATAATATTTTAGATATAAAATTATACAAAATAGTTGGTTATGGCTTACCGAATTTAATTGATCAAAATAACAAGATAATATCAAATTTTGGTAATTTTTTGCAATTCTATGTCAGGTTATCGTCACAAATACGTTAGTTTTTGAGTGATTATGATTGGGGATTGAAATTATTCAGATGTTTTTGAATAAGGGTGAATAAAATAATCATTTAATTCTAATGCAAGATTCCTAATCTCCACATCAAAAATACTTACATTTGCTGTATGATAGCGACATCAAAAGATAAAATATCACATCTTACTACTAATACATCATTACAAAAAATAGCCGATAAAGTAGTAGAAAATAAACGAATTTCTTTCGCCGATGCTTTACTTCTTTTTGAAGAAGGAGAACCCGGATTTTTGGGTACCCTGGCTAATTTTGTCAGAGAGCGGAAGAACGGAAACATTACATACTACAATCGTAATTTTCATATTGAACCAACTAATGTATGTGTTTTTTCCTGCAAGTTCTGTTCTTACTCTAGAACTTTAAAGGACCGTGAAGCAGGGTGGGAGCTTAGCGCTGATCAAATTATGTATACCATACGTTCCTACGATGGAAAACCTGTTACAGAAGTGCATATAGTTGGCGGTGTACACCCCAAAATGGACCTGCATTATTTTGCTTCCATATTAAAGCAAATTAAGTCACACCGTCCTGATTTGCATATTAAAGGATTTACGGCTGTTGAACTCGATTATATGTTCCGCAAAGCAAAAGTTACCGCAGAAGAAGGATTAACCCTATTGAAGAATTCCGGATTAGGTTCCCTTCCCGGGGGCGGCGCTGAAATCTTTGATGAAAAAATAAGATCCATAATCTGCGACGATAAATGTTCTTCTGAAGTATGGCTGAACATTCATGAAACGGCCCATAAACTGGGCATGCACAGCAATGCTACAATCTTATACGGACACATTGAAAATTACAGTCACAGAATTGAACATATGGAACGCTTACGAACTCTTCAGGATAAAACAGGTGGTTTCAATACCTTTATTCCCCTTAAATTCAGAAACAAGGATAATGAAATGTCAAATGTTCAGGAGGTAAGTGTTGTTGAAGATTTAAAAAACTATGCTGTTTCAAGAATTTTTCTCGATAACTTTAATCACATAAAAGCATATTGGCCCATGATAGGCCGCAATACAGCGCAGCTTTCTCAAGCCTTCGGTGTGGATGACCTCGATGGAACCATTGATGATACGACTAAAATTTATTCTATGGCCGGTAGTGAAGAGCAGAATCCTGTATTGACTTCGTTTCAAATCGAAGAGCTAATTCGTTCTTCAGGCAGAGTGCCTGTAGAAAGGGATACGTTGTACAATGTCGTCAATGAAGTTTCGGAAATTTAATCCCCTTTGTACTTTACATACTGCCGCCATTTATCCAACACCCCGATGCTGGGCGAAGTCTTAAGCGCGAAGTAGGAATATAAATAATAGCTCCGCAATTAACTCGAGCGCGAGACTTCGTCCACTACGTAGCGAGAGATTTAATTACGTACATTTTCCCGAGCTAGTGAAAATGGACGAATAAAATTCGTTACAACTTTACATGTCGCGTCGTGGACGAAGTCACGCGCT
>JANOVM010000027.1:0-25581 GCA_031417395.1 Bacteroidota bacterium | reverse complement strand
CAGTTCTTCGTAGAGGACGAAGTCACGCGCTCGATTTGTTTGCAGAGCAATAAAGAAATTGTGCTGCTCGCGCTTAAGACTTCGCCCAGCGGGAAAGTTTTAATTAATAAATTTGATAATTATTTAAAGAGCTAATTATTTTCTTGCTGCACAACACGGCCATTGGCTGGGCGAAGTCTTAAGCGCGAAGTACTAACCTTTAATAAAAGTATAGCCATCAAATCGAGCGCGTGACTTCGTCAACGACGCGGTATTTAAAGTGTTATCGAATTTAATGATCAATGATTTTACGAATTAACTAATGATAACAATATTAATCACTATTCTCACTTAAATAATTTTTACCTGCAGTTCTTCGTAGAGGACGAAGTCACGCGCTCGATTTGTTTGCAGAGCAATAAAGAAATTGTGCTGCTCGCGCTTAAGACTTCGCCCAGCGGGAAAGTATTCAACTTCATTTTCACTTAAAGTATTGTTTACTTACCGTTCTTCGTACAGGACGAAGTCACGCGCTCGATTTGTTTGCAGAGCAATAAAGAAATTGTGCTGCTCGCGCTTAAGACTTCGCCCAGCGGGAAAGTGTTAATTAGTTAATTATTCTAAAATAGAAAAGAGCGCAAGGTTTATCTTTTGCGCTCTTTTTTTTTCCTATGGAAAATTAATTTCTAAACCGACTCAGCCAGAATAATAATTTTATTTTTCAGATTCTCTACCACACCGCCTTTAACATCAAAAGTCTTTACACCTTCTTTGTCTTTTATTTTAACCTTGCCATTCAACAAGGTTGAAATAATAGGCGCATGATTCTTTAACATTTCAAACCGTCCGCGTGAACCGGGAACAGAAACGGATGTTACGTCGCCGGAGTAGACTTTTTTATCGGGGGTGATTATTTCTAGTTGCATTTTTATTAATTTGAAAATTTGAAAATTAAAAAATTTGAGAATTTCATTTTCAAATTCTCAAATTCTCAAATTCTCAAATTATTTACTTTCCGCTAACAATTTTTTACCCTTAGCAATAGCATCGTCAATAGTTCCAACAAGGTTGAAAGCTGCTTCAGGGTATTCATCAACTTCACCATTCATAATCATGTTGAAGCCTTTAATGGTTTCTTCGATTGGAACGATTACACCTTTTAAGCCGGTAAACTGCTCAGCAACATTGAAAGGCTGTGATAAGAAACGTTGTACACGACGGGCACGGGAAACAACGAGTTTATCTTCGTCGCTTAATTCGTCCATACCGAGGATGGCAATTATATCCTGAAGTTCTTTGTAGCGCTGAAGGATATTTTTTACGCGTTGTGCAGTATTGTAATGTTCCTCACCAACGATAAGTGGAGTAAGGATACGTGATGTTGAATCGAGAGGATCAACGGCAGGATAAATTCCAAGCTCTGCAATCTTTCTGTTAAGTACTGTCGTTGCATCCAAGTGAGCAAACGTTGTTGCCGGAGCAGGATCGGTAAGGTCATCCGCAGGAACGTAAACGGCCTGAACGGAAGTAATAGAACCTCTTTTTGTAGAGGTAATTCGCTCTTGCATCAATCCCATTTCAGTTGCAAGCGTTGGCTGGTAACCTACGGCTGAAGGCATACGTCCCAAAAGGGCCGATACTTCAGAACCCGCCTGTGTAAAACGGAAGATGTTATCAATGAAGAATAATATATCACGACCGCCTGATTTCTCATCACCGTCGCGGAAATATTCTGCTACTGTCAATCCTGATAGAGCAACACGTGCACGTGCTCCCGGTGGCTCGTTCATTTGTCCGAAAACAAGTGTAGCCTGTGATTTTCCAAGTTCTGTTTTATCGACTTTACTGAGATCCCAACCACCGCTTTCCATGGAGTGTTTGAAAGCATCACCGTAACGGATAACGCCTGATTCAATCATCTCACGTAAAAGATCGTTTCCTTCACGGGTACGTTCACCAACACCGGCGAAAACAGAAAGACCTGCATAACTTTTTGCAATGTTGTTGATCAATTCCATGATCAATACTGTCTTTCCTACTCCTGCACCACCAAACAAACCGATCTTACCGCCTTTTACATAAGGCTCGATAAGGTCAATAACTTTAATTCCTGTAAAGAGAACTTCCGATTCTGTAGAAAGATCTTCGTAACGCGGCGCCTGACGGTGAATAGGTACACCTTTGTCTTTCGACACAATGCCGATTCCATCGATAGCATCACCTGTTACGTTGAACAGACGTCCTTTAATTGCATCGCTTGCAGGCATCATAATAGGGGAGCCTGTAGAACGTACAGGTAATCCGCGCATGAGTCCGTCAGTCGATTCCATGGCAATTGCACGCACGGTATCTTCGCCAATATGCTGCTGGCATTCTAATACCAGTGGAGGCATACCCGGACGGTCAATTTCTAATGAGTCAAGGATGTTTGGAAGGGTCGTTCCCGCTGTATCGAAACTAACGTCAACTACAGGACCGATAATCTGAGAAATTTTACCAATATTCGCCATTTGAAGTATATATAAGGTGGGTTTTTGATTTTGAGAGCGCGAAAGTAAGGTTTTTTTAGAAAATAACGATCAATTGTTGAAGAATTGTTAGTAAAATCTTCTGTAAAAACCCTCAAAAATCAGATATTTACCGCATTTCCTAAAGAAAATCTGCAGACTTCAATAAACCAATATCCAATTCTAAGTTTAACACTTTGAAAAAACTCTATCAACTATTCAAGGAACATCCTTTTATAAGCACAGACAGCAGGAATATTGTTCCCGGTTCCATATTTTTTTCCCTGAAAGGCCCAACTTTTAACGGAAATGCTTTTGCTGAAAATGCACTTTCCAAAGGAGCAGTTTACGCTGTTATCGACGAAGCTGCTTATGAAAAGGATTCCCGTTTTATTCTTGTTGATGATGCATTAATAGCATTGCAGAATCTTGCAAACTATTATCGCCATCAATGTGAAATACCTTTTTTAGCAATTACCGGGTCTAATGGAAAGACAACTACGAAGGAGCTTGTCAGTCGGGTGCTTTCGCAAAAATTCAATACGCTTGCTACCAAAGGAAATCTGAATAACCACATAGGCGTTCCGCTTACGCTTTTATCAATCAAAGAGGAAACAGAATTTGCTGTCATAGAAATGGGGGCCAATCATCAGAAAGAAATTGAAGGTTACTGCAACTTAGCTGAACCCGATTTCGGACTTATTACGAATGTAGGCAAAGCACATTTGGAGGGATTTGGCGGCTTTGAAGGAGTTAAGAAAGGCAAAGGGGAGCTTTACGAATGGATAGCACAAAATGGAGAAGCGGTTTTTCTGAATGACGATAATACACATTTGGTTTCAATGGTAGAGAAATGCAAGCTGCCTAAAATTGTAAGATACGGAACGAAGGAAAATGTTTACTGCAAAGGTAAACTGATTAAGGAACAACCTTTTTTATCAGTACAATGGACATGCGGAGAAAATTCCGGTACAATAAACTCTTCCATTGTCGGCTCGTATAATTTTGAAAACATTCTGAGTGCTGTTTGCATTGGAAATTATTTTGGCATTGATTCCGATAAAATTTGCAAAGCCATTGAATCGTATCAGCCTGATAACAGCCGTTCGCAATTGGTGGAAAAAGGCAGCAATACAATTGTTCTTGATGCTTACAATGCAAATCCGACAAGTATGGAAGCGGCAATTAATAATTTTAAGAATATGCCGGGTGAAAATAAAATTGTTTTTCTTGGTGAAATGGCTGAGCTTGGGGATGAAAGTGAAGCGGAGCACAAACGCATTGTTGAATTACTCAAAGCGAATCGTTTTGAAAAAGTTTTTCTTGTAGGAAAAAAGTTTAATCAATTCTCGGACATACTTTCATGCGTGTGTTTTGAAGATTCTGCGAAGGCTGCGGAATGGGTTCATGCAAATCCTATTAATAATTCTCTCATTCTGATAAAAGGATCACGAAGTATGCTAATGGAGAGGGTTTTCGAAGCGATATAATTTTATTTTTCGTTGCGCATAGCCTCAATGCTAAGTAAAATCATAATTAATGCTGGATAATAATTAATTTCGAATAAATCGATTTGGATGTTTTTATGCGTACAATATAAATGCCGTTTCTTATATCGCTTACATCGATTGTTGTTATTTTAGAAACAATATTCTCTTTTAGAATACTATCACCAAGGACATTTATGATATTAAGTTCTTCAATATTTTCTTTTAATTCAATATTAATTTGGGAATTGCTTGGATTAGGAAATATCTTATCAATACTTAACGTATTGTACTCATAAATATCAGAGGTTATACCAAATTTGAATATTGTTCCTTTATTATTAGTTCCCCCTTCTGAAGTCATTCCGAAAAGAATTGTTCCCGAAGATATTAGTGATCCATAAGGAGTCGCACTATCGGCAAAGCCTGTAAAATTGTAAAGTGTTAAAAAAGATGAACCATCCGGTTTGATTTTAAAAATGACCCCACAACCACTTCCCGGGCATAATCCGGAGTTATCACCGGAAGTCAATCCATAAAGAAAATTGCCATCAGAAATAAGGGAACCAGTTGGAAATATTCCATCAGTATTAAAATTGTAAAGTGTAGTAAAGTTTGTGCCGTCGTTTTTAATTTTATAAATTATTCCACCATTTTGTGTGCCGCCATCTCGCGTCAAACCATACAGATATATTCCATCAGAATGTAACGAACTAAATTGCGGTTTACCCCCATCAGCTGCACCGGAAAAATTATGCAATTGGGTATAACTCGTTCCGTCTGTCTTTATTTTGAATATAACACCACAACCATCAGGGCATGTACCTCCAATGCCACCAGCATTAGTTACACCATACAAAAAAACTCCATCTGAAATAAGGCAGTGCGGATTGGCTCCATCCGTATTTGAAAAATCGAAAAGTTTAGAAAATCCTGTTCCATCGGATCTTATCTTAAAAATTGTTCCATAATTATTCACACCACCGGTATAAGTTGTACCATAAAAAAAATTTCCTTGGGAAATAAGAGTGCCTCGAGGCTGACTTCCATTTATACCTGAAAAATTAAACAAAGTATCAAACCCTGTTCCGTCGGGCAGTATTTTAAAAATTACGCCATTGTTAAATTCGCCACCATTTTTTGTCATACCATAAAGAAAAGTTCCATCAGATATTAGAGAGCCAAACGGATTGCCACCCATTACTCCTGATAAATTATACAGAACAGTATACCCGCTACCATCCGGTTTTATTTTAAATATTGTTCCGCTATCATTCGCCCCACCAAAACAAGTCATACCATAAAGGTTAGCTCCATCAGACAAAAGCTCACCATAAGGATTAGCTGCGATTGGTGAATTGAAGTCGAATAGCTTTGTATATTGAGCTATACAGCTATTTTTTGTGAATAAAAAGTAAATTATAGATATTGAAATTAGCGCCGGGAAAAAATTTATTTTCATGTTTTAATTAAAGTTTTATTGTGGACAAGGCATAAGTATTATTGAAAAGAATCCTGAGCTATTTGAATTTATTGTTGTTCCAGCATCTAATGAATAATGATCTTTAAGGTTTTAAAATTAATGCAGTACCAATATTCTTTTAGTTAAAAAACATTCATTTGTTATTACACTAACATTATACAAGCCATCTTTCAAATCGCTTACATCAATTGTATTTTTTTCATTTGTTATTAATGCATTTTTAACTTCATGCCCAACAAAATCAGATATTCTGATTTCTGCTTTTTCATTTGTGAATTTAAAATAAAGTTGAGATCCGGAAGGATTAGGATAAATTATAACATTGTTTTTATTATTAATTTCATCAATACCAATTGTGCTCTCAAGTTTTACGATCCAGTAATCCAGATTCCCGTGATTTCCTGTTACATCTCCATCAGTGGAATTGGAGGAGCCGGATATAATATAACCGCCATCTGTGGTTAGTTCTAGGCAATTACCAACACTTATACTTGATGCATTCTCATCACCAGATCCGCCATAGCATTTTTCCCATTGAATAATTCCAAGTGCATCCAGTTTCAATATCCAATAATCTCCACCAAAATGATTTCCCGTAACATCTCCATCTATAGAGCTAGAACTCCCTGCTACAATATAACCCCCTTCTTGAGTTTGCTTAATAGTATATCCAATATCATTACTAGTGCCCCCATAACAATTTTTCCATTGAAATGTTCCTATTGAATCAAGTTTAATTATCCAGTAATCATCTGGATTATTCAACGGTATAGCATGGTATCCGGTAACATCTGAGTCGTTTGAATCAGTATAGCCTGAAACAATATATCCGCCATCTATTGTTTGTTCAATTGATGATGCTCTTTCTGCAGATGTACCTCCCATTGATTTTTGCCATTGAATAGTAGGGGCTTGGGCATAGATGCATGAAGAAAAAACTAAAAAAATTAAAAAGGGAAATCTATTTATTGTCATATATTTATTTCGATTAGAAAAATCGAATGAAATTAAGTTAAAAATATTTTATTTTTTTTTGCCAATATATCTGCTTGACGAGGAACGGGAAGGACCATAATAAAAATTTATGCTATCAGCTGCAAACAAATATCCTCCGTAATGTCCATTACGAGGAAAAGATTCCAGAGTTTGTGAGCGTAGTTTCACTTTTACAATCTCTTCTCCCAAATTAATCTGAAGAATTGAATCCATTACATCTTTTATTACTATTATACATATAGTATCAGACGAATTATTTATTCCAGGTTTTTGACCATCTAACTTGCTGCAAGACATATTGCAGAAATAGGTTCCAATAATTGCATCACGAAAATCGATTGTAAGAAAACCATTTGATTCTGATTCACTCTTAATGGGTTCTATTTTAAAGGAGGTGGAAACAATAAAGTAAACAATAATTAAAAAAATTAATATTTTCATTTTAGGGTTTAATTTAGAAAATTAATTTGGACAGGGCATAATAATTATTGAAAACTGTCCGGTTCCTGTACCATTAATTGTTGTTCCCTCATCCAGTATAATATAATCGGTAGCTCGTAGTGTACACGAATCAGTTAAATTAAAAGAAGGACTTGAGCCACCTAGTGTAACAGTTGTTATGGATTGCTTAATTGCACGTTTTTGGGGAAGTAATAGATTATCCTAAAATTTTATTCCCTTATACATACAAATATTTGGAGTATGGCTTAAAGATATTGCAAATGAAATACTATCTAGTGAATAAAAATAGCCATGAATTAAATCACCGGGACGGTAAGGAATCAAAATGCCATTTAATAATTTTACTTTATAGTTATTTTGCTTAATATTAATATTAAGTACAGAATCTAAATTATCTTTCGTTATGTTTATGCTTAATGTGTCTTCAAAAAAAGCAATGTTGAGGTTTGCATTTAAAGTTTGACATTGTTTTGTGCAAAAATAACTACCTATGAATATATCCCGATAGTCGGTTAATAATGCTTTCGGATTGTTAGTTATTAAAAAAATAATAAAAGCTGTGATTAATAATTTCCTCATATAAATATATTTTTAAATCAAGTATCGTAATTATAGTGGGAAAATCACAATTTAAGCATATAGCTGCATTCTCTATTTATCTGTCCACAATAATTTTCTTAAAAATCGTTCCTTTTTTCGATTTTACTTGTATAATATAATTTCCTGCTGGAACGTTATTAATATTTATTTTTATCAATTGACTTTCGTAATTTAAAATTTTTATTAAAGCTCTGCCAAAAATATCGAATAAAATTATATCATTAATTTCTATACTATTAATTTGTCGAACATAAATATTATCTTTCGCTGGTACTGGATAAATATTAATTTCATTTGATAATTGATTTTCATATACGTCATTCGTATTGTTCCATTTAGCGATAAAATTAGCTGAATATCCGCCTGCATGGGCAAATCTTCCGCCAACATAGAGTTCAGAATCGTATGAAGCCAAACAAAACACTGTACTATCTGTCCCAACACCAACTTCGGACCAATTTGTACCATTCCATCTTGCAATATTGTTTACTGTTATAACACCAGCAGTTTTGAAATTTCCGCCGACATATAATTCCGAGTTATATACTTCCATTGCATATACAGTAGTATCTGTTCCACCTCCTACATCTGACCAATTAGATCCATTCCATTTTGCAATATGATTAGCTGTATTACCACCTGCCATGTTGAAATAACCTCCGGCATACAGTTCAGAATTGTAAACTTTTAAAGACCATACCGGGCTTTCCATTCCTGAACCCACAGTAGACCAATTTGTTCCATTCCATTTAGCAATGAAGCTTAAAGGGGTCGTATCCGCATTTGTAATATTTCCTCCTGCGAAAAGCTCCCCATTATAAACCGCAAGAGAAGAGACAAAACCAGAATTAAACGGACCTAGTCCATGATCTACGTTTGACCATGTGCTACCATTCCACTTAGCTATGTGACTTGCAGGCGATGTAAAACTACCTCCGGCATAAAGTTCTCCATTATAAACTACAAGAGAATTAATGCCACCATTATTGAATGATGCTGTACCTACTGCAGAAAAGATCGTTCCATTCCACTTCACTATATCTCTAAAATAATTTCCATCAGTTGTCAGAAAGCTACCTCCTAAGTAAAGTTCTCCATTATATTCTGCCATTGAATAAATTCCGCCAATTAATTCGATTCCAATTGAAACGAAACCAGATCCATTCCATTTAACAACGCTCTTTGCAGAATCTCCATTTACAAAAGTAAAAACTCCGCTTGAATAAAGATCTCCATTAAAAACAGAAAACGCTAATACATTTCCATTCATTCCTGCTCCTAATGGAGACCAGGTTTGAGAATTAGAAGTAGAATATGAAAGAACAAAGAAAAGTATAATATATTTAATTTTCATTTTTTATAAAATATTATTGTGGACAAGGCATTGGTATTATGGCAAAGAAGCCTGAACTATTTGAATTAATAGTTGTTCCCTCATCCAATAATATGTAAGTAGAAGCCCTTAATGTATAAGAATCACTTGTATTAAAAGTAAGCGAACAACTTCCGCCAGTTGTAATTGATTTTTCAACTGCTCTGCTACTGTAATCTGTACTTGGGTTGCAAATAAAAAGGTCGGTGTTGCAATTATTATCAATGTTTAATTTATAATAGCGTAAATAATTAATCTCAAAATATTTTGGCGTTGGTGTATTTGGAGGTACTGCAAAACAAGTTGGCAACTTTGGGTTCAATGAAAGATTATTCCAATCAGAAAGTAACCAAGCATCCCAAGGACTAATAGCAAAATTAAGAATGACTTCCATTGCATGTTGTGGGATGTCTATCCCTGTTGGATCGTACACTGTCCTAACAGGGGTATCATCAAAATACCAAATAACCCTGTCCGGGCACCATTCAACAGCATATTTATGAACTGCATCATTCAACAATGGTAGTCCTGAAATAGAAAGTGGATTCTGTCTTTGAGTTGTACCCGGGGGAGTACAATTGCCATAATCATACAGCCAAATATTTGTTCCCATAGTATGACCTTCAAAGGCATCGTTAGCTCCCATTTCGGCAATATCAATTTCATCATAAAAAGGTGTTGCACAATCTTGCGACCAAAGCCAGAATGCCGGCCACAAAGGCCAACAGCCGGATTCTGGGAATTTTGCTTCAATTTCTATATAACCAAAATGATAATCATAATTTCGAGACTGTAATACTCCACCTTGATGATTAAAAGTTACACCTGCGGAATAAGGGTTTGAATAATAAGAAGGAAAGTGTGGTAGTATACTTAAAATTAAAGTATCTGCTTTAATTTTTAATGAAGTACCTGTCTCAATCAAATTAGTTGTGTAATTATATTCAGCTCCATTATTTATTGGTCCCCAAGGGTATTGATTAAACCATTTTGTAGCAAAATTCAATGGACTGTCAAATTCTTCAGAAGTGCTAGTTTGTATTATCCATGCAGGATCAGCAATAGGAGGAATTTGCGATTTTACTATGATTCCAAAAAATAAAAATATAAAAGATATTAAAAATATTTTAAACATATTTTAAGGGTTTAATTAGTTAATATCATTCTCTTAGTATCTATTTCCTTACCATCAATCACCAGTGAATATAAATACATCCCAGGCTTATACTCACCACCGGCTATTTTCAAAAACGATTCGCCGAAATTTGTAATCTCATATTGTTTAATAAGTGTTCCCTGCATATCAAAAACGAAAAGAACTTTGCTTCTGGCATTTTCCGGAATAAAAAAACTGATTTTAGTTTCTGAATTAAATGGATTGGGAACGTTTTGATCTAAGCGGGCAGTACCTGTTTTCGATGAATTATTATCCGGTTTTTCAGCTCTGAAGAGTGATTTACTTTTACAACATTCTTCAATTTTATTTCTAAGACTGTCTATTGTCTGATTCTGTTCTTTAAAAGCTTCAATAATAAGTGCAGTGAGGTTTGGGTAAGAAATGCCTTTTAAGCCATGATCATTGGTAGAAACTACTTCAGGAACTACTTGTTCTACTTCCTGAGCAATTAGACCAATTTGTGTTGTTGGGTAAATAGAAGGTAGTATTGTTAAAGTATCGTTTAGGTTATTAAGTTTCTCAGGTTTGAAATTATATGAAACTCCTCTTAATTGTAACAACTTACTTTTTGAATTAACAAGTCCAATGATATTTTCCTTCAAAGTAGAATCACTGGTTAAATATGTTTCAGATGCCCAAACTACTCCATTGCTTAAAACATAGAATTTTTCTTCTTCATTATATTCAACGGCCCAGTTTTTTGTTAATGAATTGTTGTTATAAGAAATATGAGCATAACCATAATCATACGTAAAATGTGCAAATGTTCCAAAGGTGGTTTGATCCTCACGTCCTTCTACCTTTAGTCGAAAGTCTGATTCATACGTACCTCCAATTATCAAATTTGAATGATCAGAAATCCTCATGCATTCAGAACCGTTAATGCTGAAACCAATAAATTTTGAAGCCGGATGAAAAATGCCGGTTTTATCATCGCCATACCAACTATAATCAGGTTCATTGGAAGTTGAAAAATTTCCTAATCCTCTGATAAATGCTGATGAAGGTGTTGTTGATACAAAGGAGTTGTCGGAAAATATACAATTCCCATAAACATGCAGCCTTGCATAAGGTGTAGCAAGATTACCAATTGATATATTGCCGCCGCTGAAAACTTTTAGTTGTGCTTTAGTATTGAAAGTAAGGAAAATTAATAAACAAATAAGAAAATGGGAGAGTGGGAGAGTGGGAGAGTGGGAGAGTGGGTTTCATAATACATAAAATATAAATCGTCATACAAAGTATACGATAATATTCGTGATTGTCAAGTATTTTGAAAATTAAATATATTAAGTTGAATTTTATGTTAGAATCAAGGTGTCATGAAAATCCTTAAATCCTTCCTTTCAAGGTTCGCAACGGTGAAATTAATCTTTTCTACGCGCTCTCTTAAAGAAACTTTTCTTTTTCTTTTCCTCGTCGTAATACCCGTAACCATAATAACCATAACTGTATCCGTATCCATAACCGTAACGTTGGTTAACACCGGCATCGTTTAAAAGTATGCAGAGGTTTTTAACTTTTCCCTGTGCATAGTAATCGTTAATGGTTTTGATGTATTCTTTCTTTGAATAGTTTTCACGTAAAATAAAAACATTAATGTCGGCATAGTTCATCAGCACCATTGCATCACTGACAATGCCAACAGGCGGTGTGTCAATGAGAATGTAGTCGTATCTCTCGCGGAGGGTATCAAGCAATACTAAGGTTTCTTTTTTCGAAAGAAGTTCAGCAGGGTTTGGAGGAATAGGTCCGGAAGGAATAATGTCGAGTCCTTCAATATTTGTTTTCTGTATTACTTTTTCCAATGTCGATTTTCCAATCAGCAGTGTACTTACACCGTCTGTATTTTCAACGCCCAGATCATGGATCAATTGCGGTTTCCGTAGATCCATTCCGACAATAATAACTTTGTGATGCTGAAGTGAAAGAACAGTAGCAAGATTTAATGTAGAGAAAGATTTCCCTTCGCCGCCGACGGAGGATGTAACTAAAACTATTTTGTGCTGATCAGCCAGACCAAAGAACATAAGGTTTGCGCGTATGGAACGAAAAGCCTCTGCAATGGATGACTTCGGTTTAGAAGATACGATAAGGCGATCTCCTGTACTCAAATGTCCGACAACACCAATGATTGGAATTTTGGTCAGCTTCTCTACATCGGCACGATTACTAATTGTGTTTTTAAAATAGCCCTGTAAAAGAATTATAATGACAGGCAGTACAAGTGCCAGAATGAGGGTAATGATTAGTACTGCTTTCCGATTGGGAATAACAGGTATGTCATTGAGTGAAGCAGTATCCAGTACTTTATTATCAGACACAGCTGTTGCTTTGGCTATTCCTGTTTCCGCTTTTTTCTGAAGCAGGTAGAGGTAAATATTTTCATTCACAGAAAAGTTCCTTTGTATGCCCAGCAATTCCCTTTCCATGTTTGGGATTTTACGAATCAGGCTTTCGTATTCTACCAACTGCTTGCTCAAACCCTGCAAATTTGATCGTGTCATATTCCTGATGTTGTTAATGTTTTCTATGATCGATCGTTTGGCTTGTTCGATTTGTTCGTCAATTACTTTTACGGCAGGCGATTGCTGGCTGCTGCCATACATCAGACTTTTGCGTTTGCTTTGCAGCTCTTTGAGTTTAGTAATGAGTTCAACCAACAGCGGGTCGGGATTTCCCATACTGGAAGGAGCAAAGCTTTCTACGTCTTTATTACCGGAAACATAATCGTAGAGGTTATCAAGTGTGCGGAGGCTTATTTCCGCTTTCATTTTATCTTCATCAACAGCGGTAACTCTTTCAAGATATGTTTTGGATTCTTCGCTGAGGTCGACGGTTCCTTTTTTTTCTTTGAATTTCTGCAATTCAAGTTCTGTGCTGTTCAGGGTTTTGCTGATCTCTTCCAGTTGTTCATCAACAAATTTCAGTGTAAGCGCAGCTACGGATGATTTATCTTTTACATCGCGGTTAATATAAACTACGCCCATGGCATTTAAAAAATCGACAGCCCGTTCAGGAATGTTGTCCTGAACAGTTATTTGAACGATCGTAGCATCTTTATTAATGGGTTCCACCTTCATCTTATCGTTGTAATAAGAGAATAGCTTATTCATGGAGTTAATGACGAAATAATACTCATCCTCCTTTGAAGGATCGAAAGCATTTTCATTTCGGCTAACAGACAGACTAAAAAATGGAGTTTTAATTTCTTCTCCGAAACGATGGGTGCCTGTATATTTATAATCGTTAAGAGAACTATTGTCGGCTTTTAGCTCCAGTGTAAATCGGGAAGTATCAAGAATCGTTAGCTGGAACTTTTCATCATAAACTCCATCTTTGATGTTTATTACATTTACACTAAAAGGAGTTTTTGTGTAAATAGGGTAACTGAACAAACTTCCTTTAGAAAAATAACTGATGCCAAGATTTAGCTCTTGTATTGTTTCTTCAAAAGCTGAGCGCGAGCGAAGAATACCAATTTCCGTAGCTATGTTTTTAGTATTGCCAAAGAGATCACCCGTTAGTATATCTTCAATATTTTTTGAAGTTTTCTTACTATCCTTAATGAGTACACTGGAAGTTGCTTCGTAAACGGGCAATGTAAAACGGATATAAAGAAAAGCGGCCAAAGCAAATATCAGCAGTGAAATCACAAAATAATGCCACTTCCTTCTTATGTTATGAAAGAATAAACGCAAGTCAATCTCATCGTCGTTTCTGCGGATTTCCTGATTGTTTATCATTACCGGGTAAGAATAAAAGTAAGTACGACAACGGTTGTTGTAAGAATCGAAGTAAAGAGCGTCACGGAAGGACTTATATTCTGGAAAGCACGCCTTGGCAAAGGCTGTACATAAATTATATCATCAGGGTGGAGGTAATAACTGGAAGCGGAAAGGGATTTTGCGTCTGTCAGGTCAACGAAAAAATCCTGGCGCTGTCCATTTTCTTCACGGATGATTCGGAGGCTTTTACGATCGGCATATTGGGAAAGATCTCCGGCCATGCCTAAAACTTCCGGTAAGCTTGCTTTTTCATTTGCAATGTTAAAGGTGCCAGGTTTGTTTACTTCACCTAAAACGGTTACTTTATAACTTAGATTTTTTATAGTAACAATTGGGTCTTCAATGAACGCTTGAAATTTGTTTTCCACCAAAGCCGTTGCTTCGCCAAGGGTAAGTCCTTTCAATAGAATTTTACCAATTAGCGGCAGTTTCACTTCGCCTTTATCGTTTACAATATAACCTTTTTCATAAGCGGATCTGTTATCAGTTGGTGCATACTGGTTCGGAGCAGACAAGTAAGGATAAGCTTCAGTGTTAATTGTAAAAATATTTATGGAAAGTATATTACCCGGATAAATTCTGACTTTATACAGGCTGTCTTTATCCAGTTGAGGAATAGCACCCTGAAAATACACCAATTCTTTTTGCTGTTTACAGGCTGAAATAAAAACGATAAAAAAAAGAATCAGAATCCGACGGGGGTTCATCACAATATTTCTTATGTAAATAAATTATTTACCGAGCACGGCACGGGAGATAACGATTTTTTGAACCTCTGAAGTACCTTCGTAAATCTGTGTGATTTTAGCATCACGCATCAGTCGCTCCACATGAAAATCTTTTACAAAGCCATAGCCTCCGTGAATTTGCACGGCCTCAACTGCAGTATCCATAGCGACCTTTGAAGCAAAGAGTTTGGCCATGGAAGAAGCGAGAGAGTAATCCTGTCCCATGTCTTTTAACCATGCAGCTTTCAGGCAGAGTAAACGGGAAGCATCAATTTCAGTGGCCATATCGGCAAGCTTAAATTGAATGGCCTGGTGTTGAGATATTGCTACGCCAAAAGCTTTGCGTTCTTTGGAATAGTTAAGAGCAAGTTCATAGGCACCGGAAGCAATACCAAGCGCCTGGGAAGCGATACCAATGCGTCCACCGGCAAGTGTCTGCATTGCGAATTTAAATCCAAACCCTTCTTCACCAATACGGTTTGCTTTTGGAACTATTACATCAGAAAACATAAGGGAATGAGTATCACTTCCGCGAATGCCTAGTTTATTTTCTTTAGGTCCAATGGTAAAACCGGGCATTCCTTTTTCAACGATGAGGGTATTAATTCCTTTGTGTTTTTTTGAGGCATCGGTCTGTGCCATGACAAGATAAACAGAAGCAGTTGACCCATTGGTAATCCAGTTTTTTGTTCCGTTCAAAATGTAATGATCGCCGGCATCAATAGCGGTTGTGTGCTGCGATGTGGCATCAGAACCTGCTTCAGGTTCGCTCAGACAAAAAGCTCCGAGAACTTCACCTTTGGCTAGTGGAACCAGGTATTTCATTTTCTGTTCTTCCGTACCAAACTTTTCAAGGCCATAACAAACAAGAGAGTTATTGACAGACATAATAACAGAAGCGGAAGCATCAACTTTAGAGATTTCTTCCATAGCAAGAACGTAGGAAATTGTATCCATACCACCGCCGCCGTATTTTGGATTTACCATCATGCCCAAAAATCCAAGATCGGCCATTTTCTTAACCTGTTCGTGTGGGAATTTTTGATGTTCATCCCTTTCAATGACACCGGGTTTTAGCTCATTTTGTGCAAAATCCCGCGCTGCATTGCGGATCATAAGGTGTTCTTCACTCAATTCAAAGTTCATATCCGGATTGTTGATAGAATTCGCTTTTTTATAGCGAAAATCAATTATTCTTTTTATTTATTGTGGCGACAAACGTACACGATTTGTCGGTCATTAACAAGGACAAGTAAGTGTCAATATTCAATTCATTCCACCTGTTAACATAAGATGTCAAAATACAAGGTAATAGGCCTGATGTCAGGCACCTCGCTCGATGGAGTTGATATTGCATACTGCGAATTCAGCCATGCCAGTCATTGGACATTTGAACTGATTTATTGTGAAACCATTGCCTATGATGAATACTGGAAAAAGCTGTTGGGAGAACTTCATCTTTCTTCAGCAGAAAAAATTTCTGAAGTGGACTTCCTTTACGGAAACTACCTTGGGAAAATTGCCGGGGAGTTTTGCCGGAAAAATAACATTTCTCCTGATTTTATTTCATCGCACGGACATACGGTTTTTCATCAACCGCATAAAGGATATACTAAACAGATTGGTTCCGGGGCAGCACTTTCAGCTGCATCATCGTGCAGAGTAGTATGTGATTTCAGAAGTTTAGATGTAGCATTAGGTGGACAAGGCGCTCCTTTGGTGCCCATTGGTGACAGGCATCTTTTTTCTGACTTTGCTTTTTGTCTTAATTTGGGTGGGATTGCAAATATTTCCTATGAAGAAGGAAGTGATAGAAAAGCGTTCGATATCTGTGCTTGTAATCTTGTCCTTAACTACTTTTCCATGAAAAAAGGAATGTCGTTTGACAGGGATGGATTGCTTGCTGAAAAAGGGAGTCCGGATGTTGAATTATTGAATCGCTTGAATAACCTTTCCTATTATTCTAAACAGTTTCCAAAATCATTGGGGAGAGAAGATGTGGAAAAGGATTTACTTCCTCTGCTTGAAGCAAGCCAAAGCAGTGTGGAAAATATACTGGCCACTTTTTGTGAGCACATAGCCCGGCAAGTTTCAGCATGCTTAAGCAAGAGCGGTGCAAAAGGGAAGATGCTAATAACAGGGGGCGGCGCATACAATAAATACCTTGTCGATAGGATTTCAATACTTTACCGGCAAGAAATAGTAATTCCTGAGAAAAAAATAATTGAATTCAAAGAAGCAATTATTTTTGCTTTTTTAGGTGTTCTGAGAGTACGAAATGAAGTCAATTGCCTGAAAAGCGTTACAGGTGCCCTTGTAGATAACTGCGGAGGGGCGCTATACGAATCAAAATAATTAGCTAACTAAATGCTAAATGTTAACAGGTAATTAGCTAATTACATTTTCTAAAAATCATCTTCATCATCAAAATCACTCATACCGGAAGTGCTGTCGAAATCTTTCAGATCACCATCCAGAGGAAGCGTTTCATCAGAAGCATCCAAAGGTTCATTATCCATTGGAGTAATTTCTATGATTTCTGTTTCGCGAACGAATAAATCAGGCTGACTTCTTTTTTCCGGTTTAATGGAAGGTTTTGAAGGAGCAGGTTTTTTCGCAGCAGGTTTAGGAGCAGCCGGTTTTTTAGCTGCTGGCTTAGGAGCAGCCGGTTTCTTCGCAGCTGGTTTTGGAGCAGCGGGCTTTTTAACGACAGCTTTTTTAACAGGAGCTTTCTTTTTAGCAGCGGGCGCTTTTTTAGCTGTTTTCTTAACGGCTTTCTTTGGCGCGGCTTTCTTCTTAGAAGCGGCGGTTTTGCCGGATTTTTTTACGGCAGCTTTTTTCTTAGCTGGTTTTTTAGCTTTCGCTTTTTTTGCGGGTTTCTTTTTAGTTGCCATGGGGTAATTTTATTATTCAGGTTAAAGGTTTATTATACAATAGTAGAAGGCATTTATCAAAATTACAACATCCATTTTATTACAACCAAATATAATTGAATATTTTTTTTCTTTTTTTTATTTGCCTCAGCAAGTATAAGGATGATGGATGAACATTAATAATATTATTAACGTCCGGAGATAAATTTTTTTTGTTCTAAAATATTCAATGATCTAAGAGAATATTTTATCCGAAAACATTATAAGTGCTTATATGTCAATTATTTATACTTAAACTTAACCAATGTTATTATCAACACATCTTTCGTTTTTAACAGGAAGAGGTTATGCTAAAGGAAGAACATTAGAATTTTCGGAAGAGAATTGGCTCACTTAATCTCAGTTATAAACATAAACTATATTGTTACCGTCATAATCGGTACTATACTCTTTCATAGGAATCGTTGCCGGACCGTTAAGGATGGTTCCATAGCCCAGGTTAAAACGGCTTCCGCAATGATAATCAACAAGGGCAACACCACTGGAATCGACTTGCAGAATAGCTCCGCTTGCAGAAGGATCGAACGGGCAGGCAAGGTCAAAAGCCGCAAATTCAGTTTGTGATCTTCTGTAGACTATTATTCCTCTGTAACCACCCTGTACTTTTACATAATTTCCAATGCTGTTTAAAGCGGAATTTGAGGGTAAATTCAGGTAAACATTAACACTAACAGAAACATTGGGTATTTGATCGACCTGTTTATTCTTTTTGCAGGAAAGGAAAACCATAAATAGTAACAAAATAGTTCTTGGTAAGTTTTTATAAATCATTTGCAAAGGCCGATTAATTAAAATTTTGATAACTATATTTGTTCAGATCAAAATAACTGTAATTATGAAACGTTTAATTTATGTCTTGATTGTTTTTGCTTTTATTTCCTGTAAAAGTAATGAAAACAAAAATGCAGAAGGTACAACTTCGGATTCAACTCAAACAAAAGCTGCTAAAACTGAGTATACCTGTCCGATGCATCCGGAGATAGTGAGTGATACAGCAGCACAATGCCCTAAATGCGGCATGGATCTGGAAGTTAAGAGCTAAAGAGTATGAAAGAAATATTGAAAAAGAGACGTTGGTTAAAAGGAATTCTAACCCTGACATCTCTATTGCTGGCTTTTACTGTTTTTGGCCAGGATATCGATGCCCGTTCTCCAAGGTCAGCCCCCGGATCTTCCCAGCAGCGTAAAGCGGACAAGTAAAAGGAGAAATTGCATAAGAAGATTGAGAAGGGAAATGAAAGAGGGAGGAAGCGTCAGGTTAAGATTCAGACTAAAAATACGAAGAAGATGATGCGTAAAAGTAAACGCATTTCGAAGCGCTGGAATGAGAATAAATAAGGTCTCGTTTTTTTTCAGGTATATAAAATTATTTTGTTTCCCGTCATTCCTATTTGAGTATTCATTTTATGGAATTCTTAGGCCCGTTAGGGCCATACTCTTGGTAACTTTTGGACAATACAAGAGCGCTAAGCCCCTTTAGGGGCGCACTCTTTAAACACACAGCTTTTTTCGACAACGAAAGCACACAGTATTCACCTACCCGACAACTTATCATCAAATCGGATTTGCTATAAGAAAAGGCTCCGTAACCACCCTGCCAATTAAATTTATATTTCATATTCCCAATTGGGATCAATTAATGCAACTAATATATGCAGGAACTTTTACGCTGTTGTATAAATTGACATATGCGTTGTGTTTAAAGAGTTCGCCCCTAAAGTGGCTCGACGTGATCGCGTTGCCTACTGTTACCAAAAGTTAAGCCCTAAAGGGCCTGTCGCTTCTAAAAGCATTTACTTAATATGAATTCTTGTGTTTAACTTAATGACATTGGGCTCAGGGAACGTGGATTAATTTGGATTTAACATAGAATTCCTTTTATTTAATAATCAATAAAACCTTCCCAATCGGAGAGTATTAAAGGTAATAATGTTTTAAAATTTTAATTGTTTACCCATAATTAATCGGATAATTGATTGTTTAAAATGGCACTTAAAATCGCATAATTTATATTATTGATTGAATAAATACTTTTTAATGATTTGATAAAAGCTTCTGAAAGTATTGTTTTTATTGAGTAATCAGTTGCTAATGATTTTAAAAAAGTTTGTTTTTTGAATTATTTTATTATTTTAATTCAATTTTAGTTTCTTTAAAAGATCTAATTAAAAACGATATTTCTGTTATAAATGATATTTTTTTAATAGTATTAATTGAAATAATTACTTTATATATATATTCAAAATCCTTTAAAATTAGGTATTTAAGAGGTTGTATTGCTTCAAACACCAAGCAGAAAAGTCTTTTCGCGTAATTAACTTAATTTATTTATAAATCTATAAAAATTATATGCTTTTATTTTTATATTTGGAGCCCTCTACAATTCAGGTATTCAGAGCATCTTCAATTTTTTCTGTTGGTTCCATACCTTCAGATTATGGACAAAAAAACAGCATGATCAAAAAATAATATTAATTTAATTTTAGTATTAATATTTAGATATAATTTTGATTTCTAATTTAATAAATGTTCTTATTCAACTTTATTTCACATATTTTAATACAAAGTTAAAGTATATGTTTACCCTATTAATACGTCCTTTCGCCAAATTGATACAGGCATAGATATAATAATTTTTTAAAACATATACTCCTTGATATATACTGCACTCCTAAAAACCTAAATTAAAAGAATAAAAATCAATAATTAAATAGCTCAATTTATAGATAATTAAAATAATATTCTTCAAATAATAAAGACCAACAACTATACCACACAAACATGAAACACACTTACAAAAGTTCAATTCAGCTAATTTTAGGAGTTAATTGTTGTAGCAAGACAATGTTTAAAACTTCCGGCTTTAATTTTTCTTTAAAGCTTTGGATGATTATTGGGTTGCTAACCGTTGGGGTTTTGGGGAATGGAGCAAATGCTGCAAATATTTCTTCAACTACAACTGGTGGAAATTGGAATTCTACTACTACCTGGGTGGGAGGGGCAGTTCCCGGCGCAATAGATAATGTTACCATTGTAAATGGCGCAACGGTAACTATTAATATTTCAAATGCTGCTTGTGCAACTTTGAATATAAATGCAACAAGCAATGCTACAACTTTGAACTATTTATCTACCGGAACTAATCAATTAACTATTTCCGGTGCTCTGACCTTTACTGCGGGGTCAAATAGTGGTAGTAAGGCGCCAACTTTAAACATGACAAACCAGGGTAAGTTGATTTGTTCAAATATAGTTTTAGCGGGTCCGAATAATAACTATTCATTTAGCCCCGGAGCCGGAACAATTGAATTTACAGCAAATAATAATTTACCTAATAGTGCATTTAACATCTTTAATAATCTTATTGTTAACGGAGGCACAACTACAGCAACTGTTGCACTTACAATAAACGGAGACCTAACTGTCACTTCAGGAGCATTCGCCGGCGGTTCTTTGTCACATACTTTTAAGAATAATATTATTAACAATGCTTCTCTAACTCTGGGAGGTACCACAACTTTCAGCGGAAGTGCCAACCAGACAGTTAGTGGAACAGGTGCTACAAATACCTTTAATGCAATTGCAATAGCTAATACAGGATCACCTTTTGCTACAAACGGAATCGTTGAATTTACCTCTACAAATTTAACCGTTGCTGCAGGGTTTTTGACATTGACTTCCGGTATTTTAAAATTATCATCTTCCTTTACGTTGTCTAATACATTCTTTTCTGCGACAGGTTATACGATAGCGGCTAATTCAGGTCTTTGGTTAAATAATGCAAATGTTACTGTCACTGCACAAAGTAATACTGCAACACTGAATGGCTTAATACGAATAACAGCAGGTACCTATAACGTAGGAACATCGAATAATTCATTAACCTGGGGAAATGGCTCAACCTTTACAATGGAAGGTGGAGCTTTTAATGTAGCTGCTCGTTTTGCACCAACATCTGCTACATCAACAAATTCAATTGCTTTTTCAATGAGTGGAGGAATACTTACTACTTCTATGGGATCCGCAACTCCTGCAAATACAAGTACCACAATTGCAAGTTTCGATATACCAGCTTCAGGAACTTCTTCTTCCTTCAACATGAGTTTAGGGACAATAATAATTCAAAAGGTATCATCAGGAGTTGACTATAGAATGTCAGCAGCCGGTACTGTTTCTATCACTGGCGGTACTGTTCAATTTGGAAATGCCTCTACAACCGGCTCCCCTGCTTTCCAGGTTGGGGCTGCTTCAGGAGCAACAAATGTGTTTCCAAATCTTACCATTAATGCTACCGGAACACCAAGTGTTAGATTAAATACTGCAGCAACAATTAAAGGGAATTTAAGTATTGCAACTGGGACAACACTCAATGCAAACAGTTTAAACATAGGTATTAGCGGCAACTGGAGTAACAGCGGAACCTTTACATCAGGAACAGGAACAGTTACTTTTAATGGAACTGCATCTCAAACTATTGATGGAACAACTGCTACCCCTTTCAATAATTTAACAGTAAGTAATACCGGTGGAATATCCCTATCGCAGGATGCATCAATAAATGGAACTACCAATGCCCTTACATTTACATCAAGCCCGGCAAGGATTACTACAGGCACGAAAACCCTTTCTTTAGCATCCGGGGTAACAGTTTCAGGAGCCGGTACGGGAAAATACGTATATGGAAATCTTCTATGGAATATACCAACAAGTGCCGGATCAATTAGTCGTACTTTTAATATAGGTGATGCAGCAAATTATACTCCTGTCCAGGTTGATTTTGCCAGCGTTTCTGTTGCCGGTAAATTAACCGCATATACAACCTCCGGTGATCATCCGACTATTTCTCTTTCCGGAATTAATCCTGCAAAAAGTGTTAATCGCTACTGGAACCTTACAAAAGATGCAAGTTTAGCATTCAGTACCTATGATGCAACATTTACATTTATTGGTTCTTCGCCAGTCGACCTGGATTTAGGAGCACTGACTTCAAGTTTTGTAGTTCGCAGGTACGATTCCGGCGGCAATTGGAATACAACAACAATTGGAACTAAAACTTCAACGTCCACAAAGGCAACAGGAATTTCATCCTTCAGTGATTTTTCTATTGGCGAAGTAGGATGTTCAATTATTAACGATGGCAATGCATGTACAACAGATGGCTGTAACTCAGTTACAGGATTGCCGGTAAATACAACTATTGTCTGTAACGATAACAATCAATGTACAGACGATGCTTGCGATACCTCATCCGGCTGTGTTTATACAAACGATGATACAAATGTTTACAGCGATGGTAGTGCATGTACATCCGGAGATTATTGTTCAAGCGGAACAGGTGTTTCGGGTACAACAGTAGTTTGTAACGATAACAACCTTTGTACAGACGATTCATGCAATCCTGCAATAGGTTGTGTTTATACAAATAATAATAGTACTCCTTATAATGACGGCAATGCTTGTACAACAGGCGATGCATGTGTGAACGGAACAGCCACACCGGGAGCACCGACAGTTTGTAACGATAATAATCAATGTACAGACGATGCTTGCGATACTTCATCAGGCTGTGTTTATACAAACGATGACACGAACACCTACAGCGACGGCAGTGCATGTACATCCGGCGATTATTGTTCAAGCGGAACAGGTGTTTCAGGAACAGCAGTAGTTTGTGACGACAGTAACCTTTGTACAGACGATTCTTGTAATCCATCAATAGGTTGTGTTTATACGAATAATAACAGCACTCCATACGATGATAGTAATGCCTGTACAACAGGCGATGCATGTGTAAACGGAGTTGCCACCCCTGGAGCTGCAACTGTTTGTAACG
This sequence comes from Bacteroidota bacterium, assembly GCA_031417395.1. Classification (GTDB taxonomy): domain Bacteria; phylum Bacteroidota; class Bacteroidia; order AKYH767-A; family 2013-40CM-41-45; genus JADKIH01. The sequence continues at coordinate 2,236 of JANOVM010000027.1, read as the reverse complement.
ATAATAATCCATGTACAGACGATGCTTGCGATACTTCTTTGGGTTGCGTTTATACAAACGATGACACTAATTTATACAGCGATGGCAGTGCATGTACATCCGGCGATTATTGTTCAAGCGGAACAGGTGTTTCCGGAACGGCAGTGGTTTGTAACGATAATAATCTTTGTACAGACGATTCTTGCAATCCGTCAATAGGTTGTGTTTATACGAATAATAATAGTACTCCTTTTGATGACGGTAATGCTTGTACAACAGGCGATGCGTGTGTTAACGGAACAGCCACACCGGGAGCACCGACGGTTTGTAACGATAACAATCAATGTACAGACGATTCCTGCGATCCGGCATCGGGTTGTGTTTATACCAACGATGATACAAATGTATACACAGACGGCAATGCATGTACGGACGGAGATCTTTGTTCGGGTGGCATAGGAGTACCGGGTGCTGCAGTAGTTTGTGATGATAGCAACCTTTGTACAGACGATTCCTGTGATCCTGCATCAGGTTGTGTTTATACTAATGACAATACCAATACTTACGACGACGGCAATGCCTGCACATCAGGTGATGCTTGTGTTAACGGCGTAGCAACATCCGGTTCACCGGTAGTTTGCAACGACAACAATGTTTGTACAGACGATTCATGTGATCCAACATCAGGCTGTGTTTACACAAATGACGATACGAATGCTTATGACGATGGCAATGCTTGCACAACAGGCGATGCTTGTGTAGCAGGTGTTGGTACATCAGGAACAGCAGTAGTTTGTGACGATAACAATATCTGTACAGACGATTCATGCGATCCTGCAACAGGTTGTGTTTATACCAATGACAATACAAATGCTTACGACGACGGCAATGCCTGTACATCCGGCGATGCTTGCGTAAATGGCGTTTCAACGCCTGGCGCAGCGGTAGTTTGTAACGATAACAATCAATGTACAGACGATTCATGCGATCCGGCATCGGGTTGTGTTTATACCAATGATGATACAAATGTATACACAGACGGCAATGCATGTACGGACGGAGATCTTTGTTCGGGTGGCATAGGAGTACCGGGTGCTGCAGTAGTTTGTGACGATAGCAATATCTGTACGGACGATTCATGTGATCCGGCAACAGGATGCGTTTATACTAACGATGATACAAACGCATACGACGATAATAATGCCTGCACAACAGGTGATGCTTTTATTGGCGTAGTAGCATCTTCATGTTATCCTGTAGTTTGTAACGATAACAATGTTTGTACAGACGATTCATGCGATCCAACTTCAGGTTGTGTTTATACCAACGATGATACTAACGCTTATGACGATGGCAATGCTTGTACATCAGGCGATGCTTGCGTTGCAGGAGTTGGGGTTTCGGGCTCACCGATAGTTTGCAACGATAATAATATCTGTACCGACGATTCATGTGATCCTGCTTCAGGCTGTGTTTATACCAATGATAATACAAATGCTTACGATGACGGCAATGCTTGTACATCAGGTGATGCTTGTGTTAATGGCGTAGCAACATCCGGTTCACCGGTTGTATGTAACGATAACAATCAATGTACAGACGATTCATGCGATCCGGCATCGGGTTGTGTTTTTACCAACGATGATACAAATGTATACACAGATGGCAATGCATGTACGAACGGAGATCTTTGTTCGGGTGGCATAGGAGTACCGGGTGCTGCAGTAGTTTGTGACGACAGCAACCTTTGTACAGACGATTCCTGTGATCCTGCATCAGGTTGTGTTTATACCAATGACAATACCAATACTTACGATGACGGCAATGCCTGCACAACAGGCGATGCATGTGTAAACGGAGTTGCCACCCCTGGGGCTGCAACAGTTTGTGACGACAACAATGTATGTACAGACGATTCCTGCGATCCTGCAACAGGTTGTGTTTATACTAACGATAATACTAATACTTACGATGACAGCAATGCATGCACTACAGGTGATGCTTGTGTAAACGGCGTTTCAACGCCTGGCGCTGCTGTAGTTTGTGACGATAACAATATCTGTACAGACGATTCTTGTGATCCGGCAACAGGCTGCATTTTTACCAATGACAATACCAATGTATACGATGATGGCAATGCCTGCACTACAGGTGATGCTTGCGTTAATGGCGTTTCAACGCCTGGCGCAGCGGTAGTATGTAACGATAATAATGTTTGCACAGACGATTCTTGCGATCCAACATCAGGTTGTGTTTA
>JANOVM010000026.1:0-71548 GCA_031417395.1 Bacteroidota bacterium | reverse complement strand
TTATTTGGCAAAACGCATTTCAAGTGACGCACTCATTACACCTTTAACATTTTGAGGGCGGGCGACAACTTGATATGAAATAGAAAAGGTTCGTTAAGCTGCGGACTTGATTCGAAGCAGATGATGACCGCTAACGTGCGGAAGCTTACCGCAGTGGCTATATTTATTCAAAGATAAAATATTTATTGGCGCAACGTACGACTTTTAAAATAATCCCCGCCAATTAAGCGCCACTTCCTTAGCCATTGTGGTAAGCTTTTTGTTAGCGGTTGGCATTTTGAGAAACGCACCGGATGTTTTTCGTGGAACGTTTTTAGATGAAAAACCGAAAGTGGAAAAGCGAGATTAAAACACTAATACAATTTACGCGTGCAAACCATCTCACAACCCGCAAACAACTTTACCTGCGGGACTCAAACCATTATTTGGCAAAACGCATTTCAAATGACGCACTCATTACACCTGTAACATTTTGAGGGCGGGCGACAACTTGATATGAAATAGAAAAGGTTCGTTAAGCTGCGGACTTGATTCGGAGCAGATGCTGAACGCTAACATAAAAGTATACGCACCTTTACCCTACAAAAGGCGCAATAATACCCCCAAAAGTAGTAGAATTAAGGAACAAAGCAAATTGAACCATAAAAATTACAGCACCTGAATGGACTCACCGTTAATCCAAAATTTGTCGATTTATTAATTGGACAATTATTTAAAAGAGTGCCTTATGTGCCGGAAATAATTCTTCTGTTAAGGAGTTTTATTTTCCTCGTCCTTATGCGAAAGTCTCAACTTTATCATGAGATCTTTCCATGTATCAAAATCCTGACGATAAAAGATACCGAAACCCTGGCTGTAGGGGGCCTGAGAATAATTGATAATGTTATCGGCATTGGATCTATTGAATCCTTTTACTCTGAAACGGCCATCGGGACTTACCTTATATTCTGCGTAAAAGTCGCCAACGACATTGCTGTTAACATAGGTCTGGTCCTTTAAATATCCTACATTTCCTTCTATGAGCAGTCTGTCGTTGAGTAGCGATTTAGAAAAAATTAATTTGACTTCTTCATTGGTATAGGAATCGGCTGAACGGTAGTTAAATCCAATATTGACATCTTTTGAAATTTGTCCAAGCCAGTTGCTGACCTGATTACTTAATAATTCGCTGGCACTTGCTCCTGCTCCGGAACCTGCATTAAGACGTGTGATTGACTGCCCGGTTCCTGCTGTAGGTAAAAACTGATTGAATAGCAATAAGCCAAACATTTGCTTGCTTAATTGCTCTTCCGAATTAAGAATAGTTCTTACAAGTCCTTCTTCCGTTGGTGCTAATCCTCGTACTGCAATCTCATAATTAATAGTTGGGTTCATTAATTTATTCGATAGAAAAATTCTGCAATCTACGGGAACACGCCTTTTAAAAGTGGTATCATCCGGTAAAACATTGTAAAGTGTTGAAGTATAAACAACATAAACTGCAGATATATCAATAATTGCTTCGTAGGGATCTCCTGCCCAGGTAATTCTTCCACCCGGATCGATGTTAAATTTTTTATTTATAAGATTTTGAAGTGTAAATAGATAATCCCCCTTTTCAATGTTATAAGTTCCATACATATTGAAGTTTCCTGATGTATTTATGTCAAGCCTTAAACTACCCGTACCACTGCCGGAAATTACATCGCCAATTTTCTCATCAAAAATTATATTGATTAAAGCATTTCGGTTCATGTCAAGGTTCATATTTAATCGTATTCCCGATAGATCAACATGACTGCGCACAAGTTCGCTCGAATCGTTTTGTGAACGATTAATAAAGGTTATGAAATTGCTTCTGCTAAGATCTTCATATGTGTTCAAAGGAATGTTAATGACAGTTCCCTTATCGGGGCTCATGGAAATATCCATATTCATATTATCCAATGGACCTTTAAATTGAGCATAGCCGCTGGCATTTGCAAATCCGTAATAAAGGGAATTATCCTTTATTGTTGTATTTAAAACCTGGAATTTGTTAGCCTGCAATTCAACATCAAATCTAAAGTTGGAAAAATAATTATGATAAACTTTGCCATTAGCCAGTGCCTGATTATTGTTGGCATCGATGATTTTTAAATCATCAATAATAAATTCATTCTCTTTAACCTTTACCGTAGTACTAAAACTATAACGTGTATTCAGGTAATTGACGATAAGACTTGTTTTATTTAGATCAACGGTGCCATTTAATATAGGTTTTCGGAAAGAGCCTGTTAATTCCAGGTCTGCAGAAACCTTACCGTGCATGTCGGTCATGATATCATCAATGTAGCGTTCTATAGGATGTAAATACAAATTGTTTAGTCGAATGGTAAAAGCCAGATTATCGTTTTCGCGTTTTACATAGTATTTGCCTTTAACATCCACTATTATTGCAGAGCCTTTTACAACGCTGATTTCAGAATGAACAAAATCCTGATCACTGTCATAATCGGAACGAATGGAAGTATTGCCAAGTGTATCACCGTTAACGGACAAATCTGAAATATTGAGGTCGGTTTCAAGCCTTGGCTTTGTATATGCATTGGTTAAATAAACATTACCATTAATAATGCCGCCAAAGACGGTTTTACTGCTTTTAATAAATGTGTTCAAATGATCAAGACTGAATCCGGAGAGATTTAACCCAAGTTTGTCTTCTGGATTTTTTCCAAGGGAACCATTGATTTTTATTATTTCATTTCCCTTACTTAATTCAAGAGAATTAACAGTGATTGAAGTGGTATCAAAAACTAATAAGTTATTATTGTCAATTTTCCATTGTTCATTTTCAATAACAAGTAAAGAACTATCGATTTTGAAATTAAAATTAGAGGCTGAGAAAAAGTTCATGGAGCCTTTTAAATGTGCCCTTGTCGACTGTGTATCCTGATCAGCCAATTGTAAATCGTAATCAATCTTATTATTATTTGCATGAGCAGTTAACTGGGGCATATCAATTAACTTTTTTCCATCACTACTTATGCGTTCCGCTTTTGTATTCAGATTTAGTTCCGAATTATTACCGGAAACATTCATGGAGAAATTTTCAAAAGCAAATTTTCCGAAGTTAATTTTCTCCGAAGAAATGCTAAGAGATAAATTATTCTCAACGGTATTTAAGTTTCCCTTCAAGGTTGTATTTGGAGCAAAATCCCAGGAAGGAAAAGCATTTTCTGTAAATACATTCAGGTTTTTAATCCTGATATCATATGTGAAATTCTGATTGCTGAAAAATGATTTCCGGGGCATTACAACAGATGGAAGATAATGTGGCAAAATCTCTTTGAGTGCATCTCCCAATTTCATTAATTCAAATTCGCCGTTAAAATGTGCATCAACATTATCTGAAAGAATATCGAAGGATCTTATTTTATCTGACTTTTGTGCATCAACAACAATTGAATTAATGTGGTAAAGTTTTTTTCCAGTGGTGAAATTGGTATTTTTAATTTCTATTCCGCCGACGATATCATCCATTTTAATTCCTTTAAAATGAGAATTTATCGACGTCTGTAAAATTGTATTTTCTTTTGTCTTAAAAAGATTTAAAACATCCAGGCGGGCAGTGTTGACCTCTGCATTGAAATTAAATTCCGGTAATTTATTTCTAAAATCAATGGAGCCGTTAAAACTTAAGTCGACATTTTCCTCCTTTACCGTAAGCGATCCATTAAAAAGTTTCTTAGCAATCTCTCCATTGACAACAAGATTTTTGTAAGGATAATTTTTATATTCCAATTTTCCAATATTGCCTTCGAGCTGCGCATTGATATTATCAAATTTAAGTCCGGAACCTTCCACATTCAGACTGAAAGTAACTCTGCCCAGATCATCCAGAAGTGCTATTTTTCCCGCATCAAAATTATACGCGGAAACATGACCGCTGTATTCTGATGATTTCGTTTTTTTATTATACTTTAAATTCAAATCGGAATTTATTGAACCCAATGCCGTATTGATATTTCCATAAGCAACAAAATCGCTGAAGAAGCCGGTAAACTTTCCTTTAAAGGTTACTTCACCAAGGGTTTCCAGGTTTTTGGGAATATCAATGTGCTTACCTTCGTTAAAAGGAGGAACCGGAAACCACTCCAAGTCATCTTTGTTTGTATTTATTTTATCGGCAGTAATATCTGCATAGGTATCGTCAATAATCGGTAATCCCCGCATAGAAATATTACCCCGGAAAGCTGAACGACTGCCCCATTGCAGTGAAACATTTCTTCCTTTAAAATTATTTACGGATCCTTTGAACAAACCATTAATCTTAACAGATCGATCCAGGCCTGTTAATTCAGGAGCAAAATAAGCTATATCTGAAAATGATACTGTAGTGTTTACAAAGTCAGTCGTCCAGTTAACCCTTGAAGTAAATTCATCAAAACAGGGAATACTATCGAAGCGAAAAACGAGATCAGTATGAAGGTCTGTATGGGGTGTGAGAATTTTTAGTTCCTTCAGACGAATTTCAGTTGATGATAAATTTGTTTTAGCGGAAAATTCATTTACTTTAAATCCACTTTTTTCTTTGAAGGAGAGCTTGTTTATTTTTACATACAAAGAATCATTTTCATTTGTAAAGTCCGAAAATATACCATGAATATTATTAACCAGTAAATGAGAAAAATCAACTCCTTTTTCTAAATGCAAATCATCTTCAATTTCATTTTTAAAACTGAAATTATCAAGAGTAAGTTTTCGAATATTAATTTTCCAGGGAGCACCTGAAGATGTAGTGTCGCTTGAGGAAAAATAATCGAGAATAAAGTTAAGGTTGTCATGTGCCTCCCCTTTGTACTGAACTAAATTGAATTCCCCGTTTTTTAGTACAATGGCAGCCAAATCGAGTTTTCTTTTCGATGTACTGATATCATTTATTAAAAGATTTAGTTCTTCCGTATATATTAAAGTATCACCATGACGATCTTCAACATAAAACCCTTTCAAAACAATGCTTCTGACAAATCGAACGCTAATATGATCTATAGATACCTTAGACTTTAGTTCATCCGATAAATAAGATGCTAAACGTTTTGTTACAAAAGTCTGGACAGCATCAATTTGTAAAGAAAAAAACAATAGTCCTATCAGCAGCAATAAAATGCTAATAAACCAAGCTGTTATGCGAAGCGCTTTTTTAATAATTTTGAAGTTTAAAAGACAAACTTAGTCAACTTTCATACCATGCAAAAAATATTCATTTTAGGCATAGAATCTTCCTGTGATGAGACTGCAGCATCAGTTCTTTCCAATACGAATGAATTATCCAATATTATTGCTGATCAACGACTTATACATAATTATTACGGAGGCGTAGTCCCGGAATTAGCATCAAGGGCTCACCAGCAGAAAATAATTCCCGTTGTTGAAGAAGCACTGAATAAGGCAAATATAAGTAAAAACCAACTAAGTGGAATCGCTTTTACCAGAGGTCCGGGATTGATGGGTGCACTGCTGGTTGGTGTATCCTTTGCTAAAGCACTTTCTCTTGGTTTATCAATTCCATTGATAGAAGTAAACCATATGCAGGGCCACGTTCTTGCACATTTTATTAAAAAGGAAAATGAAGAAAAAGAGGTTCCCTCCTTTCCATTTCTTTGTCTTGTAGTTTCGGGTGGACATACACAGATTATTCTGGTAGAAGACCATTTAAAAATGACAATCCTCGGTCAGACACGTGACGATGCTGCCGGTGAAGCATTTGATAAAGCGGCAAAGATGCTTAGTATTCCCTATCCGGGAGGTCCGCTGATTGACAAATATGCAGAAAATGGAGATGGAAAAAGATTTAAATTTCCTGTACCACTTGTTGAAGGACTTGATTTTAGTTTTAGCGGATTAAAGACCTCCATTCTTTATTTTATCAGAGACAATGTGGGCAAGGATCCTTATTTCATTGAAAATAACATTCACGATATTTGTGCTTCCGTGCAATACTCAATTGTAAATATTCTAATAAGAAAAATTCAACTCGCCATTAAACAAACAGGAATTAAACAAATAGCAATAGCAGGAGGAGTAAGTGCCAATAGAGGACTACGAAAAGCAATTACTGAATTAGGAATGAAAGAAAACTGCAAGGTTTTTATTCCGCCTTTTGAGTATTGTACGGATAATGCTGCAATGATTGCAATTGTAGGGTACTATAAGTTTCTTAATAAAGATTTTGCGGGGCAAGAGATAACCCCAATGGCGAGAATGGGGATTAATTAAATTACCAAAGATCCAAATCCGATAGTTATCGGATCGTTATTAGTAGATCGTTGATCTTTGATCGTTAGTCGTTAATCGTTGATCGTTACTCAACTTAAACCAATCGTTCTTCCTTACTCATTATTCCAAAAACCACTGGTAATGAATCCGGAAGAACGAATAACGATCCGTTTTAAGTTGAGTAACGATAGCAGAGCAACGAGTAACGACTAACGATTAGTTTTAAGTTGAGTAACGATAGCAGAGCAACGAGTAGCGAGTAACGATCGGTTTTAAGTTGAGTAACGACTAGCGACTAACGAGTAACGAATTCAGATTGAGATTAACGATTAACGATTTATGATTATTAATTTATAATTTATGATTAAGAAATACATCCCCCCCCTTTCCCTACTCGCCCTCTTCCTGATAATTTTTTCCTGTTCAGAAAAAAGAAAAACGGAAGAAGAAAAAACTTCTGCTGCAAAAACAGATACAACAGAAGTTATAAAGAGCTTTATTTATGGATTATGGAGCATGGACTCGGGAAATTCATTGAATAACATAGGCTACTACTTCCGGCCGGATGGAACGGTTGACTTTGTTGCTGCAGATGTAAGCGGCTTTTGGGAGCTGAATAAAAATGATTCCATAAAAATTATTTATAATTCTTTTAATGAAGAATACAAAGCTGATTATAAAATAGATTCCATTTCAGAAGGCCGAATGACCATAAGCGATAAAGACGGAAGTTATTTATTTCGTAAAGTTCCTTTTGGAATGAATAATGAAGGGATTGTATTGCAGGGCTTTTCCGGAAGTCTTGAGCAAGGACAGGAAAAAGTATATTCTTTTGATATACCTACGGCAAAGAAAATTTCATTGAAATTAAAAACTGCTAATAAGGATATTGTCTTTCGTGTTTACGAAAATGAAAAAGAGGTTACTTCCCTGCCGGTCCAGGAATGGACAAGCATATTGGTGCGCAGCGGGAAATACAAAGCGAAGGTAATTTATCCGAAAACGAAAAAAGTTAGCGAGGATGGAGGATTTGATTTGAAGGTTATTGGGTATTGATGGGTAAAAATTTATGAATGGATTGATAAATTTTGATTTTAGATTAACGAATGTTGATTTATGAAAGTTGAATAACGAGTAACGATTAACGATTAACGATTTTCAAGAAAGAATTTGAGAGTAGTAAAAGCTACTTGAATTAACTAGATACTTTTTTTCACCGACTTGAAAAAAAGTACTCATTAAAAAACAAGGGATAAAAAATAACATTCATCAAAATGCAAAATCAATACTAAGGAATCAAGATTTTTTCAAAAAAAGATAAAAATACTGAAGTCCTTAAACAGTATTTAAGGTCCCGATATTACAATCTTTCCTCTTTTAGTTTTACCATCGTGGGAAATAAAATATACATATAATCCTTTAGAAAAATTCTTGCAGTCGACCGATAACAAATCTGTGTCTGTTGATTTTTCATACTGCAATTTTCCATCACTTGTATAAATACGAATGGTGTAATTTTTACCTAAAAGGTTTTTTACAAAGAAAAGGTTATTGGCAGGATTAGGATACACTCTAAAAATCGATTCCGGCTCCGGAGTTTTAATCTTTGTAGTGCCGGAAGTATCCCGGAAATTATACGACCAAACACCTCGTCCCATGGTGGAAACATAGATTTTGCTTTCAGGTGTACTATCATTATACATCATTAAATCCGTTATATAAGCAACTGTTGGAAGATTACCGCCAATATCTGTCCAAAGAGAATCATTTAATGATTTTTTAAAAATCTTTGTATCGGAATATTCATCGCCGCTTAGCAGATAGATTGTTTCATCGGTTGAAAATTCATCGCAATAAACTTTAATAATATCGTTTGCAGGTAAATTATAGGAAACATTTGTCCATGTGGCACCCTGATCGGTGCTTCTGAATATTTTCTCAGAACAACTTGCATAAACTACATTAACATTATTTTTTACGCTGCAAAGTGTTCCTGAATAATTTGAAGTTGCCGGACTTGAATATGCAGCAACAACAGGCGAACTTAACAAATCGTTTATGCGGTAAAATTGTCCGCTGGTTAACTGGTAAGCGATATTTGGATCAGCGGTTGAAATTTCAAGAGCACGGATTGGCGAAACAGTTGAATTGATTATTGTCCACGACGGTGAGCTATTGTTTATGTTTAACGATAACCAAAGTACATCTCTTGCCAGAATAGCAAGATTAGGATTAATTCTTGAAAAAGCAATCTTTGTATTCTGTACCGGAGTAAAAGGATAATTTAACCCTGTATAAATGTCGAGTGGAGTTAGAGATCTTCTAATATAATCTCCTAAATAGTATACATAATTGTTTGATGAATAATCAACAATTAAATTTTCATTCCGGTCACCACCTCTTATATTATACCAGCCTGCACTGTCCATATATAGCTCGCCATTATCCTGCGTACCAATAGAGAGTAAATTATTTATAGTCGGAGAACATGCTGCATGCCAGATTTCCAAGCTTCCCAATCCATTGCTTTTCATATTCCATAAACTGTCATTGGCTCCAACTCTATTAAACATACCTCCATCAGTTGATATCCAAAGTTCAGAATTGTTATGTGGATTAAATGTCAACTGAGTATGATCCGTGTGTAAGTATATAGGTCCATTACTTCCTTTCTCTTCCCAGCTTAAACCCCCGTCATTGCTTTCCCAAACATTATGTGCACCTACATACAAATGATCCGGATTTTGAGGATTGCAACATGCTGCTAAATCATAATTTCCCTGGCCCCCTGATAAAGGATTGGAGTTTCGACAAACTAAGCAAACGGTAGAGCTGTTATAAATTTTTGTAAAATTATTTGCAGAGTCCACACTTTTAAAAAAAACACCGTTACCACCATTACTAAAAACATAGACAATATTTGGTTGTACACTATTTACACAAACTCTCATTCCATCTGCGCCTGCTTCAGAAAATGAAACATTGTTAACCTCAGACCAGTTGTTTCCAAAATCAGAGCTCCGCCAAACTTCAGTCTCCGTAACAGCAACGAGTGTATTGCTATTGGGAATTTGCATCATGTGAGTAAAATATCCACCACTCTTTGCTACAGACCAGTTAGCTCCTCCATTATTTGAATTCCATATACCATTATTGGTAGCAATGATTATTCGCTGAGTGTTTGAAGGATCAACAATCATATCAAATGCCAATTTATTGACGAGACCGTTATTGGCAGCATTCCAAGAAAGTCCACCATCTGTAGTTTTATAAATGACTGTATTTGTGAGAAAAAAAAGTTTATCGCAAGTACTTACATAAATAATCTGATCATTTGTTGGATCAACACAAAAACTATAAAGCGTACTACCCGGTAAAATATCTGTTCCACTACTCTTCCAGTTTTCACCACTGTCGGTAGACACAAACAATCCACCCTTTGCCAGGGCATACATTTTATTAGGATCCGTTGAATGAAATTTAAATTGCTGAACCCTGCCCGTACCATGGAGAAAACCGCTTATAACAGGAAACTCAACCGGGCCGACTTCTTTCCATGTTTGTGCGGTTGTGGGGAAGGATATGGTGAAAACAAATATTAGAAGGGTGGTGAGGGCTTTAGTCATTTACCGAGATTGAGTCCCTACGGGACATGGAGTGTTACCGATGCTTCGTCCCTGACGGGACGGTTACCGAGATTGAGTCCCTAACGGGACATGAAGTGATGTTTAACGAATTATAAACCTCTACCAAATTTTAACTCGTAGCGAATCCGGTCTCCACATTTTATCGCCTTCTTTGATTCCAAAGGCTTCATAGAATTCAGGGACGAGGGAGAACGGTCCGTTTACCCGCAGAAAGTTTGGAGAATGTACGTTTGTCATAACCTGCATGGCAAGAGCTGCATCACGCGTGTGGCCCAGCCAGCCAAGTGTGTAACCAAGGAAATATCTTTGAACAGGAGTTAGCCCATCGGTCTTCTCTCCTTTTTTGTATTGTTCTGTTTTTTTGAAAGCATCCAATCCAATAACGATACCGCCAAGGTCTGCCATATTTTCACCGAGCGTTGCTTCTCCATTAATCTTAAGGCTATCGAGTACAGTATAATTATTGAAATGTTCGATTAGAATATTCGCACGCTGACTAAATTTTAATGAGTCTTCGGAAGTCCACCAGTTAGAAAGATTTCCGGAAGCATCGAATTGTCTGCCTTGGTCGTCAAAGCCATGAGTTAATTCATGTCCAATTGTACTGGCTGCAGCATAGCCGTAAATAATTGCATCATCAGCCAAAGAATCAGGCAGACCGGGAATCAGGAACTGAGCTGCAGGAAGAACAATTTCATTGTTGGAGGGATTGTAATAGGCATTATATGTTTGCGGAGTCATTTCCCATTCCTGGCGATCGACGGGTTTATACAATTTTGCAACTTCATAGTTATACTGCCATTTATGGCAATTGATAACATTTTGTAAATGAGAATCACGACTGATTTCCAATCCTGAATAATCTTTCCATTTGTCGGGATAACAAACTTTGCTGTTTATTTTTGAAAGCTTAAATTCAGCTTTTGCTTTTGTTCCTTCGCTCATCCAATCTAGTTTCTGAATCCTCTCTTTGTATGTATCAAGCATATTTTGCACAAGATCATCGTAGCGTTTACGCATTTTTTCAGGAACATATTTTGCTACATAAAGCTGTCCGAGGGCATCTCCCAAAAATCCTTCTTCCTCATCCATAATTCTTTTCCAGCGTGGGCGCTGCTCAGTAGTACCCGACATTACGGTACCGAAAAAATGAAAATTCTGCTGATCGAATGGCGCGCTTAAATTATCAGCAAAAGCATTGAGGAGATTCCATTTTAAATAAGTTTTCCAGTCGTCGATACTAATAGATTTCAAACTTTTTTCAACCTGTACATAAAACTCCGGCTGGCCCACGATTATGGAATCAAGTCCTTTAATATTGATTTGAGTAAGAAATTTATCCCATTGGATGGATGGCGTCAGCTTTGTAAAATCAGAAAGAGACATTTTATTGTAATTCCTGTAAGGGTCGCGCATTTCTTCAATTTTCCGTGAAGCTTTTGCAAGGTCTGCTTCAATTTTGAAAATTGTTTCGCTATTGGCATTTGCTTTCCTTTCATCAAGCCCAAGAAGCATGAACATTTTTTTCACATGTATTTTATATTCATTTCTGATATTCTGTGTGCGTGAATCATTATTAAAATAATAATCTCTGTCGGGCAAACCTATACCACCCTGATAAAAATGTAAAGCAAATTTTTCACTATTTTTTTCATCCTGAAAAATTGCCGGAGAAAACAATGGCGAGCCTGCATACATCTGGAATTCTCCAATAAGTGAAACAAGCTCCTCTTTAGTTTTAACTGCATCAACCTTGTCGAAATAAGGCATTAAAGGAGTGACACCCTGTTGATCTATCTTAGCAGAATCCATTCCCGTAGCCCAGAAATCTCCAATCATTTGAGCATTGCTGCCCTTCTTAGAATCCGAGTTTTTTGCTGCTTCATCATTTATCCTGCGTATTTGATCGTAGATATCATTCCTGACAAGATTAGCAATACCCCATCTTCGTTCACTGGACGGAATTGGATTATTTTTCATCCAGTTACCGGTTGCAAATTTGAAAAAATCATCACCGGGTTTAACAGAACTATCGATGTATTGAACCAGGAAATCATCTTCCTTAATAGAAGTTAAATTGGTCGATTTTTCCTTGCATCCTGAACAAGCGGCAAAAATCAAAAAGGCTGATAAGGTTTTCTTTAATTTGGACATATGAATATTTGAATGAATGAGAAATTAAACATTTAAGAAGTTGTTAAAACTAATCAATAGTTCAATATTTCGAAATATTAATATAATTATTTTATAAATACTGATGATGTAATGACAATTCTAAACCGATGAAATTATTAGCTTTGACAAACTTAATTTATGAAAGCAGCCTTTACATTTTTAGTAATTTATTCATTTTTAACTCTTTCGCAAAACGCTTATTGTCAGAAAGAGGTAATAAGCCAACCAGACTCAGCTATTCATTTTAAAGAAGAGAAACATTTTAAATCGGTACGACAATTAACATTTGGTGGCGATAATGCTGAAGCATATTTCAGTTTCAACAATAAATCTATCGTTTTTCAGGTTACGAATCCGGCCTGGAATGTATCATGCGATCAGATATATTATTCAAATCTTGATGATTTTAATCCAAAACTTGTAAGTACAGGAAAAGGAAGAACGACATGTTCTTATTTTCTTCCGGGTGATTCTTTGATTTTGTATGCTTCAACACATGAAGCATCGGGTGAATGTCCACCGAAGCCGGCACCACGCGCCGACCATAAGTACGTTTGGCCGATTTATGATAGCTTTGACATATTCGTTGCTGATTTAAACGGTACAATTAAAAGAAAACTAACAAACACACCCGGTTATGATGCAGAAGCGACACTGAGTCCAAAGGGTGATAAAATAGTTTTTACATCACTTCGCAGCGGCGATTTGGAGCTTTATACAATGAATGTAGACGGAAGTAATGTAAAACAAATTACGCATGATTTAGGTTATGATGGCGGAGCATTTTTTTCGCCCGATGGAAAGAAATTAATCTTTAGAGCATCCAGACCAAAGACTGATGAAGAAATTAAAATATATAAAGATTTATTGAAACAAGGTATGGTAATGCCTACCAATATGGAACTATTTATTTGCAATGCCGATGGCAGCGGACTTCGCCAATTGACGCACCTGGGTGGAGCTAACTGGGCACCATATTTTACTGCCGATGGAAAAAAAGTAATTTTTTCCAGCAACCATGCTAAAAAGGGTTACCATTTTAATTTATGGATGTGTGATCTTAAAGGCAGAAACTTGGAGCAGGTTTCATACAATGATGTTTTTGATGCTTTTCCTGTTTTTTCAAGAGACGGTAAGAAACTTGTCTTTTCCAGTAACAGGAATAATAGCGGCGGACATGATACAAATCTTTTTATTGCCGAGTGGAAGTAACAAAATTGTATCAAACAATTAAAGACTTTCTTCCCGTTTCAAATAATCCAAAGATATATCGTGGGTGAAAAAAGTAATTGCTATCTTGGCAAAATGAGAAAATAATTATATGAAAACCGGACGTTTTATTTTACTACTTGCTTTACTTTTTATTGCTGTTGTTGTATATATTAATAAATGCAGCTCGCCCTCACCTACTGCCATGAATCCGGCTTTGGCAGGTAAGCAGCCTTTAAAAGTAAATGCCATTGTTGTAAACTCAAGTTCAATGGAAAACCTGATTTACGCATCAGGAACATTGCTGGCAAACGAAGAAGTTGATATTAAAAATGAAATTCCCGGAAAAATTACTGCAATAATATTCAAAGAAGGTTCACGAGTTAAAAAAGGAGACCTTTTACTAACACTTTACGATGATGATTTACTTGCACAATTAAAAAAACTTCAGCTTCAAAAAGAAATCGCTGAAAAGACTGAAGAACGTCAAAAGGATTTACTAACCGTAAACGGAATCAGTCAACAGGAATATGATGTTTCATTGAATCAGTTGAATACCATTAAAGCAGACATCGATTTAATTCGCTCTAACCTGAGTAAGACTCAAATTGCTGCTCCTTTTGATGGCATAATCGGGTTAAAATCTGTCAGCCGCGGTGCTTTTCTTACTGCCAATACAACTATTGCTACCATTCAGTCCATCGAACCCATTAAACTTGAATTTTCTCTACCCGAACGGTACAGAAAAATGATTAATATAAATTCTGAAATACATTTTACAACAGAATCATCCGACGGAATCTTTAAGGGTAAGATTTACGCTTTTGAACCTAAAATTGATTTGAAAACAAGAAGCGTTCTGGTGCGCGCTGTTTGCGAAAATAATGAAATGAAATTATTTCCCGGAGCATTTGCTCATATTGAAATCCCGTTGAAAAAGGAAGAGAATGCAATTTTAATACCGACACAAGCGGTAGTCCCTGAATTAAAAGGACAAAAAGTTTTTATTTCTAAAAATGGTAAGGCAGAAAAAATCCCTGTTGAAACAGGAATTAGAAACGATTCTTCTATTCAAATTACCTCCGGTTTAAAAGAAGGTGATACTTTACTAATTACAGGAATTATGCAGGCAAAACCGGGAATGCAATTATCGATAAGTATTAAAGATTCCTTTTTTAAATCCAAATAAGTGTCACTTTCTTCCATAAGTCTGAAGCGTCCGGTATTGGCAATGGTAATGTCTATTGTTATCATTCTTTTTGGCTTTATTGGATATCGTTATCTTGGAATACGGGAATACCCATCAGTAGATCCTCCAATAATCACCGTTCGTACAGCTTATACCGGAGCAAGTGCAGAAGTTATTGAGTCACAGATAACGGAACCTATTGAAAAAGCAATAAACGGAATTGCCGGTATTCGAACTATATCGTCTGCCAGCAATCAAGGAAGCAGTAACATTACAGTTGAATTCAACCTGGAAGTGGATCTCGAAGCGGCGGCAAATGATGTTCGTGATAAGGTATCTCAAGCCATTAGACAATTGCCGCAGGATATAGATGCGCCGCCTGTTGTTACCAAGTCCGATGCAAATAGTGAAGCTATTATTTCCATGACTGTTCAAAGCGACAGTAGAAATCAGCTTGAAGTAAGCGATTATGCTTCCACTGTAATTCTCGAAAGGCTGCAAACGATTACAGGTGTTAGCACCATACAGGTATGGGGAGAGAAAAAATTCGCCATGAGGATCTGGCTCGATCCTGCAAAATTATCAGCATACAATCTTACTCCACTCGATCTGCAAAATGCCCTTAACAGAGAGAATATAGAATTGCCAGGCGGAAAAATCGCAGGGAATTCGACAGAGTTAATTGTTAACACACGCGGAAGACTTAATAATGTTGATGATTTTAACAATCTAATCATTACCAATGTTGCCGGAAGTCCCGTTCGTATCAGCGATGTCGGTTATGCTAAGCTTGGAGCAGAAAATGAAGAGACAATTCTGAAACAATCCGGAATTCCTATGATAGGTTTGGGACTTGTACCACAGCCGGGCTCGAATTATATAGAGATTGCCGATGAATTCTACAAACGTTTCGATCAGTTAAAAAAGGATTTGCCAAAAGATTTTAAACTTGGCATAGCCCTCGACAATACAGGTTTTATCCGACGCTCTATAGGAGAGGTTGAGGAAACATTGTTGATTGCTTTCTTGCTTGTAGTGTTAATTATTTATCTTTTCTTCCGTGACTGGCTGATTGCTTTGCGGCCGTTGATCGACATACCTGTTTCCTTAATTGGTGCTTTTTTCATTATGTATCTGGCAGGTTTTAGCATTAATATATTGACGTTGCTTGCCATAGTGCTTGCTACAGGTCTTGTAGTGGATGATGGCATTGTTGTTACTGAAAATATTTACAGAAAGATTGAACGGGGAATGAAGCCCATGGAGGCTGCTGAAAAAGGTTCCAATGAAATTTTCTTTGCTGTTGTTTCTACGTCCATTACACTGGCTGTTGTTTTTCTTCCCATTATATTTCTCCAGGGCTTTGTTGGCAGGTTGTTTCGGGAATTCGGAATTGTTATGTCGGGGGCAATACTTATTTCTGCTTTCGTTTCACTGTCGCTTACGCCTGTCTTAAACGTTAAGCTTGCACGAAAAAATCACAAGCATTCAAGATTTTACGAAAGAACAGAACCTTTTTTCCACAGAATGACTGAAGGTTATAGAAATTCACTCACCAATTTTATTAACCGCAGAGGCTGGGCATTAACTATTCTCGCCATCTGTGCAATCATGATATTTGGCATTGGAAAAATATTGAAATCTGAATTGGCACCCTTAGAAGACCGGAGTCTTTTAAGGCTTCAGGTTTTAGCGCCTGAAGGAACATCCTACGAATACATGGATTCGTATATGGATAGACTTACTCAATTTGTACTCGACTCCGTACCTGAAAACAGACTGGTATTAAGCGTTACTGCCCCGGGCTTTACAGGATCAGGCGCAGTAAATACCGGTTTTGTTCGTCTGGGATTAAAGGATCCCAAAGAAAGAAAAAGATCGCAGCAAAAGATTGCTGATATGATAAACAGAAATTTGAGTTTTTTTCCCGAGGGACGAGCTTTCGTTCTTCAGGAACAGACTATAAGTGTTGGTATGGCCGCAAGAACCAGTCTACCGGTTCAATATGTTATTCAGGCGCCAAACTTCGAAGCACTGAAGAAAGTACTACCCGCTTTTATGGAGGAAGCCAATAAAAGTAATGTATTTCAGGGAGTGGATGTAAACTTAAAATTCAACAAACCCGAATTAAATATAACAACTAACAGAGACAGAGCATCGGCATTGGGAGTATCTGTAAATGATATTGCACAAACATTACAGCTTTCCTATAGCGGCAGAAGAATTTCATATTTTACAATGAACGGAAAGCAATACCAGGTTATTGCACAAATGGAAAGAGCTTACCGTGATGAGCCATTAGATTTGAAATCATTGTATGTTAAGAACAATAATGGTGAAATGATACAGCTTGACAATTTAATCAAGGTAAGTGATGAAAGTAGTCCGCCGCAATTGTATCATTTTAACAGGTATAAATCAGCAACCGTTTCAGCAGGACTTGCTCCCGGAAAAACAATAGGAGATGGAATAAATGCAATGAATGAAATCTCTAAGAAAGTATTGGACGAATCTTTCTCAACTGCGCTTACAGGTCCCTCCCGCGATTTTGCAGAAAGCGGATCAAATATTTTATTTGCTTTTATACTGGCATTGATTCTCATATACTTAATTTTAGCAGCACAATTTGAAAGTTTTACTGACCCTCTCATAATTATGCTTACAGTTCCACTGGCATTAGCAGGAGCGGTATTAGCTTTATGGATGTTTAACCAGACATTAAATATCTTCAGTCAGATAGGTATAATAATGCTTATAGGATTGGTGACAAAAAATGGAATCCTTATAGTTGAATTTGCCAATCAGCAGAAAGAAAATGGACTTGCATTAAAAGAAGCAGTAATTGAAGCAGCTACTTTGAGACTTCGCCCGATTTTGATGACCAGCATTGCCACAGTGTTAGGCGCATTGCCAATTGCCATAGGACTTGGAAATGGAGCACAAAGCAGAATGCCCATGGGAATAGTTGTAGCCGGAGGATTGTTGTTTTCATTGGTGCTTACACTTTTTGTAATACCTGCTATGTATACATTTATTTCAATGAAAATTAAGAACAAAGAATCGTGATTATTTTTAATAAAATAAAAAAAAATAATTGTAAAAGAGTATACATTAATTGGATATTCTTTTTTAGTATTTTTTTCTTTCTTTCCCCAAATAAAATTTTTTCACAAGATTCCCTCTTGAAGTTTCAAAAAGCAGTTGAAATTGTATTAAATAATAATTACGACATACGCATTGCCGGGAATAACAGCTTTCAGGCTGAAAATAATAATTCTGCCGGCAATGCCGGCATGTTACCCAGGATTGATGCAAACGGAAGCTATACAAAATCATCCAATTCACTAAAGCAAAAATACAATACTGGAAATGAAGTTAACCGCACGGCTGCTTCTGCTAACAATACGAGTGGTGACATAGGGGCTGTTTGGACAATTTTCGACGGGCTCAAAATGTTCAGCACTAAAGAAAAACTTTCAGAGCGCTTCTTGCAATCGAAGGAGCAATTGCAAATGCAAATAGAGAATTCAATTTTGGAAGTTACCAAAGCTTATTATTCAATGGTAAAGCAGCAACAATTACTCCGTTCCATACAGGAAGAAATTAAATTTTCTCAGGAGAGAGAAAAGATTGCTGAACGTAAATTGAACAATGGCTCGGGCTCAAGGCTTGATTTGCTTCAGGCTAAAACCGATTTAAACCGTCAGCGAACCCTGGAAATAAAAATTAAATCGGAAGCAGATGCTGAACGTATTTCCTTAAATCAATTACTTGGCAGATCTGTTGAGATATTATTTACGGTAGAAGACAGCGTTACTATTGTTTATC
Source organism: Bacteroidota bacterium (assembly GCA_031417395.1). Lineage (GTDB taxonomy): Bacteria > Bacteroidota > Bacteroidia > AKYH767-A > 2013-40CM-41-45 > JADKIH01. The sequence goes on along the minus strand of JANOVM010000026.1, from coordinate 53,263 downwards.
AGCCACAGCTCGAAGAATTAAAGAAGTCTGCTTTTGAAAGAAACTCCCTTCTGAGTTATTACAAACATAACAAGCGAATTGCTGAATTGGAGCTTAAAGAAATAAAAGCCCTTCGCATGCCTGTCATCAACATTAATGCTCATTATGCTTATTCTAAAAATACTAATGAGGCAGGATTTATATTATACAATCGATCCAATGGATTCAATTACGGAGCTTCAGCATCATTGCCTCTTTTTCGTGGATTTACAATAAACAATCAGGTAAAAAATGTAAAATTAGAAGCAGCGAATGCTAAATTAGAATATGAATCGGCAAATGCACAAGTTAATGCCGACCTATACAATTCCTGGCGGAGTTTTAACGATGCTTTAGCTATTTTGCGCATTGAAGAACAAAATATTGTTTATGCAAAAGAAGTGCTAACTGTAGCACAGGAGCGTTACCGCATTGGAACAAGTAACAATGCAGAGATTCTTGATGCGCAACGGACGTATGAGGAAGCTATGGCAAGGTTTGCAGAAGCAAAGTATACTGCAAAGGTTGCTGAATCGTTTTTGAAGAAAGTAAATGGAGAGTTGATTGTTTTTGGGGAAGAAGTGAAAAAATGATTTTTTGCAAAAGGTAATTCGTCGACTAAGACTTTCTTATCTTTACAGAAATGAAATCCGGACTATTTATTACTTCACTTGCCTTGCTTGCATTGTGTTTAGCCTCATGCGCACAGGAAAAAAAATTTCAACCTAAAATAGCTATGACAGAAAAACCAACAGACATTTCAAAACTTGATACTGCTACCATTGGCGGCGGTTGTTACTGGTGCACAGAAGCACAATATCAAATACTGGATGGGGTTGTAAGCGTAACCTCCGGATTTTCCGGAGGAACAGTTAAGAACCCTTCCTATAAAGAAGTTTGCAACGGAACCACAGGCCATGCTGAAGTGGTGCAGGTTGTTTTCGATTCTACTAAACTAAACTACTCAGATATTTTACAAGCTTTCTTTTTATCTCACGACCCAACACAACTTAATGGTCAGGGAAATGATATTGGTACTCAATACCGATCCGTTATTTTTTATCATAATGAAGAACAGCATCAACTTGCAGAGCAAATCAAAAAAGATCTTGATAAATCAGGTGCTTATAAAGAGCCAATTGTTACTGAAATCGCTCCCTTTTCAGTTTTCTACAAAGCGGAAGACTATCACCAAAACTATTTCAACCAAAACGGCGACCAACCCTATTGTCAGTTTGTTGTTGCACCGAAAGTTGAGAAGTTTAAGAAGGTTTTTAAGGATAGGCTTAAGTAGTACTTAGTATTTAGTACTTAGTACTTAGATGAAATGGTAAAGTATGGAGTATTAATGCAAAGTGTTAAGTACTAAGTACTAAAAAATGACCGTACTGCAATCAAAGAAAAAACATCAAATATGATGGTACTTCTAATAAAAATTCGGAAATTAGCGGGTGAAAATTTTGTGGGAAGATGCCTGATATTATTCAGCTATTACCGGATGCTGTTGCCAATCAAATAGCAGCGGGAGAGGTAATCCAGAGGCCGGCCTCTGCAGTAAAAGAGCTTTTAGAAAATGCAGTTGATGCGCGTAGTAAACGCATTGAAGTTTTTATTAAAGACTCCGGGAAAACACTTATACAGGTAATCGACGATGGTTCAGGAATGAGTCCGTCGGATGCCAGAATGGCTTTTGAAAGGCATGCAACATCTAAAATCCGCAACGCTGAAGATTTATTTTCAATACTAACAATGGGTTTTCGCGGAGAAGCACTTGCTTCCATAGCTGCGATTTCACAGGTAGAAATAAAAAGCCGCCGCCACGAAGATGAACTAGGCACCTATATTGAAATTGAAGGAAATGAAATGAAAAAACAAGAGCCTGCAGGTGTTCCTGGCGGTACTTCAATTTCCATAAAAAATCTTTTTTATAACGTTCCTGCAAGGCGAAATTTCCTGAAATCAAATTCTATTGAAGCCAGGCATATAATAGACGAATTTGAAAGAGTAGCTTATGCCAATCCTGAAATATCGTTTGCTCTCAATCAGAATGGAATTGATATTTTCCGGCTGGCTTCGTCAAATTTTCGGCAGCGTATCGTTGCCATTAATGGCAGCGTTTACAATGAAAGGCTTGTTCCCGTTGAAGAAGTTACTTCCCTCCTAACCATCAGCGGCTTTATTGGAAAACCCGAATTCAGCAAGAAGACACGCGGCGAACAATTCTTTTTTGTCAATAAACGTTTTATAAAAGACGGTTATCTGCACCATGCCGTTACCAAAGCTTATGAAGAGCTTTTGCCCCACGATAGCTTTGCTTCCTATTGGCTTTGTATAGAAATTGATCCTTCCCGAATCGATGTAAATATTCATCCCACAAAAACAGAAATAAAATTTGATGATGAACGTTCCATCTATGCCATAGTGCGGGCTGCTGTGAAACGATCTTTAGGAATGTACAGTGTTTCGCCAACCCTTAATTTTGAGCATGAAAAATCTTTTGATGTACCTTACAATATGCGTTTCCAGGCTGTTCCCAAGCCGGCTTTAACCATCAATACCGGTTTCAATCCTTTTGATTCCGATAATAAAAAAATTGCTGCAGCAGGTTGGCAAAGCCAAAAAGATGTTTCATCAGGAACTATTGAAAAAGCTTTTGAAATCAATACTAATGAAACTTTATTCGCCCCCGAAGAAAAAGATCTTCAGGTATTTCAAATGAAGAATTTTATTCTTTGTCCACAAGATGATGGCCTTTTAGTCATTGATATTGCTGCTGCAAGAGAAATTATTCTTTATAAGCGATTCCTCCATCAACTGGGTTCCTCAGAAGTTATTACTCAACAAAGTCTTTTTCCTCAAACCATTTCTTTTTCGCCCGGGGATAATGAATTGGTAAAAGAAATTATTATTGAAATACGGAATCTTGGTTTTGACATTCAGGAATTCGGTCCCAATAGCTACATTATTCATGGAATTCCTTCTGATGTAGACCCGGGAAAAGTAAAAGATATTCTGGAATCCATGGTTGAACAATTTAAACATAATTCCAGTTCCCTTTCAACAGGATTACCTGATAAAATAGCCCGCTCGCTGGCCAAAAGCATTTCCATAAGAAAAAACTCACTTTTGAATGCTCAAGAGATGAAAATGATGGTAAAGGAAATCCTTAAAATGGAAGATCCTCAAAGAAACTATGGGGGAAAGCCGTTTATGATTTTGTTGAAAACCGCTTTCATAGAAGGCCATTTCAGTTAATAAATTTCGCCATTTTTCGGAATTGCAAAACTTAAGCAACTTTAACCCGGCTGAACTTATCCAGCAATTATGAGCTACGAAAATTACCGTCCCACAGGATATCGCTTATTGCCAGAAGTAGTGAAGAATTTACTCATTATCAATGGTATCATGTACCTGGCAACCATGATATTAATGCAAAAAGGGGTAGATTTAATAGATGTCTTAGGCTTGCATTACATTTCGTCTGAAAAGTTCAAAGCCTATCAATTCATTACATACATGTTCATGCACGATAATACCAGTATCATGCATATACTTTTGAATATGCTGGCTTTGTACATGTTTGGAAGTGCCGTTGAAAACGTTTGGGGAGGCAAACGTTTCCTGATTTTTTACATACTTACCGGTCTGGGCGCGGCTTTGGCACATTATGCAATTGTTTATTATCAGTTAAATCCGGAAATATCATTTTTAAAATCGTATATTAATGCTGAATCTACAGCTCAAATGACCAATATACTGAATACTGAAGCGTTTAAATACAGGTATGGACAGGAGCTTTATGATGCGGTTAATACAAATGGTTTATCTCCAACAGAGAGTATTTCTTATGCTTCTCAAATGATGACACAGCTTCTGAATGCTCCTGTGATAATTGGTGCTTCAGGAGCAGTATACGGTGTTCTTCTGGCGTATGGAATGTTATTTCCAAACAGCCTTCTCTATTTATTCTTTGCCATACCGGTTAAAGCTAAATATGTTGTTGTTCTATACGGTGTAATTGAATTGTATTCAGGCATAACAGGAGGCGGTGGCAACGTTGCGCATTTTGCACATCTTGGCGGATTAGTAACCGGTATTATAATTATCCTTTTTTGGAGAAGTAAATATAAACAAAGAAGAGACGATCAATTTTGAAAATGTTATGAATTCACCGCTAAAAAATCTTCGTTCACAAGTTCGTATTTCCGATACGTTGCAGCGGCTATTAATTATTAACATTGGTCTTTTTTTAGTGCTGCGGATTGTCAATGCTATTTCAAGACTCTTCTTGGCTCCTATTTTTGAGTTTGTCGATGTCGCCGATGTATTATCCATACCGGCGAGCCTTTCTCTTTTCATTACAAAGCCCTGGACCATTATTACCTATATGTTCTTTCATTGGGAAATAAGTCACATATTATTTAATATGCTTTGGCTGTATTGGATGGGCCGGATCTTCCAGGAATATCTTGGCAACAAAAAACTATTAAATACCTATTTAATCGGGGGACTTTCAGGAGCTATTTTCTTTATTGCTGCATATAATTTATTTCCGCTTTTTTCAGGCTCATTACCTTCAGCATATGCACTCGGAGCTTCAGCAAGTGTTCTGGCAATTACCGTTGCAGCTGCTACTCTGGTTCCTGATTATAAAATTAATCTTCTTTTTTTTGGAGCAGTATCTTTAAAATGGATTGCGCTTGCTTCTATTCTGCTTGATCTTGTCAATGTAAGCGGTTCCAATGCAGGTGGACATATAGCTCATCTGGGTGGAGCACTTTACGGTTTTATTTATATTAAAAGACTTCAAAAAGGGCAGGATCTAACTGCCTGGCTCACAAACTTTTTCGATCGTTTTTTCTCCGGAAGCAGAATGAAGGTTGCACACAAAAAGAAAAAGATGGACGAGGAATTTATACTCGATAAAAAAGCTAAACAGGAAAGAATGGACGAAATACTTGATAAAATAAGTAAATCCGGTTACGGCAGTCTTACCCAGGAAGAAAAAAATTTTCTATTTAAAGTCAGCAAGGAGGAATAAATGTTTATTCGACCCGATGAAAATCACATTGAATGTTCAGGAAAATAGTTTGGCTTACTAATATTCTTGCAGCTGCCGGACTGGCTCTTTCACTGCTTGCAGCTTATGTTAGTCCAGGAAAAATCTGGTGGCTGGCTTTGTTTGGTTTAGCTTTTGAAATACTTTTTGTCTTAAATATTATTTATGTAATTTATTGGATAATTGGCCGAAACAAAAGAGTGTTTCTGTCGATGCTCATGATTCTTTTAAGCATTGGCAGAATAACAAGTATTGTTCAGTTAAATTTTTCATCTGATAAAGAAGTAAACCTCACGAAAAATGGTTACATTAAAGTTATGTCTTTCAACGTCCGGCTGTTTAATTTATACAACTGGTTTCATAATAAAGAAACTCGAAAAAACATTTTTGAATTTCTAAAAAAAGAAAATCCGGATATAATTTGTTTTCAGGAATTTTATTCTTCAGACAAAAAAAACACTTCTTTCAATAATGAAGATACATTAATCACCTATCTACAAACTCCATTTTCGCAAATTGATTATACTTTTACCCTTCGTAAAACAGACCACTGGGGAATTGCCACCTTTAGCAAGTTTCCAATTGTCGGAAAAGATGCTATACATTTCCAGGCTAAAGGTGCAAATACAGTAATCATAAGCGATATTAAAGTTGGCGAAGATACTATTCGCTTATTCAATACACATCTGCAAAGTATTCGTTTCGCCTGGTCCGATTATAAGTTTATTGAAAACCTTAACAAAGAAGATATTGAACAGGATGAATTGAAAGGAGGACTCAACATTCTACGGCGACTCAAACGTGCGTTTCTGAAAAGAGCAAAGCAGGTAGAAACGTTGCGAGACTCCATGAATGCAAGCCCTTATCCTGTCATTTTGTGCGGCGATTTTAACGATACTCCTTCGTCCTACACCTATGCTACACTATCTTCGAATATGAAGGATGCATTCAGGGAAAGTGGTCGCGGTTCAGGAAAAACCTATGCCGGTCCCTTTCCTTCTTTCAGAATTGATTATATTTTTCATGATAAAAAAATTCAATCTACAGCATTTAAAACCTTTAATGAAAAACTGTCCGATCATTACCCAATTTCATGTTTTATGAAAATTATGGATAAGTAATACTCTAATTAGCTAATCGGACAATAAATCTTTATTTTCGCGCATGAACCGGACAGTATCCTTTCATACCCTTGGATGTAAACTTAATTTCGCTGAAACATCAGCTATTGGAAAGCAATTGAAATCCGCGGGCTTTAAAAAATTGGAATTTGAAGAGGGGGCTGATGTTGTTGTAATTAATACATGCTCCGTCACAGAAAATGCAGATAAAGAATGTAAAACTATTGTCAGACGAGCCTTACAGAATAATCCCGATACTTTTATCGCTGTCATTGGTTGCTATGCTCAGTTAAAGCCTGAAGAAATTTCACAAATTGACGGTGTCGATCTTGTATTAGGGGCTACAGAAAAATTTAATTTGCCTTCCTATCTCACAGACTTTTCCAAAAAGAATAAAGCTGAAATTCATTCCTGCACCATTAATGAAGCTGATATTTTTCATCCTGCTTATTCTTTTGGTGATAGAACCCGTGCTTTCTTAAAAGTTCAGGACGGTTGTAACTACCCTTGCTCCTATTGTACCATTCCTTTGGCTCGTGGAGCAAGCCGAAGCGCTTCTATAGAGGATATTATTACTCAAGCGAAAGAACTTGCTTCTAAAGGAATTCTGGAAATAGTACTCACCGGAGTTAATATCGGTGATTATGGAATTTTCAACAGTCATTCCAAAGAACATAAAAGCAGTTTTCTAGATTTAATTAAAAATCTTGATGCCCTTGATTCCATAGAGCGATTTCGAATTTCATCCATTGAACCGAATTTGTTAAGCGATGAAATTATATCCTTTGTTTCTCAATCCAATCGTTTTGCACCTCATTTTCATCTGCCACTTCAAAGCGGCAGCAATAAAGTACTTGGATTGATGCACAGGCGGTACAAAAAAGATCTTTATGCCCAAAGAGTTCATAAAATTAAAGCGCTTATGCCTCATGCCTGTATTGGGGCTGATGTTATTGTTGGTTTTCCCGGGGAATCAGAAGAGGATTTTCTGGAGACATATCGTTTGATTCAAGATTTGGATATTTCTTATTTACATGTTTTCACATATTCTGAAAGACCAAATACAGAAGCTGCTTCCATGCCGGGAACAGTACCGTATGCTGAAAGAAAAAAAAGAAATAAAATGCTTCGTATTCTTTCAGAGAAAAAAAGAAATCAATTCTACAGAGAAAATATGGACAAAACGTTCACTGTTCTTTTTGAAGAAGAAAATAAAAATGAACAGATGTCCGGTTATACAGAAAATTACATTAGAGTTACAAGGCCTTACGACCGAACGCTTGTTAATTTTCCGGTTAAATTAAAAATTGAATCCGCTGATTGTTTTATCTCAACCGACGAAGCAGCAGAAATAAAAGCCTGATCAATCTATTTTTTTTCTTTATTAATTTACTAATTCAAAAAACACATTATGTATCCAGGCATTTCTGATCTAATAAACGATTTTTTCGGAACTCATTTTACAGCCTCTTTCCCTCCTTCTTTTGGAACCCTTGTGGCTATTTCTTTTTTACTTGCAGCTTACACACTTGGTCTGGAGCTTAAAAGAAAAGAAAAAATGGGCCGACTAAAACCTCTTCTACAAAAAGAAATTTTAGGCCAAGCAGCTTCTGCAGGAGAACTTTTCTGGAATGGCATTTATGGCTTTCTTATTGGATTTAAGATTGTTTATGTACTCTTTAACCATGTAGAATTTCTTGAAAATCCTCAAAAAGTAATATTATCCCTAAAGGGGAACCTTGCAGGAGGTCTGTTACTTGGTGCTTTGTTTGTATTTCTAAAATACAGAGAGAAAAATAAGGTTAAATTAAAAGTGCCTGAAGTTTCAGAAAAACTTGTTTATCCTCATCAACTTGTTTCGGAAATTACCATGGCCTCTGCTTTAGGGGGATTGCTGGGTGCTAAAATTTTCCACCTGCTGGAATACTGGAGCGATTTCACAGCCGATCCTTTCGGCATGTTTTTCAGCGGAAGCGGACTGACCATGTATGGCGGACTTATCGTGGGAGCTATAGTTGTATTGTGGTATGGAAATAAAAATAACATCCCTCCTCTCGAGCTTTGCGATTCTAATGCACCGGGGTTAATGTTAGCGTATGGAACAGGAAGACTGGGATGTCAGCTATCCGGTGATGGTGACTGGGGAATAGTAAATAATTTACCGAAACCTTCTTTCTTGAATTTTTTACCTGATTGGTTTTGGAGTTATCGCTATCCCAATAATGTAATCAATGAAGGAATTCCAATTGATGGCTGCACCGGTAATCATTGTTATCAGCTGGCAGAAAGTGTTTTTCCAACGCCACTTTATGAAAGTATTGTTTGCATTGGTTTGTTTTTTGTTTTGTGGTCGATGCGAAAAAGAATAAATATTCCGGGGGCACTTTTTTCCTGGTATTTGCTTTTTAACGGCATTGAAAGATTTTTGATTGAACAAATCAGAATCAATTCAAAGTATCATCTATTGGGCATCGATTTTTCACAGGCACAATTAATTTCGCTTATTTTAATCCTTACCGGAATTTTCGGCATATTTTATTTTCGGAAAAAAGTAAAAACCAATGAAGGATTATAAAGAAATTTGTCTTGAAGTCACAAAACTGACAAGCATAGTCGGCAAATTCATTCTGGAAGAAAGAAAGAAATTTAACGACAGCTTCATAGAGAAAAAAGGCCACAACGATCTTGTTTCATACGTTGATAAGAAGTCGGAAGAAATGCTTGTTGCAGAATTAAAAGTAATTCTCCCCGATGCCGGATTCATTACAGAAGAAAACACTTCAACTTCAAGAGGGCCTATCTACAATTGGATAATAGATCCCTTGGATGGTACTACTAATTTCATTCATGGAATGCCAATATTTTGTATCAGTATTGGTTTAATGAAAGACAATGAAATGGTAATTGGTGTCGTTCATGAATTAAATCTTTCAGAATGTTTTTATGGATGGAAAAACGGCGGGGCCTATTTAAATGGTGAAAGAATCTATGTTTCCGGAATAAAAACACTTTCCGATTCACTTCTTGCTACAGGTTTCCCCTATCACAAGTATGAACGCATGAAACCATACATGGAAATTTTCGACTACTGCATGCGCAATACACATGGCTTACGCAGACTCGGTTCAGCAGCCGCTGATCTTGCTTATGTAGCCTGTGGAAGGTTTGAAGGATTTTATGAATATGGATTGAATTCATGGGATGTGGCAGGTGGTGTTTTACTGGTGAGAGAAGCAGGTGGCATTGTTACTGATTTTTCCGGTGCGGATAATTTCATTTTCGGTGAGGAGGTTATTGCTACGAATGCTCATATTGCCGGAGAGTTTTTAAATGTGGTTAAATCGAAATTTGGTGGTGGTTGAGAAATAGTTTACGCGGATTACAAATCCGCAATTATTTAGAGCAGGATTGAAAATCCTGCACAGCGGTACTGTTTACAAATTCTGCACAGCGGGAAAATCCTGCACAGCAGTAAATCCTGCACAGCGGTACTGTTTACAAATCCTGCACAGCGGGGGAAGTAGTTTACGCGGATTACAAACCGATAGCTATCGGTTTGCAATCCTCGTATCAAATTTCATCAAATCCATTTTTGTAAAATCCAGGCATACCTGCGGTAATTACCGGTGGTGTTATACAATCAATGTTTAAAACAGAAGGTAAATTATAATAATTTCTCGCTGAACTAAAAAGATAATCCTCCTCTTTAAAAACTATCCTTTCGACAACAGGATTTTGATGTATATAATTTATTTTTTGCCAGGTAACTTTTTCACTATACACTTCAATAGCATGATTTCCATCCTGCCAGAATTTGAAATACTTAATTTTATTATTATACCTCCCTGCATATTCAAATCGATTAAGCATCCACGCTCTTCTACTCTCAGGCTCCACTTGAATTTGCTCAACCAATTTTTTGGACGTATATTTTTTGAAATCCCTCATGACATCTGAAAGTTCAAATTTCGCATTTGTATTTGCGATTAGATGAAGGTGACTTGGCATCAGGCACCAGGCAAAAATGTTTAATCCCTTTTCTTTTTGACAATACTTTAAAGAATCTATAAGCAACATTTTATGATTAACTCTTGTAAAAACATCTATCCAATCAACAACTGTAAGGGTCATGAAGTAGGATTTTTCGGGGCGAATACTATAGTGTTGTCCGTTCATACATTCAATTAATATTTTCAAAACATAAAAATAGATTTGAATTTAATGGATATCAATTATTAAAGCTGAATTACTATTTTAAAATACATCATATAAGTATTAAAGTGACTTTTATATTTTAAAATTAAAAGCTAATTACGCGGATTGCAAATCCTAAGTTATTTAGAGCAGGATTGCAAATCCTGCACAGCGGTAAGATTTACAAATTCTGCAAAACGATGATTTATGGGATTACAAATCCAAGATTATTTAGTGTAGCATTTTCAATCCTGCACAGCTAGAAAGATTTATAGATTGGAAAGGATTCTATTTTACTGACAATAAATTCTCACAAGTATTAGGAGGCTTCTTATCTAATTTAGTAGATATAGGATTTTTGGAATATAATGAGGAACTAGATCAGGTCCGTATTAATAGTACTTTTAAGTATAGTTTGTTGCAAGAGTGAATTACCGCTGTGTAGAAATTGTAATCCTGCACTAAATACTCACCGCTGTGCAGGATTTTTAATCCTGCTCTAGTTAACAGCGGAACCGATAGCTATCGGTTTGCAATCCGAGTATAAAAATTCCTCAGTAAATAGAGAAATCAAAAAGTAATCTCCCCCCGCTCAATCTGCTGAACAATATTTTCAATCGTTTTATCCTGCCCTTGCGTTGGGTCGTATTCGTCTTTAAGGTCGTGGCCGAAAAGTTTTGCTATACCTTGAGAGAAAAAAGCATTTAAAGAACCTTTTAATTGTTTAATAAGATCATAGGTAGTATTACCGGTTTCTCTGTCAATTAATTTAATAAGGACATTGCCCTGATTAATGCTCAGCTTTTTTACCTGTTCTTCAAAATCTTTACGAACTTGTTCTTCAACTGTTTTTCTATACTTCCTTTTTTCACGATCCGTTTTCATCAAAGCCATTCTGCTATTCATTTCATTTAATTTGACAGCAGCAAGTCTGGCATAAGGATAAACCTTTATAACGTTAAAACGAAGTCTGTAATATTCTTTTAAATTTTTAAGGTAGTCCGGATTAGCATAGTCGCTAATATTAACTATTGGAAGATTTACGACAGGAATGGTGTCGCTTCCCTCAACAATAAAAGGGAGTTTAACTCCTTCTTTTACCTGAATAGGTTCTTGAGAATAAACATTTCCAATAATGGCGAAGAAAAAAAATAAAATGAAAAAAAAGCCTGAAGTACGCTTTGCACAAATGCGCATTGAAATATTTTCGTCCATTAATTTATTCCTGAATTCTATTTTGCTTCCAATTAGAAACATGATTGTTGGCTGATTTATTTTGAACACTTGCAGAATTCGATCCACGAATTGCATTTACAGCCAAAATGGATGCAATTTTCATTTCATCTTCAGAAAGTAAAGGTAATTCATTTACCTTTTGGTGATTTTTAACGAAATGAGTGTCGAATTTTCCTGAAGTAAAAGCTTTATGATCCATAACAAAACGGCAGAAGCCAAGTGTTGTTGTTACGCCGCTAATAGTATAATCATCAATAGCACGCTTCATACGATCAATGGCCTCGCTCCTATCTTTGCCATAAGTAATAAGTTTTGCAATCATAGGATCATAGTAAATTGGAATTTCCATTCCTTCTTCATAAGAGTCATCGACGCGAACACCGGGTCCTTGAGGAATTTTATAGGAAGACAATGTGCCAATATCCGGCAAGAAATTATTTTCAGGATCTTCTGCATATACCCTTACCTCAATTGCGTGACCGGTTATTTTCAAATCTTCTTGTTTGAAGGTTAGTTTTTCTCCTTTTGCAATTCGTATTTGTTCCTTCACCAAATCAAGTCCGGTTATAAATTCAGTGACCGGATGCTCGACTTGAAGCCTCGTATTCATTTCGAGAAAATAAAAATTCATTTTTTCATCTAGAAGAAATTCTACCGTTCCTGCACTATAATAACCGCAAGCACGTGCAATCTGAACGGCGCAATTTCCCATTTCATTTCGCAAAGCGGGAGATAAAACCGAAGACGGCGCTTCTTCAATAACTTTTTGATGCCGGCGCTGAATACTGCATTCCCTTTCAAAAAGATGAACAATGTTTCCATGCTTATCGCCCAGTACCTGAATTTCAATATGACGCGGTGATGAAACATATCGTTCAATAAAAACTGAACCGTCGCCAAAAGCAGATTTTGCTTCACTGATAGCCAATTTCATTTGTTCTTCGAATTCTTTATCAGAATGAACGATTCTCATTCCTTTTCCACCGCCGCCTGCTGAAGCTTTTATTAAAACAGGGAAACCTATTCCTTCTGCAATTGTTCTCGCTTCTTTAATATTTTCTACTGCTTTAACTGTACCCGGTACAAGTGGAACATTAATAGCTTTTGCAGTTTCTTTAGCGGCAATCTTACTTCCGATTTTCCGCATGGAAGAACCGGAAGGACCAATAAAAGTAATTCCTGCAGCCTCAACCATATCAGCGAAGTCAGCGTTTTCTGACAAAAAGCCGTATCCGGGATGAATGGCATCTGCACCACATTCTTTTGCAGCAGCAATTATTTTTTCAGAAACTAAATAACTTTGTGATGATTTTGCCGGACCAATGCAAATAGCTTCATCTGCATAACGAACGTGTAAAGCATTCCTGTCTGCTTCGGAATATACAGCAACAGTCGCTATGCCCAATTCACGCGCCGAACGCATGACACGGATAGCAATTTCACCTCTATTGGCTATAAGAATTTTTTTCATGATTTATAATTCCAGATATCCGATTATCCTGTATAAAAGTTTGGCCAATGTATATTCTGAAAGAATGGAACCTTCAATGGGGGCACATTCAACGATGTCAAAACCTACAACCTTTCTTTTGCTGCAAACTAATTTCAGAAACTCCAGGGTTTCATTCCAGAACAAACCATTGGGCTCTGCTGTTCCAACTGCGGGAACAACAGCAGGATCAAAACCATCTGCATCGATGGTAAGATATACATTCTCGGGAAGCTTATCCAGCGCTTCTTTCATCCATGAAGGATTTTTTCTGATATAATGAGCATAAAAAGTATCGATAATCGGAGAACTTTTTATTAAGTCAGCTTCTTCTTTGCATTGAGCACGAATACCGATTTGCACCAGCGGTATACCCATATCATGAATACGCTTCATTACAGAAGCGTGTGAATAAATATTGTCGTGATACGATTCGCGGAGATCGGAATGAGCGTCAATCTGTAAAACTGCAAGCTTGGGATATTTTCGTTTATGTGCGCGAACAAATCCATTGGTAACTGTATGTTCAGCACCTAAAGAGATAACATATTTTCCCTCCTTGATTAAAGCTTCTGTCTGTTCGTCGATATAATTAACGGCAGCTTCATCGGTCTTACCGGTAAAATCAAGGGGTTCCAAAGTAGCTATTCCCCATTTTTTATAGGTTTCCATATCTAACTCCTCGTCGTAGAATTCTACAAAATGCGAAGCGTTGACTATGGCTGCAGGACCTAATTTAGAACCTTCTATATACGACGATGTGTGTTCATAAGGTACTTGTTGAATTACGTATTTTGATTTCTTTAAAGAACAAAGTTCCGGCTCAGGAATAGCCAGAAATGCATCTTCATTAGAAAGAACTTTCATTGTATTTAATTTTCAAAAAATATTCTTGTTAATAGTATAAAGCCGAAAAGAATGAAATAATTAAATCACATTCTATTTTTTCAACAATTGAGCAACCAGGTCAGCTGCTTCTTTAAGCTGTATTGCTGAAAAAACTTTTAAGCCGCTTTCGTCAATGATTTTTTTTGCTTCTATTGAATTTGTTCCCTGAAGTCTGACAATAATAGGAATATTAATAGTTCCAATATTCTTGCAGGCATCAACAATACCCTGTGCAACTCTGTCGCAACGAACGATTCCGCCAAAAATATTTACTAATAATGCTTTAACATTAGGATCTTTAAGAATAATTCGGAAAGCTTGTTCTACTCTTGCTGCATTAGCAGTACCGCCCACATCAAGGAAATTCGCAGGCTCACCACCGGCAAGTTTAATAATATCCATTGTGGCCATGGCTAAACCGGCGCCATTAACCATGCAACCTACATTTCCATCAAGCTTTACATAATTCAGATTGTGTTCGCCTGCTTCTACTTCTGTGGGATCCTCTTCTGTAACATCACGCATGGCCAGATAATCCGGATGACGAAACAATCCATTGTCGTCGAAATTTACTTTGGCATCTACGGCTAGTATTTTATCGTCTGATGTTTTCAGTACGGGATTAATTTCAAACATAGAAGCATCAATGGAATCGTATGCTTTATAAAGTGCAGCAACGAATTTGACCATTTGCTTGAAGGCTTCGCCGCTTAGGCCAAGGTTAAAAGCAATCTTCCTTGCCTGAAAGGGTTGTAATCCTGTAGCGGGATCAATCTCTTCTTTGAAAATCAGATGAGGTGTTTTTTCTGCTACGTGTTCAATATCCATTCCACCTTCTGTCGAATACATAATTATATTTTTAGCGTTCTGACGGTTGAGCAGAACGCTCATATAAAATTCTTTCGTTGGAGATGCTCCGGGATAATAAACATCCTGAGCAATGAGAACCTTACGTACAAGTTTTCCTTGTGGACCGGTTTGAACTGTAACCAGGTTCATACCCAGAATTGCTTCTGCTTTTTCTTTAACCTCATCTAATGATTTAGCAAGTTTTACCCCGCCACCCTTTCCACGACCACCGGCATGTATCTGCGCTTTTACAACCCACCATTGAGTTCCGGTTTGCTTACTTAATTCTTTTGCGGCATTTACTGCATCGGCAGGAGTATCTGCAACAATACCTTCCTGTATTCCTACGCCAAATGATTTTAAAATTGATTTTCCTTGATATTCGTGGATATTCATGGGAGTTTATCTAATAGGATTAATAATTGTTTTATTTACCTGATATCACACTGAAAAGCCAATATCATTGGGCGCAAAAATAGAATAAATAAGCAAACAGATTATACAGAAAGATACCTGTTTTTAAGTATTTCTATGTGGTGATGTTCATGAACCAAAATGAAATAAAGAATTATCCTTGGACTTACCTGGCTAGAGCCGGCAATACCTGTACGATCAAGGGTAGCAGCATCTAAATTAACAAAAAGGCTTAAAGTTGCCTTTCTTACTGTATTCCATTCAAGAGCAATATCCTTTAAAGAACGAGACTTAAAATTACTTTCTAACATGTATTGATCTTCATCAAAGCTTGCCAGGGCAGTCTGATCGTTTCGGGCAAAACGCAATGCTCTGTAAGATAAAATACGATCAACATCTATCAGATGGCCAATAAGTTCTTTTACCATCCACTTGCCTTCAGCATACCTAAAATCCTCTTTATTTGCGGGTATTTGATTTATTAAAGTTAAAACAGATTCACTTTGATTTTCCAGAGCTTCAATTAAATCATTGCCGGAAAGATATTTCCAGTATTCCCTGTAATATGTACTTAGATCTTCAAAAGAAGGAGGTGCAACTTTCATAAGAAACAAAATTAATAATTGAACACTATAAATTATTGATTATTAATTTTATATGACTAATTATTTCAACAAAACTAAAACTTACTTAGTAAGCTTTGTCATCAGTGTATAACCTTTTAGCTTCTCCCCTTTATAGGACTCTGACCGAATAATTCCATTGCCTTTTGACAACCATTCAATGGTACGCATTTCATAGCCTACTATATATTTCACTTTTTGAGTAGCCGAAATTTTAACACACTCAAATGTACCGGCAGGAGTTGTAATACTTTCCATACCAATTACTTTTCTGTCAATTACATTTATTGTCATGCCAGGCATTTTCATATCATTCATAAAAACATCAACTTTAAGCGAAGCGTCTTCGAGTTTTTGTCCGGCTGTGCAGTTTAGCGGATATGAAACATCATTTGCATCGATTTTCACAGTCATACTTTCCCACGCTTTTAATTGATCGGATGAAATAAGGCTCTTCATATTAATGAAAAAGGAACCTTCGCTGCATCTTGCATCGTAATCAACTTTAGAAACAGGTTTGTTTTTTTCATCAACAATATCTGCATGAAGAGTAAGATTTACGTCATTGCCCATATTTTCTACATTCTGAATGATAGTAGTGCAAACCGTTTGGGGCTTGTTTTTTTCATTATAAGAAGTCAGTTCCATTACAGCACCTTTGGTGAGTGGGAAATACGCTTCGCAGGACTGCCCCTTCGCAGAAATAATTGAAAAAATAAAAAGCAGATTCAATAAATATTTTTTATACATTGTTATTAGGTTAGATACAAGGATTATTTTGTGTAAAAATATGAAAATAAATTATATTGAGTTAATTAATAATCAAATATAATTTATTCGATATATACTCATTGAAGAGGTAAAGCTGTGAACAAAGCTCGTAATTTATATAATATGATTTATAAAAGAATTAATTATGTTTGTAAAATACCCTAAATTACTTGGTGCACTTTTTCCAAAATATTTTTTTAATCTCTTTTGACTTAACAAAAAAATCAATTCTTTTTGTTTTAGTAATACTTCAAATATTATTGGTTGATTACAACTCCTTTGCTGAAGTTCAACCTAAAAAATACACCGCTAAACCTCTGACATCAGCCATTACAATTAACGGTACTCCGAATGAGCTAGCATGGACTTCGGCAAATGTGGCTAATGATTTTATTCAACTAGATCCTAAAGAAGGGGCTCTTGCAAGCCAAATTTCTGAAGTAAGAGTTTTGTACGATAACACTGCGATTTATATTTCAGCTGTTCTTTTTGACACTCATTCTGATAGTATTCTTCATCAATTTGGAAACAGAGATGGATCAGGGAACTTAAACAGCGATGGATTTCGTGTAAGTATTGACCCATACAACCAAAGACAAAATGGTTATGTATTTGAGGTAAGCGCTTCCGGAGTACAATCTGAATCTTACGACGAGGATCTGAACTTTGATGCTGTTTGGGAAAGCGATGTAAGTATAAGTGAATTCGGTTGGTCATTAGAAATAAAAATTCCTTATTCAGCCATTCGTTTTCCTGTAAAGGAAGAACAACTTTGGGCTGTACAATTTGCCCGGATAATCAAACGTAATAACGAGCACGATCAATGGACACTGACGCCTAAAGATATTTCAAATCGTATGCTTTATTGGGGAACAATGGATGGGATTAAAAATATTTCTCCACCACTCCGATTGAGTTTAACGCCGTATTTATCTTTTTATATTGAGCGCTCTCCGTCAAAAACTTATTATTTAGACAAGAAATATGAATCGTCTAATTCTTATAGTGGAGGTGCTGATATAAAATACGGGATTAATGAAAGTTTTACTTTAGACATGACACTCTTACCTGATT
This sequence comes from Bacteroidota bacterium, assembly GCA_031417395.1. Lineage (GTDB taxonomy): Bacteria > Bacteroidota > Bacteroidia > AKYH767-A > 2013-40CM-41-45 > JADKIH01. The sequence continues at coordinate 35,527 of JANOVM010000026.1, read as the reverse complement.
TCAGCCAGGTACAAAGCGACAACAAAGTTAAAAACCTATCAGCTTTTGAAACAATATATTCCGAAAAAAGACCATTTTTTAATGAAGGAACTTCTTTATTTTCCAAGGGCGGACTTTTTTATTCGCGGCGGATTGGGAAAACGCCGGCATTGTTTTATGATGTTCCATTTTATCTGAAAGAGGGCGATGTTTTAGATGATAATCCTGATAAGGTAAAATTACTCAATGCAACAAAATTATCCGGCAGGACAAATAAAGGACTGGGGATAGGCTTTCTGAATGCTGTTTCGAATAATACCTATGCTACAATAAAACGATCGAATGGAGAAATAGAAAAAATTCTAACAGAACCTTTGACAAACTACAACCTTATTGTATTTGATCAGCAATTGAAACACAATAGTTCCATTTATCTTGTCAATACTAACGTCATGCGTAATGGTAAATCCAGAGATGCCAATGTTACAAAAGGCGAAGTTAAATTTGAAAATAAAAAGAACCAATACAGTCTTCGCGGAAATTATTCGGAAAGCCATATTTTCGAATGGACAGATGATAAAAAGCACGATGTTTCAGGTTCAGCAATGTATTTTGCAGCTGATAAAATAATCGGCAAAGCTCTTTATGGCTTATCGTATGAATCCGTAGAAAAAACATACAACAAAAGCGATTTAAGTTATTTATTTTACAACGATATTTCACAGCTCAACAGTTATTTTGCATACGGCGAATACAATCCTTTCTGGAAGTATTTTAAACAAGGAAGTATAACGCTTTATGCAAACAGAAGAGGAAGTTTAAGCAGAAAGAATGAACTGACGGATCTTTTAGGTGGCATTAAACTATTTCTTATTTTTAATAATAACTGGTCACTTTATACAGAATATGGAGTATCCCCGGTTGACGGGAAAAACTATTATGAACCAAGAATTGAAAATCGGTTTTATCTGAATCCTAAATCATTTTTTAATAGCTTTGATTTAACAACAGATTATAATAAAAAACTCGCTTTCAATTTTGGAGGATTTTATTCCCACGTCAAAACAATTGAAGGAAGTGATAATTGGGGATGCTATATAATTCCAAGAATTCGTTTCAGCGATCATTTTATTTTACAAATTGAAAATAAATACAACAAAAATAATAATGAAATAGGATTTGCGACAATTATGGGTTTGGATACGTCAATTTTCGGAAAAAGAGAAGTAGTTACAATTGAAAATTCTATTACCTCCAATTATATCTTTAAAAACGACATGTCGTTGACTTTTTCCATACGTCATTACTGGTCTAATGGAATGTATAATAAATTCTATCAGTTAAATTCTGCAGGAAGGCTAATTGAGTATTCACAAAGCAATATGCAAGCTTATGATTTTAATTCAAATTATTTTACGGTTGATCTTGTTTACAACTGGCAATTTGCGCCGGGAAGTTCCTTTCTGGTAACTTATAAAAACCTTATACTATCTGAATCAGAGAATGATACAAGGAGTTACTTTGCAAATCTGAAAGAAACTCTTTCCGGTCCTCAGGTAAACTCAATATCGCTGAAAGTTTTATATTATCTGGACTATCAATTATTAGTCAGGAGAAAAATGAAGTTCAAATAAATCCTGTATTTTTAACATTTGATTAACCACAATTTAATTTGGAATTATTTATGTTTGCGAAAAACCATTAATTACTTGACACTCTTTTTTCGAAGACTTTTCTTATTATCGTTTGACTTTACAAAAAGAACAATTCTATTTGTATTAATCAGCATGCAATTAATGCTAATTAATTTTTCCGCCTTTGCTGAAGTTCAACCCAAAAAATACACTGCAAAACCATTAAGCTCAGCCATAAAAATTGATGGAACTCCCAATGAACCAGCATGGAATTCAGCCAATGTCGCCGAAAATTTTATTCAGCTGGATCCTGTTGAAGGTGCTCAAGCCAGTCAGCGTACAGAAGTAAAAGTTCTTTACGATAATAACGCTGTTTATTTTTCAGCGATACTATATGATTCACATCCCGACAGCATACTGCATCAATTAGGCAATAGAGATGAATCAGGCGATTTAAACAGTGATTTTTTTCGAATTGGAATTGATCCATACAACATTAGACAAGGAGGCTATGTTTTCGAAGTTAGCGCTTCAGGAGTTCAGTCAGAATCGTTTGATGATAACCTGACTTTTGATGCTGTTTGGGAAAGCAAAACAATGCTGACAACTGAGGGCTGGTCCTTAGAAATCAGGATTCCCTATTCAGCTCTTCGTTTCCCACCGAAGACTGAACAGCTTTGGGGTATACAATTTGCGCGACTAATACGGCGTAACCGCGAATATGATCAATGGTCACTCACACCAAAGGATGTTTCCAATCGTATGCTCTTTTGGGGAACAATGGATGGAATTAATAACATAACTCCTCCATTACGGCTTAGTCTAACACCCTATTTGTCGTTTTATTCTGAACGGTCGCCTTCCGGTGCTGATGGTAAAAATACCCTTTACGAAAACTCTTATTCCTATAGTGGCGGCGCCGATATTAAATATGGAATTAATGAAAGCTTTACTCTGGACATGACCCTTTTGCCAGATTTCAGTCAGGTACAGAGTGACAATAAGGTTAAAAATTTGTCTGCTTTTGAAACAATATACTCTGAAAGAAGACCTTTTTTTAAAGAAGGAACTTCTCTTTTTTCCAAAGGAGGACTTTTTTATTCTAGAAGAATTGGAAAAACACCTAACTTATTTTATAGTGTTTCTAACTCTCTGAATGAAGGTGATGTATTAGAGGATAATCCTGATAAAGTAAAATTACTCAATGCAACAAAAATATCAGGTAGGACAAATAAAGGTTTAGGAATAGGTTTACTGAATGCTATTACGAATAATACGTATGCAACCATTAAGCGATCCAATGGAGAAAGAGAAAAAATTCTCACGGAACCACTAACAAATTACAACCTTATTATTTTTGATCAGCAATTGAAAAACAATAGCCAGATTTATCTTGTGAATTCTAATGTAATGAGGGATGGTAAATCGAGGGACGCCAATGTTACTAAAGGGCAAGTAAGATTAGAAAACAAAAAGCACCAATATAGTCTTCTTGGTCAGTATTCTGAGAGTCATATTTTCGAATGGGAAGGAGATAAAAAGAAAAATGTTTCAGGATCGTCTTATTTATTTAGGGCTGACAAAATAATCGGAAAGTCGCAATATGGAATATCCTATGATGCTTCAGACAAAACATATAATAAAAATGACCTTAGTTATTTTTTCTATAATGATTATTCGCAATTAAATAGTTATTATTCTTACAATGAATTTAATCCCTTTTGGAAACATTTTAAGCAAGGAAGTATTTCTTTTTATGCAAACAGAAGTGGAAAAATAAGCAGGAAAAATGAATTGACAGATCTCTCCGGCGGTTTTAATTTTTTTCTGCTCTTTAACAGCAATTGGTCAATATATGCTGATATGGGATTTAATCCGATTGAAGTTAAAAACTATTTTGAACCAAGGATTGAAGACAAATATTATTTGAATCCAACCGGAATTTACGGAAGCATTAATTTTACAACCAATTATAATAAAAGACTCGCTTTTGATTTTGGTGGCCGCACTTCACATTTTAGATCATTAGATGGAAATGATAATTATGGATATTATATTAATCCAAGAATTCGTTTTAGTGACCATTTTTCAATGCAAGCAGGTAATCAATATGATAAAAATAAAAGCGAAATTGGTTTTGCAACGTTAGCCGGTTCTGACACATCTGTCTTCGGAAAAAGAGATGTTGTCACGCTTGAAAATTCACTTACATCCAATTACATCTTCAAGAACGATATGTCATTAAGCTGTTCAATTCGTCATTATTGGTCGAATGGAAAGTATAATAAATTCTATCAGCTTAATACTTTAGGAAAGCTCGATGATTATTCACAAAATGATATGCAAGCCTACGATTTTAATTCGAATTATTTTACAATTGATCTTGTTTACAACTGGCAATTTGCTCCGGGAAGTTCTTTCCTGGTTACGTATAAAAATCTCATTGTTTCTGAATCTGGGTATAATGCAGTGAATTATTTTTCAAACTTGAAAGAAACCTTTTCCAGTCCACAGACAAACTCTGTTTCTCTGAAAGTTTTGTATTACCTGGATTATCAATCCCTGGTCAAGAATAAAAAAAGATCTGATAAGAATTTGAAATAAAAGCCGCTTTTTCAAATTAACCCATTATCTTCGCTGCTTCACTTATTTTCCTCTTAGAATGGACGATCATCCATGGCAAAAATTGACGAAAAAGAATTACTTGCCGAGCGGCTTGTTACCGGCAATCTTTATAAGCTAAAGCATCTGACTGCCAATATTCAGCCTGAAGAGTTGGCTGAACTGATCAATGATTCCCGTGAAATAGATTATCTGAAAGTTTTCCAGGTTCTGGAAGCTGAAAAAGCCATTAAGACCTTTGAAAATCTGGACTTTAAGATTCAGATGGATTTGCTCGGATCCTTTAGTGTGGATCAACTGGTTGCCACACTTAATCAGATTTCTCCTGATGACAGGACAGCCCTTTTTGAAAAACTTCCGGAAGTAACTCTGCAGAAGTATCTCACTTTACTTAGCGATGAAGAGAGAAAAACAGCAAAACAACTCCTTCAATATCCTGAAGACAGTATTGGCCGGTTGATGACTCCGGATTATCTGTCTGTAAAAGAAGACTGGAATGTTCAGCAAGTACTTGATTACATTCGGAAATTCGGACAGAACAGTGAAACGATAAGTAATATTTATGTTACAGATACCAATGGCTTTTTGATTGATGATATAAAAGTTCGTGACTTTCTGCTTGCTCCCTTGGACAAAAAGGTAAGCGACCTGATGGATAAACAATTTACGTTCCTGAATGCCCGCGACGATCAGGAAGCAGCTATTGAAATTTTTAAACAAACCAACAGGACTGCCCTTCCTGTAACTGATTTTAAAGGTTTATTGCTTGGCATCATTACAATCGATGATGTGGTAGATATCATTGAACAGGAAGATACAGAGGACATACAGAAAATCGGTGGTATGGAAGCCTTTGATGAGCCTTATCTTAAAATCTCCATGGCTAAGATGATTCGGAAAAGAGCTGGATGGTTAATCGTCCTTTTTTTGGGAGAAATGCTTACGGCAAGCGCTATGGGATTTTTTAACGATGAGTTAAGTAAAGCTGTTGTATTGACATTGTTTATTCCCTTAATCATTTCCAGCGGCGGAAACAGCGGCTCACAGGCAGCAACACTAATCATTCGTGCCATGGCTCTGGGTGAAGTTGATTGGTCCAACTGGTGGCATGTTATGCGACGAGAAATTATTTCAGGACTTGCGTTAGGAAGCCTTCTGGGTTTTATTGGCTTTTTAAGAATCTTTGCCTGGTCACAATTCACGAGTATTTACGGTCCACATTACTTTCTGCTGGGACTTACCGTATCATTCACCTTGATTGGAATTGTTTTATGGGGAACCATTATGGGTTCAATGATACCCCTGGTTTTAAAAAAACTGGGCAGGGACCCTGCTGTATCATCAGCTCCTTTTATAGCAACACTGGTTGACGTAACAGGGCTGATTATTTATTTTACAATTGCATTTCTGGTTCTTAAAGGCACTTTGCTTTAACGAATTGTCCGCTGAAAATTAAAATCCGGCTAAGGAAAATTCCATAAGCCGGATTTATAATATGCGTTAAAGGATTCCTAACGACCTTTAAGAAAAACATTAAAACATAATGCCCGCAAAGCATATATTGTTTTATTTCTCACTGCTGATAACAGATTTTTTTCCGCCGCCGTTCTCATTCTTTTCGTGAGGAGCTTTCTTGATTATTATCGCTATCAGTATAGCAAAGAACAGTATAAAAAGTTTATTGTAAATGTTTAACTTATTCATTAGTTGTGAATTTTAATGTTAGAAATTTTACCGATATCAATTTTCCATCCCAGTTTTTTATGCGCATCGATTTCCGAATGAGCCCTAGCAGCCTGGTATGCTAAAACGTTTGAAACAGGAATTAAATAATATTCTATCCGTGCTTCCGGAATGTTGTACCTGCAGATAATCATTCCTTCATCCTGCTTGCCATCGAAGAAAGTAAACTCGCCTCTCTGATAAATAAATTGTTGAATTTCTCGTGTACTCATAATTTTAGATTTTAAATTTGAATGATTCTCAAAACTAAAATTGAACACATCCCTTTACAAAAATTGTTGGGCAGGAAGAGGATTGTATTGGGGAATGGGCATTTATCGTCCGCTAATACTCTAGTATCGGATTTGAAAAATGTTAATTCTTAATAATTTATCATAAAAGAAAAAACCCCGCCAGCTATGCTGAACGGGGCCTCTCGTCTAACCAAAAACCAGTCTTAAGTATTTTTCTCTTTATTTAATGGGTATGAGAGTATTATTATTTACAGGTGCGTAGCGTATACAGATGATAAAACTGAAGGGAAACAAGATTAAATAATGTCCTGTTTGCTTACTTTATAGTGAATTCAAATAAATCTGTTCAGCTGATTTTTGTGGAAACCTTACAATAAAAGTTAGAAAAAGTTAAAACGCTGATAGAGAAATAAAAAAGTGGGAATTAAAAGAGTTGGGAAGGGCAGGCTGAGGCTGGAGTCCGATGTCTGTAGTCCGTAGTCTGTAGTCCGAAGTCCGAAGTCCGGAGTCCGAAGTCCGGAGTCTGGAGTCCGAAGTCCGCAGTCTGAGTTTGAAACTCCGGACTCAGACTACGGACTTCGGACTGTACTTCGTGCCCGAGGAGAGACTCGAACTCTCAAGGATGTAACTCCAACGGCTTCTGAGACCGCAACGTTTGCCAATTTCGCCACCCGGGCGGGGGAACTACAGTCTGAGTCCGGAGTCTGAGTCCGTAGTCTGCGTATCGACGGACTCAGACTCCGGACTCAGACTGTCCTTAGTGCCCAGGACGAGAGTCGAACTCGTACGGTTGCCCGCCACCCCCTCAAAGTGGTGCGTCTGCCAATTTCGCCACCTGGGCAAGGAGGGCAAAAGTAGTTTTTTTTTGGAATCCTTAATTAAAAATACTAAATTCTAAGTATTAAGTACTTAGTACTAATTCTTCAAATACTTATCCAACCACCCAAAAAACTCCCTCTGCCACATAAGGCTGTTTTGAGGTTTAAGCACCCAATGTCCTTCGTCGGGAAAACTCAGAAAACGAGCAGGGATTTTTTTAAGTCTTGCTGCAGAATATGCCTCGAGGCCTTGGGAATATGGAATCCGATAATCCTTTTCATTAGAGATGATTAAAATTGGGGTGTCCCAATTATTAACATAGTTGTGAGGTGAGAATTTGGTATAGCTTACCGGTTTAGGCAATCTCCAATAGGCTCCGTCAAATTCATGCAAGTGAAAAAACAATTCTTCTGTTGCAATCATACTTTCAATGTTGAATACGCCGCAATGTGAAATAAATGCTTTAAATCTTCGCTGATGATGACCTGCAAGCCAAAATACTGAATAGCCGCCGAAGCTGGCGCCGACTGCCCCCATCCTATCCTTATTAACGTATGGATATTTTGCAACACTATCAATTGCGCTGAGTAAGTCAGTCATTGCTTGTCCGCCCCAGTCATTACTAATTTCATCATTCCATTCCTTTCCAAAACCCGGAAGTCCGCGACGATTGGGAGCAACAACAATATAGCCATTGGCAGCCATTAACTGAAAGTTCCAGCGGTATGAGAAAAACTGACTAACGGTACTCTGAGGGCCGCCCTGACAATACAACAATGTCGGGTATTTATTCTTTGGGTTAAAGTTAGGCGGATAAATTACCCACGTCAGCATTTCTTTACCATCAGAAGTTTTTATCATCATTTTTTTAACTTCTCCTAGTGTCAAAGGGGAAAGTACATCATCATTCGTAAATGTTATTTGATTTGATTTTCCTGTTTTTGCATCGATTGAGAAAAGTTCTGTCGGTTGTGAAATAGACATGCGTGAAGCAAGTATCAGGTCTTCCTTCTTTTCATTTGATGCAATTGATAAACCATTAATATCAGCAATGTCCGTTGTCAATTGCTTAATGTTATTTGCTTTAGCCAAAGTTTCACAATAAAATATCTGATCTGTTGCCTGAATGTCTGCAAGAAAATAAATACGATCCGATTTACCGGACCAATGCAGGTTTTCAACATTATATTCAAAACCTTTAGACAAATTGCTTTTTGCTTTTGTCGTCAGGTTATAAGTAAATAGTCGTTGAAGCGATGCTTCGTTTCCGGCTTCTTCCCAGCTGATCCAGGCCATCGTTGTTCCATCAGGAGAGAAAGCAGGAGATTTATCATATCCGGCATTATCGGAAGTTACATTTATTGTTTTACCGGAAGCGACATCGTATAGATAAATATCTGAATTTGTATTTACGGCATATTCGAGTCCGTTGAATTTTTTACACGTGTAAGCAAGTAATTTTCCATCCCGGCTCCAGCTGATTTCTTCATCACCACCGTGGGGTTTCATTGGAGAATCATAATGTTCATTTTTCATTATGTCAATAGGATCTGATTTGATTTTTCCATTACTCAGTGGAGCGATAAATACATGACTGTATGAACCATCAGCCCATTGATCCCAATGCCGCATCATCAGGTCATCGTAAACATGTCCGGTAGATTTGGGCAGATCAGGATATTTATCTTTTCCAAAAAACCTGTCAAGCTTAACATCAATGCCCAGCCATATCATAGTTCCATTACCGGAAATTCCATAAGTATTAATGTCTTCCTTCATATCACTTGCCTGCTGTTTATCACTGCCATCGGCATTCATGCTCCACAACCGGCTTCCCGACTTATCATTTAAATAAAAAATTCTCTTTCCATCACTGCTCCAGCGCGGCTGTATTTCATTGCTTGAATCAGCAGCAATGGCACGAGCGGAATGAGTTGAAAAATTATACAGCCAGATATCAGTATTGCCTTTATTTTCCGCCACATTAAAACGTCGAATATTATAAACTGCAAGTTTACCATCAGGAGACAGCTGCGGATCAGAAACCCTGCCCATCTTCCACAATAATTCAGGAGTAAGCCAGTCAGCCTGAGCATTAGCAGAAATAATAACAAGCAATAAAGTGAATCTGAAAATGTACGATTTAAGCATTGGAGTATATTTTATAATTTAATATTTATTCTTCTTTGTGCCTTCTTTGTGTAAAACCTTTGTGCCCAATGTGGTAAAAATCCGGCACTACAATCATCCACAAAATTCAAAATTACTTTACCCTCCAATTAATAAAGGGAAATATCTAAAAAAAAAATCAATTCATCCCTCCATCAACAGAAATTACCTGCCCTGTAATGTAAGTCGACAAATCAGAAGCCAGAAACAATACAGCATTAGCAACATCTTCCGGCGTCCCTCCCCTTTTCAGCGGAATAGACTCTCTCCATTGCTTTACTGTTTCCGGTGACAGTGCATCCGTCATTTCCGTTTCAATAAATCCCGGAGCAATAGCATTGCATCGAATGTTACGGCTTCCAAGTTCAAGAGCAACCGATTTGGTAAAACCAATAATACCTGCCTTTGAAGCCGCATAATTTGCTTGTCCGGCATTGCCTTTTATTCCTACAACACTTGTAATATTTATTATACTTCCTTTACGCTGTTTTAACATGGGTCGCTGACAAGCCTTTGTAATGTTGAAAACAGAATTCAGATTTATCCGAATTACCTCATTGAAATGTTCCTCTGTCATTCGCATCAATAAATTATCTTTAGTAATTCCGGCATTGTTAACTACAATGTCCAGACTTCCAAAATCATTGAGAACAGACTGAATTAAATCTTCAGACGCCTTAAAATCAGAAGCATCGGATTGATAGCCTTTTGCTTTTATTCCTTCAGCTTCAAGTTCCTGCACTAAAGCTAGGCCCTTTTCAACCGATGACAGGTATGTAAAAGCAATATTAGCGCCCGATTGAGCCAGTTTTAAAGCGATTCCTCTGCCTATGCCTTTGGAAGCTCCTGTAATAAGTGCTGTTTTTCCGATGAGTAATTTTTCCAATTTTCTATTGTTTTGTGCAAATTAAATAAAGTTTTTCAAGACCACCATTTCCTTTTTAGATTTTAGCACTTCTTAACAAAGTTTAATAACTTTTTTATTGCCTGAATACGATCATTTAATACTTTTACAGCTTAACTTAAACACTATGAAAAACAATTTGTATTTACTCGCTTTTGTTTTCCTGATTTCATTATCAAAAACAAATGCACAAAAAGCTGATTTGCCGGCACCGGTAAAAATCACAACGGTTGAAGGAATAACAGAATACAAACTCGGCAATGGCATGAGAGTATTGTTATTTCCTGACCCTTCTAAAGCAACTATCACCGTAAACATTACCTATTTAGTAGGTTCCCGCCTCGAAGGTTACGGCGAAACAGGAATGGCTCATTTACTTGAGCATATGCTTTTCAAAGGTTCAACTAAACACCCTAACGTTCCACAGGAACTTACTGCTCACGGAGCAAGTCCAAACGGTACTACCTGGTATGATCGAACCAATTATTTCGAAACCGTTGCTGCCAACGATGAAAATCTGAACTGGGCACTTAGCCTGGAAAGCGACAGAATGGTTAATTCATTCATCAAAAAAGAAGATCTGATGACTGAATTCACAGTTGTGCGTAATGAATTTGAAGCAGGTGAAAATGACCCCGGCTCAATTCTTATGGAAAGAGTTTATTCAACAGCTTATCTATGGCATAACTATGGAAAATCTACCATTGGTTCCAAAGAAGATATTGAAAAAGTTCCAATAGAAAACCTACAGGCATTTTATAAAAAATATTACCAGCCCGACAATGCCGTTCTTACTGTTGCGGGAAAAATCGATGAAGCAAAAGTACTTACACTCGTTAATAAATATTTTGGAAGTATTCCACGTCCTGCCAGAAAATTAAGCGAACCATATACTATTGAACCACCGCAAGACGGAGAACGTTCAGTTACGCTTCGTCGTGTAGGCGATGTGCAGGTAGCTGCTATGGGTTATCACATCTGTGCGGGTTCACATCCTGATTATGCTGCTACTGATGTTCTTCAGGAAGTACTTACCAATACTCCGTCCGGCAGAATTTACAAAGCTCTAGTTGAAACTAAAAAAGCTTCCTCCGTGTCCGGATTTTCACTTGCATCAAAAGATCCAGGTTATATGTATTTTAGTACAGAAGTACCCAAAGAAAAATCACTGGATGAAGCACAAAAAACAATGCTTGATTTAATGGATAATCTTAAAAACAATCCCGTAACAGCAGAAGAAACACAACGTGCAAAAGACAATATTCTTAAATACTACAACATGATGTACAACAATACTGACTATGTTGGAATGTATTTAAGTGAATTTATTGCTCAGGGCGACTGGCGTCTTTTGTTTAATTACAGAGATAATATAGAAAAAGTTAAAGCAGATGATGTAAACAGAGTAATTGCCACCTATTACAAACCATCCAACCGAACAACCGGTCTTTTTATTCCTGAAAAGAATCCAGATCGTGTTTCAATTGCTGCTGCTCCCGACCTGAAAACTATGTTGAAAGATTATAAAGGAAAAGAAGCGCTTGCTTCTGCTGAAGCCTTTGATCCAAGTCCGGCAAATATAGACAGCCGCACTATCAGAGGAGAAATTGCCGGTGGAGCGCGTTATGCATTGTTACCAAAAACCACTCGTGGAAGCGCTGTAAAACTGAACATTACGCTCCGTATCGGTTCTGAAAATTCATTGAAAGGAAAATCAACAATCAGCGATATTACAGGATCAATGTTGATGACAGGAACTAAAAATAAAACCAGAGAACAAATAAATGATGAACTGGCCAAACTTAAATCAGAGCTAAATATTAACAGCAGTGGTCAAAAAGTAATGATTACGCTAGAGTCTACAAAAGAAAACCTAAAAGCTGCTTTAGCATTGACGCGCGAAATCCTTCGTGAGCCTTCTTTTCCTGTTAACGAATTTGAAAAACTAAAACAGGAAAACCTTACCAGTATCGATCAGCAAAAAAGTGAGCCCCAAGCTATCGCTTTCAATGTGCTTCAGAAACGCACCAATAATTACGGGCCAGAAGATTTCAGATATCCAATGAGCTTCGACGAACAAACAGCAGCTACAAGCAAGGTTACACTTGATGATGTAAAGAAATTTTACGCTGACTTCTACAACAGTTCCCAGGCTACATGCGTTATCGTAGGTGATTTTGATAAGCAGCCTGTAATCGAAGAAATCACTTCCATGATGCAGAACTGGTCATCAACTGAAAAATACACGTATGCAATGGGTCATTCTTATGATGCTCCTGCTAACAGTGAAAAAATAAATACTCCTGATAAGACCAATGCTATGATGGCTTGCGGCTACAATCTTGAATTGAAAGATGACAATGCCGATTATCCTGCACTTATTATGGGTAATTTTATTTTAGGAGGAGGATTCCTGAATTCGCGTCTAGCTACTCGTATTCGTCAGAAAGAAGGAATCAGTTATGGTGTAGGTTCTTATCTGCAGGCCGGTGACCTCGACAGCGAGGGTAATTTCGGCTCGTATGCGATTTATAATCCGGAAAATAGCGATAAGCTTATGGCTGCCTATAAAGAAGAGCTGCAAAAGATTTTGAAAGACGGAATCACTGAACAGGAATTAGCTGATGCTAAATCAGGTTTCCTTCAAAGCAGAAACAGAAATCGTTCTCAAGATAATTACCTGGTAGAAAAGCTAACCAGATACATGCCTCTCAATCGTACAATTAAATGGGATGCTGATCAGGAAAAAGCAATTAGCAGTCTTACTACAGCTCAAATCAATGCTACCCTGAAAAAATGGATAAAGCCTGAGAAGATAGTTTATGTTCAGGCGGGGGATTTTGAGAAGAAGAAAAATTAATTTGAGAATTTGGGAATATGAAAATTTGAAAATGGGGAGTTCGTACCTTCATTTTCAAATTTTCAAATTCTCAAATTTTCAAATTCCTAAGCCGGTACCTTCCCCACTACCTTCGCCATTGTCACCCCAATAACTGCAGGTGATTCAACGACGTGAATGCCGCATTCGCGCATGATTTTCATTTTGGCTGCTGCTGTATCATCGGCACCGCCAACGATGGCTCCGGCATGGCCCATGCGGCGTCCCGGAGGAGCTGTTTGTCCGGCTATAAATCCAACGACAGGTTTTGTTCCATGGGCTTTGATCCAGAGAGCGGCTTCAGCTTCAAGGCTTCCTCCTATTTCTCCAATCATTACAATACCATCGGTATCTTTATCATTCATAAAAAGCTCTATGGCTTCTTTTGTTGTTGTTCCAATGATAGGGTCTCCTCCTATTCCAATGGCTGTTGAAATTCCCATTCCGGCTTTTACAACCTGGTCGGCGGCTTCATAGGTCAGCGTTCCTGATTTGGAAACAATTCCTATGCGTCCTTTTTTGAAAACAAAGCCGGGCATAATTCCAACCTTACACTCATCTGCTGTTATGATACCCGGACAATTCGGGCCGATGAGTCGAACAGAACGACTATCGATGTAGTTTTTCACCACGATCATATCCTTAACAGGAATGCCTTCTGTAATTGCAACGATAAGCTTAATACCGGCTTCAGCTGCTTCCATAATGGCATCAGCAGCAAAAGCAGGCGGAACGAATACGATAGAAACATCTGCTCCGGTTTGCTTTACAGCATCGCTTACTGAATTAAAAACAGGACGATCCAAATGACTGGTGCCACCTTTGCCGGGCGTAACGCCGCCAACAACATTGGTGCCGTATTCAATCATTTGTCCTGCATGAAATGTTCCTTCACTACCTGTGAAGCCCTGGACGATAATTTTACTTTTTTTGTTGACGAGAATGCTCATTTTTTTTGATTGGAGAGGGGTTGAATATAAAAGGAAGTTGAGTAACGAATAACGAATAACGAGTGACGAGTAACGATTTTGGGCTATAATAATTTTTGATAATTACTTAACTAATAATAGCAACAGCAAGTTGGCATAAAACAAGGATGATTTTATTGTTTGCGAAAATAGGTTTTTTTTTATTATGCCGATAGCTATGTGTACATATAATACTTAACAAACATATTACAGATAAAGTAGAAAAATCAGAGAAATCAACGTGCAAATGCATAATTTTACGAAATGAAAGGATTCAATCCGGGCGATACCATTGTAGCTTTGGCAACAGGTGGCGGAACGTCTGCAATAGCAGTTATACGATTAAGCGGAACAGGAGTCTATGTTATTGCGGATAAATTATTTAAGCCTCTTAAAAAAAAAGCCGGCTCTACTGATTCCTATAAAAGCCATACGCTTAACTTTGGTATCATTGAATCAAATGGGAAATTAATTGATGAAGTTCTGCTTGCCGTAATGAAAGCACCGCACAGTTACACGGGAGAAGATACCATTGAAATTTCCTGTCATGGTTCTACTTTTGTGCAGCAGCAGATTCTCATGCTTTGTCAGGAAGCAGGTGCCCGTTTGGCAACACCGGGAGAATTTACACTGCGCGCTTTTTTAAATGGCAAAATGGATTTAAGTCAGGCAGAAGCCGTAGCGGATCTTATCGCTTCCGATTCAGCAGGCGCACATAGTCTGGCATTGAAACAAATGCGTGGCGGCTTTTCAGAAGAAATCAAAAAACTCCGAAATGAATTGATCCATCTTGCTTCCCTGATAGAACTGGAACTCGACTTTGCAGAAGAAGATGTAGAATTTGCAAACCGCGGACATCTGCGTGAAACAGTTGAAAATCTTCTGAAAGTTATAAGAAGACTCATAGCCTCTTTTGAATTTGGAAATGCTATTCGCTCCGGTATACCCATCGTAATTGCCGGCAGACCAAATGCAGGAAAGTCAACCCTTCTGAATGCTTTGCTGAATGAAGAGCGCGCCATCGTAAGTGAAACAGAAGGAACAACGCGAGACACGGTAGAAGAAGAAATCATTGTCGACGGAATTAAATTCCGCTTCATCGACACAGCCGGTCTGCGCGAAACACACGATGCAATTGAAAAAATCGGTGTAGCAAAGACTTTTGAAAAAATGAATTCAAGTCCGGTGATATTGTATGTATTTGACATGATAACTACCTCGGGCAAAGAATTGCATTCTCAACTCGAAAAACTTAAGGAAAGTGTAAATGAAAAAGTAAACATTATTCCTGTAGGCAATAAAGTTGATGCCGTCAGTTCTTACAACATAGACAAAGACTACGCTTTTATAAAAGACCTTATTTTAATTTCAGCAAAAGACAAAACAAATATTGACAGTCTGCGCAATTTTCTAATTTCACTATACAAAACAGGCAATGTAGAAGCAAACAATTCCATCGTCACCAGTGCGCGTCATACAGAAGCATTGAAAAAAACTTCAGAAGCATTGCAAAAAGTTCATGAAGGATTGCTTGGCAATCTTACCAACGATTTAATAGCCACCAACCTTCGTCATGCTTTGAATTATTTGGGTGAGATTACCGGGGAGATTTCAACGGAGGACTTGCTGGAGAATATTTTTTCGAGGTTCTGTATTGGGAAGTAAAAAAAATGCTTCTTGACAATTTCACTTAGGGTTTCTTTTACTTGTGAATATTAAAAAAATTCATAAAATTTGTATTGATACCGAATGAATCGAAGAAAAATATTTATCAGCAGTGTACAAAATGAATTTAAATCAGAACGTCAAGTTTTATTTGAATGCATTTCATCCGATCCTTTATTAAGCAAGTTCTTTGAACCATTTCTATTTGAACTTTTACCGGCTATTGATCAGAATGCTGATCATATTTATTTGAACGAAGTAGAAAAAAGTGATATTTATTTAGGCATTCTTGGCAAGCAGTATGGCAACGAAAAAAATGCAATATCTCCAACAGAGCACGAATTTGATCATGCTACATTACATAATAAGACAAGATTAATTTTTATTACAAATCATTCTAATTCCGAAAGAGATCCGAAAGAGCGTATATTTATTTCAAAAGTTCAGGATGGCATTATAAGAAAAAAGTTTTCTTCAATAGATGATTTGAAATCGTCTGTATATGCAGCACTAGTCAGATACCTTGAAGAAAAAAAAATAATACAATCTGTTCCTTTTGACACTTCAATTATTGAAAATGCTGTAATATCCGACATTGACAGCGACAAGATAAAATCCTTTATTCAGATTGCAAATTCAAAAAGGGGGTTCCCTTTCGATGAAAACGATAAAATTGAAAACGTTCTTACACATTTAAACCTTTTTCAGGACAATAAACTCACAAATTCAGCTATTTTACTTTTTGGCAAATCTCCCCAGCGTTTTTTCATTAACTCTGAAATCCGATGTGCCTCATTTCATGGAACAACAGTTGAAAAACCGATTCCTTCATATAAAGTATTCAAGGGGACAGTTTTTGAACTGGCAGACCAAGCAGTTGACTTTGTTTTGTCAAAATTAGATTATCGTATAGGCACCCGCAAAGAGAATATTCAAATTCCGGGAAGCTATGAAATTCCTAAAGAAGTAATCGCTGAAGCAATTGTAAATGCAATAGTTCACAGGGACTATACAAGCAATGCAAGTGTTCAAATAATGCTATTTGGCGATCGCCTTGAAGTTTGGAATCCGGGATCATTGCCGCTGGGCTGGACTGTAGATAAATTAAAAAGGCTACACACATCCGTTCCGGCTAATCCATTGCTGGCAGAGCCTATGTATCTTGCGGGATACATTGAACGATTAGGAACAGGAACATCCGATATGGTTCGATTATCTCGTATTGCAGGACTAAAAGAACCTGATTTCAGACAGGAGGAAATTTTCAAAGCTATTATATACCGTCCGGTTCCCACACTTTCCACCCCTCAAGACACCCCTCATGACACCCCTCAAGATACTCTAAAAGTCGAAGAAGACTTTTCTATTAAAAAGCTTGTTTCAATTATGAATGGATCTCTAAGCAGGGATGGATTGCAGGAATTACTGGGGTTAAAGGACAGAAAGTCATTTAAAACAGTTTATATTGATCCTGCATTGAAATATGGGTATATAGAAATGACACTGCCTAAAACTCCGACTAGTAAAAATCAGAAGTATCGGTTAACTGAAAAAGGTAAAAAAATTCAAGAAGAAATGAATAAGAAAAAAAATGACCGGAAATAATCATTCTTTTAAAAATCTAAAAACAGGTAAAAGGGTTGTTGATCGAGGTGAAATTTTAATAATTATACCTTTAATCTGACCCATTATTTTTGGCAGGATACATTGAACGAATGGGTACAGGTATTCCCGATATGATAAAAGCTTGCCTGGATGCCGGATTGCCTGAACCGGAACCCATTCAGGAAGAGTCATTTAAAATGATATAAATATTTCTTTATATTGGACAATTATTAAACTTTCCAGATGTAATGGCGAATCCGAAAGATCAGGCAATTAAAAAATTAACCGAACTTGTAAAACGTTTCGACGAGCAATACGCATCGTACAAGAATTCCACTTACAATGAAACACAAACCAGGCGGGATTTCATTGACCCATTTTTCAAATCACTGGGCTGGGATGTTGACAATGAACAAGGCTATGCAGAATCCTACAGAGAGGTAATTCATGAAGACAGATTAAAAATTAGCGGCGTTTCAAAAGCACCGGATTATTCTTTTCGCCTTGTCGGTGGTAAAAAATTATTTTTTGTTGAAGCTAAAAAACCAAGTGTATTAGTCAAAGAAGAAATACCTCCCGCCTATCAGATTCGCCGATACGGTTGGAGTGCAAAACTTCCTATCAGTATTATTACAGACTTCGAAGAATTTTCGCTTTACGATTGCACTGTTAAACCAAACCCAAACGATAAAGCTTCCACAGCAAGAATAAAGTATTTAAACTTTCGTGATTATGCAAAAGAATTTGATTTTTTCTGGGAAACGTTCGGAAAAGAAAATGTACTTAAAGGCAGCTTCGACAAATTCGTTAAAAGCGACACCCACAAAAAAGGAACAGCCACCGTTGATAAAGAATTTCTGCAATCCCTCGACGAATGGAGAACCTACCTTGCAACAAGCATTGCAATAAACAATAAGAAACTCGACGAAGACGAAATAAACTTTGTCGTACAACAAATTATTGATAGACTTATATTCCTGCGTATTGCAGAAGACAGAAATGTAGAGCCTTTTGGAAACCTCAAACAAACCTTAGCAGGAGACCATTACAAAAACCTATTCAACCTTTTCAAACAGGCAGACGATAAATACAATTCAGGCTTATTTGATTTTAAGAAAGATAAAATAAGCGAACACCTGACTATTGACAATAAGGTATTGAAGAACATCATAACCGACATGTACTACCCCAGCCCGTTTGCTTTCGATGCAATGCCGGTTGAAATTATGGGAACGGCATACGAGCAGTTTTTAGGAAAGGTTATTCGTATAACACCCGCCCATCATGCTAAGATTGAAGAAAAGCCTGAAGTAAGAAAAGCCGGCGGCGTTTACTACACTCCACAGTACATTGTCGATTACATTGTAAAAAACACCGTCGGCAAACACATTGAAGGAAAGAAGCCCGACGAAATAAGTAAACTAAAAATTGTTGACCCTGCCTGTGGTTCTGGGAGTTTCCTAATAGGTGCTTACCAGTTCTTACTTGACTTTCATAAAAACTACTATACCGACAATGGAAAAAAAGCTAAAACCAGCAAGGGAAACCTTTTAACTCCTGAAGGTAATTTAACAACCTCTGAAAAGAAAAGAATTTTACTGAACAATATTTTTGGCGTTGATATTGATGCAAACGCTGTTGAGGTAACTAAGCTTTCCCTTTTGCTTAAATGTATGGAGGGTGAAACAGAAGCAAGTATTTCTAATCAGATGAAAATGTTTCATGAAAGAGTTTTGCCGACGCTTGATGAGAATATTAAATGTGGGAATAGTTTGATTGATGTTGATTTTTATTCTGGCGAACTTGATTTTGGGGAGGATAGAAAGGTTAAACCATTTAATTGGAAGAAAGAGTTTCGAGAAATATTTAAAAATGGGGGCTTCGATGCTGTAATTGGTAACCCTCCTTATGTAAGGCAAGAATTACTTGGTGACCCAAAAAAATATTTCGAAAAACACTACAAGGTTTATCATGGAATGGCTGATTTATACAGCTATTTTATTGAAAAGGGAATTGAATTACTTAATAAGGATGGATTATTTGGAATTATCGTTGCTAATAAATGGATGAGAGCAAATTACGGTGAAAATTTAAGGCGCTGGATTAAATCAAAAAATATACTCGAGATAATTGATTTTGGAGAATTACCGGTTTTTAGCGGAGCCACAACTTATCCATGTATTCTAATCGTTAGGTCAGGTCAAAATTCATCTGAATTTAATATTGTAAATGTAAAGACTCTTTCATTTGATACATTAGATAATTATGTGCTCGAGAATAAAATAAATATTCGTATTGATTCCTTGGATGATAATGGATGGAATCTTGTTTCGACCTCTGAACAAAATCTTATTAATAAAATAAAAAGTAAAGGGATTCCATTAAATTCATATTTAAACCAAAAAATATTTCGAGGAATTTTAACTGGCTATAATGAAGCTTTTATAATTGAAAATACGATAAAAAATAAATTATTAAAAGAGGATAAAAATAATATTGAAGTTATTAAACCTTTTATCATTGGACGAGATATTAAGCGATATAAATATCCAGAAACAACAAAATATATCATATTTACAAAACGCGGAATTGAAATCGAAAAATACCCATCAATAAAGAATTATTTATTGCAATTTAAGAAACAACTAATGCCTAAGCCTAAAGATTTTAAAGGCACGAATTGGGAAGGTCGAAAGGCGGGAACCTATAAATGGTATGAAATACAAGATTCTACTGAATATTATAAGGAATTTGAAAAACCTAAAATTGCTTGGGGAAATTTATGTAAACTTTCTCCTTTCACTATTATAAAAGATCCTTTATATATTAATGCACCAGCCGCATTCTTTGTTTCTGATGACTTTTATTTATTAGGTCTACTAAATTCAAATCTTTTGTGGTATTATTTAAAGAAAATTGCTGCCGAAAGACAAGGTGGGTTTATTGAAGCCAAACCAATGTATGTATCTCTTTTGCCAATTAAAGTCATTAGATCAGACAATAGTATTGAAAATAATTTTCAAATCGAAACCATAAATTTGGTTCATCAATTATTGGAATTAAACAAAAAATATTCAGAAACTAATCTTCATTCAAATAAACTGCAGATAGATAACAAAATAAAATATATTGAAAATAAAATAAATGAAATTGTTTACCAGTTATACGGTTTGACAAAGGAAGAAATTGAATTTATAGAAAATAATAAGGAAAATCAGAAATGACCCCAACATTAATTAATACCAAAGAATACCCCACAGAGTGTGAAATTTGCCTTGAATTAAAAAAATAATGTTAGAAAAACTAACTAAATCAATTCCTTTATTTTCTGCTACCTTTATTTTATTCGAAGCGGTTAAACTTGTTGGATATTATTCTTTGTTTGGGTTTAATATTATACCTTATGTAACAATTTCCGATCTTCTACTATTCTTTTTATATGATGTAAGCAGGTATGTACTTATAATGGCTGTTTACATATTTGTCATTGTGTTATCAGAAATGGCTAAGGAATTTTCTGAAAGGAAAAATAAATATAAATTGCTGAAACATGTAGATGGTTTAGTATTTATATCACTAAGTTTACTTTCTATAAAAATTCTAAACTCTACAATTTACATTACATATTTAATTCTATTCAGTTTCTTGTGGGGATTAAGTAAAAATGGTATGTCAATAATAAAATTATATTTGACAGCATTTCCCAAATATATAAAACAGAAACATCAGGTAGAAGAAATGGTTGCAATGATAAACGAACAGAAAATAACTGCTGCAACAAAAGATGTTCCTGAAAATCTGTTAGAACAAATGGAACAAACTGAAAGGAAAGTTCGAATTGTGAAAGCTTCGACAAAGCAGTATCAACTATTGGTAGATAAAATATTTTATATGATGCGACGACTATCATTGAAAATACTTCTTCTTACATTTCTAATAATTTCTATAAATGATATTGCTTTTGAATACTTTTCGTATAAATATAAACCGATCTATAGAATAACTGAATTAATTCTTGAAGATGAAATAATTAAACCAAGAAGTGAAATTTACTATATAGGAAATACCTCGGAATACTATTTTGTGTATGATGAAAAGCTCTTAACTGTGAGAGTTCTAAAGAAGGATAGAGTTAAAGAAGTGATTCAATAGAAAATAATACTAATATGACAGGTTCAGATGATAAAGGCTTTAAATTGGAAACACTTTTACAAGCAATTCCAATCTATAGTATTACATTATTAATTTTAGAAGCCTGTAAACAGATAGTATATTACAAATACTTTCAGTTTGATATTGTTCCATACCTGAATATCAGTTTTCTGTTTTCTGCTTTTCTTGGTTCTGCGGCAACTTGGATAATATCTATGTTATTAGCAGGTCAATTGTTTAGTGTTTTTTTTGACGTAATAATGAATGCTTTCTTTCCTGCACCTGAACCAGATCATAAAGTATTAACACCTAAACAACGTGCAAAAAATATATGTCAGATTCGATTTAATAGAATTTGGGGTAGGAAAATCAGAATGTTATTATTACTTTTAATAATTGGCGCTGCTCTAATATTGATATATTTTTATCCAGAAGGAACACCATTATTTTACTTATGGTTATTTGATGGAGCAATATTATATTCATTCTATAGATTAAAACATAGAATAGTAATAGAAAACAAACCGATTACAAAATATATTTACAGTTATGGGCTTTTTATATTTATCGCATTGATTATATATCCAGCTACAGCAACAATTCCAGCATTAATAAAAATGCATAACCCAAACAGTAGATCTATAAAACTTGTATGTACAGATTTTAAAGACCTAATTAAAGTATATCCCGAACATAGCACATCCTATTTTATTGGAAACACACCTGAATTTTATTTTGTGTATGATTTGATGGATAGTTCAACACATGTTATAAAAGCAGAAAATGTTTTAGAAATAGTTTCAATAAAAGATGTAAAATTTAATTTTCCATTGCCAGCAAAAAAGAAAAACCGATAAGTATTTTTAAAAATTACTAGACCTTATTTTTTCCCTAAGCTTAATTTTATTTTCAATAAAATATGTTAATTTGGGATCAGTCCAAATATTAATTTTCTCATCCCAATTTGGTTTGTGGAATAACATAATAAAGGAGGAAATCAAATTTGTATCACGCCCTATTTGAATTAATTGGTCATTTGTTGGTGGCTCTATATTATAACCACGAAAATAATTTGATAAACAATTTTGTCTCTCAAAAAAATAAGTATCTGCACCTCTCGGAACATTGGTTGGCTCATAGTATTTTGAAATAAATTTTTTAATATTATAAAGTACGTATTCATTCTTTTTGATGTAAAATTCATGTACATCTTTAATAAAATATGAAGCCATAATTTGAAAACAATTAAGGTCTAAACAATTAGTTAATTTTTCATTCTCATCGATACCATTATAATATGGATATGTTGATCCAAAATAGCCTTGATGCTGTACGTCTGCCAAAATCATTAAGTAACCAATATATTTTTTATATATCCTATCCGATGTCTCAGTTGAAAAATTAGATAAATTAAAATAAATTGATACGTAGTTGATTAAATTATTTATTAAAGGACTCTTTTCGAAAGTTTGAATTCTCTTAAGTAAATCAATAATAGACTCAACATAAATCGAATCAGTAATCAATCTTGGTCCGAATAAATATTCATTCTTAATATTATCATCAAACCAAATAGATCTACTAGTAAAAGAACTATCAATATAATGAATTGCTAATTTATTCCATTCCAAAGTGTATTCGTTGTTAACAAATAAACTCATAATTCTAACACCATAAATTTTGATCAATAAATTAGAATTAATAATAAACTCGTTTCGAATTCGATCTTTAATTCGCTTTTGTATTGAAATATTAAAATGCGGGAATTGTGAAATATAATTCATTGCTTGGTCAATGTTAAAATAAGAATTAGGGTCATTCTTAGATAACGATTCTTTTATATCATCCAAAGAAACATCAACCCTTTTTACAAGCAATAAATATTCAGCTCTAGAAAGATTGCTTTTTGCATTTTTAAAATTGTTTACTGATAATAAATAATTTTTATTTAAATCATTTATTTTTGATTCTTGGTAGTGTATTTTTGTTGAATAAAAAAATAATTTTTTATTCATATTATTTAAAGTATCAATAATTTTGGCTTCCTCAGCATGCAATGAATCAACTTTTTTAGAAAGTTCATATTTTTCAGAAATAACTGATGCTGTATCATATTTTACTGATTTCCATGTTGACCACATAAAAGTTAAGGCAGATAAAATTATTGATATTGAAATAGGCTGTAACCAATTCTTTCTAAAAGAATTTTTATTTAAATCATTAGATTCAAGCTGTAATTTTCTAATCTCCTCGTCTAATTTACTTATTTCCCTATCACGCTTTAATGCTTCAAATTGTTCCTGGTCCATTCACGCAATTTACTTTTTTTTTATAAATTCTACAAATTCATTGTTTTAATTTAAAATAGTCGTAAATATGTTTGAAAGGACGCAGTCCAAAAACCATTATTTGAAATAAAATCATTAATAGAATTTATAAACCGAAATTACAATTTCATTGTATTTTGTATCCATAATGTATCCCACTTAAAAGAATAGTTATTAAATTATAATTTTACGACAAATTTTACCATTAGTTATATTATGTATTGGAAAATAACTCCCCTAAAATTTAATTGAACTCTAGTGAATAAATGTTTATTTTAACCTAATCCCGAAGCGTTTTCTAAAATTCTCATGTATAGATTTTATACATGAAAAGTTTATCATGAATAATAATTATCAATTTCTTAGCTTGACAAATAAAAAGAGAATATTTTTTTAAGGTTTTGTATGAAAAAAAGAACCCAACATTCATTCACTTCTCCGCTTATAGTAAATTTTATTCAGCGTATCTTTTAATATTTTTGAAACACAGTATTGCGCATTATCATCATGGTATTTCGTGCAAGCTTTTATTGATACGGAATGGATTCTCCTGAACAAATTGAAGAATTAGTGAAAACTAGAATTGAGGAAGCCAGGATTTTATTCCATGCCGGAAAATTTGATGGGGCATTTTATTTATCCGGGTATTCAATTGAATTGGCCTTAAAAGCAAAAATTTGCAGACGATTTGGGGTACCGAACTTATTTACAACGGATGAGTCCAAACTCAAGGATATTGGAGGGATAAACGAAGTTCGAAAAGCCGTAAAAACTCATAATCTTTTAACTCTTTTAATATTTTCCGGATTAAAAGAGAAATTCGATATTGACAAAGCCTCTGAAAAATCGTTATCTTTGGGAAGCTCTACTTTTTTTCAAAGATGGTCTGAAGAATTAAGATATAAACCGTGTGGATCAATCGGCGAAAATGAATGTAAAGAATTACTGGAATTGTTGGAAAATGAAAAGGGTATATTGAAATGGATAGAAATGAATTAAAACTGGAAATTAATAAATTTATTGATCAATGCTCTGCACAAAACAAACCGGTTTCTGAATATTGCTTGAAGGAAGCTTACCCGGGAGATTCTTCAACTTCTTATTTTTTCCAACTTAAAGCCAATTGGATAAAAGACGATGAATGTTTCGATGCAATCTCCTTTTTTACAGATATCATGTTTGAAGTAATGAATTTTGAAGCACGGAAAAAAATATTTTCCATTCAAGTCTTCAAAAAAAATGATGTACTGCAATGCGATTCCGGGGAAATTATTCATGTGAAGCGTAAAATTGGATAAACAAACCCCCTTTTTCTAAAAAATTCAATATATGCACATCATAATGTGCATTTTAATTAATAATATGTACAACTTAAAGTGCATATTATAGAATATTTGCACAAACGAAAGTGCAAATGAAAACACTCTTTGAACAGTCTGATTACCTTTCTAAGTAATACATCACTGGACTTCAAGCGATATCTCATTCATGAGATTAAATGGAAAAACCGTCTGATTGGAATTAAGGGCCAGAGAGGTACAGGTAAAACAACCCTGGTTTTGCAATGGTTGAAAATGCAAAACCTGCCATCCTCCAAAGCTGTTTATTTTTCAATGGACGATATGTACTTTACGAATAACAGTCTGAAAGAAACAGCAGCTCAATTTCATAAACAGGGAGGGAAAATACTGGTTTTAGATGAAGTGCATAAATACAAAAATTGGTCGGCAGAAATAAAAAATTTGTACGACCTCTATGCTGATTTAAAAATAATATTTACCGGATCTTTAATTATTGACATTAGCAGGCAACAGGGTGACTTGAGCAGAAGAGCTATTATTTACGAATTGCCCGGACTTTCATTTCGTGAATTCCTTCTACTCAAACATAGCATTGAAATTCCGGCCTTGTCAATGGAAAAACTTATGAAAGATGTAGCCGGTTATAAAATACAATTAACCGGTTCGTTTCGACCTTTAGAGTTTTTCAATGAGTATCTTCAAACAGGATACTACCCTTTCATGATGGAAGACAGTGAATCTGTTCACCGCAAAATTAATCAGTTAATCAGAACCATTGTTGAATACGATATGGCTGAGTTAAAAGACTTTGACATTCGCAATGCCAAAAAAGTATTGCAGTTAATATATGTGATTGCACAACAGGTTCCGTTTAAACCCAATATAGTGGCTCTGGCGGCTAAAACGAACATCCATAGAAATTCACTCAACAATTATCTTCACTATCTGGAGCAAGCCAAACTTATTACCCTGCTCCAACCGGCAGGAAAAAGCACAACAACCCTGCAAAAACCTGAAAAAATTTATCTTAACAATACCAATTTACTTTTTGCTCTTGCCGAAGAACAGGTTGAGATGGGTAACCTGCGCGAAACATTCTTTTTGTCACAGGTACTAGCAGTCGGAAAAGTTCAAATACCGAAACAGGGTGATTTTATTATTGATAACAAATATACCTTTGATATAGGTGGCAAAAACAAAACAAAAAAACAAATTTCAGGTGTAAAAAATGCCAGAGTTGTAAAGGATGACCTTGAATATCCCGTGGGTAGTGAAATTCCATTATGGATGTTTGGACTTTTGTATTGATTTTCTTGAAAAGAACTTGTAAAACCTTCGACGAATATTTTTCGAGCTTTGTTTTCGAATTATGTACTGTAAAGTGACCCTTCTAAATCCCCCGGTTGAATCCCTTCTAACGCTAACCAATTCCCGCAGCGCTTCCCTCTTTTATCATGTATAGATTTTATACATGAGACCTTTATCATGTATAAATTTTATCATTATCTTTACATGAGAAAAACATCAGGTATAATTACTTTACATGACAAAAAAGACCTCAAATAAAAAATCGGATAGTGAAAAACCCTTTAATAACCTTCCTTTTTTACCTCCCGAAAAAGGTAAGATTGAGTCGGTAAAAGTGCTTCGCCAGCTTGTAAAATCTTCTGTAGCCTTAGCTGAATTAAAAGGTCTCGCCAAGATTTTACCCAATCCCGATATTTTATTGAATGCTGTAATTTTAAAAGAAGCAAGTGCCAGTTCTGAAATTGAGAATGTAATAACTACGCAGGATAAATTATATCAGGCTCTATCTTCAAAAGGCTTACAAATAGATAGTGCTACCAAAGAAGTATTGCGCTACCGTGAAGCGATGCAGTTTGGCTTTCGCTTTATCAAGAAAAAAGGTTTTTTAAGCTCCAATTCAATTATTGAAATTCAAAAAATACTGGAAGAAAACACAGCCGGTATTCGGAAGCTGCCCGGAACAGCTTTACGGAATGCAGCTTCGGGAAAAGTAATTTATACACCTCCTGACAATATCGATAACATTAACCGATTGATGAATAACTTCGAAAAGTATCTGAATCAAGATGATGATATTTCTCCTTTAATAAAAATGGCAGTACAACACTACCAATTTGAAAGTATACATCCATTTTATGATGGTAACGGTCGTACAGGCAGGATTATTAATGTTCTTTATCTTATACTAAATGGGTTGCTTGATAGTCCTATATTGTATTTAAGTGTTTACATCATTAATAACAAAGCTGATTATTATCGATTGTTACAGGAAGTGAGAACAAAAGACAATTGGGAAGGATGGGTTCTTTTTGTTTTAAAAGGAATAGAGCAAACATCCAATGAAACCATTGCACACGTGAAAGAGATTAGCAAACTGTTTATTAAAACACAAGAGCTTGTAAAGAAAAAAGCACCCAAATCATACAGTAAAGAATTAATAGAATTGCTATTTGAACAACCCTATTGTAAAAACGAATACCTGACCGAACGTTTTGGAATTTCCAGGATCACAGCCTCCAAGTATTTAAAAGAACTTGAAAAAATTAAAGTGCTTCGCTCCAAACAAGTTTGGAAAGAAACGCTATATATTAATACTCGATTGTTTGATTTGCTTAAGAAATAGTATGCATTATTTGAAAATTGAATGGTTTTTAGTATATTTGAAAATTGCAATAAATAAAAAATCAAAACACCTAAAGAATAAAAAAATGTACAAAACATTTACAACAGAAAACCCGGGAATTATTCCCGCAAAGTTAAATTATAGAATCTCCAAACTACTTTTTGCAATAAGCGTCCTGACCTTAGGGAATGGAGTACTTCATGCACAAAATTTTATACCTGTGAAGCAGGAGACGATTCATTCATCGGCCATTTTCCGGCTGGAAAAATTAGTCGAAAACAATCCAAAGTTGCAAAAGCATTTAGAAAGTTTATATGCTTCTAAAAATAATTCAACACTGAATTCAGCTTCAGTTATAGTTACTTTCGATAGTATATACAACTGGACATGGGGTTCGGCTATGTGGAATTACCAGGAAAAACAGGTAAACATTATTTATGATGTCAACAATAATTTGACTTCTTATGTAAAAGAGATCTGGGACGGTATTTCATGGGTATATTCAGATAAATTCACTCAGACTTTCGATGTAAATAATAACATAACCGTTATACTACGACAAGCATGGAATGTCAATGTTTGGGAAAATGCAGAACAAACTGTCAATACTTATGACGTAAATAATAACCTTACAAGTTCTACTTTTACAACTTGGAATGGGGTTGCTTTCGAAAATTCTTCTTTAACTACCTATACTTTCGATGTCAATAATAATCAGACAAGCGCCACTTCTCAACTATGGAACGTTAATACGTGGGATAACAATATTTTAATTGTTTCTTCATACGACCTTAGCAATAACCTCACGCATAATACCCTTCAAAACTGGAACGGTACAGCATGGGTAAATTTTTATCAGGTCGATTTCACTTACGACATAAATAATAACCAAATTACTTCTACAGATCAAATCTGGAATGGCAGCAGCTGGGAAAACTCAAGTCAGATAACTAACACTTATGATGTGAATAACAATCAAATCGGCTCAATATCAAATTCCTGGTCAGGTACTGCATGGGATAATTCAAATCGAACTACCAATACATTCGATGTAAACAACAAGCTAATAAATTCTACTACAAATTCCTGGGACGGTATTGCCTGGGTGTTATTCAGTAAAAACTTTTACACCTATGATATTGCCAGTATTTTACTTAGTCAGACTAATTTGTCCTATGATGCTCTTGGAGGAATTGATTCGGGCGATAGTACCTATTTCTATTTTAATGGCAATGTAGGAGTTAAAAATATTGCGTCAGAAAATGTTAACCTGATTGTTACTCCCAACCCTTTCAACGGAATGTTGACAGTACTTCTTAAGGGAGGTAGTTTTTCATACGGTGAAATACGAATTTTCAACCTTAGCGGACAAGAAGTTTTAAGAAAAGAAATTTCAGAATTAGAATCGAAAATCAATACGGAGGAGATGACTCCCGGTATTTATTTACTTTCTTTTACGGAAGGAAACCGTAGTATTCAAGGGAAAATTGTTAAGTACTAGTTCATTATTTTCCCATTTTTAGATTTCTGAATTTCAAGAGTTCCGTTTGCAATTGGTTTGCCCACTGAATTCTTTCAAATTAAAATTCACTATGCCTTCCGTTAACTTCAATCGTATGATTCAACTTGCCTATGAAACATTTGATGCGCAAAATGATTCCCGGCAATTGAATGTTGATGAAGTTGTGATTGAAAAACTTAAAAATCTTCACCCGGCAACGGTTTCAGAGTATATTGATGGTGATGGTCCTGTAATATGGATACTGCTTTTTCCAACTTCTATCGAACTTATGCATAGATTTCTCAAGGAAGAAATTTCAGAAAATGAATTACTGGATAAAACAATAGAACAGAAAGCAAATAAACTTGAAGCATTATACTTATGTTCTGCTCTAACGTTAGAGGATTTCAGAAACAAGGGGCTGACAAAGAATTTAGCATTGGAATCCATTCATAAAATCAGAAAGGATCATATCATAACACATTTATTTGTTTGGAATTTTAGCAAAGAAGGATCAGTATTTTCAAAATCACTTGCAAAAAGTGAGACGCTGCCCTTATTGGAAAGAAATCCGAATGATAAATTTAACGATTGATTTCAGGGTATTTCAAGACAAAATTGTTTTTGAATATTTTTTTTTATCATTATTTTTAATCAGAGTATGGAACAAATCTAAATCGGTAGAAAGCCCTTTAATTTTTACTTACACTTAACTGTCATTCACCAAATAATTGACTACAATATTGAATCAAAAACCTTTTAAAAGCGCAAAAAAATAACAAAAATCCACATTTTATGTACTTAACAACCAAAATGTTTAAAAGCAGTTTTATTCACCCAATATACCCCACAATTTTCGAAAAATTTTGATATATTACGCCTTGATTCATATATTATCGACAAACTAGAATTATACAAAAATTAAAATGAACACTCAGAAAAAAATTTTAATTCCGGTAGACGGCTTTGCTAATGGTTTTAACCTTAGCAACATAAAAAGACTCTTCGCCTTTTCCCTTCTTCTTTCCTTCTTTTTTCTTTTAAACATTCATAAAGGAAAAGCACAAGGTGCAAGTGGGATGCCTTTTTCATTTAGTGTAACAACACCAGCTTTAGCTTCGCCTGCAACAACCAATTTGCTTGTAGGTGGTGCAAATGTTGATGAATGGGATACCCTAATTGTTCCTCCGGGATGGAACTTTGTTTTTGCCGGTGTGACTTATAATAAGGTTGTAATTTCTTCAAATGGGTGGCTGGCATTAATTCCTGCCAGTGCTCCTGCAGTTAATCCGCTGCCATACCCTGCTAATTCTTTGCCGAACAATCTCCTTAGTAACAATACAACTGGATTTCCAATTATTGCTCCATTATGGGATGACCATTCGTGCGCTCTAGCCAGATGGAATCTTACGGGCTCTACTCTTGCCGTAAGCTGGAACATCAAATGGCAAAAGGCCAATGCTGCAGCGTATACCAGTTTATTCTGGGTAGAATTAAATGGTACTACCAATACAATTGCTTTCCATTATATAAACAACATCGCTTACGTTCCCTCTACCCCTTCTGCATCAATCGGTATTGCAGGTGTTTGTCCCGGAGATTTCTATTCTGTAAGTTGTCAGTCGGCTTTAACTGCAACAGCTGACAGTGCTACTGAAAATACAAACATTGGAGTCGGAACAGCCAATAATTTCAGACCAAATAATGTCAAATTTTTGTTTACCCCTTATCATCCTTATGATAATTGTTCAGGAAGTTATCCCGCAAGAAATTTAGGCACCCTTACTTCTACCTGTACAAATTTTATTGCATCAACCTTTAATGCTGCAGTTTCAGGAGCAGGTAATTGTGCAACCACAGATGATAACGATGTTTGGTTTTCAATTGTTAAACCTTTTGGAAGTTCAAGCATTACGGTTACAACTTCACCTTCCACCTGTCAAAGCGTTACAGGTACTAGTGTGGAAGTTTATGCATCTTGTGGAGGAGCTTTATTAGGATGTTCAGCAGCAGGAACCACTTATCCTACTTTTGGAGAAGTGACTTTAACGCCGCGACCGGCCTGTGTTGTTGAAACATTGTTGGTAAGAGTAACATCTGACGGAGACGTTGGAGGGAAATTCAATATTTGTGCAAAAAGCAACACTGCTGCTGTTGGTCCCACTTGTACAACAGCCGCTCCCATTTGCGCTCCTTTACCTTTTAACTCTTTGGGTAATACGACAGCGGGCAGTTTAAATAATTATACTCCTTCTGCTGTTCCAGGTTATCCAGGTATTATCTGCCAATCTACCTATTTGAAAGGGCAAGATTATGTTTATGCATATACACCAACCGTTACTCAATGTGTAACCATTTCTATTGATGGTACCGGTCTAAATTCATATCCTGGTTTATTTTTATTAGACGGTTGTCCGGACGATACGGTAAACGCACACTGTGTTGCTTCTGCTACAAACACATCATTCGGTGATACAATTAATAACATTACCCTATCCGCCGGTCAAACTTATTACATAATTGTTGATAACGACAGTTCATTGGCTGGATTCGGAACCATTCCTTTTAACCTTCATTTGTCTACTTCTGCTGCTTCAGCTCCTCCAAACGATGCATGCGGAAGTGCTGCTTCTTTAGGAACTATTCCGGCAAACGTTACTTGTACGTGGTCTGCTTCATACACAACACAATGCGCAAATCCTTCTCCTGTTCCGGGTTATCCTAGTCCCGGTTGCGGTGATTTCATACCGGCTACTACAAACGATGTATGGTTTACATTTACCCCCAGTTTTTCAGGAGTTCTTTTGATAAGTACACAGGGATCAGGAGCAAATCCTGTTATTCACGGCGGTATTGCAGTTTATTCCGGTACCTGTGGGTCATTAAGTCTGGTTTCCTGTTCAGGTGATTCTGTCCCGGTTCCTTTCATGCCTAGTATTAGTGTTGGGGTAACAAACGCAACCACTTATTATATTCGTTTCTGGTCATCACCGGGTTATGATCCCGGAACATTCCAGTTATGTTTCAACGGAAATTGCGCACCACCAAACGACTTCCCTGTTAATGCCATTACCCTTCCTTTAGCGACACCAACCATCGGAGATAATACATGCAGTACCGGTCTTCAGGAAATGCCTAATCCTTTGAGTTGTACTACTGCTCCGGTTAACACGGTTTGGTATAAAATAGTTATTCCTACTACCGGATCCTATGCTGTACGAATAAGTCAGCTTTCCCAACAAGATGCTGCCGTAGGAGCATTCTTATTTCCGGGTGGACCGGCTTTGGCTGCTTCTTCATTTACGAATTTAGCCTGTAATGATGATATTATTTTTGCTCCACCTTGTCCTATTTGTGGAATGACCGGTGATAATGATGCTGCCATTCAGTTTAATGCTACAGCCGGCCAGACAGTTTATATAGCCGTTGATGGCGAAGGACCATCTACGGGAACTTTTTATATAACAATTATACAAGGTACTCTTGCTTCAAACTTTCCTCCTGTATACAGAAAAGATTGTGCTACCCCTGAATTTATTTGCGCAAATAACAACTATTATTTGCCCAACGGCGGCGTAGGTTCAGATGGAAACATTTGCGATTTCCAAAATCTTACCTGCAGCGGTGGTGCTACTGTTTCAGAAGTCGGAGCTTGCTGGCTCAATTTTACGGTTGCTGCCGGCAGTCCATTGGGCTTTACCATTACTCCTAATGATTCTGCTTCTCCTGTTGCAAATTATAATTTCTTCCTTTGGGATGTCACAGGTGTTGCTAATTTATGCACCAATGTGAGTGCAGTAACACCGGTTCGTTGTAATACAACAGCAGGAACAGGTAAAACCGGCCTTCGCAATCCTACTACAACGGTATTTTCCAATACTATTCCTGCTCAGGGGACTAATAGAACTTATATGCTTTTTGCTCAGAATTTGACTTCAGCAAATGATGATGAAGGATCACCGGGCACTAATACAGGATTTACAATGGATTGGGGAATATACACCGGCGGAGTACTCTCCGGTTATACCAGTTTGGTTGGAACTTCCGCTTCCTGTTATTGGAAAAGTCCGGCTCCCGTTGTAGATAATAATTATCAAAATCTTGCCAACTGGAAAGGTGTTGGAACTTGTCCTGCTGTATTACCTACATGTACTACTGACGTTTATGTTTCTGCAGCAAATTTTGACTGTACAGTATCGGGAGTTTCCTATGCAAGAAACATTACTATAAATGCAGGCGGTGTTTTAAGGCTACTTCCCGGCTCTGTCTATCACGTTTGTGGTGATTTCATTAACAATGGCTCCTTAATTGCTTCAGCAGGATCAACTGTTATTTTTGAAGGAAACGTAAATCAAAATATTACCGGAGCCTTCACAGGTGCTAATTCCTTTGCAAATGTTATTATTAACAAATTAAACAGTACACAGGTTATTTTAAATAATAACGTTGACATTACACAAAACTTCACCACTGCCAATGCAACCAGTGTATTCAACATCAATGGAAAATACATGAAGGTTGGCGGTGATTTTACGAATGCCAGCGGTACCACTACTTTTGTTGGATACTCAGGAAGCACTGTTGAATTTAACGGTCTGCTCAATCAGTTTTTTACAAATTCATTATTGCCAATTTATCTTAACAGAGTTGTAATGAACAAACCATTGGCTAAACTTTATTTAAATGGAGCATTGAGTACAATGAATATTGATACGGCACTTACCTTAACATCAGGTATCATTGTAACACGTCAGCTTGCAACTCTTGAAGTAAATGTAAAATACTACCTGCCGACTGCTATTACAGGACATAACGCTTTGAGTTATGTTGATGGCTTATTAAGACGAAAAATCGCTAATCCTGTCGGACCGGCTTCACCAATTATTCCGGCTTCTTATGATTTTCCTGTTGGCGACTCGCTTTCACCGGGTGGTTATGAACTGGCCAATATCACCTTTACAGGCAGTACACTTGTATTTGATCTTACTGCCCTATTTCTGCCTTGGCCTGCTGGTCCGCCGGCTTTAGGCCCCGCAGCATCGGAGTGCGCTTCTTATACATATGATCTTTTGCCGGCTTTTAATAACGGATACTGGACATTTAAAAGAAGCACTTCAACCTTCGGAGGGAATTATAACATTTCATTACACAATACCGGACAAACGAATAATACAGGAACTTTCTGGACAGTTGCAAAAGCTAATTTATTGGCTGCCCCAAGTACACCAGCTTCCTGGAGATTAAAAGGATCATGCCTTTTGGCAAGTACTGCAGCTAATACACAACGGATAAATATGAATGCGCCTGCAGCCGATTCAACATCGTTTAATTCCTTGTATGCTACGTTTCAATCGAATGTTCAGCTTCCAATTGAATTGCTCTACTTCAATGCGGAACAGGCAGGTGATCAGATTATTTGCAAATGGGAAACCGCTTCCGAAACCGACAACGATCATTTTGAAGTTGAACGCAGTATTGATGGCACTTCCTTTGAGAAAGTTGGAGATAATATTGCAGGTTGCGGAAGGGGAACATGTCCTGACAGCCATTTCTATTCAATTACTGATAATGAAAAATGTGTTGGACTGGTTTACTATAGGCTGAAGCAAGTTGATGTCGATGGTAATTTTACATATTCTGATATTGTTGCTATTGATTGCGGAAATAAAGCAAATCATATTAATGTTCACCCAAATCCGGCGCAATCTACTATCACGCTTACCTTTAATGAATCGACTGATTGTAATGTTACAGTCAGTATAATTGATTATACAGGAAGAATTATTTTCAAAAAGATATACGATGCTAAAAAAGGATTTAACCAGCAGCTAATATCCATTGATAATCTGAGCGACGGTGCATACTACCTTGATTTACGTTCTGACGATGTGAATACTTCATCACACAGGCAAATAAGATTCTTTAAAGAATTAAAATAAAAACACTTTTTTTCCTATGGTAAAAAGAGAGCTATTTAGGCTCTCTTTTTTTTGTCCAATAGTGTAATAATTTATACCAATACAATATTAATCAGGAATGTATTTCCATTCGTAAGTACGGGCGGATAACCTTTATACTGCCATTTATTTAATAGCAATAAACTAATTGACAAAGTCGTATTTTGAAAAGGCAAAAAAAGTGCTGAATAAAAGAAAAAGCATGTAGAAAACATCATCAACTCATTTTTCTCTGCGGTCCTTTAACCGCCGAGTAGGCAAAGGGGAGTTTCACCCCGCTAGGAGTAGTCTTAGCGCGAGTAGTTCGTTTGATTAAATGAACAGACATCTATTCGCGCGGACTACGACTTACATTTCCAATACTATCAACTGTAAAACAAGGAATGCAATTCAATAAGTGAAACTTTGACAGGCCCCTTC
>JANOVM010000025.1:0-35801 GCA_031417395.1 Bacteroidota bacterium | reverse complement strand
GCAATGCGTCTCTTCTTTGAAACGCGTCTCAACAGTGCAATGCGTTTCAACAGTGAAACGCAACGCGTCTCAACAGTGAATTTAGATAGTAAACAGATAGTTCTTTCTTTACAGATAACAACTGACTTGCCGCAGTAAGCCGTGCAAGAAACAAACCGGATAACTGAATGACGGGAATAAAAATTGTCATTCAAAGTGTCCAGTTATCGCGAAAAGAGAAACTATCGTTAGGATTAACGGATAAATAATCAGATGAGCAAAGAACTAAAACATACTCGCAACATTGGAATTTCTGCACACATTGATGCAGGAAAAACCACCACCACAGAGCGTATCCTGTACTATACAGGAAAAGTTCATAAGATTGGTGAGGTTCATGAGGGGGCTGCAACAATGGACTGGATGGTTCAGGAGCAGGAACGTGGAATTACCATTACCTCAGCAGCAACAACAACTTATTGGAATTATCTCGAACAACTTTATAAAGTCAATATCATTGACACACCGGGTCACGTTGACTTCACAGTAGAAGTTGAACGTTCATTGCGTGTATTGGACGGTGCTGTTGCACTTTTTTGTGCTGTAGGCGGAGTTGAGCCTCAGTCTGAGACGGTATGGCGTCAGATGAATAAATATCATGTACCACGCATTGGTTTCGTTAATAAAATGGACCG
This sequence comes from Bacteroidota bacterium, assembly GCA_031417395.1. GTDB lineage: Bacteria > Bacteroidota > Bacteroidia > AKYH767-A > 2013-40CM-41-45 > JADKIH01. The sequence goes on along the minus strand of JANOVM010000025.1, from coordinate 35,127 downwards.
TGCAGGTGCAAATTTTCTTAATGTAGTACAGCAGGTAAAAGAGCGCCTTCACGGAAATCCTGTTCCACTTCAATTGCCTATTGGCGCTGAAGATATGTTCACAGGAGTAGTTGATTTGATTACCAACAAGGCTATTATCTGGCACGATGAAACTAAAGGTGCTACATTCGATGTAGTTCCTATTCCTATGGATATGATAGCCGACGTTAATCACTGGCGTGCAAACCTGGTGGAAGCGGTTGCTGAATTTGAGGATCATTTAATGGAGAAATTCTTTGAAGATCCAAACAGTATTACTGAAGATGAACTTCGTTCAGCTATTCGTAAAGCGACTATTGCAATGAAGATTACTCCATTGCTTTGCGGTTCGGCATTTAAAAACAAAGGTGTTCAGGTTATGCTTGACGCAGTTGTTCAATACCTTCCTTCTCCGATGGATGTTCCAAGTGTTATTGGAATCAATCCTGAAACAGAAAAAGAAGAAGAAAGACGCGCAGATGCAAAAGATAAATTTGCTGCACTTGCATTTAAAATCATGACTGATCCTTTTGTTGGACGTCTAGCATTTTTCCGTGTTTATTCCGGACGTCTGGATGCAGGCTCTTATGTACTGAATGCACGTACCGGTAAAAACGAGCGTATCTCCCGTATTATCCGTATGCATGCTAACAAGCAAAGTCCAATAGATTTCATCGAAGCCGGTGATATTGGTGCTGCTGTTGGTTTTAAAGAGATTAAAACAGGCGATACACTTTGCGATCCGAATGCACCAATTGTTTTGGAATCGATGAGTTTCCCGGTTCCGGTTATTGGTTTAGCGATAGAGCCTAAAACACAGGCTGACGTTGATAAGCTGGGTATGGCCCTTGCCAAACTTGCTGAAGAGGATCCGACTTTCCGTGTAAATACAGATGAAGAAACAGGCCAGACTGTAATCAGCGGTATGGGCGAGCTTCACCTGGAAATTATTGTTGACCGTCTTCGTCGTGAATTCAAGGTAGAATGTAATCAGGGTGCTCCTCAGGTTGCATACCGCGAAGCTATCATGGGTTCCAGTACACACCGTGAGGTTTACAAGAAGCAGACGGGTGGTCGTGGTAAATTTGCCGACATACAATTTGAAATATCTCCGGTTGATAAAGAGTGGATGGAAAAAGCACATTTAGAAACAAAAGGTCATAAAGGACTTCAGTTTGTAAATGAAATCACCGGTGGAAATATTCCCCGTGAATTTATCCCATCTGTTCAAAAAGGATTTGAGCAGGCAATGGCAACAGGTGTTTTGGCAGGTTATGCTGTAGAATACCTAAAGGTTCGTTTGTTTGATGGTTCATACCACACGGTTGACTCCGATGCACTCTCTTTTGAGATTTGTGCAAAGATCGCTTTCCGTGAAGCAGCTCCTAAAGCTAAACCGGTATTGCTTGAGCCTATTATGAAGGTTGAAGTAGTAACTCCGGATTTATACATGGGTGATGTTATGGGTGACCTTAACAAGAGACGCGGTCAGTTGGAAGGAATGGATACACGTGCAGGAGCACAGGTTATCCGTGCCAAGGTTCCTCTTTCTGAAATGTTTGGTTATGTAACGACTTTACGTACCATTACGTCAGGACGTGCAGCATCAACCATGGAATTCTCTCATTATGCAGAGTGTCCTAAAACACTTTCTGAAGAAGTAATTGCAAAGGCTAAGGGTAAAACCAAAGCTGAAAAAGTTTAATAAATATAATATTAACGTTCTTTATTATGTCACAACGCATTCGCATCAAATTAAAATCCTACGATTACAACCTCGTTGACAAATCAGCGGAGAAAATCGTGAAAACGGTAAAGATTACCGGTGCCGTGGTAAACGGACCTATTCCGCTTCCAACGGATAAAAAGATTTTTACTGTTCTTCGTTCACCCCATGTGAATAAGAAAGCGCGTGAGCAGTTTCAGCTTTGCGCATACAAGCGTTTGCTGGATATATATAATTCATCTGCAAAAACAGTTGATGCGCTGATGAAGCTTGAACTTCCCAGCGGAGTAGAAGTTGAAATTAAAGCATCATAAAATAAAACCAATAACTGCGAATGTTCCGTCTCAAACGGAACCTATGGCAAAAAAACTTAAAAAATGTCTGGAATAATCGGAAAGAAGATAGGAATGACGAGTGTCTTCGGTGCAGAAGGGAAATACATCCCGTGTACCGTAATACTTGCAGGCCCCTGCGTAGTGACTCAGATCCGCACCAAAGAAATTGATGGTTACGAATCTGTTCAGCTTGCATTCGACGAAAAGAAAGAAAAGCAATCACTAAAATCAGAGATTGGTCATTTCAAGAAATCAGGAACTACTCCTAAACGTAAGGTTATGGAGTTTCGTGAATTTCCTGCAATGCCTGAACTGGGTAGTGAGATAAAAGTTGACCTTTTCTCAGAAGGAGAATTTGTTAACGTAATAGGAACATCAAAAGGAAAAGGTTTCCAAGGTGTTATCCGCCGTCACAATTTTAAAGGAGTTGGAATGGCAACACACGGACAGCATAACCGTCTTCGTGCTCCGGGATCACGCGGTGCGTCTTCGTATCCATCTCGTGTATTAAAAGGAATGCGTACAGCAGGACACATGGGTGCTGTTCGGGTTAAAATTCAAAACCTTCAAGTGGTTAAAGTTCTTACTGAGCAGAATCTAATAGTTATTAAAGGAGCTGTTCCCGGTCATATTGGTTCATACGTAATAGTGGAGAAATAAAAATGGAAGTCACAATAATGAATACTGCCGGTAAAGAAACCGGTAAAAAAGTTAAGTTAAGTGCTGATATTTTCGGCATTGAGCCTAACGACCATGCCATCTATCTTGATGTTAAGCAATTTCTGGCGAATCAACGTCAGGGTACACATAAATCAAAAGAGCGTGCAGAAATACACCGTACAACAAAGAAGCTTAAGCGCCAAAAAGGTACAGGTGGTGCACGTGCAGGTTCTATGAAGTCGCCTTTGTTTGTGGGTGGTGGACGTATATTTGGACCTCGTCCGCGCGACTACTCATTCAAACTGAATAAGAAATTAAAACACCTTGCGTGTTTATCAGCTTTGACTTACAAAGCAAAAGACAATAGCATTATGGTGATTGAAAACTTTGCAATCAGTCAGCCTAAAACAAAAGATTATTCAGCAATTCTTGATAACCTTAAGATTGCAGATAAGAAAGTACTCATGGTACTTCCTCAACACGATAAAAATATTTATTTATCCTCTCGTAATCTTGAGGGAAATAAATTAACCACAGCTTCTGAACTAAACACGTACGATGTGCTTAATGCACAATTGCTTGTTTTAGCAGAAGGTTCCGTATCCGTATTAGAAAACAGATTCTTAGCAAAATGATCGTTCTGAAACAACCCCTAATTACTGAGAAGATGTCCAAAGCCGGAGAAAAGCTGGGACATTACGGATTTATTGTTGACTACAAAGCCAACAAAATCCAGATCAGACAAGCCATTGAAAAAATGTACAACGTTACGGTTGACCGTGTGAATACTATGCGTATTCCCGGAAAAATCCGTACACGCTATACAAAAAATGGTGTATCAAAAGGCTCTACAGGTGCTTATAAAAAAGCAGTTGTAACCTTGAAAAAAGGTGAAACAATTGATTTCTACAGTAACATTTAATTGAAGAAAAAATGGCAGTAAAGAAACTTCGTCCGATTACGCCGAGCCAGCGACATACCATCGTTGACTCGTATGACGATATTACAACTTCAACACCGGAACCTACGCTTCTTGTCACCAAGAAACGTTCAGGCGGAAGGAATGCAGATGGCAAAATGACCATGCGTTATATTGGCGGTGGTCACAAGCAGAAATACCGGATAATTGATTTCAAACGTGAAAAATTCGGCATTGAAGGAGTTGTAAAAACGATTGAATATGATCCAAATCGTACAGCGCGTATTGCTCTTGTCTTCTATAAAGATGGAGAGAAACGTTATATCGTTGCGCCAAACGGATTAAAGGTTGGACAAAAAATTATGTCGGGAGATAAAGCAACACCGGAAATCGGAAACACTTTATACCTGAAAGACATTCCTCTTGGAACGTTGATTCACAATATTGAAATGCGTCCGGGTCAGGGTGCGGAGATTGCGCGCAGTGCAGGTGCTTATGCACAACTTGCTGCTCGTGATGGAAAATATGCAGTTCTCAAAATGCCATCCGGCGAAACCCGCATGATATTGATTACCTGTCTGGCTACTATTGGAACTGTTTCCAATGCAGATCATAATCAGGAGACGCTGGGTAAAGCAGGCCGTAAGAGATGGATGGGTCGTCGTCCGCGTGTAAGAGGAGTTGCCATGAATCCTGTTGATCACCCTATGGGTGGAGGAGAAGGACGTGCTTCCGGAGGACATCCGCGTTCACGTAAAGGTTTGCTTGCAAAAGGATATAAGACCCGTAAGAATAAGACTACGGATAAATATATAATCGAAAGAAGGAAAAAATAATTAGCGATCCGATAGCTATCGGATTAACAAAATAACAAATAAACGAATTAATATAAATGGCTCGTTCACTTAAAAAAGGTCCTTACATCGCCCATCATCTTCAGAAGAAAGCTGACAAGATGATTGAAAGCAAAAAGAAGACTGTAATTAAAACATGGTCACGCAGTTCGATGATTTCTCCGGAATTCGTGGGACAGACCTTTGCAGTGCATAATGGCAATAAATTCATTCCGGTGTATGTCACCGAAAACATGGTTGGTCACAAGCTTGGAGAATTCGCTCCTACACGTACTTTCCGTGGTCATAGTGGTAATAAAACTGATAAATAAATAAGTTAATCATGGGAGTCAGAAAAAGATTAGCTGCAGAACAGCGAAAAGAAAAGTTAAAGACAACAGCAATTGCCCGTAATGTAGCTGTGCCTACTTCACCTCGTAAAACAAGAGTTGTAGCAGACCTGGTTCGTGGCAAAGAAGTTATGCTTGCATTAAATATATTACGTTACAATGCAAAAGCTCCTGCAGCACGTCTGGAGAAGCTTGTCCAGACTGCCATCAACAATTGGGAATCTAAAACAGGAGAGAAGATAGACGAAGGAACGGTATACATCAAAACACTTGCAGTTGACAGTGGAAGAATGTTAAAGCGTCTTCGCCCTGCTCCTCAGGGACGCGGAAACCGAATCCGCAAACGTTCGAACCATGTAACTGTCATTTTGGATAGTATAGCGAACAGGAATACAAATGTAGAAGCAGTTGCTGAAACAGAAACAGAAAAATAAATTCTAAAAACCTTCTTCGCAGCGTAAAGCGATAAATAAAAATACAATGGGACAAAAAGCAAATGCAATAGGCAACAGGCTCGGTATCATCAGAGGTTGGGATTCCAACTGGTATGGAGGAAAAAATTATGCCGATAAACTGGTGGAAGACGATAAGATTCGTAAGTATCTTATGGCCCGTCTGATTAAAGGCGGCGTTTCCAAAATTGTTATTGAGCGTACGCTAAAGCTAGTTACTGTAACTGTTCATACTGCCCGTCCGGGTATTGTTATTGGCAAAGGCGGACAGGAAGTTGATAAATTAAAAGAGGAGCTTAAGAAGCTTACCAAGAAAGATGTGCAGATTAACATCTTTGAAATAAAACGTCCTGAGTTGGATGCGCAGTTGGTTGGAGATGGTATTGCCCGTCAGATTGAAGCGCGTATTTCATTCAGAAGAGCTGCAAAGATGGCTATTGCATCGACCATGCGTATGGGAGCTGAAGGAATTCGTATAATGGTAGGCGGTCGTTTAGGCGGAGCTGAGATGGCGCGTACAGAGCAATACAAAGATGGAAGAGTTCCTTTACATACTCTTCGTGCAGATATTGATTTTTCAATTTCAGAAGCACAAACATCTTATGGAAAGATTGGCGTGAAAGTATGGATTTGCAAAGGTGAGGTTTACGGAAAAAGAGATTTATCTCCAAACGTAGGTTCAACAGCAACCAGTTCAGCGGGAAAACCATTTGCCGGCGGCGGACGTGAAAGAGGCGAAAGAAATGAAAGAGGCGGAGATCGCGGTGGTAAAGGTGGTCGTGGCGGCGGTGGTCGTCAGGGCGGTGGTTCCGGCGGTGGCGGCGGACGCGGACAAAGTGGCGGCGGCGGCGGTGGAAGAAGAAGTTAAGCTTTACAAAGAGCAAGGAAACTTCAACAAATAAAATATTAAAGCAAACAATTAACATCAAACGAAATAATGTTACAGCCGAAGAAAACAAAATTCAGAAAGCAGCATAAAATGGTCCCGAAAGGAAATGCAACGAGGGGACACGAACTATCGTTTGGTTCATTCGGTATCAAATCACTCGATACTGCATGGATTCCAAGCAAGCAGATTGAAGCAGCCCGTGTTGCAGTAACCCGATTCATGAAACGTGAGGGTCAGATCTGGGTGCGTATATTTCCGGATAAACCAATTACTCGTAAACCTGCAGAGGTACGTATGGGAAAAGGAAAAGGAGCCCCGGAGTTTTGGGTAGCTGTTGTAAAACCGGGAACTATCATATTTGAAGCTGAAGGTGTACCTGAAAATGTAGCACGCGAAGCGCTTCGCCTGGCAGCACAGAAATTATCCGTTCAAACTAAGTTTATAATGCGCAGGGATTATAGCGCAGCCTGATTACATTAAAGAATTCTATCAAAATGAAAAAAGAAGATATCACAGAATTGACTACCGATGAGCTTAAATTAAGGCTCGAAGAGGAAAAAGCGATGTACATTAAATTAAAAATGAATCATGCTGTTTCTCCTGTAGAAAACCCAATGAAGATCCGTATGACACGCCGCGGTATTGCGATGATTCATACAGAAATGACACAGCGTCAAAAAGCTGAACAATTCAAAAAACAAGCATGATGTCAACCATGGAAAATACAACAACAGAAAAGCGCAGTCTGCGCAAAGAGAGGACAGGAGTCGTCGTAAGCACCAAGATGAATAAAAGCATCGTTGTGGCTGTAGAGCGTAAAGTTAAGCACGCTAAATACGGTAAGTTTATCAAGCTTACTACAAAGTTCATGGCTCATGACGAGAAAAATGAATGCAATCCGGGAGATCTGGTATTGATCACTGAAACAAGACCTATCAGCAAAAATAAATGCTGGAGGTTGAACAAGGTCTTAGAAAAAGTAAAATAATATTCAAAAAACTTTCTTCGGAAAGTAATAGATTAACGAATAATATAAAGAGCAATGATACAGCAAGAATCAAGATGTGTAGTGGCCGACAACAGCGGAGCAAAGGAAGTATTGTGCATCCGTGTGCTAGGCGGTACACGTAAGAAATATGCAAGTGTGGGCGACAAAGTTGTTGTTACGGTAAAACATGCGCTGCCTTCCGGAAACATCAAGAAGGGTACTGTTTCAAAAGCAGTGGTAGTGCGTACTAAAAAAGAAATTAAGCGATCGGACGGATCCTATATTCGTTTCGATGACAATGCTGTGGTCTTATTAACGGCAACAGATGAATTACGCGGAACACGTATTTTCGGACCTGTAGCCCGTGAATTACGGGAAAAGCAGTTCATGAAAATCATTTCACTTGCTCCGGAAGTATTATAAAAAGGAAACAATAATCATGGAAAGAAAATTTAACAAACAGCCAAAACTTCATCTTCGCAAAGGGGATATCGTTAAAGTAATCGCCGGCGATTCAAAAGGTTCTCAGGGAAGGATTCTTGAAATCCTTGCTGAAAAGCGGAGGGTACTGATCGAAGGAGTTAATATCATAAGTAAACATACCAAGCCGAATGCAAAGCAGACGCAGGGCGGGATTGTGAAAAAGGAAGCCCCTATTCACATTTCTAATGTTATGCTGGTAGATGGCAAAGGCAATGTCACACGTGTTGGCAGAAGACTTGAAGAAAATAAATTAGTTCGTTATTCTAAAAAATCAGAGGAGGTAATTAAATAATGGCAAACGTTCCGAGATTAAAAGACAAGTACAGAAAAGAAGTTGTACCTGCTCTTGCTAAAAAGTTTAATTATAAGAGCTCCATGCAGGTGCCTCGACTGTTAAAGATTTGTCTGAACCAGGGTGTGGGAGATGCTGTCAGCGATAAAAAGCTAATTGAATCGGCCATCCATGAAATGTCCATGGTTACCGGTCAGCGTGCAGTTTCTACAAAATCGAAGAAAGATATATCAAACTTTAAGCTTCGTGTGGATATTCCAATTGGCGTTCGGGTTACCCTGCGCGATGTGAATATGTATGAATTCCTTGACAGATTGATTTCTGTTTCCTTACCTCGTATTCGTGATTTCCGTGGCATTAATCCAAAAGGATTTGATGGCAATGGAAATTATACGCTCGGGGTTACGGAGCAGATTATCTTCCCGGAAATTGATATCGACAAAGTAGGAAAGATTACGGGCATGGACATAACCTTCGTAACAACGGCTAAAACCGATGAAGAGGCTATGGAATTGCTTCGCGAATTCGGCTTACCATTCAAAACAAATTAATCAACCAGCAAAAATAAGAACATGGCAAAAGAGTCAATGAAGGCAAGAGAAGTAAAGCGTGCACACATGAACGCCCGCTATGCAGCCAAGAGAAAAGCCCTCAAAGCATCAGGGGACTATGAAGCACTTGATAAACTTCCAAAAAATTCATCTCCTGTTCGCATGCACAATCGTTGCAAACTTACAGGAAGACCAAAAGGATACATGCGCACATTTGGTGTATCCAGAAACATCTTCCGTAAAATGGCCCTGGAGGGAAAAATTCCGGGAGTAACAAAAGCCAGCTGGTAATAAATATAAAATAAAAACAAGGACAAGTATAACATTACAAAAATGACAGATCCTATTGCAGATTTCATTACACGGATTCGTAACGCTGTTAGAGCCAACCATCGCATCGTTCAGGTGCCTGCTTCGAATCTTAAAAAAGAAATGACTAAAATTCTTAAAGAGAAGGGTTATATTCTCGATTTTAAATTTGAAGAAGATACTAAGCAAGGCTTAATTAAAATAGCGTTGAAGTATCACCCTGTAACCAAGGCGCCGGCAATCCGGAACCTTACCCGAATCAGTAAACCGGGGCTTCGTAAATATGCAGGCATTGAAAGAATGCCGCGTGTTCTAAACGGACTCGGCATTGCCATCCTTTCTACTTCGAAAGGTGTCATGACTGATAAAGAAGCGAAACAGGAAAAAGTAGGCGGAGAAGTTCTTTGCTATGTTTATTAATCTATTAAAATAGAAAGACCAAATGTCACGAATAGGAAAATTACCGATCACACTTCCCGCAAAGGTTGAAGTTAAGGTCAGCAAAGACAATGTCACTGTTAAAGGTCCTAAAGGGGAACTTTCTCAGAAGATTGTTGATGGTATTAAAGTTAACATCGATGGAAGTACATTGACTGTAGAGCGTGCTACTGAATCAAAGTCGCATCGTTCCTTGCACGGCTTGTATCGTTCTTTAATCAACAATATGATTGAAGGTGTATCGCAGGGTTTCAAAAAAGAACAAGAACTTGTTGGTGTTGGATACAAAGCAAGTAATCAGGGACAATTGCTTGATTTAGTACTTGGGTATTCACATCATTTTATATTTGAATTACCTGTAGAGATAAAAGTAAGCACACGTCAGGATAAGGGAAGTAACCCGATAATTACTCTCGAGAGCATAGACAAGCAATTGTTAGGTGCTGTTGCAGCAAAAATCCGTTCGTTAAGGGCTCCGGAGCCTTACAAAGGAAAAGGTGTTAAGTTCGCCGGTGAAATATTGAGAAGAAAAGCTGGTAAATCAGCCGCTAAAAAATAAATAAGTCATGTTAAGAAAACAGCTTCGCAGAAATAGTATTCGTACCCGCATTCGCAGGACTATCAAAGGAACAGCCGAACGTCCGCGTTTATCGGTATTCAGAAGTAATAAGCAAATTTATGCTCAGATCATTGATGATTTGAACGGAGTAACCATAGCTTCTGCTTCATCTTCTTCGAAAGATTTCGAAGTAATGAAGGATAAAAAAGTTGAAATCGCTAAAGCAGTAGGAAAAGCGATTGCATCAAAAGCGGTTAAACACGGAATTACATCCGTAGTATTCGACCGTGGAGGTTATCTGTATCACGGACGTGTAAAAGCTCTTGCTGAAGGTGCACGTGAGGCAGGACTTAAATTTTAATTAATAAAAACAACGCTTACAATAGGTAATATGTCAGAATCAAATGTAAAAAAAGTTAAGTCGAGCGAGATCGAATTGAAAGACAGACTCGTTACGGTTAACCGTGTTACGAAAGTAACAAAAGGAGGAAGGGCTTTCACTTTTGCTGCAATAGTAGTAGTAGGTGACGAGTCAGGTGTTGTTGGTCACGGACTGGGCAAAGCAAAAGAAGTATCGGATGCAGTTCAGAAAGGAATTGACGATGCAAAGAAAAACCTTGTTAAAGTTCCTGTAATGAAGGGAACTGTTCCACATGAGTCGTATGGCAAATTTGGAGGAGCATTGGTATTTCTTAAGCCTGCAGCTCCGGGAACCGGTGTAATTGCAGGTGGTGCCATGCGTGCTGTTCTGGAGAGTGTGGGAATTCATGATGTATTGGCGAAATCTAAAGGAAGTTCAAATCCGCATAACGTGGTAAAAGCTACTATTGATGCTTTGGTTCGTATGCGTGACCCTGCTACTGTAGCTCAGCACCGTGGAATTAAAATGTCAAAAGTATTTAACGGCTAAACAGTCATCAACAATAAATAAAGCAATGGCAAAAGTTACAATTAAACTTGTTAAAAGTGGAATCGACCGCCCGGAAAGGCAGAAGCGAACACTTGCAGCATTAGGCCTTACTAAGATGCAACGCACTGTAGTAAAGGAGAACACTCCACAAATACAGGGCATGATCCAAAAGGTAAAACACCTCCTTGAAATAAAAGAAAGTTAATCTAAATATAGAAGATATTTCAATTATGAATTTATCATCACTCAAACCCGCAAAGGGTTCAACACAGGACAGGAAACGAATCGGTCGCGGAACAGGTTCCGGTAAAGGCGGAACGTCGACACGTGGACATAAAGGAGCGCAATCGCGTTCCGGATATTCGTCCAAACGCGGTTTTGAAGGAGGTCAAATGCCTTTGCAACGCCGTGTTCCAAAATTCGGATTCAAGAATCCATTCCGTATGGAATATCACGGAATTAACCTGGATACTCTTCAGGAACTCGCTGATGCCAAAAAAATAACCAGTATCGATGTTCAGATACTTGTTGAAAACGGCCTGGCCTCTAAAAAAGAGCGTATAAAAATTCTTGGAAGAGGTGAACTTAAATCTAAAATTGAAGTGAAAGCTCACGCATTTTCAGCAACAGCAAAACAAGCAATTGAATCTAAAGGAGGAAGTACTGAGATAATCCCAGCATGAAGAACCTGATACAGACCATAAGAAATATTTTTAAGATCGAAGATCTTAGAATCCGTATTCTCAACACGATATTTTTTCTGTTGATATACAGACTAGGTACGCATATCGTACTGCCGGGTGTTGATCCGGATAAACTGAGCAACCTGCACACGCAAACATCGGGTGGGGTTCTAGGGCTACTCGATATGTTTTCGGGTGGTGCCTTTTCGCATTCATCTATATTTGCTTTGGGTATCATGCCTTACATTTCGGCTTCCATCGTAATACAACTTTTAAGCATAGCTATTCCTTACTTTCAGAAATTACAAAAGGAAGGAGAAAGCGGAAGAAAGCGTATTAACAATATTACACGGTGGTTAACGGTTGTAATTACAGCTTTCCAGGCTCCGGGGTATATTGTCAACCTTCGTTCACAGGTTCCGAATGCAATTATATCTGTTACAAATCCTGAATTAGTATCTCCGTTTACATTTTGGTTCACATCCATAGTTATCCTCATTGCAGGAACATTATTTGTGATGTGGCTGGGAGAAAGAATTACGGATAAGGGAATTGGAAATGGAATCTCTCTCATTATCATGATTGGAATTATTGCCCGTCTACCGTCAGCTCTTCGCGATGAAGTTCTTTCACGTGCCAATTCAAACGGAGGGATGGTTGTTCTACTACTGGAACTTGTAGCGTTAGGGGCTGTAATAGCCTTTGTCATTTTGCTTGTGCAGGGTACACGAAAGATTCCTGTAAACTTTGCAAAAAAGATAGTTGGTAATAAACAATACGGTGGTGTACGTCAGTACATTCCTTTGAAAGTAAATGCAGCCGGTGTAATGCCAATCATTTTTGCACAAGCCATTATGTTTATTCCTGCAACGATTGCGCAATTCTTTCCGGATGCAAGTGCATCGCAAGGAATTCTTGCAACCTTTGGCAACCTAACTTCGTGGCCGTATAATTTAACCTTTGCTATTCTTATCATTCTGTTCACATACTTCTATACAGCCATTGCTGTAAATCCGAATCAAATGGCAGACGATATGAAGCGTAATAATGGTTTTATCCCCGGAGTAAAACCCGGCAGAAGCACGGCAGATTTTATCGATGACGTCATGTCTCGTATTACCCTGCCCGGTGCCATATTCTTAGCTTTGATTGCCATTTTACCAACGTTTGCATTGTTGGTGAATATCAATAATAACTTCGCTCACTTCTATGGAGGAACTTCTCTCCTGATTATGGTGGGTGTTGTACTTGACACGCTTCAGCAGATAGAAAGCCACCTGTTGATGCGTCATTACGATGGATTGATGAAGAGCGGAAGGATCAAAGGAAGAAGTACGCCGGTGGCTGCGGGTGTTTAAGTTCAGTAGACGTCAGATGGAAAAAAAGACAGATGCTGTACTATAAAACAAATGAGGAGATTGAGTTAATAAGAGAGAGTTCTTTACTTGTTGCCAGAACCCTGGCTGAAATTGCCAAAATCATCAGACCGGGGATCACCACGCTGCATCTGGATAAGGTTGCAGAGGAATATGTTAGGGATCAACATGCATTACCTGCTTTCCTGAATTATAACGGGTTTCCAAACTCAGTTTGTATTTCAGTAAATGCACAAGTGGTACATGGAATTCCAAACAATACGGAATTGAAAGACGGAGATATCTGTTCAGTCGATTTCGGTGTGCTGAAGAATGGCTTTTATGGAGATTCTGCTTACACCTTCGCAATAGGAGATGTAAACGAAGAATCCATGAAACTTCTCCGGATTACAAGGGAATCCTTGTACAAAGGAATAGAAGAAGCTGTTGCAGGAAACAGGCTTGGTGATGTGAGTGCTGCAGTTCAGGAGCATGCTGAGGACAATGGATTTTCAGTTGTCCGCGAACTGGTGGGCCACGGAATCGGAAGGCACCTGCACGAGAAACCGGAAGTTCCCAACTACGGAAAGTCGGGGACAGGGATGATTCTCAAAGAAGGTTTGGTGATAGCCATCGAACCGATGATTAACATGGGAGGAAAGGCAGTCGTTCATGAAAAGGATGGATGGACAGTGCGAACGGCGGATAAGAAGCCTTCTGCTCACTTTGAGCATACGGTTGCAGTGAAGAAGGGGAAAGCGGATATTCTAAGTTCGTTTGAATTTGTTGAAGAAGTATTAAAAAATAATAATAATATAAAAGTCAGTTACTAAGCGTGGCCAAACAAGCAAACATAGAACAAGACGGCACCATTACCGAAGCATTATCCAATGCCATGTTCCGTGTAGAATTAGAGAATGGCCATGAGATTATTGCCCATATCTCCGGGAAAATGAGAATGAATTATATTAAAATTCTTCCCGGCGATAAAGTAAAAGTGGAAATGTCACCTTACGATCTGACTAAAGGAAGAATAACCTACAGGTATAAATAAAAAACTAAGACAATGAAGGTAAAACCTGCTATCAAAAAAAGAAGTGTTGACTGCATTATCGTCCGCAGAAAAGGAAGGTTATATGTTATTAACAAAAAGAATCCTCGCTTTAAGCAGCGCCAGGGGTAATTTGAGAATTTGAAAATTTGAAAATTTGAAAATTTGAGAATTTAATAAAGTAACTAATTAAAAAATAAACAAAAAAAATGGCTCGTATTTCTGGTATTGATTTACCAAAACACAAAAGAGGCGTAATCGGTCTGACCTACATCTTCGGTATAGGTAAATCCACAGCTATTCGTATTCTGGCTGAGGCCGGGATTGACGAAAACGTTAAGGTTGAATCCTGGAATGATGATCAGCTGAATGCGATTCGTACGATAATTAATGAACTAAAGGTTGAAGGTGCACTTCGTTCGGAGGTTCAGCTAAACATCAAACGTTTGGTTGACATTAACTGTTACCGCGGTATTCGCCATCGTGTCGGTCTTCCGGTTCGTGGACAGCGTACCAAAACCAACACGCGTACAAGAAAAGGAAAACGTAAAACTGTTGCCAACAAGAAGAAGGCAACTAAAATGTAATTAATAAGAATCATGGCAACTCAACAAGCAGCAGCGAAACCGGCAAAAGCTGCAAAGAAGAAAGTAGTAAAGGTAGAAGCATATGGAAAGGCTTTTATTAATGCAACTTTCAATAACATCATCATCTCTCTGACGAACGATTCGGGCCAGGTTATTTCCTGGAGTTCTGCAGGTAAAATGGGATTCAAAGGATCAAAGAAAAACACCCCTTACGCTGCGCAGCTTGCTGCAGGTGATTGCGGGAAAGTAGCATTTGATCTTGGCCTTCGTAAGGTAAAAGTGTTTGTCAGAGGTCCCGGAGCAGGCAGAGAATCAGCCATTCGGACGCTTCATCAGACAGGCATTGAAGTAATGGAGATCATGGATCTTACACCAATTCCTCATAACGGTTGTCGTCCTAAAGGAAAACGCAGAGTATAATCATTAATAGAAAAAGCAATTTATAATCATGGCAAGATACATTGGCCCATCAACAAAAATAGCTCGTAAATTCCGCGAACCCATCTTCGGACCGGATAAGTCATTTGAAAAAAAGAACTATCCTCCCGGACAACACGGTTTGACAAAGAAGCGTGCAAAGCAATCGGAGTATTCCGTCCAGCTGATGGAAAAGCAAAAGGTAAAATACATGTATGGTATACTGGAGCGTCAGTTTGCAAAGATCTTCGATCGCGCATCCCGTAAATCAGGTGTTACCGGTGAAATCCTATTGCAGCTAATTGAGTCACGTCTGGATAATGTTGTTTTCCGTTTGGGACTTGCTCCTACACGTATGGCTGCCCGCCAGCTTGTATCACACAGACATATTACCATTAACGGCAAGGTCGTTAACATATCCTCATATACTTGCAGAGCAGGTGATGTTGTAGCTGTTCGCGAACGCTCTAAATCATTGGAAGTAATTACGGATGCAACTAAAGGACATGCACACAAACATGCATGGCTGGAGTGGGACCGTACTACCATGAGCGGAAAAATTCTTAATCTCCCTTCAAGAGATCAGATTCCTGAAGCGATTAAGGAACAGCTTATCGTCGAATTGTATTCTAAATAAGCAATAAATTATTGAAAGAAAATTCGATTTTCTTTACAAAAATAAGTTAAACCTCAAACACCAAAGATAAAATGTCAATCTTAGCATTTCAACGACCGGATAAGGTCATTATGGTAAACTCAGACGACCGCAGCGGAGTATTCGAGTTTCGTCCACTTGAGCCCGGTTATGGAATTACGATCGGTAATTCATTACGTAGAATTCTGCTTTCTTCTCTCGAAGGACATGCAATTACCTCTATTAAAGTAAGCGGTGTTGACCATGAGTTTTCTACCATTAAAGGCGTCGTAGAAGATGTCACTGAACTTATTCTGAATCTTAAGCAGGTTCGTTTCAAACAGCAAATTCAGGGAACAGATTCTGAAAAAGTAACTGTTAATGTGAGTGGAAAGACGCAGTTTACAGCAGGAGACATCAGTAAATTCACAACTGCATTTCAGGTATTGAACCCTGAATTGGTTCTTTGCAATATGGAAACAAGCGTTAAACTTACAATCGACATTCAGATTGACAAAGGACGCGGTTATGTTCCTTCGGAAGAGAATAAATCAAACAGTGCACCAATAGGCACTGTTCCAATGGATTCAATTTTTACTCCTGTTCGTAATGTTAAATACTCAATCGAGAATTACCGTGTTGAGCAAAAGACAGATTATGAAAAATTGATTATGGAGATTTCTACAGATGGTTCCATTCATCCGAAAGAAGCTTTGAAAGAGGCAGCTGAAATTCTTATTCACCATTTCATGTTGTTCTCCGATGAGAAAATTACACTGGAGACAAAAGAGAAAACACCAACGGAAGAGTTGGATGAAAATACACTTCACATGCGTCAGTTGTTAAGCACGAAGCTTGTGGATATGGATCTTTCCGTACGTGCATTGAATTGTCTTAAAGCAGCCGATGTTGAAACATTAGGCGATCTTGTTTCTTATAACAAATCAGATTTGTTGAAGTTCAGAAATTTCGGTAAGAAATCGTTGACTGAACTTGAAGAGTTAGTTCGTTCTAAGAACCTTACTTTCGGTATGAACATTTCAAAATATATTGACAGAAAATAAAACCTTCCGGTAACGGAAACATTAAGTAAAAAAATCCCAGTTTAGTAACAGCATATTACAATGAGACACGGAAAAAAAATAAACCATCTTGGCAGGACACATTCACACCGCGCGGCATTATTGTCGAATATGGCGGCATCGTTGATACTGCACAAGCGTATTAATACAACTGTTGCCAAGGCGAAAGCCCTTCGTAAATATGTTGAGCCAATCATAACCCGTTCCAAAGACGACTCTACACATTCACGCAGAATGGTATTCAGCTATTTGCAGAATAAAATTGCTGTTACTGAATTGTTCCGTGAAGTAGCTCCGAAGGTTGCCGATCGTCCGGGTGGTTATACCCGTATTATTAAACTTGAAAATCGTCCCGGCGATAATGCAGAAATGTGCATGATGGAACTGGTAGATTTCAATTTAATCTACGGCGGAACTACTGAAGAGGGAGGCGCTAAGAAAGCTAAAACAACTCGCCGCAGCGGAGGCGCTAAAAAAGCCAAAGCACCGGCTAAAGAAGCTCCTGAAGCATCGACTGAAGAAAAGGCTGAAGCTCCGGCTAAAAAGACAAGAAGCAAGAAGAAATCAGATTCTTAATCGTTGATTTTGAAAAAATAACAAATAAAAAAAGGATAGAACGTTTTTCTATCCTTTTTTTTTGGTTGATAATTTTTCCAATGCCCTTAAAAATAAAATAAAAAATAAATACTATCTTTATTCTTCGCGATGAAATACACAGAAAAAAAACCTGCCGTCCTTTTACTTGAAGACGGAACTTTTTTTCTCGGCAAAGCAGCCGGAGCCATTGGTATTACAACCGGTGAAATATGTTTCAATACCGGTATGACCGGTTATCAGGAAATTTTTACGGACCCATCTTATTTCGGACAGATACTAGTTGCCACCCACGTGCACATAGGGAATTATGGCATACATCCGAAGGAAATTGAAAGCGACAAAATTAATATTTCGGGATTGGTGTGCAGAAATTTTAACGTTACCTATTCGAGGAAAACAGCTACACAATCTATAGAAGAGTATTTTGTCGGTCAGGGTATTGTTGCTATTAGTGAAATTGATACCAGGGCAGTGGTGCGACACATTCGTTCGAAAGGAGCGATGAATTGTATCATTTCATCGGAGACGACAGATATTGAAGAATTAAAAAAGAAACTTTTACTTGTGCCATCTATGTCAGGACTTGAATTATCTTCTAAAGTAACGTGCAAGACACCTTATACTGTAGGTGATTCAAATTCAAAAATGAAGGTAGCTGTCATGGATTTCGGTGTAAAGAAAAACATCATACGAAGTCTTGTTCAGAGAGATTGTTTTGTTCAGGTTTTCCCTGCCAATACAACTTTTAATGAAATCAAAAAATGGCATCCGGATGGCATCCTTTTAAGCAATGGTCCCGGTGATCCTGCAACCATGCCCGGAGTTGTTAATACCATAAAGGAAATTTTAAACGACAACATTCCACTTTTCGGAATTTGTTTAGGTCAGCAATTGCTTGCTCAGGCATGTGGAATTGGCACCTATAAAATGTTTAACGGTCACAGAGGAATCAATCATCCGGTTAAAAACATTATTAGTGGTCGTTGTGAAATCACTTCACAAAATCACGGATTTTCAGTAAAAGAAGATGATGTAAAAAAATCAAAACTTGTTGAAGTAACGCATGTTAATCTGAACGACGGAACGATTGAAGGAATTCGTCTAAAGGACAAGGTTGCTTTTAGTGTGCAATACCATCCTGAGTCTGCTCCGGGGCCGCATGACAGTGTGTATCTTTTTGATGAGTTTGCGGAAGCGATGAAAAAGGTAGGGGTAGGGGTATAGAAAAATATTTGCCCTACACATTGTTGCAAATATTTTAAAGGCAAATCAATTCGAACATTTAATTATTTTCCCTCTATACTCTCTGAATTTATCATCTGTGATTTTATAAAAATAAATCCCATCAGAAAATCTACCTATATTAAAACTAACAGGAATCTTATTAGACAATAATATACACTCCCCAGTTGAACTATATACTTCAAACCTTCCACTACTTATTAGAGATTTAATTTCAATCTTATAAAAACCTATAGAAGGGTTAGGATAAATGCGTATAGCTTCATTACCATAGGAAATATCATTTATTGAATTCAGTATACAATTCGAAATTTCACAGCCGTTGCTGTCTACTTTTAATATCCAAACTGCCTGTTGTCCCGTGTCGGGACTGAGTGGGAGACTAAAACCAGTTGCAATAAAACCCCCATCATTTGTTGGAGCCACGTCGTATAAGTAACTGCCTGAATATGGCCCGTGAAGATGCTCATAGGTATGCATCCACAAACTATCACCCATTGAATTCGTTCGTAGAATCACACCCCTAACGTGAACTACAAGCGTATCTCTATACCAGCCAGTACTTATTAAATCACCATTGGGCAGCTCCTTAATTGAATACAGCCAGTTTAAAGAACCTTGTCTGCCGTATTGCTTTTCAAATATTGTATTTCCAGCAGTATCAATCTTAACAATGCATAATTTGTTGTACTCATCCGTACAACAAAGTGTCGGATAATAAGGATCATAATATGTATAAAAAACCGCAAAGACAAAACTTCCATCACGACATGTAAAGCCATTCCAAATTTCATCATCATAAACGTCTCCGAATGTTCTACTCCATTGCTCCACACCAAGTCTATCTGTTTTTATAACATAACAATTAGGAAAAAGATTGTTTGTATTTGTTCCTGTTCCGAAACTTGCAGTAGATCCAAAAATAATATAACCACCATCGATTGCAGTATCGATAGATACAGCTAAATCTTTGCTTACTTCTCCAAAATGCTTTTCCCATTGCAAATTGCCATTGAGGTCAACCTTCATTAATAAAACATCTCCCTGAGAATCATACGTATGAGTAGATCCTGTTATTATGAAGCCCTTGTCTCTTGTTTGTTTACATTCCCAACCGGATTGAAATAATGTATCTCCGCTAAATTGCTTAATCCAAATACTATCTCCATTTAATGTTAGTTTATATAAAAGAACATCTCCAGGGTTAATAGAATCATTAAGCGTTCCTGCAAAAACACAGGAAGAATCATCTTGTAAATTTAAACCAGAGTAGCCGCCGGGAGAATAATTATGTAAACAAACGCCATGCAATTTTATGAATAGAATGTTTCCCGTAGGGTCGAGTCTTACAAAAACGGTTTTTAAACCGGGCCCCAAACATAGTGAGCCTGCAATCAGATCAAAATCATCTAAGTGTTTAATGATCTTTGTTCCGCTAGAACCTCATCCTAATATATATGCTTTATTTAAATAATTAAATTGAGCGTAATTATTAAAATTAAATAATAAAAATAAAAAAAGAAATAATTGAAAAATTGTACGATTACATTCATTGTTTTGAGTTTTAAAATCAGATAGAATGTATGTAAATGTTGATAAAAAAAGCCAGTATAACTAGTTTTATTATAAATTTTGATGAATTACGCTTTTTGTCTCCTGTACAAGTGGAAGAAAAATTCACTTGCTTTTATTTTTGCTCATATTAAAATCTTTCTCTTAAACCCGATCAAAGTATACCAACCAGTTTATTCACTTCTCGTAGCGTAAAAGGCCTTTTGAGGGCTGACTAGTTAGCATTGATTGTTTCAGAATTTTTTTTATATTTGTTTAGAGATTGAGGTAGCCTGAAATCAACAGATTCGAGTATACTTGTTCATACAGATAATCCTGTATTTGGACTGTGTTTGCCCTTTTTCGACTAAAGAATGAATATTGTTTTAATCTGGTTCTATGCATTTTAAATCAAAGGAGAATTCTATAATTCCGGTATTTATTTCCTGTAAAAGGAAACTATTAATTCTGTTCATTTTGTTTCAATTGAAAATTGCAAGCGGACAAAATGTGGCAAATTATTCCTTTGCGAATCTCTCCAACGGATCATTGGTACTCGACAAAGATTTGAATGCCGTTGACATGACTTCCGGAATAACACTGGTTTACGGCCCGTTAACGAATTCTTTTTATACAGCCGTGCTGCAGAATTTAGGATTCACATTTTATTTTATGGGAACACCTTATACGAGTTTCAGCCTGAATCCAGACGGACAACTAAGGCTCGGAGCCGGATTGATTTCCGGAGAAACACAGTCTGCGACGGCCAATACGCCTCTTATAATTCCTTTAAATTGCAACAACCTGGTGAGTGCGAATGGAGAAGTGCATTACAAAGTCCAGGGAAATTCACCGAATGCTGTTTTAATTATTGAATGGAAGGATATGTATATTCCTTATCTGGGAACTGGAACAACGAAGTCAACGTTTCAACTGCGCCTGTATGAAAATTCAGGAACGATAGAATTTGTATACGGCACCATGTATAATGTATATAATTTTGTTTTGGGAATTGGTGTTGGGTTTTCGTCAGGGAATACAGCAGGTACTGTCGGACAGGTACTCAATCTGAATACGACTCCTGCGTATAATACATCGCTGACAAATTATTCACAAACTAATTTTAATTCGAATGCTTTATTAACAAACCTGAACAGTTCGGCCGACGGTAACCGGACGGTTTTTCAGTTTAATCCGTTGCCGGCGAACGCACCAAGTAATTTTATTGTGAGCAATGTTCAGCTCGAATCCATGACACTGAACTGGACGGATAACTCATCCAATGAATTGGGTTTTAAAATTTATCAGTCGGCCGACGGACTGAATTACACCCAGGTTGCAACTGTTGGTCCCAATGTGATTTCATCCGTGCGATCCGGACTCACTCCAGGAACAAATTATTTCTGGAAGGTTGTTTCGTATGCGGAAGGAGGATTGAGCGCACCGTTATCGGGAAACATGTTTACCCAGGCCTGTACGATCAGTGGAATAAAAAATATTCCGGGCGATTACGCCACACTGACCAGCGCTGTAGCAGATGTTGTGACGAATGGAATTTCCGGATCAGTCATCTTTGAATTGCAACCTTCCTATGTTTCGACCGGCGAAACGTTTCCGATAACGCTAGGTCATGTATCCTGTGCAAGTGCAGGCTCTTCGATTACCATTCGTCCGGCAAGCGGGGCGGCGAATTTATCCATCACATCAACAATTAATAGTAACACCATTGATATTAACGGTGGTAATTATTGGATCATCGATGGACAGCCGGGAGGTACGGGAGGGACATCTGCTTTGTCGATATCAAATATGGGCGGCGGAACAGTCAGTTCAGCCATCCGTTTTATAAACAATGGATCGTTTAACATCATCAAATATGTTGATTTTAAAGGAACGAATCCTTTATTCGGAAATGGAATTATTGTTTTTGGAACAACAACTACGACAGGCAATAGTAATAATGTAATCGATCATTGCAATGTTAATGGAAATGCCGTTGCTGCATCGCCCTCTTCGGGTGTTTCACTGAATGGGATTTATTCGAGCGGATCTTCCTCTCAGCCGAACATCAATAATGTAATTTCCAATTGCAATATATATGATAGTTATGTAACACAGGGTTCAAACACGAGTTCGGGTATTTTACTTAGTACGGGAAACAGTGATTGGACGATTGATGGAAATAGTTTTTACTTTTCCACAACAAAAACAGGAACCATTGGAACTGCAACAGTAATACCCATCAATATTTCAAGTTTAAGCGGGAATAATTTTCTGATTAAAAATAATTTTATCGGCGGTTCGGCTCCTCAATGCGGGGGAATTTTAATATTGACGGGCCAGACGCTATTTAAAGGGATGAACCTACTAGTAGGAACGCTTGCTGCTTCGAGCATACAAGGAAATACAATAAAGGCCATTTCAATCAACAGTACGATCTCTCCACCCTTTGAAGGAATCACTACGACAAATGGAAATTACAATATTGGAAATGTATCGGGCAATACAATTGGTAATTCATTCGGGACGGGATCCATTAGTCTGACGACGGCATCAACCGTAACTGCTACCGCTGAAAGCAAAGGAATAAATATCAATCCTTCGGTGAATGGGATTACCAATATTTCCAATAACATTATCGGTTCCATAACGGTTTCCGGGTCCTCGATCTCAGTTTCGCATGGATTTATTGCAATCAATAATAAGAGCACGACTACAACCATTAGCAACAACATTATCGGAAGCAACAGTTCGTTCAGCATCAATGCAAATACATTTTCAGTAAGCGGAACGGTTCAGCAACTGATTGGGATACTTGTAAACAGTACGACTGCTACAATAACAAACAATATTATTAATCACCTGAGTAATTCATGGACTCCTGCATCAACGAATGCTCCTGTTGTAAGAGGCATTGCGCTAACCGGAACAGGAACAGTCAGCGGAAATGTTATTCATGATCTCTATGCCGGAGCCTCGTCTACATCATTAAGCAACCTGGCTTCGGTTATCGGAATGCAGTTTTTAGGACCTGCAGGTGGGTCATTGACTATTTCCGGGAACACCATTTTTGCATTGCAGAATACACATGCAACGGCAGCAACCGCAGTAGTAGGATTGAGTTACAATAATTCTTCTGCTACAGGAATTATTTCCGGAAACTACATACATGGTTTGACAGCAACAAGTACCACAGCAAACATTACAGGAATTGACATCGGGACAGGATCATCAGCATATAGAAACAATTTTATCGGACTTGGATACGACACACTCGGAAATTCTCTTGTTAAACCATGCACGATTACCGGAATCTGGGAACGCGGACAATCGAATAAAGTTTATCACAATACCGTGTATATCGGAGGATCCGGTGTGACCAGTTCGTCAACGTCAACCTATGCATTCAACAGTTCAACAACTACGAATGCAAGGGATTTCAGAAACAATATTTTTATCAATGCACGATCCAATGCAACCACAGGAGGGAAGCATTATGCTGTGCAAGTTGGTGGAACTACACCGAATCCTGCAGGACTTACATTAGATTATAACATCTATCAAGCATTGGGAACGGGCGGAGTCTTTGGTCGTTTTAATTCTGCTGATGTGGCTGACTTGAATGCATGGAGAACAGCTGTTGGGAAAGATGTATTCAGTAAAAGTGTATCACCTTGTTTAGCTAATCCAACAGGAGGGTTTCCGAATCTGCATTTAACAAATTGTGGAGGAGCCGGTAGTCCTGCCGATATGAGTGGTATATCGATACCTTCAGTAACAGATGATATAGATGGAGATATTCGTGCATCCTTTACGCCAACAGATATTGGTGCCGATGCAGGGAATTTTAATCCTACTTCTTTTCTCGGTGCTTACCCGAATACATCTGTAACAGCAGGAGGAAATGCAACGGTTATACCTGTTAGTTTTCCTATTAATATTGGTGCACTTTCTGTTTTGCATCCACCTTCATTTTCAGGTATAATAACTGTCGACCCAATAACAGGTATTGTTTATGTAACAGATGCAAAACCTGCAGGTACATATTTACTTACTGTAAAAACAAATAATTATCTGCTCCAGACTTTTACATTGACTGTTACAAATCCTTCCTGTAGCAGAGCAAATTTTAAATCGGATACTACATTGTCTATAGGCGCTGATCCTGTTTTTGTAGCTGTTGGCGATTTTAACAGAGATGGCAATCAGGATTTCGTTACTGCATACGATTCGATCAGTTTAATAACGGTGAGTTTGGGAGACGGCCAGGGCGGTATTGCCGTATCATCTTATATCTATGGCATTAGTAATCCCAGTTCTATTGCAGTTGCTGACTTTAATGGAGATGGTAAACAAGATTTAGCAATTACGAGTCATTTGTTAAATTATGTTTACATTTTTTTAGGAGATGGTTCCGGTTTATTTAATGTACTTTCTACTGTGGCAGTGGGAACAGGACCCTCTTTTGTAATTGCAGGAGATTTTAATAATGATGGTATTAAAGATCTTGCTGTAGCAAATGAAGTTTCCAATACAGTTTCTATTCGCTTGGGTAGTGGCAATGGTTTTTTTACAGGATTAACTGAAGTTTCTGTACAGGCGCAGCCACGAAGTGTTGCTGTGGGAGATTTTAACGGAGACAACAATCAGGATATTGCTGTTGCTTGTTATTCCGGTTTTGCTTCTATTCGATTGGGTAATGGCCTTGGAGGTTTTTCCGGTTCTACAAATCTTTCAATTACCGGTGTGGCATCTTCTATTTGTGCCGGTGATTTCAATGGTGATGGTTTCCAGGATATCGCTGTAGCGGGATATTACAGTATTTCCGTGAGTCATGGAAATGGAACCGGAGCATTTACAACCAGCTATTCTCCGAGTATTCAGGGTTATTTTTATGGATCTTCTATAGCAGCCGGAGACTTCAACGGAAATGGTGCGCAGGATGTAGTAGTAGCATTTTCAAATGCAAACAAGGTTTTAAGTTTGTTCGGAAGCGCAACCGGCATATTAAACGTATTTACCGAGGTTGGTAGTGGTACAAATCCTTCAAGTATAGCTGTGGGAGATTTCAACAATGATGGAATTCAAGATGTTGTTACTGCTTATAAAAATGATAGTACAGTAAAAATATCAACAGGAAAGTCGTATGGAATAAATGTTTACGGAAATAATAATTTAATAAGCAAAGGAAGTTTAACACCAAGCACTACTAATTTTTCGGATATGGGATTCGTCCCAATATCATTTGGCGCATCTAAAACATTATCAATTAAAAACAATGGATCTTCAACTTCTACTATTAGTTCTATTACATTAACGGGATCGAATGCCGGTGATTTTAGTATTTCCGGAGTTACATTTCCATTGAGTATTGCTTCTGATAGTACTGTTAACTTTACTCTGAATTGCAATACGTCTATATCCGGGTTAAGAACAGCGACAGTGCATGTTAATTATTCTGAATGCACAACAGGTGATTATGATTTTGCAGTGCAAGGCACGGGCGGGATTCCTGTTCTATATCCTTATCCGTCCGCTTCCGTAACTGCAGGAGGAAATATTACAGTAACACCAACAAATCCTGCTTTTGGTATTCAATCGCTGAGAGCAATTGCTTCAGGTTCTTTTATGGGTACCATTGCTTCCGATCCTGTTACCGGTAAAATACGTATTACTAATGCTAAACCCGCAGGAACATATACCATTACAGTATATCCGGGAACGACAAGCAATCAGACATTTGTTTTGACTGTCGTCAACCCACTCTGTACGTATGGAAGTTTTTCAAAATCTGAAATTAATTCAATATTTTCATCACCAACAGCAATGGCTGTAGGTGATTTTAACAAAGATGGTAATCAAGATATCCTACTGAATCACTCGTTTTCAGGAGTAGAAATTTATTTTGGAAACGGTACGAGTGGATTTAATTTTGGAACTTACAATAACAATTCACTAAAAATAAGTTCTGCCGTTGTTTTCGGCGACTTTAATAGTGACGGAAATCCTGATGTTGCATCCTCGATTCCAAATTCAAATGAAGTCTTGCTTAATTTTGCAGATGGCAGTGGTGGACTGGGAGTAAATAATGTTTTTATTTCTATCAGTGTTGGTACCAATCCTTCTGCACTGGCTACAGGCGATTTTAATGGTGATGGAAAACTTGATATTGCCTGTTCCAATCATAATTCCAATAACGTTTCTATTCGACTTGGTAATGGTTCAGGCGGATTTACAAATGCCGCTGATGTTACTGTAGGAACTGGACCCAATTCAATTGCTGTGGGAGATTTTAACTCCGACGGTAAACAGGATATTATGACAGCTAACGATGGCTCCTCCAATGTTTCCGTGAGATTGGGAAATGGCTCCGGTGGATTTACCGGTACTACGACTATCAGTTTATTTGCAAATCCATCGTTTATTTCTTTAGGAGATTTTAATGCTGATGGGAAACAAGATTTTGCAGCTGTATGTAATAGTAATAATTTAATTTTTGTAAGGTACGGCGACGGGCTTGGAAACTTTACAGGCATTACGGAATTATCGGGCGGCTACAATATTAAAAGTATAGCTGTAGGTGACTATAATGGTGATGGTAAGCCGGATATAGCGACTGCAAGTCAGGGTACATATTCTGTTGTTGTTTTTACAAATAATGGTTTAGGAGGATTTTATGCAGGAGTTAGTGACAGCACAGCGTATAGGCCTGCATACGTAGTCATGGGTGATTTCAACAATGATTCTATTCAGGATTTAGCGACAGTTAATCCTAATGTCTATAAAATATCCGTTTTGACCGGAAATAAAAATACTATCAATGTTACAGGAAACGGAATTAGTATTTCTGATGGAAATGTTTCCATTTCTTCCGTCGACAATACGGATTTTGGATTAGCGCCGCTTAATAATTCTTTGACAAAATATTTTACTATTTTAAATAAAGGCGCTTCTCCGATCATTATTGGCAGTATTACAAAAACAGGTGTCAATGCAGGAGATTTCTCTGTAAGTGGTTTGACATTTCCTTTTACGATACAGGGAGGCGATTCAGTAGCTATGCCTATTGCCTGCACACCAACTACCAATGGAATTAAAGATGCTGTAATTCATATTAACACTACAGGATGTCAGGCAGGAGATTATGATTTTGCAATTCAGGCAAATGCAGTTACTCCTACGTTAGGAAACTATTCGGCGCTGACTGTTTTTGCCGGAGGAAATGGAATGGCAACTCCATCAGCTGCACCAACAAATGCTCCATTTTTATATGTCAATAGTGTTCCGGCTTTTAAAGGTATTCTTATAGCTGATCCTGTAGCCGGTGTTGTAAGAATTGTAGATGCAAGGCCGGCCGGAACATATACAATTACTGTTCGTGCAGGTTCTGTTACAAAAACTTTTGTTTTAACAGTAGCTAATCCATTGTGCAGTCAGGCAGCTTTTAATAGCTATTCAAGTCAGATGAACTATATTAATGGAAATAATTTTGCTATTGCAGATTTTAATAAAGATGGCAATCAGGATTTGATTTCTTCAGACAGTATTTCAAACTGGATTTCAAGGTATGATGGTGACGGAGTTGGTAGTTTTAATGTGTATGAAATATTTTATTTAAGCTACCCTTCATCTTCTTTAGCTGTAGGTGATATTAATGGAGATGGAATATCCGATGTTGTTTTCGCTAATCCGACAGTAAATAAAGCGTCCTTTATATTTGGTGATGCTGTCA
This sequence comes from Bacteroidota bacterium, assembly GCA_031417395.1. Lineage (GTDB taxonomy): Bacteria > Bacteroidota > Bacteroidia > AKYH767-A > 2013-40CM-41-45 > JADKIH01. The sequence continues at coordinate 7,484 of JANOVM010000025.1, read as the reverse complement.
CAGGATTCACATTGGTCCCCGGAGGAGGGCTTACTGCCTACAACCCTTCGGTTTCTGTTGGAACTAAGCCTGTATACATTGCTCTCGCTGATTTTAACGGTGATGGTAAACTTGATCTTGCAACAGCAAACTATACTGCAAATACAGTATCTGTAAGGCTTGGTGATGGAAGCGGACATTTTAGCGGCAGTACTGAAGTAAGTGTGGGAAGCGGTCCTAATTATATTGCAACAGGCGATTTCAACGCTGATGGAAAGGTTGATTTTGCAACTACTAATTATTTATCGAATACCGTATCCATCCGTCTTGGTAATGGAACGGGAGGTTTTACCGGTACAACAAATATTAGTGTTGGCGCCAAACCTAATAGCATTGCATTTGCTGATTTCAACAGTGATGGGAAAACAGATTTTGCAACTGCGAATTATATAGATCCTAACAATGCAAATGTTTCTATTTGTATTGGTAATGGAACAGGCGGATTTACACTTACATCAACCTTTGCAATGGCATGGCCTATTACACCAACTTCGATTTTATCGGGTGATTTTAATGGTGACGGTAAGCAAGACATTGCTTTTTCAGGCGGTACATTTTCACCCACTGTTTCAATTTACCTGGGAAATGGTAACGGTACATTTGGAAGTATAAATAATATTTCATCTTTGGATGGTTCACCCGGCTGTATGACACTTGGTGACGTCAACAATGATGGAATACAGGATATAATTGTTTCCACAAGTTATTATGTAACTGTAATTACAGGAAAAGTTCATGGGATAAAAGTATCGGGAAATACAGTTTCAATATCCGATGGTAGCACTATTCCTTCCTTATCTGACAATACCGATTTTGGTATGGTACCGGTGTTATCTCAAACGGCCAGGGTTTTTACTATCAGTAATGATGCGATTTCCCCTATGATTATTAATTCAATTACTTTAACCGGAACAAATCAATCTAATTTTACGATTGCAGGAATTACTTTTCCTTTGACTATTGTAAGTGGAGCTTCAAAAACATTCAGTGTTTCAGTCAATCCTTCCGGACCGGGAATTAAAACAGCAACGGTCCATGTAAATTATACGGAATGTACAGCGGGTGATTATGATTTCGCCATAAGTGCAAATTCAGTAACACCGTCGCTTGGAACATATACTGCAGTTTCTGTAAATGCTTGTGGCAATATTACTGTAACTCCCACATCGGCTCCTGTAAATGTTAGTGCTTTGTATGTTTCGGCACCGTCAGCATTTATGGGAATATTGGAAGCAAATCCTTCAACCGGTGTTATTACCATTACCAATGCAAGGCCTGCAGGTACGTATACAATAACTGCACGAACAGGAGTTCTTACCCGGACATTTACACTTACCGTTGTTGCACCACCTTGTAGTCCGGGAAGCTTTGCTCTTCAGCAATCTGTTTCTGTCGATAATAATCCAAAAGTTATTGCTGTTGGAGATTTTAACAACGATGGTAATCAGGATTTGTTGGTTTTGATTTACACAGCACCAACATATGCCAATGTCAGATTCGGTGATGGAATAGGAGGCTTTTCCGGAAGTTCAAGCTTTGCTATCAGTAATCCAAATCAAACGGTTGAAAATATTGTTGTAGCGGATTTTAACGGTGATGGAAAGGACGACATTGCATTCACGGGTTACTATATGACAACTGTTGAAATCAGATTGGGTGATGGTCTTGGCTGGTTCACCGGATCCAATAATTTTTCTACCGGTTTAAATCCTTCTTCACTTTCTACAGGTGATTTTAATAACGATGGTAAAACAGATTTAGTTGTTTCCAATCAGGTTTCAAATACTGTTTCTATCTGGCTGGGCGACGGAGCAGCATCTTTCTATTGGAATGGTGATATTACTGCTACATCTCCAAAGAATGTTGGTGTTGCTGACTTTAATAACGATGGCAATGCAGATTTAGCAATTGCCAATACAGCAACAACAACAGTTTCCATAAAATTGGGTAATGGTTTAGGGAGTTTCAGCGGATCAACAACAGTAACTGTTGGATCTGATCCCATCTCACTTGTAACAGGCGATTTTAACAATGATGGTAAACAAGATTTTATTACCGGTAATCAGAATAATTTCAGCCCAAATTATTCTGTCCGTTTAGGCAATGGGGCAGGAGGATTTACCGGTACTGCAAATGTTGCTCTTCCGGGAACTCCTCATACTTTGGTAATAGGTGATTTTAACGGAGATAATTTTGCTGATTTTGCTTCTGCCACCAATGGATACAATAAAACAATCGTTCGTTATGGAAATGGTTCAGGTGCATTTACGGGTACTACTGAGTTAAGCGATGGTGCTTTTGTTTATTCTTTTGTAATTGGTGATTTCAATGAGGACAAGGTTGAAGATATTATTACTACTAATAGCTCCTTTGATTTGAATAAACAAACCAGTGTATTTTTTGGAACAAGTAATGAAATTAATCTGCAGGGAATTGGTAATAACATTCTTGATGGTAGTAATACTGTTTCAGTATTAAACAATACTAATTTAGGTACTGTAAATAGCAACACACCATTTTTTGCTCAGTATGTTATTCAGAATACAGGTTTGCTTCCGCTCACTGTAAATTCAATTACCTTTACGGGAATAAATCCGGCAGATTTTACAGTTTCAAGTATTACATTTCCTAAGATAATTTCTGCAAATTCTTCAACAACATTTTATGTTGTTTTTACGCCTTCCGCTTTTGGTGTTCGATCAGCAGTTGTTCACGTAAACAATACAGATTGCAATGAAGGAGATTATGATTTTCTTGTTCAGGGAACGTATTGTAATTCTCCTGTCTTTAGTGTTTGTCCGGGGAATCAAAATGTAAATGCTGCATCAGGATTTTGCAGACAAACCATTACCTATACTGCAACTGTAACCGGAGGTCCTACGCCAACATTAACTGCTTCTTTTACAGGTGCAACAATAGGAAATGTATCCGGAACCGGAAGTGGATCAATCTTCAATACAGGAATCACTCATGTTGTAATTACAGCCACAAATATTTGCGGTATGGCAACATGTGCATTTGATGTAACTGTAACTTCAAGCATTGATGATAATGATGTTTGTACAGTGGATAATTGTAACTCTTCAACAGGAGTAATTTCACATACTGCTGTAAATTCGAATGATAATAATGCTTGTACAACCGATGGATGCAATTCAATTTCCGGTGTTTTCAATACACCTATTAACATTAATGATAATAATGCATGTACAGACGATGGATGCTTGTCAATAACCGGAGTTTATCATAACCAGGTTCCAACGGACGATACGAATCCATGTACTGACGATGGCTGTAATCCGCTTACAGGTATTTTTCACAATCCTGTAAATCTTGACGATGGAAGTGTATGTACAGATGATAACTGTACAATACAATCCGGAATTACGCATACTCCAATTAATGTAAACGATAATAACGTTTATACCCTTGATGGATGCGATTCAATCACCGGGGTATTTCATCATCCTATTTTTACGCTAAAAGTATATTTGGAAGGATTTTATTCCGGTGGCGGATTGATGGATAATAATGGTAATGGCGGATGTTTGAGGGTAACCGGTATTTCAAATACAGTTACTAATGCTGATTCTCTTCATTTAGCTTTGATCGATGCTGCTTCATTTGCGACTTTACAAAAAGCCTCTGCTATTCTACAAACAAACGGAACTGCAGTATTTGTTTTTGATTCAGCAGTAGCATTGGATTGTTATTTAAGAGTCAGACACAGGAATTCTTTGGAAACATGGAGTTCTATAGCGATTTCACCTTCAATTACTCATTCGTATGACTTTACATTAAGTGCTTCACAGGCATATGGAAATAATATGACAGAAGTGTTTGATCATTATGGCTGGGCGTTTTACGGTGGTGATGTTTGTGATAATTCTAATCAAATCGGCATTCAAAACGGAATCGTTAATGGAAATGATTTCAATGTAATGGAAAATGCTGTTTACTATACGTATTTAGGTTATGTAACAGAAGATCTTACGGGTGATGGTATTGTTGAATCTACTGACTATGTGCTGGTGCAGAATAATTCATTTTATAATTTAATTCTCATGCGGCCTTAGGGGTGGAAATAATTTGAGAATTTGGGAATTTGAAAATTTGAGAATTTGGGAATTTGGAAATTTGAGAATGAGTGCAACTTAAATGGTTGTAAAGGGAGGAATTGGTAGGGATATTCAATTTATTAAAGTACATTTGATAGTATCATATTTTAAACATAAAATTATTACTATGAGAAAAGTGTACTTTGTTTCGGCAGGATTTGCCATGTTATCTTTTCTTTTTCCATCTTGTGAGAAGGAAGGTGCTGTTATTACGAAAACTATTAATGTGGAGCTTGAAGCTAATTCAACATTTTCATATACTATTCCCAAGGCAGGCGACGAAGACGATGTAATGCAGATTACACAACAGGGAAGTCATTTTTTAAAGAGTGAAGTCATAGAAAGCGGACCTTCTGCATTTAAATTTTCATATACTCCTGCACTTAATTTTGAAGGCAGTGATGAGGTTAAAGTAAGTACAGAAGAAGATCATAAAAGCGGTCATGGTCATCATGGAATGTGCTCCGGAAAAGGAAAGGACGATGAGACGGTTTATGATTTTAAAATAACGGTGAAGGGGAGTACGAAATAGGGCCTTATATTTTTGAAAACTTGGAAAGTTTTTTAGAGATATTTTTTTTTATTAAATTATATTTTGATGGTAGTACTAATTTTAGGTAGAATCCCGCTGTGCTTAAGATTCTGCCTATCAGAGTGAAGTATGATTCGCGGATTGCAAATCAGTACTGTTTGGAACATTGTTAACCTTGAAAATAACGTCTGAACCTTGAAAAGAAGGATTAAAGGATAGCCTTGAAGGAGTACATTTAATTTTAAAATAACGAGACTCTCAATTTCATTTACTTGTAAGCAAATTGCATTATTTCAATTCATGTTTATCCTTTAATCCTTCCTTTCAAGGTTCAGACAATTTACAATTGTTCCGAATAGTAGTGATTGCAAACCGATTCCTATCGGTTCCGCAGTAAATGTATAAAGGATTGCAAATCCTGTATAGTTGTGCACGTATGCGCCCGGGAACAATTGCTAATTATAAGAACCTTAGAAAACTCTTTTCGAAATTCTGTTTTATTAAGAAAGTAAATCCAGAAATAAGCAATCTGATAAAGTGTACTCAAAATGAGTATTTAAAGGAAAAGAAAAAATGGCTGAGAGTGTATAAACAGTTTTCAAGGTACTTGTATACTGAACGCAATCATTATGACAACTATGTAGGTTCTATAATGAAATTACTGCGCTCATTTTTTAACTATCTCAAGGCAGAAAAAGGTATTGACTCTAGAGGAATTCCCCGGATCTTTTACATCATTAAAGAAGAGATACCGATTGTAGTAATGAGTACAGAGCAACTTAATTTTTTAATAAACGACATTGCATTCGAAAAGTCACTCTCCCCTTCTCTTATTGTTTCAAAAGATATGTTCACGTTTGGTTGCACGGTTGGTTTAAGAATTTCTGATTTGCTAGCTCTCAAAAAAAGCAACCTGGAATGGAGTTATACTGACTGCTATTTGAAATTGTCTTCTAAAAAGACAGGAACACCCATCAGGATAAAATTGCCCAACTATGCCAATAAAATAATAGAAAAATATGCTGGTCGCTACAGTACATTGTTTCCAAAAATAAGTATATTTAACTTCAATAAGAATTGTAAAAGCATTGCGGAAAAAGCCGGATGGACTCAAATACTTGATAAGAAACGCTCCAAAAGAGGAGTAATTAAAATTATTAATAGATTCAATTCGCAAAATAAATATCGCTTTTGTGACTTGATAACTTCACATACCATGAGACGTACAGCAATTACTCTGTACTTATCTTTGGGAATGCCTGAACAATTGGTTAGAAGAATTTCCGGCCATTCTCCAGGTAGTAAAGAGTTTTTTCGATATGTAAAAATATCAGAAGAAATAATGGATAGGGAAATTTCAAAAGTCCATTCAAAGCTAGAAAACCTTCAAAAATGATTAATAAAAATACAACATAAATTGAAAAATGGTGCAAAAAATTAAGGGCTATTTATCCTGTAATTATTTCAATTTTAATTACTTATATAGTTTGAATTATCATCCGTTTGGGATGGTAATGCCGGGGAGGAATTACAGCAGTGATAAGTATAGGTTTGGGTTTAATGGGAAGGAGAAGGATGATGAGGTGAAGGGCTTAGGGAATAGTTTAGATTTTGGAGCACGAATTTATGATTCGAGAATTTGTAGGTGGCTAAGTGTCGATGGTTTAGAAAGTGCGTATCCAAACAATAGCCCTTACATTTTTGTACGTGATAATCCAATTTTACGCATTGATCCAGATGGTAATACTGATTATACTGCAACGGTAGCCTTATCAAAAGACCCAAAAACAAGTGTAATTAAAAAAGTTGTTGACGTTCAAATTGTCTACCAGGTACTTGATTTATCAAGCGGCAATTCATTATCAACTGGAAACGTCATTGCCGGACATAATACTTCAAAATTTGACGTTAATTTCTTAGATAAAGATCAATCTGGAAATGTCGTTGATGTAGAAGTCCACGTGAACGTAAGTTTTGAAATAATTAATCACGTTGATCAAATTAGTAATGATAAAAATGTCATGTTTATTGTAGATGATATTGGATCACAACCAACAGATTATATAAAAAGTGATCCAGTTGGTCGCGCAACAATGGGTGGACAACAAGCAGCAGTTGAAAAATCAGAAATTTACGGTGGCTCAACTGTAATGCATGAGCTAGGCCATAATCTGGGGCTTAAATTTGAGAATAACCCGAATGATCCGGGCCATAGTAAAGATAAGGATCATTTAATGTTTGGCGCTGGTCAAGGAGCAAGATTAGAAGATAGTGATTTAAAGAAAGTATATAATTCATTTAGATTTCTAAACGATGGAAAATATGAAATGGGGGCTGGAAAAGCTAAATCTACTTCGATTGATTTTCTAAAAAATAATAATTTACGCTATGATAAAGACAAAGCTTCGAAAGCTGGCATTAAATAAAACATTTCCATATATAATATTCGCAGTCCTTTCCTCATGTAATGATAAACGGAAATTTGAATTTGAGTATTTCGAAATATATATTCCAAATAATTGGATAATTAATACAATTTACGATTCTAAAGTCTCTGGCACATTTTTATGCGAAAATGATACTTTAAACTATAGATTTGGTTATTTCATCAACAGCTTAACTGAAAATGAGTATTTCACACCCAACTGACCACCTCGTTTCACTCTGAACTGACCACCCTGTTTCAGTGTCAACTGACCAGGCGTTTCACTACCAACTGACCACCCTGTTTCAGTGTCAACTGACCACCCCATTTTAGGTTATTCCTGATGTGTTTTTTGAGATTTATTAATAGT
>JANOVM010000024.1:0-86096 GCA_031417395.1 Bacteroidota bacterium | reverse complement strand
ACCGGTTCATGGGTTTTCTCCGGACCGGGAGTTGTTGGAAACTATTTCCATCCAAATACATTAGGTCCTCATGTCATCACAGTAACCTATACGGATCCGAATGGCTGTACAGGTACTGTTAGCATAACAATCAATGTAATTTATTGTTGCGGCACATCCTGTCAGGTAAATGCAGGAAACGACACTACCATCTGTGCGGGAGGAATTGTCATTCTCAATGCACAAGGGTGCAGTGGAAGTTCTCAATGGTATCAACTTGCACCGGATGGAGCTTTCTACGTAGGACCGGGTCCTATCATCGATGTCTTCCCACAACAATCAACCTGTTATATGGTTATTTGCTGTTGCCCTGATCCTATATTCCCGGGTGTTATTTGCTGCGACACGGATACTGTTTGCATAAATGTTCTGCCACCTGTTCACCTCGATTGGCCGGTTTCTTTCCAGGATGTTTGTCTTAACAGCACTCCTATCTTCCTGAATGCAAATAATATTTATGTAACAATAAATAACACGTGGGTTCCAATAACTTCTACAGGTGGAACATGGGTATTCTCAGGCCCGGGTGTAGTTGGCAATAATTTCTATCCGAACACTCTGGGATCACATGTAATAACAGTTACGTATACTGATCCCTTCACCGGATGCACAGGAACTGTCAGCATAACCATTAATGTCATTTTCTGCTGTGGTACATCTTGTCAGGTAGATGCTGGAAGTGATACAACTGTTTGTGCAGGAAGCGTAGTTATACTCCAAGCGCAGGGTTGCAGCGGTTCTCCAACCTGGTATCAGTTAGGTCCTGAAGGTCCGGTTTTCGTACACAACGGTCCGGTATTCGACGTCATCCCGCAACAATCAACATGCTATATGGTAGTTTGTTGCTGCCCGGTTGGACCGGTACTATGTTGTGACACGGATACTGTTTGTGTAAATGTTTATCCTCCTGTTCACCTTGACTGGCCTATCAGTTATGCTGATGTTTGTCTCAACGGTGCTCCGATATTCCTTGATGCGAATAACATTTTTGTAACAATAAATAATACGCAGGTTCCAATCACCTCTACCGGTGGTACATGGACATTCTCGGGAAACGGTGTAGTTGGTAACTTCTTCTATCCAAATTCGCTGGGCTTACATACAATTACTGTAATCTATACAGATCCTGTTACCGGTTGTAACGGTACCGTCAGTATAACCATCAATGTAATATTCTGTTGTAATACATCCTGCCACGTAGATGCAGGAAACGACGTCTCTATTTGCAGTGTTGGAGGCATTGCAACGCTCACAGCTCAGGGATGTAATGGTACAGCTTCATGGTATCAATTGACTGCCGAAGGACCAATTTTTGTGCATTCAGGATCGATCTTCGAAGTAATTCCTCAACAGACAACTTGCTACATGGTTATATGCTGTTGTCCAAATGGACCAATTATTTGCTGCGACACTGATACGGTTTGTGTAAATGTATACCCTCCTTTACTACTTGCCTGGCCAATTAGTTATGCTGATGTTTGCTTAAATAGTGCTCCGATTTTCCTGGATCCTGCTAATGTATTTGTTTCTGTAAACAATACAATGGTACCTATTACATCTACCAATGGAATATGGTCATTCTCAGGATCCGGTGTTTTTGGAAATAACTTCTATCCAAATTCACTTGGACCGCATGTCATCACGCTTACCTATACCGATGCTAACGGATGCACAGGAACCGTCAGTATTACTATTAATGTAATATTGTGTTGTGAAAATTCCTGCCAGGCAAATGCAGGAAATGATACTACCATATGTGCAGGAAGCGCTGCTATTTTAAATGCTCAGGGCTGCGGTGGTTATTCATCCTGGTATCAACTCGGACCTGAAGGACCTGCTTTTGTCGGACAAGGACCAATTCTAGATGTATTCCCTCAACAAACCACGTGTTATCTGCTGGTATGTTGCTGCTATGATCCTATTCGGGGAATAGCTTGCTGCGATTCGGATACTGTTTGTGTAAGTGTTTATCCTCCTGTTCACATTGACTGGCCGATAAGCTATAGCAATGTCTGTCTCAATGGAGCCCCTGTTTATCTGGACGCAAACAATGTTTTTGTAACAATTAATAATAGCTGGGTACCGATTACTTCTACCAATGGAACATGGGTATTCTCAGGTATAGGTGTATCGGGTAATTATTTCTACCCGAATACAATCGGACCAAATATTATTACTGTTACTTATACCAATGCTAATGGATGTAGCGGAACAGTAAGTGTTACAATAAATGTAATTTATTGTTGTGGCAATTCCTGTCAGCCTAACGCCGGTAACGATACAACCGTTTGTGCGGGTACAATTGTTATACTTACTGCTCAGAATTGTTCAGGTAGTTCAAGCTGGTATGAATTAGGGCAAGAAGGACCAATCTATGTTGGCAATGGCCCTATCCTCGATGTAATACCACAACATTCTACTTGCTATATGGTTGTTTGCTGTTGCCCAAATCCGTTTAATCCCGCAATAGCATGCTGCGATACGGATACAATTTGCATAAATGTTATTCCTTCTCCTATACTGTCATGGCCTGTGAGCTATGCTAACATTTGTTTAAATGCTGCACCTATTGTTCTCAATCCGGCAAACATTCAGGTATTTGTTAATAATGCCTGGGTATCTGTAACCACTGCAGGCGGAGGCGGATCGTTTTCCGGCAACGGTGTCTTTGGTAATAGTTTCTCTCCAAATACACTCGGCATACATGTAATTACATATACGTATACTGCGCCTAACGGATGCACGAGTACAATAACAAATACTATAAATGTTATCCGCTGCGGTATTATTATTGACATTAAATTATTCTTAGAAGGTTACTACCAGGGTGCAGGTCTGATGTTTGACAATTATTCAGCCGGAGGTCTTCTTCACAGTCTGGGTTATTCTCCTAATTACAATGATGTTGATACCGTAATTATAAGTGCCATGCAGCCTGTTGCTCCTTATGGCTTAGTCGAAAGTCAAAAAGGAATTGTACATCTGAACGGAAATGTAAATGTCACATTCGGACCAGCAGTAATCGATGGCAACTCCTATTACTTAAAAATTAATCATCGTAACTCTTTAGAAACCTGGAGTTCAAGCCCTGTCTTATTCACTGCACCTTCCATTACTTATGATTTCACAACGGGACCTGGACAAGCCTTTGGAAACAACATGATTGAAACGTATGATCAAATGGGTTGGGCAATCTATAGCGGAGATATTTCAAATTCATTAACCGGAGTCATAGGTGATCAGGATGGCATTATTGAATCGCAAGACTATGGTGATATGGAGAATGCCGTCTACATTACTTTATCCGGATATGTAACAGAAGACATCACCGGCGATGGAATTGTAGAATCAGCAGATTATGGATTGATGGAAAATAATGTTTATTACACAAGGGTTGCCTTGCGGCCTTAACAAATAAGTAATAAACATTCTCAATTAATTTTTCGAATCATATGAACACAAACCCCTCTTCGAACCGAAGAGGGGTTTTTAATTTAAGGCAAATCACTTTATTAACTTGAAATAAAAAGTGTGCAAATGCCAAAAAAATATTTTAATAAAGAACTACTTTTCTTGTTGTTGAACCTTTGGAAGTAACCATATTAACCAAATAAATTCCGGGAATTAAATTATGACCATTCATATCTTTTAAATCCATTGTCATTTGAAATTCGCCTTTTGTTAAATCAGAAACAGGCATATTCAATATTTCACGCCCGGTTAAATCCCTTACCTGTATTAATGCTTTAGTATCCGGAACACTAGCTTTAATATTTATTTTACCATCGTAAACCGGATTAGGACTTACATAAAACCAATCCTTCGATTGAGCCGGAAGTGAAATACTGTTAATGGTACTATCAAACTCTATTACATAACTAACAAATGGAAAAGTATTAAATGCAATAATGTGTTTCCCATCCCTGCTTATTCCCTGAGCTACACTTAGCGTTGAAGGCACATTGGTTGCATTTAAGCTAATAAGATAATCTCTTAAATTGAGCATTCCCTGTCCGGGTATATATATAAAAGCTGTTCTTGTTAATGGAGGAAACGTGCCTGTTTCATAATAACCAACAACAATTCCACTGTCTGAAATACCTGTTGCATCTGCTCCACTGGCGCCGGGATATAACGGTAAATATTGCATACCGCCAATAGAATCCCACAAGAATGCCATTCCATTTGCAGTGCCTACTATTTTAGATCCATCAAAATTAATAGCATGCGCCTCTCCTCCATTGGGATCAAGCAATATTGAATCAGGTTTCCAATAATAAGGAAGTCGCATATTGCCCTGTACCCAACCTCCGGCTACTAATCCATTCCCGGAAAGGCACATTGCCTTTGAACTTTGATTTCTATCTTTCAATAAAGTAAAACCATTGGTAGTGTTCCATGTAAAAGATCGCGTAGTACCTGCATTTTTCCATACCATGCCACACATCGTTAAACCGTCGTCGGAAATTCCATAACCGTATGAATATTGTGTAGTACTAACCGGTGCTATTCCGGGCAGCAACCCCGGAGTAGACCAGGTGCCATTGTCATAAAATCCTGCTATTGGAAATGGAACATTGTTGTATTGATAATTAGTATCAAGATAATTACCAACCACCTTTCCATAATCATTAACAGACCATGCTTCTTCTCCACCAATATTTTGATAAATCCCTCCGGCTACCTTATAAAGAAAGCCTCCCGAATTTCCCGATCCGGTTACGTAATTTCCCGAAGGAGATATTCCATAAGCAAGATTGCCGCTTCCGGGAATGGTATAAACTGTTGGTTGAGCAATTAATACTCCATAAGCCATTAACTGACTCGCAAATAATGTAAGTAGATTTTTTTTCATGTTTTTCTTAATAAGTAATTTGAAATATAATTATTGAAGAATGTCGTAATAGACATTTAGTTTCGTTAAAATTACAAAATCGTTAAGCAAAAATATATTCTATGTTCAATCAATACTATAATTTGTTTTCAGGGTGCTTAAAATAGATTGTTTTTCAATATCCATCTTACTCATTATTAACATTTTATATAATAATTATTATTAAAAGATATTGCACCCCAAATAAACCTTTCAAAAATTAACTTTACCAAAAAAGAGAAAGAGGGTTTACATTTTGAAAAATCCATTTTTCAAAATGTAAAATTCTTTACAACCAATAGAAAATATATGCAAAAGAAAAAAAGGATTAGACATAACTGTATCTTTATGAAAAATATTTCGATCTGCCATTCAACTAAAATAAATTAAAATGTTATTAGAGAATATTAAAGACGATATCAAAGAGTATATCAAAAATACCATAGCAAAAGATGAAAATCTGAAACTTGAAAACGATACTCTTTTAATTTCAAGCAGAATAATTGATTCAATCTCTACTCTGAAAATGGTGGATTATCTGGAAAAGAAATTCAAAATAGAATTTCAACCTCACGAGGTAGACTCAGATAATCTGGATTCAATTGATTTAATCGCTCAATTTGTTGCATCAAAAATTAAATAGTATTGACTCCGGTGAATAATAAATTACATCAGTATATTGAAGATGCTATTCACCGTCACGGCGAAAATATTTATCTTAAAACAACAACGGCCCAATATACTTACAGAAATGTATATAAATTGGCTTTGGAATTTCAAGCTATTCTCATTTTAAACGGGATTCAAAAAAACGACAGAGTTATTATCTATTCCGTTAAGAATGCTGAGTCGATTGCAATGATGATTGCCTGCAGCCTTTGCCATTGTATTTACGTGCCTGTTTCTTCTCAAAACCCTGTGCAGCGCATAAAATATATCATTCAAGAAACTGCTCCACATTTTATTCTATGCGATGATATTTCCAAAGATGTTCTAAAAAAAACGGGCTTGGATTTCAAGCTCATCATCACTGAAAACAAGTCAAACCTTTTTACTGCTTCTTTAACCGGAAAAGAATACTACCCTATTGATGAAGCCGCATTTATATTATTTACTTCTGGGTCAACAGGCACACCAAAGGGCGTAATTGTTTCACATAAAGCAGCTATTGCTTTTATCAATTGGGCAGCGGAGGAATTCCATATTAATCCGAACGATACGATAGCCTCCATTGCCCCTTTTAATTTTGATTTATCTGTATTTGATATTTATGTTACAGCAAAGAAAAGTGCAACTTTATTCTTGTATACAGAGGAGGAATCAAAAAATGCATTACTGATTGCACAAAATATCGCTCTCGAAAAAATAACTACCGTATATGCTACTCCCACATTTTATACTGCACTGGCGAATTACGGCAAGTTGCATAAATACGATTATTCTTCTTTGAAGAATGTGCTTTTTGCCGGTGAAATATTCCATTTACCTGCTTTCAGGGAATTATTATTACTCTGGCCCGGTAAATACTATGTGAACCTATATGGACCTACGGAAACCAATGTCTGCACTTTTTTCAAAGTATTACCTGAAAACATACATTATCCGGTATTTCCTATAGGTAAACCCTGTCCATTTGCTTTAACGAAAATAATAGATGAACATGAAAATGAAATTACCGAAAATAATACAAAAGGAGAATTGATCGTTGCAGGTGAATCACTTTTTAATGGCTATTGGAATGATTCAGAAAAAACAAAAGCCTCTTTCATTGTTGATAAAAACCAAACTCAATATTATAAAACCGGTGATATTGTTTACAAGAATGATGAAAACGATTATGTTTACGTTATCCGCAAGGATAGAATGATAAAGAAAAACGGATTCCGCATAGAACCCTCGGAAATAGAAAAAGTAATGATTGCTATGGATGGAATCTCAAATGCTTCAGTGTTATTTTCAGTAGAAACTAACCAGGTTATTTGTTTTATCGAAAGAATGGAAAATACAAATGAGGATTTAGTGACTCTAAAGAAATTCTGTCTGGAATACCTTCCTGCTTACATGGTTCCGGATAAATTTGTATTTTTGGATGCCCTGCCCAAAACCGACAGCGGAAAGGTCGATTTACAGGCCTTAAAATATTTAGTATGATAAATTATGAGTTAAGCAAAGAGCAAAAATTGCTTCAGGATTCTGTTTATGAATCATCTCGAAGTATGGATATATCCTTGCCCTTTCTCAATCGCTGGAAATACATGGCCAATACCGGTATCATAGGCACATGTATCAATCGTGCTTATGGAGGATCCGATTTAGGAGCTTTTGAAATGCTGCTCGCTCTTGAAGCAATGGCCAAGGGAAATACCGATAATGGACTATCATTCGCTATTGCTGCACATACATTAGCATGCGTTATTCCCATTTATCAATACGGAACTGAAAAACAAAAACAAAAATTTCTGCCTCAACTGATCTCCGGAGACCTGATTGCCGCTAATGCCATGACAGAAAGCGAAAGTGGATCAGATGCATTTAACTTGCAAACCAAAGCAGTAAAAAACGGAAGTAATTATTTATTGAACGGAACAAAAACATTTGTTTCAAACAATGAACCATCAGGCTTAGCGTTAACCTATGCCGCTACAAATTCCGATAAAGGTTTTTTTGGCGGAATAACCTGCTTTCTCGTTGAAAGAGAAAATTATTCAACCGGTTCACCATTTAAGAAAATGGGACTGGAGAGCTGCTCGCTAGGAGAAATTTATTTTAACAATACAGAATTAACAAGTGATAATATTTTAGGCGAGGTTGGAGGTGGTGGACCTATCTTTAATCATTCAATGGAATGGGAAAGGATTTGTCTGGCAGGAATTCACATCGGTGCTATGGAACGAATACTTGCCAAGACCATTGAATTTACAAAACAAAGAAAAAGTCAGGGACAGAGTATTGCAAAATTTCAGAGTATTTCTCATGCTCTTGCTGAAATGCAGGTTTTACTGGAAGTATCTAAAAGTTATTCCTATAAAGTCGCATGGATGCTCGATAGAAAACAAAATGTAAGTAAAGAGTCGGCTATTACAAAACTTTTTGTAAGCAATTCGGTTAAAAAATTCATGCTGCAAGCCATGCAAATATTTGGTGGTTACGGCTATATTTCCGAATATGGAATTGAACAGGAAGTAAGAGACGCTTTGGCTTCCTCCCTATATTCAGGAACTTCTGAAATTCAAAAAAATATTATTGCTTCGAATCTTGGAATTTAAAAAAATCGTAAGCCAAAATTTACTATATTTATTAAATCATTATTACATTTAATTCAAATGCAAAAACCGGAAGATTTCATTATCATTGGCGGCGGACCTGCTGGTTCAACAATTGCTACACAACTTGCACGTAAAGGCCATACTGTAACTGTTTTTGAAAAGGAGAAATTTCCCCGCGAACATGTTGGAGAATCCTTACTACCCTTCTGTTATGAAATGCTGGAAGAGCTGGGCCTGCTTGATGACATGAAAAAATACATGGTTCGCAAACCCGGAGTTATGTTTATCAGTGCCGACGGCAAAAAGAAAAATACCTATTGCTTTAATAAAGTTATTCATGATGAAAGCGCTTTATCGTTTCACGTTTTACGCGCTACTTTTGATGATATGCTTTTGAAAAACAGTAGAAAATTCGGAGCTGAAGTATTTGAAGAAACTAAAGTAACCAATGTTGAACTCAACAGGGAAGATGAAACCGTTAAAGTAGATGTAATGGACTCCAAAGGAGCCATGCAAACTTTTTACGCCAGGCAATTAATAGATGCAAGTGGACAAGATACTTTTATTAGCCGTAAACTAAATAATAAAAAATCTTTCGATAACCTCGACCGTATTGCACTTGCCACGCACTGGAACCTCGAATCGATGCCCGAATTCATCGATGTAGGCATTCAGCCAATCGTTTATTTGGGTGGAGATAAAGCGGGATGGATTTTTGTAATCCCCGTAGGAGTTAACAGAATCAGCGTTGGCGTAGTATTGAACAACTCCTATGTAAGAACGGAAAAAGCTAAGTTTGATAAACAGGGAATTACAGACTGGAAATATCAATTTTACCTGAATGAATTAAACAGCTCTCCTTATATAGTTGATTTGCTGAAAAATGCTAAACGAAGGGAAGGACAGCCTTTAATGGTTGTGGGCGATTACTCCTACTATACAGATGTAAAATACGGAAATGATTTTACGCTTACCGGTGATTCATCTGCTTTTCTTGACCCTATCTTCTCCAGCGGTGTTTACCTGTCAATGAAAAGTTCATTTTTGATTGCCGATGCTCTCGATAAAAAAATGAAAGGCGGCAATATGAAAGACAATACTGCAATCAGGGAAGCATTTGTTAGAATTGACGGAGCTTACAAATTAATAGCAAAATTTATTTATTATTTCTACAATCCAAAGGCGCTAAACCTGGCTGAATTAAACAAAACCAATATGGATCTGAGTGACCATATAAATCATGAAACCTCATTTCAATTATTGCATTATTTACTTGCAGGAGATTTTTTCTCAGAATATGAAAAATACAATGAAATGATTGACCTGCTTCAAGACCCTAAACACTACATGAGGTTTAAAAACTTTGCTTTGGATAAACACGACAGAACTACTGCCACCTGCGACTATAAAACTTCTGATTCTTACAGCAAAGAGCTAATGGAAGCCTATGCAGCTGAAAATAAAATGCATTCCTTGTAACTTCTGGTCAGAAGACCCGCCTAGGGTCATTAATTGAACGATTTTTATCATTAGATTTTTCTTTCTAATGCATAAGTATTTAGATATTTTTATACCTTTCCCCTATATAAATTACTGCTGTTTAAAAAGAATTTAGAAAAAAGAAAAACACTTCTACTTTCCATTAAGTGCCGCTATCTATGATTAAAAAATTCGCTGCCTCCCGGATTATTCAATTGTTCTGTATTCTTTGGGCGGCTTTTCTGTTTTTGGATTATTTTAATTACTCCAACTATTTTCATGACGCCTATCTGTATTTTGAATATGCCGACTTGCTTTTTGTTACGTTGATTTTAACAGCGGGAATCTCCTATTTATTATCGAACAAAAAGAAAATTGGACTAGAAACAGAAATTAAAAACTTTCGCGGCATTTATCATTATGCTTTTACTCTTTGCATAATGGCAGTAATTATGCTTTTTTATAGTACTAAAACAAATCTGATACCAAATCCTCTGCAGGGAACGCTAATATTTATATTTAAATCAATTGGATTTCATATTGGTCTGGGATTTATTTTATTGGCTGCACTTAGCAGTGGTACGTATATTTTGAATCTGCTGCCGATTTCAATTGAAAAAAACTCATCCATATTAATTAGTTTAGCTATTGGCTTTATTGTCATTACCACCGGCTTGTTCTTTTTGGGATTATTTGGATTATTACATCAATTCATTGCTATTCCTTTTATTCTGATTTTAATTTTCCCGGCATGGAAAAAATCACTTGAAACTTTCCGACAAACATTATTTAAAAAATCAGACCCTTTTAAGATTCATTCACTGGCAATTTTAGCTTATGCCTGTCTGATCCTCTTGCTGGCAATAAATCTTACAGCAACAACAAGGACTTTTCCAACCGGCTACGATGGCTTGAATCTTTATATGAATACACCAAAGCTTATTGCCGGCTATCATGGACTGACACACGGTGGAGATGCTTACAACTGGTCACTTTTTATGAGTCTTGGCTTTATTATTTTTAACAATACTACTATAACCATTCTACTCTCAGTAATGCCGGGAATACTTTCAATTATCGGTATTTACCTAATTTGTAAAAATCTTAACATAAACAGAAACTGGAGTCTATTTGCCTGCTCACTTTTTTATTCCTTACCAAATACAATCTGGTTATCACGCATTGAAGAAAAAGTCGATCTGGCTATGCTGTTTTATTCCCTGGTCTGTGTTTTACTTTTAACAGGTAAAACAACTTTACAAGCATCACCAAAGAAACAGGATAAACCAAAAAAGTTATCGCGCTTCTCACCCGATAGTTTATTATGGATACTTTGCGGTCTTTTACTCGGCTACTCTTTTGGTATAAAGTATATAGCAATGCTTAGTATTTTTGCTATGCTTGTCGTTCTGTTTTATATGCATGCGGGGAAATATGGCGCTATTGCTGTCTTCTTTTTAAATTTCGCAATTATTTTTGGTCTTGATCTCACGAGATTTGCGGCTTTTGAAAAAGACCTGATGCTCTACCGCTTTATCGTTCCCTTTATTCTCGGTTTAGCTGCTTTGATTATTGCTTATAAGAAAAATAGTGCCGGTGTTTTACAAGCCGGGAAATATGCATTTGTTTTTGGTTTGACTATTGGACTTACCTTTCTTCCCTGGGCACTCGAACATATTTCAGAAAATAAAAAGTTATCAATTGATAGTATTCTCACAGGCAAATCACCTCTTCCGGAATTGTATTCAAATGTTGCAAATAATACAAGCAGCATTGAGCATCAATCGGGCAAATCAAAAACAATGGGTGATTATAGTAATAACTCTAATAAGTCATTTGCCGCTTTTGGACTGCTTGATCTGCCGAAGAACCCTCTGCATCTTTTAGCACAATTAAATACAACTAATAATTCTTCAAATGAAAGTCCGCTAAAGAATACGCCTCAGGAAAAATCAACCAATAAGGAAAAACACGAAGAGATCAGGAGATTTCTGGGATATGAAACCGGTATTATCAGATTCATTTCACTTCCTTACAGGATTGTTATGAAAAGCAACGTAAGACTGGTCACTTCCGACACAGGAATTCTTTTACTGATTTTACTTCCTGTATTCATATTTGGATTTACTGTCAGGCAGCTGCCCTTGAATCTTTGTAAGATGATTTTACTTCTACTCTTACTTATTTTTTCCATTCAATCCGTACAACTTATTGTAGATCAAATAGCGCATAAAACCTCTTTTGATACAATTAAATCATCCGGATCTTTTTTCTTTGGAACTCTCCTCCTTCCTCTTTACGACTCTCTTAAACAAGCATTTATTACCTCGGGGAATTTACTGATGCCCATTTATAATTACTTGACCATTCAACCGCTTGGAATTTGCTTCATCTTATTAGCATTGTTTTCCATTCCCATTTATTTTCTATTTAAAAACAGTCTTACCGGACTCACTACTATTTCAAAGGTCTTCATTGCTTTTACTTTTTGCATTATTCAATACTGGATTGTTCTGTCGAGCGGAATAATCTGGTACGGTATTGCAGGGTTTTCATTGATTCCCATAATTATTGTTGTTTTAACAAACAAAGAGGAATCTGACTCGTATAAAAATCCTTTTATTAAACGGTACGTAACAGTCTGCTCCTGTATTTGGTTCGCGCTAATTCTTCCATACCAGTTTATTCCGTCAAAATATCTATTGGCAACAGATATGACTAAAATTAACTTCAAGGAGTTTCTGGATGTTCAATCTGCCAAGTACGCCGTTGGAGAATACAATGAAAAAGAAGTGCTGAAAAATTATTTCAATCCTGCTCAGTTCAATATTCTGAATACATTAAATCGTGATAAAAAATCTAAAATATTAAATGTCTCTACATTCTTAAATTATTATATTGTAAACAACGATTCACGCGTTTACATGGATAATCAACTTGGAGTTTTCAAAGAAATGTATAATTTGGCTAATAGTGACAAGACCTTATTACCACTTGAGTTCAAAAAAAATAACATTAAATACATACTGGTTGGACTCAATGCACCCGCTATAGATATGACACCGGAGAAATCGCTTACAAAAAAGTTTAATGAATTAATGATGGCTTTGGTAAATAATCCTCAAGTACGGCTTTTACATACAAACAGACTTGTAGAAAGACCTGACGGCGATATGGATTTTAATGTAAATGGAACAATCGTTAAAGCAAAATACGATATGGTCGGTAAAAGTGTTATAGACCAGGGAACAGATGCTTTATTCGAAATCCTGTAAGCGAAACTGCAATAGATGGCATTTAATCACTCTTCAGTAGTAATCATCATTCCGTCTTTCAATGAAGGCGAACGTATATTAAAAGTAGTAAAAGCAATCAGAGAAAAAGGGTTTTCGAAAGTTGTTGTCATTGATGACGGTTCTTCGGACAATTCCATGGAGCTTATAAAGGATTTCAATGCCATCATCCTTACTCACCTGGTTAATCGGGGAGCCGGAGCGGCAACCGAAACAGGATTGAAATATTGCAGGGAAGTACTCAATGCAGAAACCGTTGTTATGATCGATGCCGATACACAACACGATGTGGAAGATATTGACAAATTGATTGAAGCTCATATTAAGCAGAAAGCTGATATTACAATTGGAAATCGATTTATAGAAAATACAAAAGATGTCCCAATGAAAAACTGGTGGTTCAATCAGATTGCAAATATAGTTACCAGTATTTTTGCAGGGAAAAGAATTACCGACTCACAGTCCGGATTTAAAGTTTTTAATAAAAAAGCCTTAAACAAAATAATCATTGAGCACGACACCTATGAACATTGCAGTGAAATTTTTATAAAAGGCCATCAATATAGATTAAAAATCATTAATGTACCTATCCGCGTTTATTACTCAGAAGAAATAAAAGACAAAGGACAGCATTTCCTAAATGGAATCCGTACCTTTATTAACCTATTTTATTCAGTTATATTTAAAAATAAATAGCTATGAGAATTTTTCAGATAATTGTTCCTTTAGTCGGAATTATTGGAATTATTTATTCTATCAGGCAATTCAGAAGCGGGATTAATACTTTTTTTGAATCACTCTTATGGGTTCTGTTATGGCTATTCGTATCCATGGTAGCCATCTTTCCGGATTCCACTACTAACTTTATCTCCAAATCCATTGGTATTAAAGATCACATCAACGGTATAATTTTTATCGGACTCGCTATTTCTTTCTTCCTGAATTTTAAACTATTCAATTCATTTAAAAAACAAAACAAAATCATCACTGATCTTGTCAGGAAAATTGCTATTGAAAAGCAAAAACAGAATGATCCTGAAAAATGAAATTCCTATTTGTTGTTGAACATTTTTACCCTTATGTAGGCGGCGCTGAAGAGCTTTTTCTTAATCTGACAACTTCACTTGTCCAAGCCGGTAATGAAGTTCAAGTGGTAACTACTTTATTTGATGATTCAGTAAAAAAGTCAGAAGAATACAAAGGCATTCAGATAAAAAGAATCAATTGTTACAACCGGTTTTTATTTACCATTATGAGCCTTCCGGAAGTTTATCGAAACGCTCGAACTGTTGATATAATACACACCACTTCCTATAATTCTGCTATTCCTGCTTTTCTGGCCGGACTCCTCTTAAGAAAAAAAGTAATCATAACATTCCATGAAGTATGGGGCAAGTTATGGCTTCGTCTGCCCTTTACAGCCCGATGGAAACTTTGGGGATTTTATTTGTATGAATGGCTTATATTAAAATTGCCCTTCCATAAATACATTGCTGTTTCAGATTACACCCGGAAATCATTAATATCCCAAGGTATCTCTGAAAATAAAATTGTCAAAATTTATAATGGACTTGATTATGGACTTTTAACCCGCAACACGTATCAACCGCCTGAAAAATTCACTTTTTGCTTTTTTGGACGACTGGGAATTTCAAAAGGACTTGACTTATTGCTGGAAGCTGCCCAAACATTTATTACAAACAGGCCTGAAGCAAAATTGAAATTGATTATACCTACCTACCCAACTAAATTATTCAGGAAGGTAATGCAAATCATCAATTCGACGCCTGTTAGAACTAATATTATACTTTTACATAACCTTTCCAAAGAAGATCTTTTAAAAGAAGTTTCAACTTCAAGTTGTGTTATCATTCCTTCATATAGCGAAGGATTTTGTTTCGTTGCAGCAGAATCGGCAGGAATGGGTGTTCCTATTATTTCTTCCGGACAAGGCTCGCTTCCTGAAGTTGTCAGTGGTAAACAAATTGCCCTGAATGAACTTAATGCCGGTGCAATTAATCAGGCCCTTGAAATGGCAATTAATAATGTATGGGAATATAAACCCAACCATGATTTTACAATTGAAAAAAGCATGACCGCCTATATGAGTTTATACCAAAGCATAATCAAAAAATAATTACTTATTAATGTTGACCTAATGTAACAAACACTGCTTTTTGTTCAGGTTCAAGAATTGTTAATATAGCATCGTGCGATTGCAATAAAAGATCTTTACTGATTGCTTTTGACTCTTCCAGCATATATTTCTTATTCATGTCTTCCCCTTTTTCAACAAATTTTTTGGTAATAATTCCCTTTATTGAACCAACTTGCTCTGCCTTTAGATTTATCTTTCTTGTCAATTTATTCATGGTAAAATCAATTACCTCAGATCCTGACATTGTTTGACCTGCAGTGCTATTTGCTGCCGGCATTTCATCAGATTTTTTCTCTCCTTCTCCTGTAGCCGGTGCTTCATTTTTTTCCGACGAAGATTCACCGGATTGAGTAGCTGGCGGAGTAACAGACTGGTTTTCAGGTGCATTTTTCTGACCGCCACACGATGACAGAATGAAAGTAAATAGCATGGCCTGAAGGAAGATAAATAGTTTTTTCATTTTGTATTCTTAGTTATTTGTTTAAAAAGCAAATATATAATATATATTGAATGCTGATTTTGGAAAAATGAAATTATTTCACCAAATTTCAGCTTATAAATGTCCCCGGAAAAATATACGATTACACTTAACACATAATTTAAAACTAACTGTAACAGTTTAAGATACTGAGAGTTAATCTGAAATGTTTATCCCCCCTGTCCCTGGTTTAGCATTCATTTATAAATTACTTTTTTCAACTTTGATTAAAGAACAAACAAGTCATTATTCTCGTTACACTTTGAAACGAATACGTTTATAAAATAAAAAGAAATAAAAACCTACGTAAGAACAATGACCCTATCTTCATAGATTGACTGAATGATGAAATCGAAAATATATTCTCCCGACGATTACAGGAATTACAGATTCCTAAGTAATGCCAGGGAACTTTTCAAAAACATTTCCGATTACCGTACGCTAATTATATGGCTTACAAGAGTTGGTCTTACCCAACAATACAAAAGATCCTTTCTTGGTGTAGCCTGGTTATTCATTTCACCCATATTCTCCATATTCTTATGGGTATTGTTGCAATCAACAGGCATGCTAAATCCGGGCGATACTAAAATCCCCTATGTTGCTTATGTATTCCTAAGCAATGCTATCTGGAGTTTTTTCATCAGTTTTTACAAGAGCATCAGTGAAACGTATACCGGAAGAGGAAGTGAATTGCTGCATAATAATTTCCCTCACGTTATTATCGTCATAGAGAAAATAATAATTGCAATTGTAAATTTTGCAATTCCAATGGGATTATCCATACTGGTATTAGTATTATTTAAAGTACCATTATCGTGGACTTCATTTATATTTCCTTTTGCTTTGCTGCCAATAATTTTTTTGGGAACAGGACTTGGCCTAATTTTTTCTGTTTTAAAAATCGTCGCTCTCGATTTTACTACACTATTCGACAATTCGCTTGAGCTGCTAAAATTTATCACACCTGTCGTCTTTGCCACAACTGTAAATAATTCTATACTTCAGTTAATAATGAAATACAATCCACTTACCTACCTGATCAATTTCCCACGCAGTGTTCTTTTGAATCAGGGATTTCCGGATTTGAACGTATTTCTTATTTGCGCTGTTTCTTCCTTTCTGTTTCTTGTCTTTTCATATCGTTTTTTTACGATTTCCAGTCCTGTTGTATTTGAAAAAATCATACTTTAATACAAACAGAAAAGATGGATACAAGGGAATGCCTTTTAAATGTTCAGGGAGTAAGTAAGAAATTTAGCCGTGACTTGAAATGGAATATGTTTCATGGCATGACGGATATTGCTCGTTTGCTAACAGGACAAAATCTAAAGCGTGATGTTCTCAGAAAACAGGAGTTTTGGGCTTTGAATGATGTGAGTTTAAAACTTCATCGGGGAGAAATCCTGAGTATTCTTGGAAATAATGGATCGGGTAAAACTACCTTAATGCGTATGATAGCAGGTATCTATCCGCTGGATAAAGGAGTAATTGAAGTTAATGGAAGTGTTTCAAGTTTATTTGCAGTTAAAACCGGTATGCAACCTCATTTTACGGGAAGAGAAAATATTTATGTAAAAGCCGGCATGTTTGGTATGTCAAAATCCAAACTTGAAGAGAAAATAGATTGGATTATATCCTTCTCAGAATTGGGTAAATTCATTGATTCTCCTTATGGAAGCTATTCCTCCGGTATGCAATCGAGGCTTGGCTATTCCATTGCTGTTGCAACAGAACCTGATATTTTAATTATTGATGAAGGACTTTCTGTTGGAGATATTTCATTCCGGTCTAAGTGTTATGAAAACCTGCAAAATATCTCTGAAAAATGCGGAATTATTTTTATTACACACAACATAAAAAGAATTGAATTGCTGGCAAGTAATTTAGTGGTTCTTGACCATGGCAAGCTAGTTTACGGCTCTGACAATGTTAAATCAGGCGTAGATTTTTACATCAAAAATTTTACACATCTCGATTCAGAAAAATATTTATATTAGGAATATGCTATTCGACCGTAAACCCAGTCCCGAACTTATTTCCCTACATATTCCAAAAACAGCAGGTACTTCTTTCCGAAATATTTTAAGAAGTATGTATGGAGACGATCAACTGGTGCGTTTCGATATTAATGAGAAAGGAATAATACGGGTGAATGAAATGATTTACGATAAAAAGCAGCTTCCCTCTGTCAAAGTAATTCATGGCCATTTTGTCTATGAAGATTTAATCAAATATTTTAAATTACCGGAAAATTATACGCTTATTACCTGGGTCCGCGATCCCGTTGAAAGAGTCATTTCCAATTTTTATTATCTCGAATCAAGAATAAAAGAACTTCTTAATGAAGAAAGCAACAACCTTAACATTCTTAGTAAACTTCAAAGAACACTCATTGAATATGCTCGTGCTGAAATCAACAGGAACCGCCAGACGAAGTTTCTTTCAGGCAGCAGACTTGAGAATTTTGACTTTATAGGTATCTGTGAGTTCTTTGATGAGGAATTAACAAGGCTATCAACTGTTTTGAATCGAAAAGAAATCCCTCAGGCTTTATATCACAATAAAACAGCCATGAAAGAAAAGCTACTCCCTAACGACATTATCAATGAAATCCGAGAGCTGAATACAGATGATGTACATTTGTATAAAGAAGCTCTTCGTATCAGGAAAGATAAAATAAAAGAATAAAATTTCGCATTTTAACTGATGATTGAACTTGTTTCTATACATATTCCAAAAACGGCAGGCAGAAGCTTTCTGGTAATTTTAGGTTCTATTTATGATAACACAAATTTGTCAAACTTCGACCGTAAAAATTATCCTGATAAAAGTATACCTCCGGTAGAGCAATTCGCTTCCCAATTAAACGATTCCATTAAAGTGGTTCACGGCCATTTTAAATTTAATGAAATAAGTAATTTGAATAATTTCAAAAACGCTAAAATAATTACCTGGGTGAGAGATCCGGTTGACAGAGTTATATCAAATTATTTTTTCTTCAAAAAAAGAATTAGTCTTGAAATATACAATTCCGACCTTCAAAAAAGAAAAAATGAATCAGTGATTGAATATGCTTCCCTCGATGCTTCAAGAAATAGAATGCATCGGTTTCTCGATGGACTGGATATTAATAGCATTTTCTTTATTGGATTAACTGAATACTTCGACATAGACTTAAATTTTTTAGCGAAAAAATTAAACTGGGGACCAATTGAAATTCCAAGAATCAATGATAACTCTGAATTTAAATCCGGGCTCCCTACTGTGACACAGGAAGAAAGAAAAATTATCTCCGACTTGAACAAGATTGATATAGAATTATACAGGAAGGCTCTTGAAATTCGTAATAAAAGAATAAATTAATGGATTGCTGGATTGCCTCCTTTCCTCGTTCCGGGAATACGTATTTTCGAAACATTTTATATTATGTATATGGAATTGAATCCAGTACATGGCATAAAGAAACCGCTTACCCTGTTGATGAAAACTACAATAATTACCGATTTGTAAAAACGCATCTTCTTCCCGGCGATTTAATTCCTGCCGATCAAAATATACCGGCAATTTATCTTGTGCGTGATGGTCGTGATGCTGTTGTTTCCATTGCACATCACAGAAAAGACCTTGTGAAGCCCGGATCCGATTTTAATTTAAACCTGCAGGAAGCCATCGTTGCCGGAGAGGGAAGTTTTTTCGGCGGGTGGTCTAAAAATGCAGAAGAGTGGATACAAAGGGCTAACTTAATAATTCGGTTCGAAGATTTAATCAGCGATCCTGTTTCCGTTTTCAAACGGGTTGAAAAACTTATTTCTCTGCCTACTGCTAATTGGAATAACCTTCCTTCCTTCAAAGAACTGAAATCAGGTAAACCTAAATATGGAGGAATTTCAAAAATCTCCGATCCAAAATTCAATCCCGATGAATTTGCAGAAAAGTTTTTCAGAAAAGGTACATCAGGCGGATGGAAAGAAGAAATGTCTACCTTTTTCCAGGATCTTTTCTGGAGCTTTCATGGTGACACAATGGAAAGGTTAGGATATGCCACCTATTCGGGTTCGGTTAGCCAGAACCCTGCACTCGATTATAGGGTTATGCAGAAAATGGGTATAGCTGTTCCAAATTTAGAAAACGAAAAATTCAGAATTTTTATCGAAGCATCAAAACTAACAGAAACAGTCAATGATGGAATAAAACGTTACCTGGTTAATTTATTAAAGAAGTTTGAAGACATTACATTGTATGGTGACCCTCGCTGGGAATTTAAATTATTGATTGGCCAAATTGTTTATCCATTGGAGAACTACAGGAAAGGAATCAATATTGAACAGGTAGAAACCCTATACTTTTACGAAAAAATATTAATGGGTTTTAAATATTTCGTAAAATCTAATTTGCCGGAAAATTTTTATAAAACCGTTTCTGGTTTTTATAAAAAAACTAATATAAGAAAAGTACTGCGGTTTATCCAGTTTAAAACAACGAGCACAAAGAATAAACTCCACAATAAAAAGAAATTTTCTATTAGTGATATAGCGGATATACTGCATATTCCGCTACCACAAAATGCTGTACAGTATAAAACCCTTGACCAAACAATTGTAATTACCGTTCACGATTTGACACATAAGTTATTTCCCGATTATCATGATAAAGCAAACGTATTTATGTCGGAAGAAGGAATGAAGATTATCCTCGAAAAAAAAACAGACGTGATTGGTGTATCACAAAACACTATTAATGACTTAACTTCACACTATACTATTTCGAGTGCTAAAATTCACAAAGTATATGAAGCTCCTGACAATGAACTTTTCAAAATGAATGTCAATGAAGAGCCCGGAAAATTAATTCGTGAAAAATACAAAATTGGCGATGATCCCTATTTTCTCTGTCTTTCAACTATTGAACCCAGAAAGAATTTACCAAATACCATTCTCGCTTTCAATAAATTTTGCGATGAATTCAGCAATACAAAAATTAATCTTGTTATTTCCGGAAGGTATGGCTGGAAAACTGAACATTTGAATGTAGAGCTACATCTGGATAATCCACGGATAATTTTTACAGACTACGTTGACGACAACGATTTACCCATACTTTATTCAGAAGCAGTTGCACTTTGTTACGTTTCATTTTATGAAGGCTTCGGCTTGCCGCCATTAGAAGCAATGCGGTGTCGGACTCCAGTTATTTATGGCAACAACAGTTCCCTAAAAGAAGTAATTGGTGAAGCCGGACTTCCTGCAATGGCTGACAATGTAAACAACATCAAAGAACAAATGCAAAAAATCTATTTTGATAAAGAGTTACGGGAACACTATGCCCAAAAATCACTTCACCGCTCTTTCGAATTCAGCTGGAGAAAATGCATTTACGATACCTTGAAAGTTTATGAAGGAATAATAAAAAATAATTGAAGCATGCGTTTAGCCATCTTAGCGGACCCCATAGACAATCAGCATGCAGGTATTCATGTTTTTACAAAAGAGATGGTAGATGCAATGATACGAAACAATCCGGGGCATGAAATTATTCTCATCCGCGAAAAAAAAGACACAGCTTTAACAGGAACTGAACAAATTTCAATTTGGAATTCACGATTACCTATAGGTTTTGCTTCGATTCGTTTATTCATACTTGTACCATTAATCATTTATTTTAAGAAAATAGATGCTGTTTTAGAGCCTGCTCACTTTGGCCCCTTTAACCTCTCTAAACACATCAAGCGAATTACCATCATTCACGATCTGACTCCTATACTATTTCCAAAATTACACAGATGGCATAGCCAGATTCTACAAAAAATCTTTCTTAGAAAAATCCTCGACAAAGCTGATCTTATAATTGCCAATTCCGATAATACTGCAAAAGATATTGGAAAAGTCTATCCGCAAAATGCCGGCAAAGTAAAACGAATTTATCCGGGAATCAGTGATATTTTTAAACCTACAATCAATAGGCAGACATTAGAAAAACATAATATCAATACTCCTTATTTTATTTTTGTCGGCACCATTGAACCAAGAAAAAATTTATTGGTATTACTGGATGCTTTCCGAGTCTTCATGCAGACAAACAAAAAGCCATTTACGCTCGTTATTGCCGGAGGTATTGGCTGGAAATCGGAGTCCTTTCTCCATGCATTGAAAATTCATCCCTATAAAGACCACATTATTTGTACAGGCTTTGTCGATAGTGCAGACCTGCCTCCACTCTACTCTCAGGCAACGGCTTTAATTTATCCATCTTTATACGAAGGATTCGGTTTACCTATTGTTGAATCCATGAGTTGCGGAACACCGGTAATTACATCCGACAATTCGAGTTTGCATGAAGCAGGCGGGGAAATAACATACTATTTCAACGCTAACGATCCTGAAGCACTTTCAAAACACATGCTAACGACTTCCAATGATCCATCCATACGCAATGTCTTAGGGGATGGTATGAAAAAGCATTTGAAAAAATTCAATTGGGATTTATTTGCACAAAATGCCTGGACTTCAATTTCAGATCTTAAATCCTAAACTTTAATTGCAGCAATACTTTGCTCCTGCTTTCCCATAGAAATTGAGTAAAGGGGAAGTGCAGCAAGTGTAGAACAAACAGCTACCAGTACTAAAATTGAATATAAATCTCCGTCAATTAAACCGTACGACAAACCAATGTTGGCAATAATTAATTCCATCAAACCACGCGAATTAATAAGTGCTCCCATAGCAGACGATTCTCTCCAGCTAAATTTGCTGACAAAGCGCATGGTAAACATACAGCTGAAATATTTGCTTGCAAAAGAGAAAAGCAGAATGCCCAATGTGGGAATAATTAAACTTATACTACCCAGTTTAAGAATGTTTGTATTTAATCCTGAAAAAGTAAAAAACACAGGCAGCAGCACAATAACAGTAAGATCCTTTATTCTCATGGAAATTGCTTCTATAAAGAATCCTTTACGCGGCAATGCCAATCCTAAAATAAAGCCGCCGAAAACGGAATACAATCCAAGACTATCTGTTATTAATGCAGAAACCAATAGCAATAGGAATACAATACCAAATCGTAGTGGAGTCAGATCAACAAATGAATGAACCTTAGCAGCAATCTTATCCAACATAGGACGAACAATATAAAAAATCAGGAATATAAATACTGCAACACCGATAATCATTACTAGTATTCCTGAATACTCCTTAGTAGTACACATGATTGTTACTACACCAAGAAAAATCCAGCTTATTACATCTTGAATACTTGCAGACAGCATTGATAAAACACCCAAACGGGAGTTCATCAGATTTCTTTCCTGTAATATCCGGGCCAACATGGGAAAAGCAGTAATTGCCAAAGCCGTACCTAAAAAAATAAACAATGAAATTTTATCAATATGCATTTTATTGATTTCATCGTTGAAAATCAATGCTGATACACCGCCAAAAATAAACGGAACTACTATAGCAGCAATTGACAATGCTGTTGCATCTTTCAGTGTCTTCCGGGTAAATAAGCTTAAGTCCAATTCGGCCCCGACAAGAAACATATATATAGAAAGTCCAAGATTGCTTATAATAAAAAGTGTAGGCATAATTTCCTTTGGAAAAACAAAAGCAGAAATTTCAGGAGCGAAAAACCCAAATACAGTAGGCCCCAAAAGAACGCCGGCAATCATCTCACCCACAACGGCTGGCTGACCAATATATCTTATAAGTCTGCCAATAAACTGAGCCATTACAATAATGACGATTAATGCCGTCATTACTTTTATAAACAATGCCAGATTAGCCATGCAATAATTTATTTAAGAATCAAATGTAGTGGAAAAGTTTCGCTTTACAAATAATCAAACTTCTCATCATTTCATATTACCTTTTTAAAAACGATTTATAATTAAGTCCTTTGAAAACACTACCTTTAATGCAAAACTTATAAATTTATAATCACTCTTTAATCTCCTTTAAATAAAAGTTAATTAATTAATCCATACCAAATTTAAATAAAAATGAAAAACTTAATTGCAATACTATTAACCTTAATTGGTCTCTATCCTCTGACTTCCTGTAATCAGCCGGAACAGAAAAAAGAAGCTCCTGTTGAAAACCCTTCTTCGTCACTAATGACTGAATCAACGTACGATGCTTCAAAGATTGACCCTTCTGCACCGGTAACAGAAATAAACCTGCTTGCCAAAGGAAACAATATGGCCGAAATGAAATTCAACCTTACTGAAATCAAAGTTAAATCAGGATGCACGGTCAAACTTACTCTTGTGAATGAAGCCACGGATGCTTCCATGCAGCACAACTTTGTTTTGATTGACTTAGGCGCTGCCGATAGTGTTGCTGCAAAGGGTTTAAAAGCAGGAGTGGCTGAAAATTATGTTCCAAAAACTAAAGAAGTTTATGTGGCAACTAGCATTGCTCCTCCGGGTAAATCAACAACAATAACGTTTCCTGCACCGGAAAAAGGGACGTATGAATTTATTTGCAGCTACCCGGGACATTATTCTATGATGCGGGGAAAGTTTATTGTTGAATAATAACTTTTGTTATTGAACAATCAACCTTGTTTTCATCGACTGCATTTCATTGCTTACCGATAGAATATAAATTCCTTTGTCAAGTAAACTGATATCCAGTGGAAATTGGTTAATGCCCGAAATTGCTCTAATATTTTTACGAAGGACTTCCCTTCCATCCATGTCATACAAAGCTATTATTGCCGATGGTAATTCGCCAATGGAAAAATAAATCTGTACTTCTTTCTGTGCAGGATTTGGCATTAACAATAAACTGTTCTGATTTTTATTAAACCGCACTGCTCTGGTTTCCGAATAGGTAAATTGCCCGTCAAAATCAATCTGTTTTAATCTGTAATACGAAATACCTTCGTAGGGTTCTGAATCAATGGTTTTATACGTTCTTAAAGTGGTACTATTACCCGCACCATCAAGAATTTGTACAGGAGTGAAATTTTCTGAGTCTTCGCTTTTCTCTACTATAAAATATTTATTATTAATTTCTGAAGCTGTTTCCCAAATTAATTCTACAACCTTGCCTGATGGTTCAGCATCAAAACTCAATAATTCAATTGGAAGAATTGAACAATTTAGAGAAGCGCCTCCTGTCAAAACCCAATTCAATGTAAATCCACTGCCACCGGGTGTCCATTTATTCACCAATAAATAATAAACTTGTCCTGCTGTAACATTGATTGAATTTACCCAGCCATTACCACAAACATCTTCACTTAGATCTGAACCATTATTTGGAGTTCCACAAATTGCCGTATTCGTAGAAAGATTCAAAGCATTGTCCATTCCCGTCGTTCCGGTATTCGATGCATAAGAACATCTAACAGGTGTTCCCAAAGATGCACACGAGGCTGACTGATAAAGTGCAAAATCATAATCGTCAGCCGCAACATTTGGAACAATATTTAAACCAAGGGTACCACTTGCCTGAATGACAATTTTATACCAATTACTGAAATTCTCACTCAGCACACAGCCTCCACCCCCTTCTGAAACTATTCCGGGTCCTGTACTTGCATCGGTAAATCCCTGGTTAGAACAAATAGGTACGAATTTTTGGCAATCGTTATTATCAGTTCCATTGGGTCCATTCGCACATGAAATGCAATCAAACGTTACCACCCATCCGGATTGGTTAATGGAATTGTCAGATGAAAATCTGAATGTTAAACAACCGCTTTGATCTGTTGATGTATACGGCCCTATTCCTGCTCCCATTGCAGCTGCATAAGAAGACGCTGTTCCACTCCAGGATGATCCTGCACCAAACTGCGGACTGTTCTGTGTCGGACCATTTAATATGGTAAGGTTATCAAAGGTTGTTTCAACATCTAAACTCCAAAAGTTCGCACGCAAACATTTTCCTGCTTGCGATGGACAAAAAGTACGGTAAATATTATTAATTCCATTGGAATAATTAGATGCTGTTCCTCCGTTATCAGTGTATGTACCTCCGCATGTATTTACCATATTCACTCCAACGTAAGAATTCTGCAAACCTGTTATAGGATGAGTATAATTTGCAGCACCCGGCACAGTAGGACAAGTTTCACAGGTAATAATTGCCTGCCATCCGGAAGAAACTTGGGCATTCCCATTAGAAATAAACTGAACAGTAAGGCAACCGGTTGATGATAACAATACAGGAGGAAGAGTTGTTCCTGAAAATGCTCCAATTAATGCTGATGCTGTGGTAGGACCATTATAAACAGAAAGAATGTCTCCGGCTTTTGTATTGAAAGAAGTAAATTCCATCTGAATACATTTTCCATTGGAAGAACAAAATGTCTTAGTATAATTATCAGTGGTACCGTAGTTTCCTGCACTTCCCCCGCTATCGTAAAACAAACCGGTACAAGTATTAACAGTAGTGTTATTGTTTAAGATGTAATTTGTTGCACAAGCGCTGCAGTTAATAGTGGCTTGCCAGCCGGCTCTTACCGTTGAGCCATTAGAAACAAAAACAAAGGTCAGGCATCCTGTACTGGCTGTAACCACACCGGGAGAAGTTGTTCCGGAGAAGGCTCCAATAATTGGCGATGCTGCATTTGGGCCATCGTAAATCGTTAAAACATCGTTTCCTCCCTGTGTACGAAAGGAAGTGAAGTTCATCGAAAGGCAACTTCCTGCCGTTGCACAAAATGTTTCCGTAACATTTAAATTATTTGCATAGTTCCCTGCGCCACCCTGATCATAAAAAGTACCCGAACAAGTTGTAATTGTCCCTGATGCCATGTTATACGTTTGACTATACAGAACATGAGTAAAGCAAAAAAAATAAATTGCAAAAAAATATTTAAAATAAATTTTCATTGATAAGTGTAACTCCCCATAACTATTGCAGGAAAATAGAATGGCAAAATTAGTTAATATAATCCTTAAATTTAACTAAAAAAAACAACAAAACTGTCCGCCATTTGGCTAATTGAGCTATTTAGTTGGTTAACATCAAAAATTAATTCCCGGTTAATTATAGAAAATACTTAAAGCTACTTATTAAATTTATTCAAATGAGAATAATTTTAACCAATTCTCTTAAAATCAATAAACCCCTTTTCAACATTTGTATCCATCAATTGAACCCTGATCTTGTTTCCAATATCGATTCCTTCCAATCCATGCATAAGCCTGCCTTCAACAGGAGGATTAAGTAAACGAACCCAGGTTCCTTTATCAGACACTCCGGTAACAATAGCATCAAACTGTTCTCCTATTCTGGATTCAAGCAACATAGCAGCTGCAGACTTCTGAACCTGTCGCTCCACCTTTCGGGCTGCATCTTCTAGTTCCGTGCAATGAACAGCCAATTCCTGCAGGTCTTCAACAGAATAAGGTTGACTGTTTCCGGATATGGCTGCTTTTAATAATCGTTGCGTTACCAGATCAGGGTAACGACGATTGGGAGCTGTTGAATGCGAATAATCCTTAACAGCTAAACCGAAATGCCCGCCCGAATCTGCACCGGGAAGTTCTATAACATATTCACCGGAACCCAATAATTTAATAATGGCTAGAGAAATATCGGGGAAGCTTTCGGTGAAATTCGCTCTGGCATATGTCAAAAATTTATCGAGTTCTTTTGAATCAGGTTGAATCGGAAGTTTAAATTTATGTTCTGCTGCAACTTCAACAATCCTATCCCATCTTTTAGGTGTTCGAACTACTCTTCTGATAGAAGGAATTTTCTTATCTTCTAAAAATCGCGCTGTTGCTCCGTTGGCAGCAATCATAAAATCCTGAATAATTTCTTTTGCTTCATTTCCCTTTTGCGCTTCAATACTTTGAAGCGAATCACCGGAAAAAATAAAATTAGCTTCTATAGTTTCAAGGTCCAGAGCTCCATGAAGATAACGGAGTGTCCTCATTTTTTCTGATATTGTTTTCTGAATCCGAATATTCTCAGCAAGACCTTTTACAGATGCCATGGCTTCAGGCATTGGACCCTTACCCTCTAACCATTGCGCAACACTATTGTATGCCAACTTGGCATAATTGAAAACTAGCGATCGATAAATATCATAACTTTTCAATGCTCCATCTGAATCAATAATCATTTCAACAACTATTGAAAGACGTTCAGAATTTAAATTAAGACTTGTATAATTAGTAGATAATTTTTCAGGAAGCATGGGGAATATTCCTCCCGAAGTATAAACTGAAGTTGTATTGTGGCCGGCATGTTTGTCAATAGCTGACATTTTTTTTACTAATGCGTCTACATCAGCTATGGCAATAAATATTTTCACAAAACCATTATCCATTGCTTCAGCAGTGGTCAACTGATCAAGATCCCTGGAATCATCATTATCAATAGAACACCAAAGAAGTTTTCTTTGATTACGTATAGCAGTATTCCCCCTCTTGGCAGGACCGGGAATTTTTTCCATTTCATTAATAACTTCACTTGAAAAATCAGGCAAAAGACCTCTTTCAATCATTGCACGGTGAGCAATTTTATATAAAATCTGCCGGTGTTTGGTTTCTATAGCCTGGTTCATAATTTCAATTATTAGTTATTAAAACATAGTCAGAATTAAAAAAGAAGTTTATTTTTTCTTCTCATACTTCCAATTGCGGGATTTACCATTTTCAAGCATTTCAATGGCAGTGGTAATTCGTTTGTTTCTGGTAACCTCCGTCTTTGCTTCTTGTATCCATTCCACATATTCCTTTTTATGTGAATAAGAAAATGCTTCAAATGTTTCTTTTGCTTTTTTATTTTTTTTCAAAGCAGATACTAGTTCTTTAGGAACTTCAAGTTCTTTCTTTTCTTTTTCGCTTACTTTATTCCCTGGCGGAAGTTTAATGCCGTCATCATTGAGTTTTTGGGCCTGTTTAATTAAATTAATAATTACCGCATCAGCAGGAAGATCTTCCAGGGATTTAATTTTTCCCAAATTTCCCATTGCTTCCCCTCCTTTATTAGCCCTTTCCTGAAGTACCTTTTTAGGATCATTAAGCAATGCGGATTTCCAGAATCCAAATGCACAATGTTGTTTAAAAGCTGCAAAACTGCATAAAGGTCCTTTATATTCGAAGCAAGCAAAACTCCATTTAATTGTCTCTTCAACTTCAGGACAAGCGGAGTGAATTAATTTACGAAGATGCTTTAATATCGGTTTTGCGAAAGGTTGAGCTTTTGCAATGTACTCATCAATACGTTTGTCTTTTTTAGCCATAATAAAAAAATTAATTAAGGGTAAAATTAACTCTTAAAACTGTTCTGACCATTACATTACGTCCATTTTGACGCCCTGGAATCCAATCAGGCATTGACATTATTTTTTTTAAGGCCTCTTCATTGCATCCGCCTCCTATTCCTTTCAAAACCTTCGCATCTTTGATTTTTCCTGTTTTATCAACGATGAATGAAACAACAACCCATCCTGAGATTTGTTCTTCTCTGGCAATCACAGGATATTTTATTTTTGAAAGATACTCCATCAATTTACTTTCTCCACCCGGAAAAGATGGATTTTCCTCCACAATTGAAAATACTTTATCGTCATCGTTATTTATTGAAGGGTCAGGCGGCAGGTCAATAAAATCTTTGTCTCCGTCCTGTGTTTGCGTACTTACCTGAACATCTTTTGTTTCTTCTTGTGTGGGAGGAGGATCGACAACTTCTTCATCCTTCACAATTTTTGGAGGAGTAAATTTTATTGTTTGCTGCACAGGCGGAGGCGGAATAACAGGCGGCAGTGGTGCAGCATTTTTATCAATAGGCGGCGGTTCTTCAAGCAAAATGCTGTCCTCCATTTTTAATTTTAGTTCATTATTTGTTTTATTAAAATAATAAATCAATAATGGAACCGAGAATAATATTCCGGTCCCAAAACATGTAATGACAAAAGCAATTAATAGCCGCCTGGTATATTTTTTTCTTAATAAATAAGCACCGTAACTTTTATTACGGAATTCAAAAACCAATTCTGTTCTCTTTGCATTATTGGCACTAGACCAACCTTCAACAGATATCATGTTAAATAAACGCCAATTCATTAATTCAAAAGTAAAATATTAAAAGCATAATTATAGACAAAATTTATTGTTTATAAAAGTAAAAGTGTTTTTTCCACTGCTTTTTTTAAATCCTCCTTCACATGGGTAAGAGAAGCAAAATAACTCCATTTATTAACAGCTTCCCTTACCTGATCAATTATTGCAGATGCTTTCTTTATATTCATTTTTTTTGCTACAGAGAGTAAATCTTCTCGGCTTATACCCTGCCGTTTGTTATTAATGCTTAAAGACTGCTGACTTACCCATGCGCTTCCCGGACGATACGAATGACAAACATCAAATGCAGGCGCTAACCTCCACTTGCCCGTTTTGTCCATTTTGAAAGCAAAATTCTTGGTGTGATCGTCACAATTTCTGGCCATTACATTAAATACCATTCTTCTGTATAATTGTTCGGCATCGGTATAAGGGAGATGGATCATTCTCATGGTTTCAAACAATTGTTCATAGCTATATGAACTAACATCATTGAAATCATAATGCGCAATAGCACAAAAGCTCTGTACATGAAGTTTACCAATACCATGCTCCCTGTCAAAACGTTTGGTCATAAAATGAGCTCTGTTATTTTCTTCAAGAAGCATGCACTCTGACATTTCAATTTGTGCTTCCTTAGCCATTAGGGAATATGCCATTTCAACCCTGCCGTAACCGTTCGTTGTACCTAATTGCTGATCTGCAACACCATCAAATTTAATAAGCCAATGCGAGAATCCTTTGGGAGCATCTGCTTGTCCCGATCGAATTTCCTTTGTAGCGGTATTGTATGTTATGATTGCTTTTGCCCTTGCGCCTCCGGCAGAGGTACCGATTTTTAAAATATCAAGCAGAGCGTTTTCATCGGCATCAGAAAAGTTTGTATTAAAATCTTGTCGGCCTGCAAGAATTTCACCGGCTATATGAACCAAACCATCCAGCTCAATTTTTGAAGCTGAATTTTTAACAGATGGCTCTACAGGCTCGAATTCTAAAGCACCCATTCCCCGCTTACCTATAAAGCAAAGTAGTTCGACGGGGTTAAGACTATCAGCAGGCCTTCCATTTTTTGATAGCCAGGCATTAATCATTGCATTGCCGTATTTATCCGGCAATACATCGGCAAGCAATCCCGGTAAACCCTTAAACGTTGTACTGTCTCTTAATTCCCGAAAAGAAAAAATTCTTTTTTCAGCTCCAGCAATAGGCATTTTCAAAGGAGCAATATCCCAATTGTTTGATAGAAATGAAGGAGCATATTCAAACGAAGAAATACCGGTATTTCTATCCCATGCAATTGCTCCAACACGCTTATTCCATAAATTGATGAAAGCAGTAGTAATCATTACCAGTCGCTTGATGGTTTATCGTTAGCACTCCCCTTTTTGCTGCTTGCTCTTTTTCTTTTATTCATTTCCATCTTTGCTAATTGCAGCGGACTAATCTGCTGCACCACTTCAAAATGTTTTAGCAAATGCAATTGCTCCAGTGCTCTTAATATCTGAATAAAGGAACGCAAGGTTCCACCTCCACCATTTTCGATTTGGACCATGGTAGACCTATTGATTCCTGCAGCTTTCGATACCTCCTGCTGAGTTTTATTCTGCATCAAACGATTTTGTTGAATGAAATTCCCAAATACTTCCAGAACGACAGAATCACTCATTCCATACCAATTTTTGTTGTCTTTTTCCATTATTAATAGTCTAATACGTAATTAATGATGTAAATATCCATCAAATTGAAAATATTTATTTGATGGATATTTCCATCACAAATATAATTTTTTTATATTAATGATGGAAATATAGTACACATTATAAATAAATTATTTTTATATAATTGATATTCAATGTTTTAAAATATTATTTATTGTTGTTGCCCAAAATTTCTTCACAAAAAAAGGACAGATTAACTGTCCCTTTTTTAACAATTCGCATGCAATTTTTATTTAATAATTTTAATAGTCTTCTTCAAATCTCCATTTTGAAACAACAAGAAATACATTCCATTTGCAAGGTCAGGAACATTGAGTTGATAATTTAAATCATTTTTACTTAATGAATGACTCAAAATTATCCTGCCATTAACATCGAATAAAGTTATATCAGTATTTTGGCTATAGGTATCACTTAATGAAATATTTATTTCATCTTTAATTGGATTTGGTACCACATCAATTTTCCATGAATCAGATGCTCCATTTAATTCGTTCACGACATTCTTTGAAAAAGCAATGGGAGGAGCAGAAACAACAATAGTATAATCCTCAACCTCTCCGCTTGAAAATGATCCGCATGAAGAAGAAATTGAATTACGGCTCATTTTTACTCGCATGCGGGTTGTTGTCAATGAAGCAGTTGCAGGAACCGTAAATACACCTGTGAAATTCCCACTTCCTGTTTTAGAAGTATTTAATATTGATTCACCTGCATCCGTGAAATCTCCGTCGCCATTGTAATCAATATAAACTCTCCAGTATTCTTTTCGAATGGTTGAACTGAAGCCTGTACTGTATGTAAGTGTGTAAGCACTCCCCCGAACTAAATTTGCTGTTAAGCCAGTATTTTTATATCCTCCCGGCTCTGATCCTGAAGTTCTGGCAATAGAACCCAATTGAATAAAATCGATCCATTCTTTTGTAGCATTATTTCCATTTGAATTACAATAAACTGTCGTTGGAATTATTAAAGTAGAAACCGTTTGAGTTAAAGAAAATGAGCTGGTTCCGGAGGGACAGGTTGCATTTACCTCAAATTCATAAACAGTATTAGATAATAAACCGGAATACGACTGGACGTTAACAGAAACAGTTGATGTTGTCCATGTAATCGTTCCCTGTTGTCTTATCCTAACATCATAAGTTGTTGCACTTGAAATTATAGGCCAGCTCAATGTAAACCCACTTGATGTAACAGATGAAGCTGTCGGTGATGGAACACCACAAACCTGCTGCGTGGTAAAACTTTGTATGGCTGAATATGTTGCACAGTTTATTTCGCGAACCCTCCAATTATATGCAGTATTAGGTAATAATAATGAAAGTATTGCTGAAGTACTGCCCGAAACCAAAACATCGGCATCCCATATTGAGGAAGAAGCAAGTTTTGAAGAAATATAATAATCAGTCACTCCGGAAATACCGTTCCAGCTTATATTGGCAGAATTAGTTGTTATTCCTGTTGTAGAAGTACCTCCGGGAGACGCACAGGTATAAGTCATTGAAATAGTATCCCTCATGACACAATAACCATTGTCTGTGCCTACTTCAAAAAGAATTGCACTTCCTATAGGTGTTAATGGGTCTATAGAAAAATTAAATACATCGTTTTGAATTTGAAAAATTGTTGAGCCGGAAATGTTTTTGGGAGCATCTACATAGGAAACAAAGGTTGAAATTGGCGTAAGAGAAACTATATACGAGGCAGGATAAATACCATAATGTTTTAAACTGAAAGGAATAGAGCCGCTTAATCCCGATATTACGGAAGGTGCTGAAGTAGAAACATCACCATATGCTGTTGAAACCTTCATTAAATTCTTATTCATCTCAACCATGGAATTGCATAGCGGGAGAATACGAGAAGACGCAGGATAAAATCCATCTGTTCCTGCTCCTACTTCCGGTGTAAATCCATACATTTTCCCCTTTGTGGTTTGTTCACCATAAGCCCAATCTTCCGCAACACCGCTTGCAATATAATTTACTGTTGCAGAAGAATTTCCATAGGTAAAACCATTGTCAGAAGTGAGAAAGGAAGATAACTGGGTAAATAATGGAATCTCCGGATTATTATTTACTCCGACATAAGAGTAAGGATATATACAGTAGTTTCCATAAGAATGACAATTAAATTCTGATACAAAACTTCGTGAATTACAAAAATTCCTAATTGCAATATTCTCTACTTCTGAAAAAGGTGCCGTTCCCCGGTACGTATCCGAGCTTGTTGAAGTTGATGATCCATTGTTAAGTCCCCAGCCATAACTGTAATTCCTGTTATTATCAACACCAAAGGAACCGTTGCCGTTGTCATGCCTGTTTTTTCGCCACATTCCACCGCCGGTGTTATTGTTTGTTGCATTATAAACATAACCATCGGGATTTACACAAGGCACAATATATAGTTCAGTACTATTAACCAATGTTTGAATCTCCTTATTCGAAGCATAGTTTTCAAGTAAATGCCACATAAAGAAAATTAATTGCGTCATACTTATAGGCTCACGGGCATGATGCACGGCATTTAGAAAAATCTCCGGTTCGTTTTCATCTACATCAGCATTGTCACTAATGCGAACCATTAAAAGCGGGCGCCCCTGATCTGTTGTCCCTAAACTTGATTTAACGGTAATCAAATTTGGAAAAAGAGTGCGCATTTCATCTAATTCATTTTGCATTTCTTGAAATGTAAAATGACGCGTTACACTTCCCGCAGGACCGTAACTTCCTCCTGTGCCAAAATTAGAGGGTGTAGGTACAGCTAATGACAAGGATGTTCCACTTCTTGCCGCTTTCCTATCAATCTTTCTATTGTATCGATTAATATTTTTTCCTATGTCCTTTATCAGGTATTTTATATTAATCCTTCTTTGTTTTATTAATTGAATATCTGCTTCGGATACATCTGCAATAAGAATATCATTTTGATATTGGAAGTGATCAATATCCATTCCTGCCTGCATTAAACTTCGAAATTCCGAGGGTGACAGAGTTAGTTGAATTCTATAGTATTTCTGGCTTTGAGCAAACAAACTATTTGTTAGAAAAATCAAAATAAAAAGATACTTCAAACGATTTAGTAATGCTATTTTCATATTAATTTAGTTTAGGTTAATTGACCTCTAATATAAATAAATATCTTCACTTATGAAATTACCGGAAGAAAGTCAACTCCGCAGAAAAATTAAAATATTAATTATCTTATTTATTGTCTTCCTCTCGCTTAGTGGAATAACTGCTTTTCCCTTAGAGTGGGAATTATCTATTCTTACCGATTTAACTAAAAATGCGCCAACGTTTATTAGTTCATGGATCAGCAGTGTCTATGAAGCGATTAAAGAAACCAATACCAAATACCCTTATATGTCCTATGGAACCGATTGGCTTGCTTTCGCTCACCTGGTAATTGCTGTTGCTTTCATCGGCCCCCTGAAAGACCCGGTAAGAAATATCTGGGTAATACAATTCGGAATGTATGCTTGTCTCATGGTTATTCCTCTTGCCCTCCTATGCGGACCAATCAGGCACATTCCATTTTATTGGAGGATAATAGATTGTTCTTTTGGCGTTTTGGGAATAATTCCGCTTTACATATGCTATCAGTACATCTTAAAACTTGAAAATATTCAGTCCAATAAATAGAATTATTAAATCAAAGGAAATTCTTCACAGCAGGATACATCAAGAACTGGTTTCACTCTGCAAATTTTTTTCCAACATTTCAAATCCAGTCAGTACTTACAGTTCCATCCTATTGGGTCACATTTCTTAATCTTCATGTTGTATGAATGCTGCTTCGACAGTTGGAGATGTATTGACAAATGTGTGAATTATGTAACTTATTTTAATAGTTATGTAGCAAATTAGAATCCAAAGATGAGTTACTTGTAGAACGTAAAATCTAATTTACCCTAAGCTGAAGAGTGTATTATTATTTCCGGTCGATTTCATGACTGTGAAAGAGTTAATATGAGGTTTAAACATACTCTTAAATACTAAATTTATAAAGTGAATTCAAAACTTTTTAACGTCCTGCTTGCCGATGACGATACTGACGATTGCATTTTTTTTAAAAAAGCATTGGAAGAATTGCAACTTGACACGCACCTTACTACCGTGCATGATGGAGAAGAACTGATGAAATACCTGGATAAAAATTCAGCAAATCTCCCTGATGTTCTTTTTCTCGACCTGAATATGCCCCGCAAAACAGGTTTCGAATGTTTAACCGAAATAAAAGAAAACGAAACACTTAAAAATCTTCCTGTTATTGTATTTACCATATCATTTGGAAAGGGTATTAGCTTAGAACAAGGCTTGGCGAATACGCTCACATGGATCGGAGCAGAAGAATATATCCGCAAGCCCAGTAATTTTGAACAGTTTAAGCAGATTATTTATAAGGTGATAATAAAACTGCAGAAAAAAGATCCTCTGACAGATAAAGGTGAAATTCTTGATTAGTACACTTAAAAATGAAAAACTAAAAGACATTCCTGTAGTTATGTTCTCCACCTCCAAATCGTGGGATACTATAAACATGCTCTTCAAAAGCGGAGCACATGTTTATATTCACAAGCCCAATGATTTTGAGCAGCTCAAACAAATACTTCATCATGCACTCCCTATTGCTGTAGATAAAATATTTTCACACGGCCCGTTAAAATACTTCCTTAACGCTTGAACCTAAAACAACTAAATATATTGCTTGCCGATGACGACACGGACGATTGCCTCTTTTTTAAAGAAGCAGTCGAAGAATTACTTATGCCTACGAAGCTTACTACCGTGAATGACGGGGAACAACTCATGCATTACCTGACCCAGGAAGTTAGGGAGCAAAATTTTTCTCCTTTACTTCCTGATGTGCTTTTCCTTGACATCAATATGCCACGCAAAAACGGCAAGGAATGTTTAATGGAAATGAAACTCAACAGTAAACTGAAGCACTTTCCTGTCATAATGTTCTCCACGTCCTATGAAAAGGAGGTAGTGAACCTGCTTTACAATAATGGTGCTCACTACTTTATTCGCAAGCCCCCTGAATTTTTAATATTCAAAAAAGTAATTCAACAAACGCTTGCGCTTATTATGCAAGAACTGCCCTATGATAAGAAAGGAAATATTTCACAACCGGCGAGGGAAAGGTTTGTGCTCACAGTACAAAACAGTTCAATTGATTAGAGGATAAATTAAACCAAACACCATAATCAGACCAGCAAATGATTAAAACAAAGAATACAGATGAGGTAACTATTGTTCGCGCAGAACTTGCTTTTCAAAAAGAAGAATATGAAAAGCTTTTAGCAGAGTTAATTATTGCCCGCAAAGAACTTGTCTTTCAGAAAGAAGAGAAAGTGAAACGAGCAGCTGAGTTAGGCATTGCCAACATAGAGCTTGCCTTTCAGGACGAGGAAAAGGGAAAACGTGCAGCAGAGTTGGGCATTGCCAACATAGAACTTGCCTTTCAGGATGAAGAAAAGGGAAAACGTGCCGCAGAGCTAGGCATTGCCAACAAAGAACTTGTCTTCGAAGACGAAGAAAAAGGGAAGCGGGCAGCAGAGTTAAGCATTGCCAATAAAGAACTTGTTT
The DNA here is from genome assembly GCA_031417395.1 of Bacteroidota bacterium. Lineage (GTDB taxonomy): Bacteria > Bacteroidota > Bacteroidia > AKYH767-A > 2013-40CM-41-45 > JADKIH01. The sequence goes on along the minus strand of JANOVM010000024.1, from coordinate 49,166 downwards.
TTCAAAACATAGAGAAAGAAAAGCGTGCAGCAGAACTGGGCATTGCCAACAAAGAACTTATCTTTCAAAATGCGGAGAAAGAAAAGCGTGCAGCAGAGCTGGGCATTGCCAACAAAGAACTTATCTTTCAAAACAAGGAGAAAGAAAAACGGGCAGAAGAATTAATCATTGCCAACAAAGAACTTGCCTTTCAAAACGAAGAAAAAGAAAAACGGGCAGCAGAGCTGGGAATTGCCAATAAAGAACTTGCCTTTCAAAACGAGGAAAAAGAAAAAAGAGCGGCAGAGTTAGGCATTGCCAACAAAGAACTTGCTTTTCAAAACGAAGAAAAAGAAAAACGGGCAGCAGAATTAATCATAGCTAACAAAGAACTTGCCTTCCAAAACGAAGAGAAGGGAAAACGTGCCGCTGAGTTAATTATTGCTAATAAAGAATTGCTTGCATTCACCTATATATCGAGTCATGATTTGCAGGAGCCATTGCGCAAAATACAAACCTTTGCAACTATCTTATTGGAAAAAGAAACGCTGACTGACAATGGCAAATATAATTTTCAGCGGATGCAATTAGCAGCCGGAAGAATGCAACAACTCATTGACGATTTACTTGCCTTCTCCCGCATTGCCACTACTGAGCTCAAGTTTGAAAAGACAGACCTAAAAATAATTGTAGAAGAAGTAAAATCCGAACTAAAGGATACCATCCAGGAAAAGCACGCCACCATCGAAGCCACTGAACTCGGCACTGCCAACATAATCGCTTTTCAGTTTCGCCAGCTTATGTACAACCTTATAAGCAATGCCCTTAAATTTTCACAGCCCGACATACACTCACACATCATTATAAAGAGCGGCATAGTAAAAGGCAATAAATTAATTAGCGAAAAACTTTCACCTGAAAAAGATTATTGCCATATAACCGTCAAAGATAACGGCATTGGCTTTGAATCTCATTTCAGCGAACGGATTTTTGAAGTGTTTCAAAAACTTCACGGCAAAGAAGTATATGGAGGCACTGGCATCGGACTTGCCATCGTAAAAAAAATAGTTGAGAATCACAGCGGCATTATCATTGCAACAAGCGAGTTAAAGAAAGGCGCAACGTTTGATATTTATTTTCCTGAAAACTAATTGAAATATCATTTCTGCTTTTCGTTCAGCAATAATGGCTAAAAACTTCATGAAACGTTTCATGTATCACAGTGATGCCTATTGAGTTAAAATCCTGCTTTAGTTAAAAAAAAACGAACAAGCATAATAGTGCTCCGCCACAATGCAGTACTTGATTCGTAAGGGCTTGAGATTAGAGTTTTGAGCCTGAAAGTTTGAGTTTGAATGCGTTGTCTGGGAGTTCATAAAAACGAAAAGGAGTTTGAGCGCTCTCATCGCACCCAAACTCCACACTCAAACTGTTTTCCGTAGCCCGTGCGGCTATCAATACTAGCCCATAATCAACTATTTATCAATTAATTATAATAATAAACTGGGTTATAAGTAACAACAGAGTAACAAAAGATTCAATTTCCCCTGATTTTAACCTTTAATTATTTTGTCCCTCGTACTGGTGTCATAATTCATTTTTCAGTCTCAAAACTATGTCTGCCTTTCTCTACGCTTGGCCTCGCGATACCTCTCGCATAATTCATCAAAGCGGAGGTTAGAGTTATAGATTCCTTAATAAACTGTTTAAATCAAATTCAACCCAATTTTAGTTTTCTTACTACTAAAAATGAATCTTATTTCAATGTTAAAGTTTTATTTCTCAATCAAAAATTTTCCTTGAAACTTCTCATTAATATTTCTTAACTGATAAATATAAATTCCATTACTCAATTTGGAAATATCAATTCTATTATCAAGTCCACTAATCATTTTCTTGTAAACCTCTTTGCCTGACATATCAATAATTATAAGTTCCTCATTCAACTTATTTTTTGAAATGTGAATATTTAGAAAATCATTTACTGGATTAGGATAAACAGAAACTTCATTTTGTTCTATCACTTCATTCATACTTGTTGTAGTTGAATTCCATTCCCAGAAATCATTTAAGACATTGTATCCTGTACCGATATACCCTTTTGTACCGATTGAAAAACCAACTGCACTTGTTCTAGCTACCCCACCAAAGTCAGCCTTCTGTATCCATACATTTGTTGATTGATCCCACTCCCAAAAATCAAGTTTATAAATAACACCATTCCATCCGGTTCCTATATACCCTTTTGTACCGATTGAAAAACCAACGGCCTCTCTCCTTAATCCTCCACCAAAGTCAGCCTTCTGAGTCCATACATTAGTTGATTGATTCCATTCCCAAAAATCCTGAATGCAAGTAACACCATTCCATCCGGTTCCTATATACCCTTTTGTACCGATCGAAAAAGCTACGTCTACACTTCTTGCTATCCCTCCAAAGGCGGTTTTCTGTGTCCATACATTTGTTGATTGATCCCACTCCCAAAAATCTTGTCTATAAAGGCTATCTTCACCCGTTCCAATATATCCTTTGGTTCCTATTGAAAATCCTCTAGGATTCCATCTTATGCCTCCTCCAAAGTCCGCCTTTTGTGTCCATACATTTGTTGATTGATCCCACTCCCAAAAATCTTGATAATTTGAAGAGCTGTCATGTCCAACTCCAATATATCCTTTTGCTCCAATAGAAAAACCAACCGCACCATCTCTAGGAATCCCTCCAAAGTCCGCCTTTTGTGTCCATACATTTGTTGATTGATCCCACTCCCAAAAATCTTTCAAAAAATTATTATTGTATCCTGTACCGATATATCCTTTTGATCCAATAGAAAAACCAACTGCACCGTATCTTCCTCCTATGTTAGATTTCTGTGTCCAACTATCTGCATTTACAATATTCACAAATGAATAAAGTAAAATTAAAAGTGTAATTATTTTTTTCATTTTATTTATTATTTAAGTGATGTCATTTTCTTCTTTGTCTTTTACATGCGTGGCCAAAAAGCGGGCGTAAATATTTATTATGTGATGAAGCGGAGGATTGAGCTATTGATGCAACGTTAGATTAATCTACAATACATTTTAGTGCATTCAGAACTGATTCTTTAAATTTTGGTTTAACTTTTCCATCAAATATGTCATCTGCAAAATAACATCTGAAACCAATTAATTCAGAGGCTAAGAGTTTCTGCAAATCTTCCTTTTTGAAAGAGTAGGAACAGTTTATATAAGTATCGTATTGATTTTTGTTAAACATATAGGTGCTTTTGGTTTCTCCTACAGTTAACTCAGTCGAATACCCTTTAATAATGGAACTATCCTTCAGCATGATATTAAATTCTCCACCCTCTCTAACTACGATTGAATGTATTCCACTCTTCTTGTGATAAAAAAAAACAATATAAAGATCGGTGGTGGTTTCATGGATTGAATCAGGAGGGCTTGTAAATTTTCCAAACGCAATTTCATTTTCATAGTAAAATCTAACTGCTTTTGAGACGGTTGATACCGTTTTGGTATATGGGTCTGTCTTCGTTGTACACTGAGAAAATGCAGAACATAAAACGATTAAAATGAACATTGATAAAAGCATAATTTTTTTCATGGGTTTTGTGTTGCATCCGCAAAGCCCCTAGCGGATTTGTTAAAATAAGACGTGGAGCTAAACTTATCGCTACCACGCTCAGCAACGAGCGAATACACAAATAAGAAAACCCCACGCCGTAACGTGAAGCGATTCTTAGACTTGTGTATAACTGCATTAAAATGTTGCTGATTCGGTAGCAGTATAAGTACGCCTATATTTTTATATCAGAAACAAATGTATAAAAAATTTAATAACCTATTCACCTACAAAATTTTTAGCCTACTCTTTTTGATCTCCCCTTAAAACAGAAGCTGAACAGGTGCAATGTGGATTATTGAATATTACTTGCCTAGGCAGATTTATTTCCTCATTACTTGTTATATCTGCATCTAATGTCATTGCTTGAAGTTTCGGTAAGCCATATTGTAAGAGATCACAATACAAACGAATCCGTTCATGGGGTTTGAGTTTCTGAAAATCGTTTTGAACATTTTCAAATTCATTGGAAAGAAAATTTATAATTCTTTCTCGAAGATCGCTCCCAACCTTATTCTTCGATCCTTTTGGCCGGCCGTTTGGATTACCACTACTTCCTTCTTTATATTTCATCTCTGTTTTCTACCTGTAATTTACAGAGTTTTTTTAACTCCGGTATTAAGAGTAGCGGGTTAGTATCAAACAACAACCCGCGACGTTTTTTTTTATTTTCTCTTTTTTTTGAAAAAAAAAATAAAAAGAGAACACACTTTTATATTTTCTTTTTAAAGTATCTTATTAGAATTTCTGTTTACAGTATCTTACTACAATATCTTTTTATAGGTCGTGTACTTTTTGAAATTAATATCAACTCAGTATTGATTCATTACTACAATCCACTTCTTTTCCTTTTATAGGTCGTGTTATGGTTACGATCCGTATAATTGCAACATGACTTTTTTGAGTGCTTCTTTTTGTTCATTTGATTTCTCTTTTTCAAGATATTTTTTTCGTTTTTTCTCTGCATGGAAAATTAGTTCAACCTTTGGCATTGTAAACGATACATAAAACCCACGGGTGAACCGTGAATAGTGTTTAAGTCCCCAATGATTGATAAGTTCTTTTTTTATTTTTCGCATTTGGTATTCATTTGCATAAGATCGTATTGATCCCGGTAGCTCCTGAATTGATACGCTCTTTTCAAATCCTGCCATCCGTGAGAGTAGAAACTTGTTTTCGAGCTTACAGTATGGTTTCTTTCCGATGATACTCCGAAGGGCGCAAAACGATATAAAGACTATAATTTCAAACGGTGTTTTATGGTTCATTCGGAAATCTTCAATAGTATCTTTGTTAATACTCGTAACTACTTTGAAGTTCTTACTTAGAATATTTTCGCCTTCATTAATAGTTTTCCTTAGATTGCCCAAAGTATAACCATAGAAATTAGCAGCTTCTTTGATTTTTTTTATCTGTGTACCGTGTTCTAATTTTTTCGCGTGCATGAATAACGAATAATCAATAATGCTCTCACAGACTTTTGATATATCTGCCTGTGCATTGGTTAACATTCCAATGGGGAAAGTAAAATACTTAGTATCTTTACTCAAACGTTTGCAGTTAGCCCTGTAATCGTTTTAGGACAAAAGGGGACGCGGGAAACCGCACCCCTTATTTTTTGAAATGGGTTCATTTTCTATCACCATTTAATGCCACATGAGTAGATGCTTTTATTTCAATTGCATCTGATGAAGTTACGGGGTTAGTTAAAAGCCATGCTTCCAATTCTACACGACTGAAAAAAATTTTCTTGCCCTGTGGCTTGTAGTGAGGTATCTTCCCAGAGGATGTAAGTTTATACAGATATGAGGAAGAAACATCAATAAATTTCACGGCTTCATTAAAATTGAGCACGTCTTTTCTATTTATGTTTTGCTCTGACAGTATTGTTTTAATACTGTGGAGTTCTTGTAAAATTTCTTTTTCCACCATTGCTTTAAGTTTTAGTTAGCAAGTGCAAAAAAAGTAAATAAGAATAGGAAATGGGGTTAGTGTAGGTTAGTTAAAAGTTAGCACTAACTTTTCTAACTTTTTAGTAAGAGGAGGTATTATTTTCAGATTATCAAAACTATAATCGCTTTTGCTCAAAACAACACTAAGTTGTTTACACTTAAATTCCCTTCTCTTTTTATTGACAAAATGATTCTTGATTAAAATATTTATATCAGTAGTTATGATAATCTGTTTTTCATCTAACCATTTGAATAGCGCTTTAATTTGTTGCTCAGTTCCAATCCATATTATTTTTTCTAATATTGATTCACCTTCAATAAAATGCCTTACAAATATCTCATAGCTAGTATTAAACAATTTTTGATTGAGTTCATCAAATAAAAATTGTATTATTTCTACCTGTTGTACTGGAGTATAATTCAATTCAATCAGATTATATGATACATTGTTTTTGTCCTGCGATAATGGAGCATTGTTTTTGTTACGCCTAATGTTCTCAGTATGGATTTTCCTACAACTTGCAATTGTGTTTTTCAGTGAAGTAAATTTACTGATGATATATTCCGTTAATTCATTTTTTTCAAATGGACTATTTTTTCTCTCTGTCCCTTTATCAATTCCGTTCACAGCAATCATTTCGAATTGATTAAACCAATTACCCTTTGGAGTTATGCTATCATCTTCAAGGCCGGTTAGAAATGCTTTCTCAAGATTGATAAAGTAAATATCAACTCTCGCTTGATTTTCTATAAGATAGCCTTGACTTATAGGTATTCCTTTTCCTCCTGCTATTTCAATACTTCTATTTATAATTCGCATCGCTGTTTCGCAACTTTGAATACTTTTCTCTAGCTCCGATGGTGATTCTGTTGTCATCCACTGTTCAGGGGTTTTTAACTCGTCTGTTTTGTCTTCTGTTTTCTTCATAGCCATAGTTTAACAGGTTATAATAAATTCAATTCCGGTAGATTCTCAACTGCTTTCTCCTTCAATGAATCTACTACTCTCAAATATCTATCGGTGTATGCAAGTGATTTATGTCCGAGTAATGCACTAGCGTTTTTTACATCGCTTCCATAAAAAATAATTCCTGTTGCAAAAGAATGTCTTGCACAATGCCACGTTATTTTTTTTGTGATACCTGCGTTTGTACACCATTTCTTAATTCCTTTAATACATGCAGTATGTGAGGGTAAATTGAAAACAAATTTATTTGCGTCCTGTTTCTCACCTAATAAGTTTAATGCCGTCTTATTTAGATTTATTGATACTGCAACCTGTGTTTTTTGTTGTACGAGGTTCAGAGTCTTGCCCTGTACATGCCTCCACTTTAGATTAATTATATCACAAAATCTTAACCCTGTGAAGCACGAAAAAAGAAAAGCTCGCTTTACTTCTTTGTTTGTCATTTGTGTCGAGGCAAGATCTTGTATTTCCTCATAAGTCAGAATATCCTTTTTTATTCCAGTTTCAGATTTTATACTGATGTCATTTATTTCAAGTGCTAATGATGCTGAAATATTCTTATCTATCATTGCAGTTTTTAAAACCCGTTTAAATTTTTTGAAGTAATTCGCAGGAGTTTCACCATTAAGAGTTTTTTCTAAGTGTTCCTTGAATTGATTAACAACTTTCCCGTTGATCTGTTTTGTAGTAAGTTTCTTATGTCCCTCCTCCACCATGTAATCTTTGAATTGCTTTAAACATGCAGATACAATTCGTTTATCTTTTTTAGTGTAGCGTTCCAAGTAATTATCGAATAGCTTTATAAAATCAATCCCAATTTTGAAGGCCGGTGATATGTCATATTCATCGCTCTGAATTTGCTGCTCTCGCTTCATTCTGATTCTTTCTGCAAGCTCTACACGATCACGGTTATCTTTCCTGTCAAGTGGCGAGGACGGCTTGAATAGCTTACAATCTGCTAGAAACTCATAGGTTCTTTGACTGTTATGGTAGATGTCTAAGTACTGAGAAGTACTTCCATCACTGTTTTTTTTCCTTCTTAAAGTGACACTCATAAGTTGCTTTTTTTGTTACTCCGTTATTAATACTAATACTTGATTTCCCTCTGTTGATTTGGCTTTCACGTATCTTTTCCCTTTCTTTCTTTTGGTTGGATTTTGTTATCACAAACATACTTACTTTTCTATCATAAGTAACAACCAAGTAACAATTAATGTGATAACAAGGGAAAACATGAACTTACTAAAAACAAGAAAACCGCTCGTTTTGAGCGGTTTGACTTGGTTTAAATGCTTCTAAAAATAGGGTTTAGTAGCCCGTGCGGGAATCGAACCCGCGTTTCCTCCGTGAAAGGGAGATGTCCTAACCCCTAGACGAACGGGCCTTTTTTGTTTAAGGAGCGCAAAGATAGGTTTTTTAAAAAAATAACAAAGAAAAAGTAACCTCGCAATGGTTAAAATCTATATTCCTTTAAAAATTAGCAAAGTATAAGTGTAGAGTACCAAAATTATTACGTTTATTAGGTAATAAGCTTATTCTCATTCGTAAATTCAAACCCAAGCCTCTTACCAGTCGAAATCCTAGCCTGTACCCCGGCTTCAATTACAGCCCCTACTGAAATCTCATTGAGGCTTTCAAAAGGAGGAGTAAATGAATCAAATTCGAGACTATATTTGATTGCATTGTTCAGAATTTTAGAAAGGTTTTCTTCGTTGAGCACTTCCGTGGCAAAATCATTATATAAATAACCAAGCTGCTTTTTGCCTTCAACAAAATAATGGCCATCCTTATTAATAAAAATTCTGGCTATTACATAACCCACATCGTTGGTTCTGTTAAACCGGAAACTGTCTGTTAGAAAATTGTAAATGAAAATTTTTCCGCAATAAGAATTGTTGGGCTCTTTCTCTACATAACTGTTTTTCCAGATTTCATGTGTGTGATCAAAGGTGAATATATTAGAATGCATTACAAAGACCAACGTCTCATCGGCAAGTGTAAAATGTATTTCGTGGTCGCTGGTTTCTATATAATCTATTAAGTTCTCTTTGCTGAAATTTTTAACTTTCTGTTTCAGCTCAGCGGACATAAGCTTCAACATTTTTTTTAAATTGTCAAATACAGACTTGGTTTTATTAAAAACCTCTGCCTTTAGAAGCACCTTCTCCTCTAATTGCTTTAGTATTGCCTGGTTTGCCGCTTCATCCATTGCTTAATACGCTCTTGCAAAAATAACTCTCTGAGTGGATGGGGTGCCTGAATAAATACATTTGCCTTCCTCCGCTTTATTATTCAAAGGAATGCAACGGATGGTTGCTTTGGTCTCTTCCTTTATCTTCAATTCAGTTTCTGTTGTTCCATCCCAATGAGCATAAATAAATCCTCCGGCATCAAGCTTTGTTTTAAACTCTTCGTAGGTATCCGCTTTATGTGTATTCTCTTCTCTGAAATTAATTGCTTTTCTGTATATATTATCCTGAATCTGATCCAGTAAATGTTCAATTTTTAAATGAAGGTCTGTAATCTGAATAACAGATTTTTCTTTGGTATCTCTTCGCGCTACTTCAACAGTTCCATTTTCAATATCTCTGGGACCAATGGCTATACGGACAGGTATGCCTTTCAATTCATATTCGGCAAATTTCCATCCGGGCTTGTGTGTATCTCTGTCATCGAATTTTACAGAAATGTTTTTCGATTTCAGATCAGCCATTATTTTTTCTGCCACTGATGAAATAGCCTGCTTCTCTGCTTCTGTTTTATAAATAGGAACTATTACAACCTGAATAGGTGCAAGCATAGGAGGTAAAACAAGTCCTTCGTCGTCGCTATGCGCCATGACTAATGCACCCATTAAACGCGTTGAAACACCCCAGGATGTTGCCCATACAAAATCCTGTTTTCCGTCTTTACCCGTAAACTTTACATCAAAAGCTTTGGCAAAATTCTGTCCGAGGAAATGCGATGTACCGGCCTGCAAAGCTTTACCATCCTGCATCAATGCTTCAATACAATAGGTATCAAGCGCTCCGGCAAATCTTTCATTTGCTGTCTTTACTCCTTTAATAACAGGTATAGCTAAAATATTTTCAGCAAAGGTTGCATAGACATCAAGCATCTTACGTGTTTCAATAATTGCTTCTTCAGATGTGGCATGCGCTGTATGTCCCTCCTGCCAGAGAAACTCAGCAGTCCTCAGGAAAAGTCGCGTGCGCATCTCCCACCTTACTACGTTTGCCCATTGATTAATCAATAATGGAAGATCGCGATACGATTGAATCCACCCCCTATAGGTATTCCAGATTATAGTTTCAGAAGTAGGACGAATAATAAGCTCTTCTTCCAATTTGGCATCCTCATCTACAACGATATTACCATCAGCATCATTTTTAAGCCTATAATGGGTTACAATGGCACATTCTTTGGCAAAACCTTCAACGTGAGAAGCTTCTTTTGAAAAGAACGATTTTGGTATAAAAAGAGGAAAATAAGCATTAACATGGCCTGTATCCTTAAACATCTTGTCCAGGATTGCCTGCATTTTCTCCCAAATAGCATAACCATAGGGTTTTATGACCATGCAGCCTCTAACGGCTGAATTCTCGGCCAAATCAGCCTTTATAACTAAATCCTGATACCATTGGGAATAATTCTCTGATCTTTTAGGTAATTCTTTACTCATTTGAATGATTGGTATGGTGTTTGTAAAATGGGAAACAAAAGTAAAAATAAATATACGGAAACGTTAAACCTACTTAATTTCGCATTAGTTAAATTAGAAAAAAGGGAAAAAATGAAAAAGGTCAACTACTTACTAGGAATCACCGGAATGCTAATAGCATTTTCCTGCTCTTCCACTTATCACGCCGGTAATACAGGCGCAGATGATGTATACTATTCATCAAAAGATAAACAGGCACAGCAAATTCAGCCTGCGGCACCAGCACCGGCCCCTGCTCCTTCTGATAATTACAGTAACAATAACAGCAATTATAATCAGGATAATTCCGGTCAAAGTCAATACAAAGAAAGTTCCGGACAAAGCCAGTCTTCTGATTATTCCGGACAAAATCAGTCCTACGATAATTCAGGCAATTCAAATGGTTCTTCCGGTCAGTACTCTGACTCTAAAGGAAACACCTACATTACCAACAACTATTACGACGATAATTACGATTACGAATACTCTTCCCGTATTCGCCGCTTTTATACTCCGGCTTACGGTTATGGATATTATGATCCATTTTATACTAATTCATACTGGTATGACTATAACCCCATTAACTGGGGAGTAAGCATTTATTTGGGTTATAACTGGTGGGCTCCTTCTTACTATTATTATCAGCCATTTTGTTACGGCGGTGGCTGGTCTGTTGGATTGGGTTATGGAAACTACGGTTACAGTCCTTACGGTGGCGCTTATCCATACTATCATGGTTTTAGTCCCGGTTATGGTCATGGTTATGGTCATGGATACAACGATGGTTACAACAACGGCTACTGGAATGGTTACAACGATGGATATTATGGCAACAATCCCAACCCATACTATTACAATTCTTACGATGCAACCAGTCATTATTATGGTCCACGCGGATCAACCAGCAGCAATAGTCCAAGATCCAGTTCTCAAAGAAAAAGTGAGTTAGCTCCAATGAGTGTTAAATATGAACGAGCAATTTCTGAAGGACGAATTTCAAAAAGCAATGCAAACAGTTCTGATGAAAGGATCGAACGTGCCGGTAGCATAAAAGATAAAGACATCAGACAATCTACACCGCAGAATTCAAGAATCAATTCAGACATGAAAGATAACTCCGGCAAAAACAGCAATTCTATTCGTCAGGATAATTCTTCGATAAAAAATCAACAGAATAATGATGGTCGTACTATCAATAAAGACAACAGAACTGACGGACGCACAATCATCCAAGACAATAACAACGATGGAAAAAGGAATAATGATATGAGAACTCCAACAAACCTGGGAACACGTCAGGAACCTGCCATTGACAATCGTAATTTGAATTCAGGTGGTCGTGACAACAATAACATTAAAAATCCGAGTCCAACACCTCGTTTCAATAATCCTGCACCGAATTCTGACGATAACCGATCAATAGAGAGAAACAATAATAATTCCCGCCCTTCGGCTAAACCTGAATATGTAAAACCAAACTTCGAAAAACAGGAACGTAATAATATTGTCCCTAATGACAACCGTCAAAAAAGTAACGATCGTCAGATGTTGATGCAGAAAAACGAAAACATACAACGTGAAAATATTATACAGAAGGACGAATCTGATTTCTCGACAACTCCTTCCCGCAGCGAAAACAAAACCCCTGTATTTCAACCAAGGAATGAGCCTAAACAATATAAATCAGAATCTCAGCCTGCTCCTCAACGTAATTCAGAACCTTCCCGTCCCTCAGAACAAAAAAATAATAATAACGGCGGAAGAAGGAGATAATCATCCGTTTTAAATAATAGAATTTTTATAATAACCCCAATGTGTAACACCCGCATGTTTAATTTAGAAAATACTAAAATAGCATGCGGGCTTTTTTAAACCAACTATGAAAACAAAACTCCTCCTCCCATTTTTACTAGTACTGAGTGTAACATTAACAAATGCACAAACGGACGTTGACGCTTTGCGTTATTCCGGAAGTTCAATTACAGGAACTGCACGATTCACGGCTATGTCGGGGGCATTTGGCGCGCTTGGCGGTGACATAACAGGTTTGTCATATAACCCGGCAGGAATTGGCATTTTCCGTTCTTCTGAATTTACTTTTACTCCATCAATCTATTCTTCTACTACAACATCAAATTTTTTGGGTGGAGAATTCGAAGAAAGGAAGTATAATTTTAACATCGGAAACATCGGACTAATTTATACCAATACAATATCAAAGAATGTTGATAAACCGGGCTGGAAAAGCTGGAATTTCGGAATAGGTTATAACAGACTGGATAACTTTCATAATAGAAGTTTTTATGAAGGCATTAATTCCGGAAACTCTTTGCTTGATCATTTTGCTGAACAAGCGAATGGAACAAACCCCGACAACCTGGATCCTTTCTTTGAATTACAGGCATACAATACCTATCTTATTAATCCCGATCTCGGAAATCATTACCTGGGTGTAATTCCTTCAGGCGGGGAAATTCAGCGTCGTTCCTTTGAATCGAGAGGCGCAATAGGTGAAACAGTTTTTACTTTCGGAGGAAATTATTCCAATAAATTTTATCTGGGCGGTACACTTGGACTCAAAAGCCTGCGTTACATTGAATCAACTACCTACGAAGAATTGGACCCGGACACTCAGATATCTTATTTCAATCGTTTCAAACAACAGATGGATTTAACAACACGAGGAACCGGTGTTGATCTTAAATTCGGAATCATATTCAAACCCAATGACATCTTTAGGATGGGCGTTGCCATTCACACACCGACCTGGTATGAATTACACGATGAATACAACAACAAACTAATCTCAACATTAGATACTGGTTCAGTAACATCATTCACCGATGAAGCCAATGGAACTTTTGACTATAATCTGACCACACCCTTTAAAGCAATAGGAAGCCTTGCAATTATTTTCGGTAAAATGGGACTTGTTAGTGCCGATTATGAATTCAGCGATTACGGCGAATCGAGATTTAATGAAAGCGGAACTTCTTTTGCCGATGTAAATAATTATATAAGGAAAAAATATACAGGTGTGCATACATTTAGAGTTGGCACAGAATGGATCTATCAGAATCTTAGCTTTCGCGGAGGTGCTTCAATGACATCTTCGCCATTAGTTGACAGATACAGAACAGGAAGTTCGGATTTCTCCCGAAAAGGAATTTCAGGAGGAATCGGTTATAGAGAAAACGGATTATTCTTTGATCTCGGTTATGCATACACGCTAAGCGATGAGTATTTTCAACCATATACACTCAATAATGAAGCTGTGCCAGGAGTTAAATCAAGAGTGATCGATCACAATTTCACTGTGACAATAGGCGTAAAATTCTAAGCAACCTCACTTTGCCTGGTCGTGAATACGTTCCAGTCCTGCCTTAGCTTTTTGATCGATGCTGTTTTTATAGCGATCGTAGGAAAGTGCAAGGCATTTTTTATAATATTCACCTGCCGTTTTAAAATCTTTTTTTTCTTCAGCAATAGTTCCAAGCATTAGGGCGCTGTTGGCTGCAAAATGGTATGAAGAAGTTGTTCCATTCTTTAAAGTAATCTTGTAATATTCCGCTGCTTTTTCTGTTTGCCCGGTCATTTGCATGATACGGCCCAAACGATAGGTAATTTCAAGTTGCTCATGAAAATGTTTGAAATCTGAAATTTTATGTCCGGTTATTTCTGATAATGCTTTCTTATAATAGCCTCCATCAAAAAGCAGGCGTGACCGCAATAGATAAACATTAACAACTTCTCCTGAAGCAGCTTCATAGGCTGCTTCTTTGTCTTCGTCCAAAAAAGCAGCTCCTTTAGTCAGGCAGGATTCAAGTTGATTTTTATAATTCACTGTATCACCCTTTAGAAGGGCAATCCAGGATAATTTCTGATAAGCCGATTTAATACTATTTCGTCCTTTGTAATTCTTTAGATAATATTCAAAATCTTCAGAAGAATTCAGATCCAGATTTCTCAAACGGGCAAGTCCCCTTTTGTAATAAAGAAATACAACCGGATAGGCTGAACGATTTTTAATGCAGCTATCAAGTACAGCAATAGCATTATCGGTTTTACCTTGCTTCATCAGCATATTGGAGCAAACATAGCCGATTAATTGGTTACGATAAGCAAGCGGAAACATAGCCTGAAGTATATCATTAGCATCGTCTTTAAGAGAAAACGCTGAATAAATTGTTCCAAGATAAAAAAGGACTTCTGTACGATAACTTTGAAATTCCGTCAGATTGCACAATTGATAAACATCTTTGAGGTCATGCAAACCGTTATTGATCGATCCTTTCATGCCGGCAATTTTTACAATCCATTGAAATCGGGAAGGGACTGAACCGATAACAACTTGCAGGAATCCGGATACTTTTTTATTTAATAAAAAGGTAGGATAAGCGATTTCATTTTTTTCTATGAGCGCATATGCCCTCTTTATTTCTTTTGCAGCCTGTATATATTCTTCAAATTTAATTCCAACGATAGCCTGCTGAATATGGATTTCCGACTGTACATATAAATGAAAGGGCGATAAAGTATTTTCTTTATGCTTTGCCAATTCATCAAGCCGGAGATCAGAATTCTTGTTCAGTAAATCAAAATCGCTTTTGTCTTCAGAAATAAAAGCTTTAAGGAAATCAATGTAGTTAAGATATAAAAGGCCCAGGTAATTGCCTGGTTTTTCAAGTCTTTCTTCTTCAATTAATTTTTTGGCACCTGTAAAATCAAGAGTAAAAATTAGCCGGTTTGCTTTTTCAAGTTTTTTGTCGAATTCATAAAAAGCAGAAGCTGATGGCAGTACATTGAGAAAAAAAAATACTGATAAGAGAATTTTTTTCATTTGAAAAAAAAGGGTCCGTTGCGGGACCCTTTTACCTAATTTTTATTTTTAACAGAATTATTCTGCAACATCTTCGTCTGCAATTTTTGGATCAACAAGAATTCTTCCGCAATGTTCGCAAACGATAACTTTTTTATGCTGACGAATATCAAGTTGGCGCTGTGGCGGGATTTTATTAAAACAACCTCCGCAGGCATCACGTTGAATGGCAACTAATCCAAGTCCGTTACGGGCATTGGAACGAACACGTGTATAAGCAGAAAGCAACCTATCGTCAATTATTGTGCGCGCTTTGGCCGAAATTTTATGCAGCTGATCCTCTTCCTTTTTAGTCTCTTCAATAATGTTTTCTAATTCTGTTTTTTTCAGGTTTAATACAGCATTTCTCTCGTCGAGAACAGCTTGAGTTTCTTCAAGAATCAGCTGTTTAGTAATAACTTCATTAGCATATTCTTTTGTACGCTTTTCAGCAAGCTGAATTTCGAGATTTTGAAATTCAATTTCCTTATTGAGGGAATCAAACTCTCTGTTATTTTTTACTTTCGATTGCTGGCTTTCATATTTTTTAATCTGCTCTTTAGCGTCTTTAACAGATTGTTTCTTTTTATTAATCTGATCATCCAAATTAGTAGCTTCTTCGCGCATGTTGTCAAGGCGGGTAGTCAAACCAATAATTTCATCTTCAAGGTCTATAACTTCCATTGGTAATTCACCACGGATGGTTCTGATCTTATCGATATTTGAATCAATTTCCTGAAGAACAAACAGGGCCTTTAATTTTTCCTCGACTGAAAATTCAGTATGGTCCTTGGACATGATTTCTTCAAGCTTTTTTTCAAGCCTGTTGACATCAATAATTTTCTCAATCTTCCTGGGTTTAAAAGTAATTGGTTCTTTTGCTTTAAGCTTTACTTTGGCAATTTTAGATAAAGTCACGTCGGGTGTATTAGTTGTATTTTCAGAGGAAGCAATCGCTTCGTTATTCATTATTGTTGTTTCTTCTTGGACTGTTGAAGAAGCTGACTTTGTTGTAGTCTTCACTGGCGTTTTTTCTTTAGCAGATTTAGTAGTAGACTTATCTGGAGTCTTTTCCGTTTTTTTTGTCTTTGTTGAAGCGCTCGCCATATTTTATATTTTGCTTTTATATAGTGGGTACAGCCAGTTAATTACATGTAGTGAACGGGATTTGTGTTCACTTCCGTTAATCGGACGGCAAAGGTAGAAAATTTTTCAAGAATAAGCGTTTTTATCAGGTCTTTTGTGAATTGTTCGCTTTCATAATGGCCAATATCGGCTATCACTATTTTTTCTTCCGAATCAAAGAATTGATGGTACTTATAATCAGCAGTAATAAAAACCTGAGCACCTGAAAAAATGGCTTCATTTATGAGAAAACTACCTGATCCTCCGCAAATTGCAACTTTCTTAACCGGTTTACTAAGTAAAGAAGTATGCCTGATAATACCCGCTTTCATGGTTTCCTTTACATGTTTTAAAAAGCTCATTTCTGATTGATTTTCAGGCAGTTCCCCAACCATTCCAGAGCCAATTTGGCGAAATTCATTTAACAAAGGGAAGATATCGTAGGCTACTTCTTCATATGGATGGCTCTTTATCAATGCTTTTAAAATTGTATTTTGTTTATGATATTCAAAGATTGTTTCAATTCTGATTTCATTTTCAAGATGCCTTTCGCCCTTTTTCCCTTTTGTGGGATTGGAAACTTCATTTCCTCTATAAGTACCCTGTCCCTCCATATTAAAACTGCATTCATCATAATTGCCAATATTTCCCGCCCCTGCTTGAAAGAGGGCATCCCTAACTCCGGGAGCATCTTCCAATGGACAAAAAGTGACAAGTTTTCTGAGCAAAGAAGATTTTGGAGATAAAATTTGCAGGTTAATAAGCCCTAGTTTATCTCCAATCATTTTATTTACTCCGTTAGTAACATTATCCAGGTTGGTATGAATTGCATAAATAGCTATGTCATTTTTAATAGCTAAAAGGATGGTTCTTTCAACGTAATTTTTACCGGTAATTTTTTTTAGTCCTGAAAAAATAATTGGATGATGGGCTATTACCAAATTACAGCCGGTTTGAATTGCTTCGTGAATAACGGCTTCAGTACTATCCAGGCAGATTAATACGCCTTTCACTTCAGTATCAGGGTTTCCGGTAATTAAGCCGGAATTATCATAAGATTCCTGATAAGAAAGCGGAGCAATACTTTCCAGATAATCAGCAATGTTTTTTATTCGAATCATAATTTGTTTTTTGAATGATCAATACTACAAAAAAATCACAATCCTTACTCATTTCAAAACCAACCATTCACAGTCATATAATTGATTGTTAAAGAGTAGAACATAAAAATACATATAATAATGACAAATTCCGGCTAAAGTTGTTCGTTTGATTTTGTAATTTGCCACGATGCAGACATGGCGCAGAATTCTACTGCCTTTTTCATTTTTTTATGGTTTAGTTATTCGGATCAGAAATTACTTATACGATTCCGGACGTATAGAATCCACTTCTTTTGGAGTACCGATTATTAGCATTGGTAATTTAACAACGGGGGGGTCGGGAAAAACTCCGCATATTGAATATCTAATAAAATTGTTTCAGGATGAATACCAGGCAGCAACCATAAGCAGAGGATACGGACGTAAATCAAAAGGATATATTTTGGCAGAACTTCCTGCCAATACACATTTGATTGGTGACGAGCCAATGCAATACCTTACCAAATTTAAAAAAGTGATGGTTTGTGTTTCTGAAGACAGAGCGGAAGCGGTTACGAATTTATTAAAAAGGGAAAAACAACCCCAGGTAATTCTATTGGATGATGCATTTCAACACAGACGAATCGTTCCCGGAATTAATATATTATTAATAGAATTTGATTCTATATTCAACAAGGATTTTTTGCTCCCGGCAGGAAATAAACGCGAACCCTGGTCGTCAGCAAAAAGAGCCGATATTGTTCTAATCAGTAAATCACCTTCTATTTTGGCTCCGGTTGAGCGAAAGAAAATAACAGAATATATCCGATTAATAACGGAAAAGCCTTTATTCTTTACCTATATAAAATACGGAGAATTGGCCAGAGTATTTGGCAATCACAATTCCATGCAAATGGGGCTGGAATACTACCGGGAAAAAAGTTTTACTATTTTACTATTAGCAGGAATAGCGAATCCTTCAGGATTGATAGAATATTTAAGAAGGTTTACCGATAAACTTGAAATTTTAGTTTTTAATGATCATCATGAATTCCATAAAAAAGACGTACTCACAATTAAACAAACATTTGATAATATTGCCAGTGCAAATAAAATCATAGTTACTACAGAAAAGGACATGATGAGATTAAAAAATCCCGATATTGACATCACAATTCAAAAACTTCCTTTGTTCTTCCTTCCGATTGAAATTGCTTTTCATCAGGATGAAGAAATATTTAAACAAATAACTAAAGATTATGTTAGAAAGAATCAAACAAACAGTAGAATACTTACGAGAAAAAATAACTGATATACCTGAATACGGTATCGTTTTAGGTTCAGGATTAGGCGGACTTGTAAAGGAAATTGAAATTGCTCATTCCCTGCCCTATACATCCATTCCGGGCTTCCCTGTTTCTACTGTAAAAGGCCACGGCGGAAATTTAATATTTGGTAAACTTGGCGGTAAAAATGTTGTCGCTTTGCAGGGCCGCTTTCATTATTACGAAGGGTATTCCATGCAGGAAGTAACATTCCCCATTCGTGTAATGATTGCACTCGGAGTAAAACGACTTATTCTTTCTAATGCCAGTGGAGGCATGAATCCTGCTTATCAGATTGGCGATGTTGTTATCATTAACGATCACATTAACCTCATGCCTTCGAATCCTTTGATAGGAAAAAACTTTGATGAACTTGGTCCGCGTTTTCCGGATATGAGTGAGCCCTATGATAAATCGATGGTAGAAAAAGCAAGTGAAATAGCCAAATCTTTTGGGTATAGATTTCATACGGGAGTATATGCAGGTGTTTCAGGGCCTTGTTTTGAAACTCCCGCTGAGTACCGCTACATTCGCACTGTCGGCGCTGATCTCGTCGGCATGTCCACTGTTCCTGAAGTAATAGTTGGCCGTCATCAGGACATTCCTTGTTTTGCATTATCCATTGTAACAGACCTTGGAGGATTTGATGAAGCTCAGAAGGTAAGTCATGAAGAAGTTTTAAAAGTTGCTACAGCTGCTGAAGGCAAGATGACAAACATTATTAAAGAACTCATTCGCACTTATTCCAAATAATTTAATCCATGTCGAATAAAATTATCTTAAGTTTCATTTTGATTCTTGTAACTATCAGTGCAAAATCACAATTCCAACATCAGAATATTAATTACCTGGGAAGTTATTCTGATCCGGCTGTAGCAGCAGAATTTACCTATGGAATTAAGTATCAATCGTGCTGGGGATGGGTAGATACCGCAACCGGAGACGAGTATGGCATTATCGGTTCAACTGCAGGAACGTATATTGTTAATGTAACCAATCCAACCAATCCTGTCTTGAGCGATTACATACCTCATCGCCAGACAGACTGTATCTGGCATGAATATAAAACATTTCAAAACTACCTTTACATAATAAGCGATGATGCGGGAAGCAATAGTTTTCAGATTGCAGACTTGTCCTACCTCCCCGATTCTGTTCATGTAATTCACGACAGCACAAATATTTTTGAACGTGCTCACACGCTTTTTGTGGATGGCAACAAACTTTATGTGGCTTCAGTCAAAACATTAACAAATACTACATCCATGAGTGTATACTCGCTGGCTAATCCATCGCATCCGGCACTTTTACGGGAACTTAATCAGGATTATCCCTTTATCAGCGCTGTTCACGACATGTTTGTTTCTAACGATACAGTTTATGCTTCGTGTGGATACGATGGCTTACAAATATTCAAATATGATTCAGTAAGCAATTCTTTTAATTTGTTAGGATCGCTTCAGGATGCTTCAAACATTTATAATCATAGCAGCTGCCTTTCCCCTGATTTTACTACGCTGTATGTTTGCGAAGAGGTTCCCGATGGCAGACCTATAAAAGTAGTTGACGTATCCAATATTTCCAGCCCTGCTTTGATTGATACCTTTCACACCAATATAGGCAATACACCACACAATCCATATTTACTGGACAGCCTCTTAATTATTGCAGCTTATCAGGATGGAGTATATATCTACAATGTTTCAAATGCTTCAACACCGGTTCTAATGGGATACTTTGACACCTATCCTGCCAATCCTCCGGGCACTTACCCCTGGCCTCCGTATGCAGGAGCCTGGGCCGCTTATCCGTATCTGCCCAGTGGAACACTTTTGGTTAGCGACATGCAATCCGGACTCTTTTGTCTTGATATATCAGGAATAACAAATATAACTTCTACAAAAGAAAACCTATTAAAAATTTACCCGAATCCTACATCAGGCATTCTGCGAACAGAAGGTATTAGCAATGCTAAACTGGAATTCATCAATTCAACTGGACAACTTTGTTTAGAAAAAGTTATTCAGGAAGTAAATACAACACTGGATGTTTCAACACTAAAACCGGGAATTTATTCCGTAAGGATTTTAATGAAAGACAGAGTGGTTTTGAAGAAGGTCGTGGTTAGGTAGTAATACTTAGTACTTAAACAAAATAAATTTTATGAGATTCATTAATAAGATAGCTGTGAGAAATATTACATTATTTGTTGCTTTAGTATTATTTGTTTCCTGTCAGAAAGTGGAGAGAAAAAACATGATTTATGGCAGAATAAAAAATGCGGAAAAGTCGTGGATTTATCTTCAGAAGATTACGGAAGCCGGCTATGCAACAATCGATTCTGTTGAATCATCTAATGACGGAAGTTTTGCGTTAAAAAATCCGGCGAAGTCGCCTGACTATTACGTTTTACGGGCAGATGCGACAAATATTATTTACTTAGTATTAAGAGAAAATGAAACAGTTGAAGTAAACGGTAGTGCAGCGAATTTTGAATCAAATTATGAGGTAAATGGGTCGAAAGATTCGCAACTTATAAAGGAACTAAGGTCATTTGAAAAAAAATTAAACGATTCATTGAGTCAAAATTATGAATCGTTGAGAGCACAATTTCCTGAAAAGAAAGATTCTATAGGACAACAGCTGCAAACCGCTTATTCAATTGCAATTGAAAAATACTCGAAAGATTTTATCAAAAACAACATGCAATCAATCGTTTCGCTTTCTGCTACGAAATTTATTAACCAATATTCTGAAATGAGTTTACTCAATTCTTTAAAAGACTCCTTAAAAAAAGCTTTTCCCGATAACGTATATGTAAAAGACTATGAACTGTTATTGGTTGAATTGAATAATTTGCCGGCCGGTAGTCAGTGTCCGGATATAACATTAAATTCGCCGGAAGGAAAACCTTTATCGCTTGCTTCTCTGAAGGGAAAAGTTGTTTTAATAGATTTCTGGGCCAGCTGGTGTGCGCCCTGCAGGAGAGAAAATCCCGCACTTGTTGAAATTTACAAAAGATTAAAAGGAAATAATTTTGAAATCTTCGGAGTATCACTTGATGAAAATACAGCTGCATGGAAAAATGCCATTGAAAAAGATAAAATTACCTGGCCGCAAGTAAGTGATTTAAGAAGATGGGAAAGTACTGTTGTAAAGGATTTCCATATTGAATCTATACCTTACAATGTATTAATTGACACGGAAGGTAAAATCATTGCCAAAGGACTTCGAAGTGAAGAAATTGAAATTAAAGTCAATGAAGCACTAATGAGAAAATCCTGATTTTGAAAAAGTTAATTTTATACCCGACCAATAGACTATCAGGAACTCTGTGTCTATTGGCAATGCTTTTATTTCCTTTTATAAGTCGAGGTAATTATTTTCAGCAGGATGTAAAATATACCATCCATGTAAAACTAGACGATAAAAAACACATTCTTACTGCAGATGAAAGCATCGTTTACACAAACAACTCATCCACAACACTGAAAGAACTATACTTTCACATTTGGCCGGCAGCATATCAAAATGTAAATACTGCATTGGCACGGGAAATTTTTAAAAGTGGTGATGACAGAATGCTTAATGCAAATCCGGAAGACCTCGGCAACATTGACTCTCTGGACTTCCACATTAATGGAGAAAGAATTAGTTGGAACGTATTAAAAGACACTTCAGATGTTTGCAAGTTAACATTACTTAAACCATTGGCGCCGGGCGATAGCATTACCATAACTACACCCTTTCGAATAAAAATTCCTGCGTCATTTATTTCCCGGCTAGGACACAACAAACAATCCTATTATATTACACAATGGTATCCCAAACCGGCTGTATTTGACAAGAATGGCTGGAATTATTTTTCGTACCTCGATCAGGGAGAGTATTACAGTGAATTTGGATCCTTCGATGTTTATATTACTTTGCCGGAAAATTATGTTCTTGCAGCAACAGGAATCAGGATGAATGCAGCAGATGAAATCAAAAGGCTGGAAACAAATGATTCAGTGACTCGAACAATATCTGTTTTTCCTGATGAAGATTTATCACCTCCCTCCTCTTCTACTTTAAAAACTATTCATTTCTCTCAGCGAAATGTTCATGATTTTGCATGGTTTGCAGACAAGCGCTGGCATGTATTAAAAAACAAAATTACACTGAAAAGCGGGAAGCCTGTAATTACATGGTCCTTCTTTAATAATAAAGAAGCTTCATACTGGTTAAAATCGCCGGAAATTATTTCCAATTCATTGAATTATTTTTCCGAATGGCTTGGCGAATATCCATACGATGAATTTTCGGCAATAGACGTTGGCAATGCAATGGGAAATGGCATGGAGTATCCAATGTCAACTGCCATTGGAAATTACGGCGATCCTTTTGAACTTGAAGTGACACTTGTTCATGAAGTTGGCCATAGCTGGTTTTATGGAATACTTGGAAGCAATGAAAGAAAGCATCCCTGGATGGACGAAGGGATTAATAATTTCTTCGAAACAAGATATATATATACACATTATGTAAATGACTCAACTCAACAGCTTGAAGTATCTGAATTTTCCGGAATTCCCGGGCTCTCTATGAAAAAAATAAATCACAGAAAAATTCAATATTATAAATACTTAACGAATGCAAGAATGAACCTAGATCAAGCGCCCGATCTGAGTTCAGAAAAACTAGGTATAAAAAATTACCACGGTAATGCATATTATAAATCATCGATAAGTTTAGATTACTTAAAATACTATTTGGGAGATTCCTTGTTTGATCGAAGTATGCAAATTTATTTTGATCGCTGGAAATTCAGACACCCTCAACCCGAGGATTTCCGTAATATTGTTGAGGAAACAAGCGGAAAAAAATTGGATTGGTTTTTTCAGGGACTTTTAGGAAGTTCAAATAAATTAAATTATCGTCTTACATGTTCAAGGCTTCAAGGTTCAAATAACATTAAACTCAGCATTAAAAACACAGGAAGGATTGCAGGACCAATACCCATCAGTGAAATAAGCAATGGTAAAGCCATTAATACATTCTGGATGGAAGGCTTCCCGGGTTCGAAGGATACGATCCTTCCCTGCTCAGAGTGTAAAGAATTTCGAATTGACAATGAAGAACGTCTGCCTGAATTGTATGAAAAAGATAATACACTACGAACCACCGGATTTTTCCGCAGCATGGAAAAGCCGCAGATGTCCTTTGGCTGGCGTTTAGAAAATCCAAAGCGTACACAATTTTTTTATATACCGGTACTCGGTTGGAATAACTATAATAAGTTTTTACCCGGAATAATCATTTATAATATTTCTGTACATGAAAATAAATTTGAATATAGATTAATGCCGCTTTACGGAACAGGAACAAAAGACCTTGCAGGGGGCGGTGATGTTAGTTTTCATATATATCCTTATGATTCAAAATTTTTCAGAATTACATTACACTCCGGTATTAGCAGATATGCATATTTACATGATGAATATTCAAATGCAGACTTTACATATTCACACACCAATCATTTTCTAAAACTAAACAATCAAATCACCTTTTCCCTGAAGCAAAGCGATGCTCAAAATCATTTTAAAAATACAATTACGCTTCAAGATGTCTTTATCAGCAAAGAAATCCCTTATATCTATAACTACAGCCTGTCAAAGCTGAACATGCATTTTTTTCAGGGAGAATATAAAAGGATAAACAACAATCCACTTGAAAAATCATTAGAAAAAATAACAATAACAGGAAACAAAGAATTATTTACTGCAACTCTTGAATTGAAAAAATTTATTTGTTACGATAAAAAGGATAAAGGGATGAACTTTAGATTCTTTGGCGGATATTTAAATTATTCTAAAAAATCAATTACAGATTATAGAATGAGTCTAAGCGGACGAGCCGGAGAAAGAGATTATCTCTTTGATGAAGTATTTATAGGCAGAACAGAAGAAACCGGAATTACTTCCAAACAATTTACGGAAGATTATGCAGGATTTAAGACACCGACATCTTTTTACAGGCTTGCGCAAGAATACATGTTCGGTATAAATATAAATACTACACTACCGGGTTTATTGCCAATCAGACTATTTCTTAATGTTGGAACTTTTGACAATTCAGACAGTCAGGGAGAATTTGGAAAATATTCCTGGGAGGCCGGTGTTGACATACCGATAATAAAAGATATTTTTGTGATCTATTATCCATTTGCATATTCAAAAGACATTAAGAATGCCGTAGAAGGTCAGGATCTGGGCAAAAAAGATCTTTTACGTTTTGAATTGCATTTAAACATGCTGAATCCGCTCGACTTTATTAAATCAATGAACGAATAATGAATCCGGGGAAAAAAATTTATTTTGCTTCAGACTTTCACCTGGGAGTACCGGATTATGAAAGCAGTCTGGCCAGGGAAAAAAAAGTAGTAAAATGGCTTGACGAAATAAAATCAGATGCGGAAGAGATTTATCTCTTGGGCGATGTATTTGATTTCTGGTTTGAATATAAAACAGTTGTGCCGCGTGGCTACGTGCGTCTTCTCGGTAAAATTGCTGAACTAACTGATAAGGGAATTATAGTACATTATTTTACAGGGAATCATGATATGTGGACATTTGACTACTTGTCTAAAGAGTTAAATGTAAAAATCTACAGAGAACCCATAGAAAAAGAATACAACGGCAAACAATTTTACATTGGCCATGGCGATGGCTTAGGGCCGGGCGATCATGGATATAAATTCATTAAAAAAGTTTTTTCAAGTAAAATAAGTCAATGGATGTTTGCCCGGCTGCATCCAAATGCAGGAATAGGTATAGCAGAATATTTTTCTAAAAAGAGTCGTGTAGCAACAGGCATATCGGATGAAAAATTTTTAGGAGAGGAAAAAGAATGGCTGATTATCCATTCGAAAGAACTTCTTCAAAAGAAACATTTCGACTATTTAATATTTGGACACAGACATTTGCCACTCGATTTTCCAATCAATGGGAAAAGTAGGTATATCAATCTTGGAGATTGGATACGTTATTTCTCTTATGGTGTTTTTGACGGAAAAGAATTTGAGTTAAGATACTTTAAATAAGTACTTAGTATTTAGTACTAAATTCTTTTTTTGAAATGTAGGAAACCAGACCATCAATTGGTTTTTTAATTACAATTCCTTTAGTAATATTTTGGGCTTCTAAAATTTCATCGAGCAAATCAACGAATAGATAAGAAATGCTGCCTACAAAATGAACAGGGACCTTCTGATATTTTGGGTAATTCATTATATAGAGCTTCACGAACTCCTCAAAGCCTGTTAAAACTGTATTTTTTACCCAAAAGTTATCTTTGTTTTCTACAAGGAAAGGCGCCAAAGAAGCAAGCCAGGAATTTGCCAAAGGTTTGTTATAAACATTGGTGACAATTTTATCTTTTGTCAGACGGTATTTCTTTTTGAATTGCTCAGACAATTTTTCAGGAAGTAAGCCATACAAGTAATGCGTAACAAGCTTTTTACCGAGCCATGAACCGGAACCTTCGTCAGCAAGGATATAGCCAAGACCATAATTATTTTTTTCAATTTTTTTTCCGTCGAAATATACTGAATTGCATCCGGTGCCGATGATGCAGGAAATTCCTTCTTCCTTTCCGCATGTAGCGAGCACAGCGCCAAGGATATCGTGATCGATGGTAACTTTTGCTGCCGTAAAAACTCTTTTGAAAGCCCTGGATACAACATCGTTTAGTTCTTTGCTGGAACAACCGGCACCATAGAAGTAAACTTTTGCTATTGATTTAAAATTAATTCCTGTAATATTTTTCTTTATCATCCGAACAATCTCATCTTCCTTAAGGAAGTAGGGATTCATTCCCGGAGAGGTAAATAGTTTTTTTGTCTTTCCATCGGTAAAAATCCAATCTGCTTTCGTTGAGCCGCTGTCGATTATTAGAATCATATAAGGTTATTTATTAATTAAGAGGCAGAAAGGTAAATAATCCTTTATATTGAAAAAAACCGAATCCCGTTTCAAAAAAGATATTAATAAACATTCTTCTTTAATAACATTTTTCTTTGGAGCATTAACCTTTACTAAAAAGAATATACATTTCAGATTCTAAAGAATGACTATGACAAAAACCTATACCTCTGCCGGTCGCATGGCATTGCCTACACTAATCTCCATATTCTTCTTTTGGGGATTTGTTGCAGCCAGTAATGATATTTTAATTCCTGTTTTTAAGGAAAAACTAAATCTCCTTCAATGGCAATCGCAGATGATTTCATTTGCTTTTTATGTCGCCTATACAGTAGGTTCGGTAATATACTATTTGATTTCCCGCTATTCAGGCGGAGATTTACTAAACAGAATTGGCTATAAAAACGGAATAGCAGGAGGTTTATGTCTTTCTGCTCTGGGAACATTATTGTTTTATCCCGCTGCTGAATCAGCATCCTTTCCGTTGATGATTACAGGGTTGTTCATAGTTGGACTGGGATTTTCTCTACAGCAGATAGCGGCAAATCCGCTAACTATTGTACTTGGAAACCCAAAGAAAGGCTCCCAAAGATTAAGTCTGGCCGGCGGTATAAATAATATAGGTACAACCATTGGTCCTTTACTTGTTAGTCTTGCGATATTCGGCACGATTGATTCCTCGAGTGTACACATGGGAAGTATTTCCGGTGTTAAAACACCTTACCTTATTCTGGGAGCTGCATTTATTGTATTCGCAATCATCTTTAAATTTTCATCCATTCCGGATAAAATAGAAGTCAATGCGTCCGGAGAAACGAATGATGTTACGGGCAAAGACAGGAAAAGTGTTTTTAGTTATCCGCAGTTAATCCTTGGAATGATAGCGATATTCGTTTACGTAGGAGTGGAAGTTTCTACTGCCAGTAATCTTCCTGAATACATGCGGCAACATTTAAATACAAGCACAGAGCAGGTTGCTCCGTACATTAGCTTGTTCTGGGCAAGTTTAATGATAGGCCGCTGGACTTCATCGGTAGGGATACTCAACATAAGTGAAGGTTCAAAAAAAATATTCACCTTAATTATGCCTTTCCTGGCTTTTGGTTTCTTTCTTGGAGTCAATCTCCTTGCAGGACATAACATAGAGCCTTTTTACAAATACCCATTGGTAATTATTGTATTAATAGCGGCAGATTATATGAGTAAAGGAAACCCTGCCCGACAGCTATTGATATTTTCAACACTTGGAATCATTGCACTCTTCACAGGCATGTTAACAGAAGGGTTGATTAGTGTGTATGCATTTATAAGTGTGGGCTTATTCTGCAGTACCTTATGGCCATGCATATTCACACTGGCTATTGCGGGATTGGGAAAACATACCAATGAAGGAGCAGGACTTCTTATTATGATGATTATGGGTGGTGGTATAATCAGCTTGCTTCAGGGTATACTTGCATCGGATGCATATTTAGGAATTCAATGGTCTTATCTGGTAGGAGTTGTATGCTTTTTGTATATGGCATTTTATGCGATCAGAACTAAATCCTTACTTTTGAAGCAAGGGATTGATTATGATAAAGGCTAAGACAAATGTAAAGAAGTACAGAATTCTTCTTGCTTTACTTCTATTACCTTTATTTTTCATCAATGTAAAAGACTCGCACGATTGGGGAGATGACTTCGCACAATATCTTATTCAGGCAAAAAATATTATTGAAAAAAAGCCCCAGACTGAAAATGGCTTATTGTTTGATTCAAACACTCCTGCTTATGCTATAGCAGCATATCCCATCGGACTTCCTTTATTAATTGCCCCGGTTTACTATTTTGCAAAACTGGATATTCAAGCTTATTGTGTCTTTTTTTCATTTGCACTCTTTATTACAGGAATAATTTGTTTCGAATACTTCAGAAAGAAAACTTCACTTATCTTTTCTGTTTTTCTAGCCTTAATTTTCTGTTACAACTTCCAAATACTTGAATTAAAGAAACAGATTTTATCTGAAATCCCATTTACGTGTATATTGATGTTATTATTTGTATGGGCAGAGTCTGTTCATTATAAAAAGAAATATGCATTAATAGTTACTGCTATCCTTCTCGCTTTTCTAATTTCACTAAGACTTGCCGGCTTTGCAGCAATTATCGGTTTTGTTTTTTATGGTTTAAATCAAATGCTAAAAAACAATAACCGGCAAAACAATTTATTCCGGTTAATCTTATCAATAGCACTCGCCTTTCTGCTTTTTATACTTCTAAATAAACTATTATTCCCTATTGGTCCTGGCCATTTGGCGAGCTTTTATTTTAATTCCTTTCAAACACATGATTTACTTTTCCTAAAAAACATTACACTCTATTATTCAGTTTCTCAATATATTTTTCCCTTTTTCGGTACGTGGATACCGGCAGTTTGGATACTCCTTGCTTTATGCGGCTGGCTTATAAAAAGTATTCAATCCGGCTCATTATCCGAATATGTATTTCCAATTTATTTAGCGGTTATACTTTTTTATCCTTATGGCGACGGTGGTGCCAGATTTTTACTGCCAATATTACCCTTGTTTATTTTTTATTTGGGATATTTTTTAAAATTTGTTTTTACCCCATTAGGAAGAAAAACTAATTTAATTTTAACTTCAATCTACCTTCTAATGATACTGGCGTGTGCGAGTCCGGTTTGGAACATCTTAAATCATCAAAAAGAAATTGAAGACGGGCCACAAAAGGAAACATCCCGGGAAATGTTTACCTTTATAAAAACGCTGCCATCAAATTCCATTTTTGTTTTTTGCAGAGCAAGAGCATTTTCTTTATATACAGGCAGGAAAGTTTTATATACAATCAGGGATCAATCGCCGGAAAAGACTTTTGACCAGTTTCAACATTATAAATCAATTTATCTAGTCGCTCCTAAAAACAATTCAGGTTCCAATTTAAAAGATTCGGGGCTGGAGAATCTTTTAAGAATTCACAAAGAACATTATGAAAATATTTGGGAGAATAAAGCTTTTGAAATTTACAGGCAAAATTAATGTTAGAAAATCCCTTGATTGTTTTTTAAGATTTCTCTTGTTTTATTAAACCCATCTGTCGAGGATGCGCTGCACATCAGGATTATGTTTAAAAGGATCTATAATTTCCTTTGCCTTTTCCAATGAATCTACTTCAAGATTTTCGGCAAAATATCCAAATCCTTTATATACTCCTTGTTCAATCAGTACAACTGATTTCTCGTTCATGCTTCTTCCCTCACCAATAATAATATTTGTTTGAAGTTTCTTATTTATTTTACGGATAGCAGCTTTAACACGCTTATTGTATTCATCGACACTTTCTTTGCCGGCGCAAATTCCTTTACACTTTCCCATTCCAAAATCAAGGCATGGTCCCGAACTTGACTGTATACCGCAATAGCGCGGGCAAAGATGATAATCCTTAATTAGACCAAAAATAAATTCCCGGGCAGCATCAAAGCTTCTGAAATGGGTTATGGGTTTTAGCTGCTTATTATTCCTGGCAAAAACCAGGTGATGAATGCCGCGCTGATCAATATAATCGGTAAGTATATAATTATTACGCTCAAACTTCTGAGCCTGATTGTAAATCGGGTACAATCGCTTAATTTCATTTGATTCAAGTAATAGAGCAATTAACTCTGTTCCGCAGATTGTATGAGTTATATTTGCAATGGATGAAATAAAAGCTAAACGACTTGGGCCTTTTCCGGAAAAGTGAGAAAGAATTCTTTTCTTTATGTTAATAGCTTTGCCTACATAAATAATATCGCCTTTGTCATTATGAAAATAATAAACTCCGGTTTTTTCAGGAAGGTGGTTAAAAACATCGGCAGGAAGATTGGGCGGTAAAAGAGCCTCTCTGGAGTTGCGGTTTAGGGATTTTTTCAGATAGTCGGTAGTATCGTTCTGCAAACATAATTCAAATAGTTTAACAGTTGCTTCAGCGTCACCCATGGCACGGTGGCGGTTTTTAATTTCAATGCCAAGACTTGTGCAAATGCTGCCGAGACTATAGGAAGAATGGCCGGGAAATATTTTTCTGCTTAAACGCACAGTACAAAGTTTAGGCCTTTTAAAATCAGCCCCCAGGCTTTTAAAGGCTTCACGAATGAATGAGTAATCAAAATTAACAGAGTGAGCTACGAATGTTGCCCCTTCCGTTAACGTCCAGATTTTCTTGGCAATTTCGTGAAAACGAGGAGCATCAGCAAGCATTGCATTGGTAATACCTGTTAAGCGTGAAATGTAAGGAGAAATAAAAGTTTCAGGATTAACCAGTGATTGAAATGAATCAATTACCTTTTGTCCATTATGAAGGACGATAGCAATTTCCGTAATGGAATTAGCACCGGCATAAGAACCTGTTGTTTCAATATCGACAATTGCAAAGGTTTTCATTGACAGACGCTAAATTATAAAATGTCTTCAATAAAAATCAAAATATGATATTAAAATTTCATTGACTCAATAAAGAATTCAATAAATTAGAAAAATATCTAAATTTCATTCTTTGTTGATTGCTGCACAATCTGAACAAATATTGTAATGGTAAAAATTCAATATTTCAGAACCCGTTCAAGTACCATTTGATCATCCCTTGAAATGGTAACAAAAGATATTCCGTTTTTACGACCAAGCTTTTTAAAAAATTCATAGGAATTTAAACCATTAGATACATTTATTTTATCATAACAAACTCTTTTACCGGATGAGTTAAGTAATGCAAGATCCACCTCCCCTCCTTCGGGAACAACAAAATCAAGTTCAAAATTTCTGGTAAATGGGTTCTCCAATAAAGATACAATTTTCAACTCATCACCGTATTCAGAAGCCGGTTTAAAATTTATAACCTCTACATCAGAATAGTAATTTTCATTTTCGTTTTTAGAAAACTTAATCCTGTAAAAATTATTTCCTGCTACCGGGTTAATATCAATTGATTTATATACTTTAAGATCAGATTGAAAATCCATTTTTATGGATGCATTTATTTCAAAAAAATGAACACCATCTGAACTACGTTCAAGTACACACTGGTCGCTCTTGCATTTCGAATCTATTTTCCAGTTTAATTCGATTACTAAGTCTACTAATTTAACTGTAAAATCAGAACAATTACAAAATACATTATCAATCGTTGAATCATTTCTGTCATTAATATTTACCTCTTCCATAGAAGAAAAGCTGATTAAATTATCATCAGCATTCATTACAAGCAAATCATTTGAAACGTCAGTTACAAAGTTATCAGGAGTAAAAACTGTATTAGACTGCCGGAAAATAATTGAGGAAAAGGAAATGTCTTCGTCCCATTTATCCATATAATGAATTAAGCCATTTTCAACAATTGAAAGTTGGCTGCCACTTTCAAAGATATTCCTTCCGATAGGTTTGACTAAAACCATACCGGAAATAACTATTTCTGAAGAATTGATACCTGAAAGTGTGCCATTAATAAATAATGTTCCTTCGACATACAAATCTGCACCATTGCCATTTTTAACGCAGAGCACTTTTGACTCATTAATTTGAAGTTGTCCACCGCCGGAAATTCTTAACTGATCAATACAAACATTTTCATTAACGTTTATATAATTTCCCGGGCGAATTGTAATTTCTCCATCCTTATAGGTTGGGAAATCTGAAGCTGTAACCCAAAGCGAGTCCTTGTAAACCTCCCAGTGTGAAGGATCATTCCAATTACCACTGACAGAAGATCGAAAATCGCCGTTTACAAAAGCGAATGATGAAGAAAAATTATATAGAAGAATTGTTGTGATTTGAAAAACGTACCGTACGCTTAAAACAAGCGAATGTTTTAATAAGAAATTCTTAAAGTATTTCCTATTTGATTTCATTTACATAAATTCAAATAATTTTGACTGATGTAATGTTTTCACTTCAGCTTTCTTAAAATTCATTATTATTTGCTTTTATTGTCAACCAATATTTTAGTCTGAGCAGCTAATGACCGGGTATTATTACCGGCGGTAATAAGCATAACCAAAGCAAGAGAAGTTAATACAATTACAGAAGAAACCATTACAAAAAAATTCCTCAACACCATTCTATATTGTTGGGTTTGTCTGACTCTTTGTGTTTGCTTTAAACGCATATGATTAAGTTTTGAATTAATGGAAACATTGCCTGTGTTTTAATTCTATCACAGATTACATTACTTTCTTATACTACCAATACTTTGTGTTGTTTAAATATAAAAGCGAGAAATCGGCAAAAAGTAAGATTTTGTGAAAATTGAAAGAGAATTAATCAAAGGCTTAACAGAATTATTGACTATTAATTCAGAATTATACAAAGTCAAATAAGAATGACCATCTGACGCATATTCAACTAATACTACATTGTAAGAATTAACTAATTATTGAAATATTTTCGTCATATTTTATATACCATGAGAAAAAATATCTGTCTTATTAAAACAAATAAGAAAAGTAAATTGTAATGTTTTTTAGGCAGAAGATTACATCAATGCCTTTAAAGGAATACAACAGAAAGTTTTAGTACTTTAACAACCTTATTATTTCTCTCTCTTCGTTCCGGTTAAAAACAGCATAATAAATACCTTGCGAAAGATCAGTCAGGTCATTGAATTGAAAATTATTTAATCCCTGCTTACAAACAATAGATTGTTTACGGACAATATTTCCGGAGCGATCCATCAGCGTGAAATCAATGGTAGTTGATATGTCAGAATAATAATCAATGTCAAACTTATCCGTAAATGGGTTTGGAAGGTAAACCGTTTTACTCTTTTTATTTCCAAAACTATACCCTTTAATAAAAATCGGATCAAACGTTTTTGAATTCCCATCAAAATCGGTTTGTTTTAAACGGTAATAATTTTTATTGTCACCGGGTGAATAATCAATAAAATCATATCTTTTATCTGTCACACTGTTCTTAGACCCGGCAACCCTTCCGATTTCGGTATAATTAACTCCATCAAAACTACGTTCCAGGGAAAAGTAATCGTTATTCACCTCTGACGCTACAATCCAGTTGAGTTCTACTTTATCCTCTTTAAATTTACCATAAAATGATTTCAAAGAAATTGGCAGTGTTGAATATATTGT
Source organism: Bacteroidota bacterium (assembly GCA_031417395.1). Taxonomy (GTDB): domain Bacteria; phylum Bacteroidota; class Bacteroidia; order AKYH767-A; family 2013-40CM-41-45; genus JADKIH01. Next base: position 15,479 of record JANOVM010000024.1, on the reverse strand, counting down.
AATAGGGCGAGAAATGAAATTTTGTCTCGAGCAATTATCAACAACAGTACATGTTATGACACCTGAAGTAGTAACATTTACTGTAGGTGCCCTAAATGTTGTGGAAGCATTACGATTATTAGTAAATGTCCCTCCCAGGGAACAGCTCCAGGTAAACGTATAACCGGGAGTACCACCGGAAACACTTAATGATACTGCCTTTGATTCCTGAGAGTAAATAGTAGATGGTGTCACAACATTGTCGATAGCCAATTGCTTTTTAGTTCCGGCAAGTAAAACGAAATTAAAAAAAGCTCTTTGCGCGGAAACCTTTTCAGCGGTAGTTCCATTACCGTCGATGTTATGTCCACCTTCATACATAACATATCCATTAGTTGTATCACCATAGGCAGGACCGTATACCATTAGTACACCTTCATTGGGAGACGTTCCTGTTGCAGTAGTAACCAGTCTTTTCGTTGTACTTCTCCAGCTTCCGGTTGATTGGGGCTGAAACCATTTTTCTGATCCGCCACTACAAGCACCATCCATAGTCCCAATAAATTGCATTACGGGATCAGTAGGATAAAAAAGGGTATAAGGTGCCGAAGAATTTCCTGTATGCGTTTCTGTAACTCCTGAACCACATTTACTATTACTATAACACTTAAGTCCGTTAGTAGTTAAAAAATTAAGTTTCTGAAATGGAGAAGACGAATTAGCAATACCCTCTGTCACACTTACAGCGTGGCATTGAATCCAAACAAAGCTCTTCGCCACTGTTACCAGGTCATAAAGATAACCATGAGTAGTCCAGTTAGGATCGCCGTGGGGATTAATCCATAAATCATGACACAGAGTAAGAAATGATGGAGAGCCTTTAGTATAAGCACTTGAAGGAATTAAAGCATTACCAAAGTAATTGGTAATAATGTTTTCGTTTTTTGAAACTGTATCGATTATTATGCGTGGAAAATTTGTTAGTGTTGCATAAACCGGAACGCTAATAGCAGTTGTTGTATATAAACCGGAAACTCCCTGAGATGCCCAATAAGATATTCTGCCGGTAATGGTTGAATTAATATATTCAGCGGGTATAATAAATGGTCCTCCTTTATAGGATGTACCGGAATAAATAAAATCAGTACCATCTTTTGATTTAGTAGGGTCTATAATCCATTTCACCGGAACTTTATAATTTACCATCAAATCATACACCATACCATAAGGCTTCAAACCGTTATTGTATGTTTGAGGGGATACTCCCATGTTTATAATATAGGAACCTGAAGAAAGTGATTCAGTTCCTGCTTTAGCTATTTTCGGAGTTCCCACATTAAAATAAAGAAAAAAGTACACTAAAAGTCCTATAGAAACTACAGGTAAAATCAACCGTAATCTGAAAGTCATTTTCAAATTGGTGAGTAAAGCAATTCTGGATTTTCTTTGTTTCATTTTTGTTAATCTTTAACAGTATTCATTATAACCTTTTCTTATACTATTATCATTTTGCAGTGTTGAAACAAATAGGAAAAAAGTCTGTATCTGTAAGATCTTAAATAAAAATTTGCTAAATTCAGGATACCAATCTATGTAACCTTCAACAAAACATCCATTTATAAGAGAAAAATAAGTCTGAATTCTTAAAACAGAACTTTTGAAATTAATTTACTAATGCAAGAACGAGCGTTTTTCTAATTGAATTTATCTTACTATTTTAAAAAAATATGAAAGTAACGTATTTCTTACTTATTACAATATCAAAAAAAAGCTGTTAAATCAAGCAAAATAAGAAATTGATTTTTCAAAATAGCATCAATAGAATCCATTTTCATCGTTGCCTCATTTCAATTTTCCGGAGTATGTTTTTAAAACCCTTTTTTGAGAAAGAATTTCAATTCGTAAAACTAAAACTACGAGTGATATTTTTAATAAAAGAAATATAATTATCATAAATAATGAGCTAAGATTGTAAATAGAAATTTTATTATTTGTTATTATAATTATATTAATGCAATGGAAATTATTTATTGTCTAATCAATTTTATTGAGTTCGTAAACCCACTATGAATCAGATTGAAGAAATAAACACCCGGTAAATAATTATTTTCAATATTAATTTGAAAAGTGTTTTCACCCGGTAAAACATTTATTTTTTCGGAATAGATCAATCGGGAATTAATATCAAAGATTCTTACTTCAGCTTTTTCTTCCAAATTACTTTTAACATTAATTTTCAGATTATCGTTGAAAGGATTCGGCCCAACATTTACAATACATAAAGATTGTGCTTCCACTTTATGTTGTGTATAGTTTACAACTCTAATAGTCGAGAACGTGCCTTTACCATCAAAATCAGTTTGTCCCAGTCTGTAATAATTGTAACCCGGCAAAGGATTATTATCAAAATCATAATAATTTATTGTTATTGTGCTGTTACCTGCACCCGATTTACGAAGTAATTCTTCAAAATGAATTCCATCGGATGATCTTTCAACAGTAAAATATTCATTGTTAATTTCCGATGATGTTGTCCAGCTTAACCCAACTTTATCTCCATCAACAATAGCTTTAAAACTTACCAGTTGAATGGGAAGTGTATTTGCTGCCGGAGAACCAACTCCAAACTGCACAAGTGAAGTTAGACCTGTACGGTGAACAATTGGTGTGGAATTGGAGCCTGTCGCTGCACTATGACTTCCCTGGGTACTCCAATATGATGAAGAATTAGTTCTTGAAATTAGTCGTAAAGCCGTATAGTTAGATACACCCGGCAAATTTGTTGCAGTTAAATCGATATTAAAAACACCTCCGCTTAAGCCATTCGCTGAAGAAGTGTTCCATAAACCCATGCCGGCATTTTGAATGGTATCAGTTCCATCTATCAAATTCAATTGTTTAGCACCTAAAAAACTATTATCAAATGTAACAGTAATAGAACCTCCGGAAGAAGGAGCAGTTGTAAAACTATAATTAATACTTTTATAATCGGTTGTTGTTCCAACAGGAAATAATATATTACTTGTGGCAGCAGCAGCGATCCATCTCTTAAATGCTCCAACAATATGACCCGATGTTCTTGACAAACTGCCAAGCGTTGCTGTTGAAGTACCCAGAATGAGTGTATTTGTTGAAGTTGTTACATTTCCTGAGGTAAGAAATAATGTTCCACTAACGGATACATTAGAAGTTAATGCAACACCGGCTGAATTATTAATGGTAAGGTTTTGTATTGTTGAAGGTAAACCGTTTCCGGTAACCTGTGCAACTGTTCCATTGTATGTATAATTAGCACCTGAACTATATGAGCGGGTTCCGGTTGCCTGCACATTTCCAATTGAGGCGGAAGCTGTAATTCCATCGGCAGAACCCATATTTAATCCACCTCCACTTAAAAGCGTGAAATTACCTGAACCCGTGAATATACTGGTGCCCATTTCAACGGTTGAACCACTATTAATTAAACAATGTACCAGGTTGTTTATGTTTCCACCGGTTTTTGTAAAATATTGAATGCCGGTTTTAGCAAAGTATATATTTCCTTCTCCAGTATTTGTGGCTGTTTCAGTAATTGTCCCTCCGGATTGTATTAAATTGCCAAAGAGATTGAGATTCATTATTCCATTATTAGAAGTATTGCTTGTATATTGACTCATATCAAAAGTGCCTGATGAAATGGAAAAATCGCCATATACATTCATTTCAGGGCTACCCTGACCGCTATACTGGTTAACATCTGTTCCGGCGAAGGTACCACTTGTTTGAATAAAGTTTCCTGAGATATTAATAAAACACGAAGTCGATTTTGTTGTTGCAAATAGAGTTCCACCCTGATGGTAATAATTACCGCCTATATTCATGGTATAATTTTCAATTTGACTTAATCGTATTTTACCTGTTCCGGTAGAGATGCAATAAAAATCACCCGAAATATTTTCTAATTTACCACTCAGGTTTTCTACAGAAGTCTGGCCGGTTGAATTCCATGTAAAATTATAAAATGATTGATCTAAGTTTCCCGGCTTAGTACTTACAATACCTGTTACTTCACAAGATGAATTGGTATTCCAGGTAGCCTGAGGAATACTTCCACCATCGACATTATGCTGATACACACCTCCGGAATTTATGACCCAAATGTTTGCAGAAGTAGTGAAGCCATTATCTTCACTGCAATATCTTCCGCCTGAATTTATGGTTATATTTGAACTACCGGCATAGTTGTTTGTTCCGCCGGATTTTAATATTACCAATCCTGAGATAATTGTTGATGAACTTCCCTGATTTGTCATTGTACCAAAAATTGTCAAGGTACCGTTTACAGTAAGATCAACTCCGGATGTATTGTTTGCGACTGTAAGAGTCTTACCCGAGGAAATTGTCAGTGTACCTCCTGCATCAATAGTTATTTCATCCGCTGTTACATTTGCGCTTACCGTTACTGTATTTCCGGTCCGAATTGATATTACACCATTACTATTTGTAGGAGTTGATGAAGCAGCAACCCAACTTGTACCGTTGAATGACTCCCAGGTGCTAGTACTATTCCAGTTTCCTGAATTTATAGATCTGTAATCTGTTGCAGCCAAAATATCATTACTTATAAAGGCTGATAAAAAGAATACAGTTAAAGAACTTAGAAGAAAGCTGTGAAGAGCATTAAAGAAATTTCGCTTTATAATAATTTCTGAACCGATGACCATTTTCATTATTTAATTTTATGCTAGTTTACGACCGTAACCATAGCCCATAATATAAATTCGTTAAAGAGAGCATTTACTTCGATAAAGGGGGGCAAATCGTCGGTAAAAAAAATGATTATATAATATTGATTTCCAGATATATATGTCGTATAAATTAGAAAATAATCAATTAATGAATACTATACTGAATTTTCATCATAAAAAATATGAAACAGGACTAAATGAAGAATGCACGAACAAGTTCGTGCATTCTTTAATTTATAAATAATTCACCAATAATTGCTTTCCAGCCGAAAACAATAAAACTATTAAAGTAAATTTAGTCGTTTAAAAACTTCTTGTCTGTATGTTTTTCCAATTGGAATCAGTTGTTTGCCATAATGAATAAGATCATCTTCGATATTTTCGATCTTATTAATCCTTATAATGAAAGAACGATGAACACGAATAAAATCCTTTTCCGGAAATTTTTCCATAATCTCCTGCATGGTTGAATGCACGACATGTTTTTCACTTTCTGTATTCAGAGTAACGTAATCGCCCAGACTTTCAATCCAGAGGACATCCGATTTATTTACTTTAATTATAGAGCTGCCCTTTTTAATAAAAGCGGCTTCACTATCTACAAAGTCCCTTCTTTGATTATCAAATACCATTTTAGCTTTTGAAACTGAGTTCATGAAACGTGAGTGAACAATAGGCTTAACAAGATAATCGGTCACATTATGCTCAAACGCTTCCGGAGCATAGTCTTTATGGGTGGTAGTCAGGATAATTTGAGGAGCAGGATGTTTAAGAGATTTAAGAAATTCAATGCCGTTCATTTCAGGCATTTCAACATCTAAAAATACAAGATCAACCTTATTTTGAGAAATAAAGGAAAGAGCGCTGACGGGATTACCGAATGTACCGGCCAAGGTTAGATAATCAACCTTTTGCACAAACTGTTCCGTTGCTTTTAATGCAAGAATATTATCATCAACAATAATGCACTTCATATATTTTTCTGAATCCATTTTTTTAATTAATTATACTCTTCAATCAATACCTTTTTAAGCTCCGGGAAGCATTCATTTAATCTTACCTTAATTTTTTCGAACTTTAAATATGTTTCTTTATTTATTATTTTTTTGCCCGCTTCAATTTCGACTTCTTTTAAAGATGGTTCCAAATCTGTCAATCCGGCTATAGGCAATGATGATATTAACTCATGTGCCTGATCTTTAACAGCTTTATAATCTTTTCTATCTAAAGCCAAGGAGAGTAATTCAATATCTGTAGATACTTTGCTAATAAATATTTCTATCATCTCCTTTTCAAATCCTTTATTTCCGGCTGATAACTCTCTTAAATAATCTAGATTGTAAGATTTTTTTATCGAATGACCACCATCGTAATTGTCAATTTCAATAAGTTCAGAAATTTTAAATAATAAATCAGAAATTTTTTGGAACAATTCTTCCTGTTTGAATGGTTTGGAGAGATAATCATTCATGCCATAAGACAGGCATTTCTCTCTTTCACCGGACATTGAATGGGCAGTCATAGCTATAATTGGGGTTTTAATTTTCAAGTCATTTCTAATGGCATCGGTAACCATGTAACCGTCCAGATCAGGCATTTGAAGATCCATTAATATAACATCATAACTACTCTTCATCAAACACTCTAATCCTGCTTTTCCATTGGAAGCAAGTTCTACTTCGAAACCAAAATTGTTTAATACATTTTTTACAAGTCGTTGATTTAGCATATTGTCTTCAAAAACAAGAATGGCAGAATGACCCAGGTGTTTTCTAACGACAACTTCTTTACTTTTAGTATATAAATTCGCTTCTTCTGCTGTTTGAAATTTAAGTCCAAATGAAAATTCCGATCCTCTGTTAATTGCTGAGGTAACTTTTAATGTGCCTCCCATTAGTTCAACAAGGCTTTTGGAAATACTTAGTCCTAAGCCAGTGCCACCATATTTTCTATGTGTCTCATTATTAACCTGAGTAAACCTTTCAAAAATGGTTTCAAGTTTATCCTCAGGAATACCAATACCTGTGTCCTTTACAGAAAAATTTATGTTTTTTACAGAATCGCCTCTACCTGATTTAGTAACATTAATACTAATGCATCCTGATTCCGTGAACTTAATAGAATTTCCGGCAAGATTTATCATGATCTGAGTTAAACGCACACAGTCGCCGCAAACAACATCCGGAACATCCTTATCAATATTCAAAACAAATTGTAATTGTTTTTCATCGGCCTTTACCTTTAATAATTTATGTATATTCTTAAACGTTTCACGAATTTTGAAAGGCTGTTCTTCAATAGAAAGCTTACCGGATTCAATTTTTGAAAAGTCGAGAATGTCGTTAATTATTGACAAAAGGTTTTCACCGGCATTCCTTACAGATTCAACAAATTCGTTTTGCACATTATCCAGCCTAGTTTGGCCAAGTAAATCCGTGAAACCTATGATAGCATTCATGGGAGTTCGTATTTCATGACTCATATTAGCCAGGAAAGAATTTTTTGCTATTACAGCCTGTTCTGCTAATTCCTTGGAACGAATTAATTCTCTTTCTATTCTTTTACTTTCAGTAACATCCTGAACCGTTCCGCGAAGCAAAATCGATTTGCCTTTTTCGTTTTTGTATACTTTTCCAATTCCAAGCAAATGTTTAATACTTCCATCGTAGCTTACTATCCGATGCTCCAGGTTCATTGCTTCACCATTTTCGATGGCAAAACTTATTGCTTTATCGAGCAAGGCAATATCTTCAGGATATATTTTCTTTCTGCATAATTCAAATAAATCAGCCGCCGGAGCCTCTTCCATTTCAAAAATTCTGTATAGCTCTTTTGACCATTTCAATTCATTGTTTTCAAGATTGAATTCCCAGCTGCCGGTTTTTGAAATTTGCTGAGCATTATTAAGAGACTCTTCGCTTTCTTTGATTTTTTGTTCAGACAATACACGTTCCGTAATATCCTGTACTGTTCCTCTAAGAATAACAGGTTTCCCATGTTCATCCATACAAGCCTCGCCAATCCCTACAACATACTTGATAGTACCATTTTTGCAAATTACTCTGTGCTCATAGGTAAAACCTTCTCCTTTTTCTATGGCATTCTTTACATTCAAATCAAGTTGTGGAATATCGTCGGGATGAATTTTATTTTTGTATGCTTCATAAAGTTTATCCGATGGCATTTCTTCCAGTTCAAATATTTTGTAATGTTCCTTTGACCATGTTAAATCAAAAGTGGAAAGGTTAAACTCCCAGCTGCCAATTTTTGCAATACTTTGGGCTCTGTTTAAAGACTCCTCACTTTTTCCAATAATTACCTGAGCATTTTTTTGCTCTGTTACATCTCTTGCTGTTGCATAAATTAAACCATTGACCTTATCCGGTGAGGCGTTCCAGCTTACCCAAATATAAGATCCATCATTTTTTCTATATCTATTTTCAAATTCAATTGTGGATTCCCCATTTTTAAGATTCTTCAATTCATTTAATGTATTTTGAAAATCGTCAGGATGAATAAAATGAAAAAAAGATTTATTTAACAATTCCTCTTTGGAATAACCAAGCTTTCGTGTAAAGCTCTGGTTTATGTTCAAAAAGAAACCTTCTGCAGAAGCTGTACACATAAAATCAGGCGACAAGTCAAAAAAGTTTCTCAGCACTCTTTTCGACTCTTTTAACTCAGCATTATTTTTTTGCAAACGCACATGAGCAACTACTGAATTAGCCAGTAATTGCAGGGATTCTTTTTGTTCATCCGTAAGTTGGCCGGGGACAGTATTTATTACACACAGAGTTCCCAGGTTATTTCCATCCGGATCCGTTAAGGGTGCCCCGGCATAAAATCTTATTTTGGGGTCGTGAGTTACCAAGGGATTATTTACAAATAATTTGTTTTTAGTAGCGTCCTTAACTTCATAAACTATGTCATTCATTATAGCATATTGACAAAAAGAAATATCGCGAGGAGTTTCACTAACCTTCAGTCCAATATTTGATTTAAACCATTGGCGGTTTTCATCTATAAGGCTTATCAAGGCAATTGGCGTTTTACAAATATTTGATGCCAGTTTTGTTATTGAATCAAGTACAGATTCCGGCAGGGTATCGAGAATGTTATAACTCTTTAGCGCCTCTAACCTTTCCTTTTCATTGTACGGCAAAGGCAGATTAGTATTAATCTTGTTTTTATTATTCATAGCATCTTAAAATTAAAATCGAAATATTTCCACAATTCACTTAGTACCTTTACAAATACATCTGAAATCATTTAAAATAAATTAAATGACACTTTACAGAAATAAATAAAAATGGGCATTATTTATTTACTTGAATACGATACAAGCAATTTTGAGTTACTAACTAACAGAGTAACTGTAAGGGATTGGATCATTTTGTAAAAAAAGCAAACGGAGTAAATGAAAATAAATAAAATCTCACAGTTAAAAATTAGTTCAATGGCAAACGAATCGAAAATTCAGCATATTCATTTTCACGGCTGTCGAATTTCATTTCTCCGCCATGAAGCTTTACGATTTCATTACCGGAACTTAATCCGAGACCGGTACCTTGTCCGGTAGGTTTTGTAGTAAAAAACGGTTGAAAAATTCTCTTCTTATTCGTATCAGGAATTCCTGTGCCATTATCGCGAACGGTAATCCACACCGAACCACTTTTATTTTTAACTTCCAGAATCAGAGAAGGGGAATATGAAGTAACTGTTTTTTTCATCTTCTCATTGATGGAATAATACGCATTGTTAATTAAGTTAATCAAAACACGGCATAATTCCTGTGGAATTACTTTAACCTGCGGAATATTATCTTCATAATTTTTAGTTACAAGGAAGTTGAGATTCTTCATAGTTCCATCCAGACTGTTGAAAGCAAGATTTAGGGATTGCTCGCACAAAGAACAAATGTCAGAGGGTTGTTTTTCGCCTTTTGTAGACTGACTATGAAGAAGCATTGCTTTGACAATTCCATCTGCTCTTTTACCATGGTCTTCAATTCTGGAAAGGTTAAATTTCAAGTCAGAAATAATATCCAATTGCTCTTCATTGTCCTTTTCAATAATAATTTCATCGGCTAGCTCCTTCGATAAAGAAGAAAAATTATTAATAAAATTAAGAGGGTTCTGGATTTCATGAGCAATTCCCGCAGTGATTTGTCCAAGGGAAGCCAGTTTTTCCTGTTGGACAAGCTGCTCCTGGGTTCTCTTCAATTCGTTCAGAGTTTTTTCAAGGTCAATATTCTTTTTTCGCAGATCGCTAGTTCTTTCTTTAACAAGCTGCTCCAATTCCATCTGCTTCTGTCTTAACTGACCTATAATCTGCTGATTTTGATTTCTTAATCTTTTCAGCATGACTTTAATAATATCCCGTGTGATTTCAGGGTACTTATTTATAATCGAATAGAAGTCTACCTGTAATATATTACCTATTATAGAGGGATCAATCGTAGTAACAGATAAGGACCTGGGTTCATCATCCAGTAGAGAAAATTCTCCAAAAAAACTGCCCTCCGGTAAATTGGCAATTGAATATTCTTTATCATGAACCTTTACCTGCCCTTTAAGGATAACATACATACTGCTTCCTTTATCGCCCTGTTTAATGATGCTCTCATCAGCATCCAGGTTGGATATGAGCATTTTTTTTCCCAATTCCTTGACAACTTCCAGGGGAATATTTCTAAATATTTCGACCTGCTTTAGTACGGAAACAATAAATTCAAAAGGAATCTGCTGGTCTGACATATTTTTTTTCCAAAATTGAAAATGTAAATATATTAATTTTAAATTTGACAAATGACATCCCATCAAATACTTTTGGATATACAAAGCAGGATGCTGGATATACTAAAGCAGGAGCTTCCTCCTGAGCTTTCTTATCACAGCTATGAACATACGCTGGATGTATTGCATGCTGCTGAGCAAATCGCAAAAGGAGAAAATGTAAGTTTGGATGAAATGTTATTATTAAAAACCGCAGCCGTATTTCACGACATGGGATACATCCATTCCAGGGAAAACCATGAACAAAAAAGCTGTTCAATTGCCCGAAAAATACTCTCTTCTGAAGGGATTAAAGCAGAAGCAATTGAAAAAATATGTGAATTGATACTTGCGACCCAGGTTCCCCAAAAACCGAAAGATAAACTCGGTCAGATAATCTGCGATGCAGATCTGGATTACCTGGGCAGGGATGATTATTTTCCAATTTCTCAAAATGTTTTTAAAGAATTCAAGTATTTTGGATTACTGAACGATGAGAATGAATGGAAAAAAATGCAGATAAAATTTCTAGAATCACATAAATATTTTACTAAAACTGCGAATAATTTAAGAAATAGTAAAAAAGAAGAAAACCTGATTAAGATTAAGAACAATGATTTTTAAATCAGGGACGCAAAATGGCTCTGGTATAATACACGGCATTTTCCATAATAGAATAATCTGACGATTCAACAATATTATCACCTGTTATATCCTCAGGAAGGTAACCAATACTTGTTAGATAAACAGCATTTTCCATATCCGAATAATCCTGTGACTCTATTATTCCATCTTGAAAACCCACTCCAAAATTCGGATCTGAAATATCTCCGCTAAAGATAGCCCATCCCATTTGATCATAGGTTTCAATCATGTTGCCACCATAAGCATTAAATTGATTTACTGTAAAATCATAATTAGTAACCGCTCCAATAGTAACAAGATTTGAGCTCCACGATTCAATGGAGTTCCTATGGTTGATTTTAATATAGTATCCATTTCCTGATACAACCTTTCCGCCAATACTTGCAATGGTATTTCCATTAGTTTTTAAAATTACTGCCTGGGAATCGGCCAATTCAAATGACACCGGACTAACAAGGCTGATAAATACTGTATCAACATCATTTGCATTTGCAGTAGTACCATGCAGAAATAAACAGCCACCTTGCCCGCTGTTGTCCATAAGACCATTGCCGGAATAAAATCCCTCAATGAAAATCTTTGTGTTAAGGGTAAGCCTTGGCTTAACAATCAAACTACCATTTACTTTAATCAAAGAATAATTCGGATCAGCGTTCAGGACAGCATTGGGTTGAATGGAAAATGTGCCTATAGGAATATTATTTTGATTTATAGTATTATTGAGATTATCCTTTACTATGTAGGTAGGGCCTGAAGCAAACGTGAAATTTACTGAATCATTGTATTGAAAACCCGACAAATCAGAAGTTAAATTCAGAGGTGAATTTTGGTATACAGATGTGTCTCTCGCTATTAATGTAAGTGGAGCAGGAAGAATAGTTAAAGTACCCAAGCCATAGGTGATATCGAAATTTCCGGATAAAAATGCAGCAGGGACGATAGTTTGTAATCCTGCATGAAAGCCGGTAATAAGGTTTGCCGATTTGAAAAATATTGAATCGTTTGATGCAATAATAATATCAGTAGTGTCAATTACCATTATTACATTACCATTTGTACTGTCGTTAATTGTTATGGAATTCAATACACCTCTTCCATTCAATACACCTCGTCCATTCAACACACCTCTTCCATTCAATACACCTCTTCCGTTTAACACACCTCTTCCATTCAGTACACCTCTTCCATTTACGAGCTGGGCAGTATCGGGAGAAACCTGATAATCAAAAATTGATTTTGGAGAAACGTCAATTGCAATTGTTGTATCATAGGAAAATGAATTACCAAAAACAGGCCTGTTTAAAACTCCCTTGCCATTAACAATGGATCTTTCAGTTACAAGCACTCCAAGGCCAGATAAATCCGAATTCAACACACCTCTGCCATTGATCAATTCATATTTATCGACAACTACTAAAGCCGTGTCCATTGAAGAAAGATGTGTATTTTTAATAGAATTAAGAAATGCTGCTTTTATACTTATATCAATATTTGCATCATTGTAAACATAATTAAAATGAAGGTCCTTAATTTTATCACCATAGGTAAGTGTTGTATCCCTTGGAGAAATTGTAATAGGCATCTTATTGATGGAAAAAATTCCATCCTTAAATTCATAGGTAAATTGTTCTAACAAACTTGCCTGAGCGGGAATAGTAGGGTTCAGGGGAGCTATTGAAGGTCTAATCAAATATAAACCGATTATACTTGTATCGTTGACCTGGGTTGTGATAGTAATATTTGTCAGTCCAAGATCCTGCAAGGAATAAACGGTATTTTGATAAGGAATATTATCGACAAGAATAGTCAGTGTCAAGACGGAATTTTTTTCTCCATATTTTTTGGTTTTTGAATCTGCTGTAACCGTAATTTTCTTTCTGGTATTTTCAAGAAAAAATTTCGGATCAGAAAAACCTCCATCATTATTAAGAGGTGAAAGTGGTGGGTTATAAACCTGTACAGGAGGATTTCCGGTAAAAATAGGAATAGATGTCGTTATTGTTGAGGAATTAACATAGGTAGTTGGTACAGCAACACCTCTTAAATAAACAGTTGAAGTGGGAACAAAATATTTTCCTATAAGAGTTGCTGTAAAAGGAAGCTTACCCGGTATTTTAAGAGGATCTTGTATTAACTGATTAATGAGAGGTCTGGGAGCAACAAAGGTTTGCAGGGCTGTATCTGCACGTAAAAATCCAAAACCTGAACTACTATCAAATCCAGCCTGACCCATGTCTAGTGCTGTATTTCTTAAAAGATTTCTAAGACTATCCGGATGAATTCCATTTTGATAATATTTCTTTTTTGCGGAAATGATAAGTGTACCAATGCCGCCTGCATGAGGAGCCGCACAGGAAGTTCCAAAAAAGTTGGGGAAAGCATCACCATCAATATTCTGACTTCCGAAATTCACCGTGGTGTTTACTCCATTAGGAGCAACAAAATCAGGCTTGGTTCTAACTCCTCCTTCTACAAATGCCCCGCCTCCGGAAGAAAAAGAAGCTAATTCAGGAGGATTAACACCAAAAGCAGGTGTATTAGAATAAAGTGCTGCACCCACAGCCATAGCACCTGCTGCATTCGCTTGTCCAACTATAGTAGATGATCCCGAAACATGTTCGTTAATGGTAAGATCTCCACGGAATACAACATATTTAAAGCGGATGGAAGGAGTACCAAGCGGAGCTGTAATAACTATGTTTGCAGTTGTATTTCCCTGCACAAGAAAAGGTAAAACTTCAATAGGGTCTTCTCCAATATTATTTCGATTGAATCCAAAGAGCCTATGACCTGCATTGTCCAACAAGTAAATATCCAGATCTTTTTCAGCGCCGGGAAGCTGTCCAAGTGAATAGACTTTATCTTCCCACTGCAAAACAATGGTATATATACCGGGTTTTAAAGATACATTTTGTGTATTATCATTCCCTCCAAAATTGTGCGCCTGACCGGTAAAACCGACAGGAGGAGTCATTGGTGTATATATACCCTCATACGTTTTATCTCCAAAATTTCCGGCGGCAGAGAAATAAGGAACGCCATTATTCTTTACAAAATCTACTGCTTTTGCAACGACACCATCTTTATAAAACGGTTCAGTAATAAAAGTAACATCATCTATAATTAAATCACAACCGGCCTGTTGAAGTTCAACAATTCCTTGGGCAAAATCTCCTGCGCTTTCAAATCCGGTGCGAAAAGAAAGTGTTGCTTTGGGAGCCATATCGTGTACTATTTGCAACATGGCTCTGCCTTCATCAGTGCGGATACCGTATGGAAATTCTCTAAGAACCTCCACTGGCTCTGTATTATATGGATTACCTATTCCGGGGAGATCGCCGTTATTCACATCTATCTGGGCATAATTTCCGGGTATGGAATTATAACTATCTGAAATTACTCCAACTTTTACATCTTCTCCATCAACATTAAAAGAATTCCTTGCACTGCCACCGTAGAGAGCAGAATCCCCCAAACTATAAGCAAGTCCGTTTTCCAGGGAACTTTTAATAGGTCCATAATAAGGACGCGTAAAATTAACAAGCGAAGGAAGGTTGTTTAATAAAGGAATATTGGCAACGGGAAACAATCCGGTAATGAACAATGTGGTATCTCCATTATCAAATAAATTAATCATGCCGTATGCCGGTGATTGTATTAATGCTTTTAAACTGTCGTACTTGCTAACGTTTGCGCACGTCTCCAGAAGTACATAACCAAAATTAACTTGAAAATGTGCTGTCGAATCGATTACTGAATCCGGGTTTGCGAATATCTGAGTAAGTTCAGAACCGTTAGGTTGATCGACCTTACCGGAATCGACTACAGGAACAGGAGGTAAAATACAATTGGAAAATTTTATATATGTATTTTCAATCCTTGTGCAGCCTTCTGCATCGTTTAGAAAATATGAAGAGGGACCTTCTGTAAGATTTGTTGAGTCGCCTGTAATAGTGAATGGTGCTTTACCCCCTACAATATATTGTGATGGGCTAAAAGAAGTAACACCACCTGTACAAATAATAATTGTATCCGGCATTTGAAAAAACAATTCGCCGATTAAAGAAATCAATGTTGTGTCCTGACAGCCGGCGATGTCAGTTACATTATAGATATGGGTGCCTCCATCAAGATAAAAGGTATCTATTCCGGTATACGGTGGAAACCCGCCTGTGGCAGAAATGGCTACAGTATTCTGACCGGACCTGCATTGAGCCGGAAAGAGTTCTGTTGAAATAGCCTGAAGGCCGGGACTAACGTCAATACTTTGGTCTGCAGATAAAGTACATCCGGTAGAAAGGTTTGTAACAACTACTGAGTAAGTATAAGAAGTTGTATTAGTAGCTGTAGGTGT
>JANOVM010000023.1:0-62431 GCA_031417395.1 Bacteroidota bacterium | reverse complement strand
TCTGTAGCTTGCTACAATGGAACAACTTGTGTGACTATTTGTGCTATAGGTGGTCTTCCTCCTTACTCGGTAAATTCAAATACATTCACTTCTTGTGTTAATGTATGCGGTGTTTCTGCAGGTACAGGACTTACTTGGGTTGTTACTGATGCGGCAGGTTGCCAGGTTCAGACTGCTCCGGTTACTGTAACTCAGCCTGCTAAACTTGAAGCATCTTGTTCTTCAGTTTCAGCTAGTGGTACAGTTTCAGCTTCTGCAACAGGTGGAGTAACTCCTTATGGTTTTGTTTGGAGAAATTCAGCAAATGCAGTTGTAGGAACTACAGCTACAGTTACTAGTCTTGCTACAGGAACGTATACTGTTACTGTAACGGATGCTAACGGTTGTACAGCTACTTGCAGTTCTGTTATTGCCAATTCTTGTGTTACTCCTAATGCTCCGGGACCTATCAGCGGTATTTCTTCTGTATGTTCTAAAACTTGTGTGACTTATTCAATTGCAGCTGTTCCGGGTGCAACAAGCTACCAGTGGACACTTCCTGCAGGTGCTACGGGTTCTTCGAATGGTACTTCTATTACTGTTTGCTTCAGCTCAAATTTCAGAAGAGCAGCAGGATCGAAATTCATTTGTGTTAGAGCTTTGAGCTCATGTGGAAATAGCGCTTATACTTGTAAGACCCTTACCTTCGCTAAAAGCAAGCCTAATAAGCCAACATCAATTACCGGTAACAATTATGTTTGTACAACAACAACAAATACTCAGGTTTATTGTGTAGTTAATGATCCTACTGTAACCAGCTATAACTGGACAATCAGTGGTAACTCTAGCCCTGCTTTAACCATTCTTTCAGGACAAGGAACAAATTGCGTAACAGTTCGCATTCCTGCAGGTTATAGTGGAAATCAGTCTCTTAAAGTAACACCAAGCAACTGCAAAGGAAATGGTGACTACAGAAAGATTGATATTAAGAAAACTACAAGTGCTCCTGCTCAACCGGGAACAATCAATGGTTACAGCTCAGTATGTAAGAGCAATTACAATAAGAAATACAGCGTATCTTCTATTTCAAATGCTTCTTCTTACAACTGGACAATAACAGGTGGTGCTACGATCTCTTCCGGTAACGGTACTAAAGACATCTATGTTGACTTCAGAACTTCTACATCATCTTCAGTTACAATCTGTGTAACTGCAACCAATGGCTGTGGAACTTCAATCGCAAGATGTAAAACAGTTAGTGTTAACCTTAGCTGTAAAGTTGATGCCAATGGAAATGAAATCGTTTCTACAGGCTCAATCGATGCTCTTATTGCTTATCCAAACCCAACATCAGGAAAAGCAACTATAGCATTCAATGCAGCATCAGACGCTAAATACTCAGTTAAAGTTGTTGACGTAATCGGTAGAATAATGATTAACGAAACAATTTCAGCTGTTGAAGGGTACAATACGAAAGATATCAACCTTGAGAACGTTGCTAAAGGCTTATACTTCATCACAGTTCAGACTGAAGGTGGAGAAGCACAGACGCTTCGTTTGATCGTTGAGTAATTCAATTGATCCATAAAATGATTAAAAAAGAAAAATCCCTCAGATTACATCGAGGGATTTTTCTTTTTAATTTTGTTTAATATAATATGTTGAAAATTAAGTGGTTATTATAATAAAAAGTAAAAAAATGAAAATTTATAAACTATTCACCCTCATTGCTTTATTCCTGCTTTCAAATACTTCCCGGGCTGTGGATCCAAGCGTTTCTGTTTACATAGATCATATTTCATATACTTCTGCAAGAATTATGGAGTTTGACATAATGGTGAAAGCTAATGGAAGCACATCCTCGCTTCAATTAAGGACCTTTCAGGCAGGTTTATATGTAAATTCGGCATGGGTAAACGGAGGAGCATTAACTGCTCAAAACGTAAGCACTTACTCGGAAATGGGTGGTCTAGGTTATAATGGATCATTTCAATGGAATGCTGCCAATAATCTGATTAACTGTTCGGTAAATTTTGACCTTATCGGTCCTTCCACTTGTATTTATACATTGGTTGGTACCACACCTAAAATTGTTACCCGGGTAAGAGTTACAAATACAGCTGATTATTCTTGTGCTGCTGCTCCCGATATAAGATTTAATTACGTACCTAATTTAAGCCCATTACGCTTAAGAACTACTTTCTCCTGGCGAGAAGTTGGTTGTACAACAAATTACGATATGTTCTATCCCGGACGTACCTACGGCGGTACTGCTACTTTTAATGGCGAAGCATATACTGCCGGCGATGCCGATGGAAAATCTCCTGTTTTAGCAACAGGAAATACAGGCTTTTGTTCAAGCGAATTGAAAATATCCGCTTTCATAGAAGGCTATTACGATATTAATACAGGACTTATGGCTCCAAATCTTATGAATTGTTTTGTTAATCATGGTAACGTTGATTTGGCCGATACTGTAACTATTGAATTACATTCAACATCCAATACTTCTACTATTGTTCAGTCGTTTAAAACCATTTTAAGAACAAACGGCGATGCTTATTGCTTATTCCCAATCAATTCAAGTTTGATAGGTAATTCCTATTGGATTGCTTTCAGACACAGAAATACGCTTCAGTCATGGAGTGCAACTGCTGTTTTATTTTCTACAAGAACTTCTTATGACTTTACTTCTGCTCAGAATAGTACCTATGGAAGCAATTCCATCCTCCTCGATAATGGTAAATGGGCTTTCTACAGTGGTGATATTTCTGACGCTTTATCAGCTACGATTGGTGTTCAGGATGATGTTATTGAATCACAGGATTATGGCGATATGGAAAATGCCGTTTACATTACCTTGGTTGGTTATGTTACTGAAGATGTAACCGGTGACGGTTTAGTAGAATCGGCTGATTACGGTCAGATCGAAAATAACGTCTATTTTACAAGGGCAGTAAACAGACCCTGATTAAAGTAAAAGAAAATTTCAAAATATCTTTATCTCCCAAGGGAAATTTAATTGAAAAATTAAGTTTCCCTTTTTTTATATTAAGAAATTCAAACCTTGCTTTTCTAAAATGACTTAAAATGCTTCATTACTTATTCATTTGTTTAAGACCTTTATGACTTATATTTGAGCACAAATCACATAATCATATCTTCATGAGAATCAATCGATTTTTCTTAAAAGTCTCAATTGTTAATTTACTATTTGTCATCTCATTATTGACAAAAACAATGGCCACTGAGGTTGATTCAGGTGGCGTAAAATTCAGGCCTCTAACCTTGGAGCAGGCTATTTCAACTGCAAAAGCAGAAAAGAAAAAAGGTGTATTCGTACACTGTTTTGCTGAATGGTGTCACTACTGTATGTATATGAAGGATAGCGTTTATCCGGAAAAGGAAATTGGCGATTTAGTTAATAAGGATTTTGTAAGCATTCGGGTTGATTTGGAAAAAGAAGGCAAAGCACTTAATGAGGTTCTGGCCATACATACATTCCCCGGCTTAATCTTCTATGATTTGAATGGAGAAATAATGCACAGAGCAGCCGGAAGGCGCTACAAACAGCCATTTATTGATCTTGTTAAAGAAGCTCTTGATACCACCAAACAAATGCGCACTTTTAAAAAAAATTATGATTCAGGTGCAGCAACTCCTTTCCAGATTATGTCTTATTTCCGCATGCTTGAAATGGCCGGTATGAATGCCCAATTGGAAATCAATAAATATTTAATGAAGCAGTCCGATAGCGACTTTGTAAGTTTTAACAGTTGGAGAATTATGTATGATATTATTAAAGATCCTACCATGCCTGCCGTAAACAGAATACTCGATATGCGAAAGGAACTCGATAAACGGTATACAGCAGACAGTGTCGATAATAAAATGATTATCCTTCATAATTACTATCTCGGTCAGTTTATTCAGCAGCTCGATTCTGCCGGATACGAAAGAGCCAGTAAAAAAATCTCTGAAAATAAAAAACTCGGACCTCTGGCTGAAAAAATTTGCGCCTATGCTGATTTGAATAAGCATAAATTAAAATTTGAATACGATCAATACAGAATAAAAGGCCCAAAGTTTATTGAGAAGTATGCTCTCGAAGATCCTCGCAGAGTTACGGATGTATGCGGACAATTATACGAGCGTTTCGGCGGTGATAGTATACTTATGGGGAAATGCGAAAAATGGCTGATTCATTCTGTTCAATTGAAGGATTATTATAAAGCGAACCATGTTCTTGCTTCTGTTTATACCGTCATGGGTAAACTTGACCTTGCCATTAAAACTGCTGAACATGCAATTGATTTAGGTAAGAAAATGCCTAACGGTGACTATAAGCAAACTACAGCGTTGCTTACCAGACTCAATGAAATGAAGGCTGCGGAGAAGAAATAATTGAACTAGTGTTTCTTTTTTTAAAGAAGTACCCTTGGCGCACTTTGCGAAAAGACTTTGTGCCCTTTGCGGTTAAAGCCCAACATCAAAAAACTTAAGAACGTCTATTCAAAGATTCCGGCTTTAAATAAACCACTATATTTTCACAGACCCCGAATGCCCTTTTTAACCCGCCTCTTCCAATTCCGCAAGGTTCACAGGAACAACCTGCGTTACACCCTGCTCAACCATCGTAATGCCATACATCACATCCGTAGAAGCCATGGTGCGCTTATTATGGGTAATGATAATAAACTGCGAATCGACTGAAAACTTACGGATAATATTATTGAACTTGTCAATATTCATATCATCCAAGGGAGCATCCACCTCATCGAAAATACAAAACGGCGCCGGCTTCAACAGATAAATTCCGAAAAGTAAAGCAGTAGCCGTTAATGTCTTCTCTCCACCCGACAATTGCGAAATAGAAAGCGGACGTTTTCCTTTAGGCTTGGCAATAATCTGAACCTCACTATCCGTCGGATTGGAAGGATCCATGAGAACAAGATCACAATCATCGTCCTTCGTAAACAACGAACGGAAGACATGAATGAAATTCTCCCGAATCTTAGTAAAGGCATACATGAAGTTTTCTTTGGCTGTAATCTCAATCTCTTCAATGGTTTTAAGAAGTGACTCTTTTGCTTTTGCCAGATCTTCCTTCTGCGTAATAATAAAGGTATATCGTTCTTCAATCTCCGTATACGCTTCAACAGCCATTGGATTGATGGGGCCGTAATTTTCTATCTGATTTTTCTGCTTGCTTACCTTTTCACGTAATTCGTCTTCATTCAGATCAGGAGAAGGGTCCTTGTCAATGATATCATTTATATCAATATTAAATTCAACAGCCAGACGCTCCTTAAGCGAGTTTAATTGAATCTTTAGTTCTGTCGTCTTATCGCGGATGGATTGAGCAACCTGCTCCGACTGATCACGCTGGTGGCGTACGTTACGGATTTTGGCTTCCAGCTCGTCAATAGATCCGCGTGTTTTATAATACACAGCTTCAGTAGCTCCTACAGTCTGATCGAGCATTTCTTTTTCTGTATACAGTCCAACAAGCTGCTCATCGAATTCTGATGACGATTCCAGAAGCTCACGGATGCGTCGGTTAACTTCTTCAAGTTCCTCGGAATTGGCAACAATGTTTTTATGCAGTGTTTCCTGTAGACCGGTCTTATAAGCCTGGTCGCGGATAATCGTAGCAATATTATTCTGCTGTTGAATGCAATTAATATTGTGCTGATTGAATTCGTCAGACTGCCGGTTCATTTGCTCAGTCAGCAAATTAAATTCATGCTGTTTGCTCGTAACCTGAAGACTGATGGAATCATAGTTGGAACGCAATTGCATTAAATGCTCCTGAAAACTCAGGTTGTCCTGGTGGAGTGTATCGTCGATGGAATTCAATTGCTGGAGAAGGCCTTCGATGATTTTTTTATTGTTATCAACCGTAGCTGAAAGATGTTCTGCTTTATTTTTTACGGAAGCAAATTCGTGTACCGATCTGTTAACTTCCTGTTGAAGCTTATTCTTATTAGAGGTGAAATTCTCTTTGCTCTGCTTTGCTTCCTGCAGCTGATTTTGAACCAGGTCGCGATGCGTTTTAATTTGCTCAAGTCCGGACGATAAAGTATTTATCTGACCTTCCAGCGTTTCTAAATGTTTGCCACGGCCAATTCGTTTTCCGTCGAATAGTCCAACTGAACCACCCGATAATGAATTTTTTGTACGGCAGTACTTTCCGTTTTTAGAAACAAATATTAACGATTCATTTTCTTTTTGAAGGAAAGGCGTATGGTCCTGATTTTCCATTACGATGTAAACATTGCGCAACAGGTAATTACACAACGGTCTGTACTTCTCTTCAATGTCAACAATATTGAGAGCAGGCATACAGTCGTTAATGTTTTCCATCAACGGCGTCGTATGGCTTTCGAAATTTTTCAGGATGAAAAAATTGGCTCTTCCTTTAGATGCTTCACTTAAAAGATTTACTGCACGACTGGCTTCTTCTATATTGTCTATGACAAAATAATTCATCCATGGATCGAGGAAGTTCTCAATGGCAGTCTTGTATTCAGTCGGACAGTTAAGAATTTCAGAGAATAGGGGAGTGCGGCTTGCCGAAGGTGAATTTTTTCTTAAGAAACGCAGCGATTCAGGATATCCTTCGAGGTTTTCAACCAGACTTTTCGTAAGGTTAAATTCGTTTTGTTTAGCATCCAGTTTACGGGATTCTGCAATAACATCTTCCGTATGCTTTTTTAATTCTTCGTCAAGACGTATGATTTCTTCCGCTAAAAGCTCTTCTCTGTTTTGAAGTTCATGGTAACGTGTTTCGACTTCTTCTTTTTGCTTTCCTGTCGAATCAGCCTGTTGGTTGAGGCTTTCGAGTTCGCCGAGTTTTAGTGAATTGTCCTCGGAAAGTCTGTCCATTTCCTTTTGCAGCGATTCTTTTTTCGCTTGGGTAACAGCAAGGCTTTTTTCAGATTCATGCATGGATAATTGAATCCCTTTAGCTTCTGAAGTTAAGCGGTGAATATCACTCTTCATCAGATCGTGATTCATCCGTGTTTCATCCAACAACGTTTTCAATTCAATCAGACTGCTTTCCAGTCCGGTAAAAAAGTTTTCCTGATTAAAACGGTCTTCTTCTATAAACTTCAATTGTTCCTGTGTTTCAAGGAGGGTAGTTTTATCGGAAGAAATCTGTGTGCTCAGCGTTGTTTCTTTTTCCTTCAGATAGTTCAGCTTTTCATTGCTGACTTTTTTATCGTTTTCATGCTGACGTATTAACGTTATTTTTTCGTTGAAGTTTTTTTGTGCTTCAGAAAGTTCTTTCTCTTTATCAAGCGATGCAAGTTTTAACTCTTGAAGAAGTGCTTCAGAACTATCAAGCTGGGTGTCGAGTGTAATTTTTTCTTCCTGGTGTTTTTCTTCATGTTGGCGGAGATCGTCAAATGTTTGTTTACTTCCGGAAAGTGTAAAGAGCGCCAGCTCCATACTCAATTCTTTATACTGTTCTTTCAGTTTGTAGTACCGTTCAGTTTTCTTGGCCTGCGACTCCAGCTGTTTCATGTTGCGCTCGATTTCAAAAAGGAGATCGTCGACACGGTTCAAGTCTTTTGCAGTGTCTTCCAGTTTTTGCAGCGTCTGTTTTTTACGGATTTTATACTTAGAAATACCCGCAGCTTCTTCCAGCAGATTTTTAATGGCATTGTTCTTATCGTTCAGAATTTCATCTACCATTCTTAATTCAATGATGGCATAGCTGTCAGATCCAATACCGGTATCCATAAACAGATCGACAATATCTTTAAGACGACAGTTTACATTATTTAATAAATATTCGCTCTCGCCGGTACGGTACAAACGGCGCGTAATGGTTACCGTGCTGTATTCAGTGGGAAGAATATTTTTTGTATTTTCAAAAGAAAGAGAAACCTCGGCAAGATTTGCGGGCTTGCGGTCTTTGTTGCCATTGAAAATGATGTTTTCCATTTTCTCGGAACGAAGCATGCGCGTTTTCTGTTCTCCCAATACCCAGCGTATTGCATCTACTACATTCGATTTGCCGCTACCATTGGGCCCTACAATAGAGGTCACCCCTTTGTCAAAATGGATGATTACCTTATCACCAAAACTCTTGAACCCTTTTATTTCCAGACTGGATAGTCTCATAATGTGTGTTGATTTTTTAAGTTAAAATGCAAAAATAAATTATTCTGCGTGTTTCTCCAGTTTTGTTAATAACTCAGGAAAACTTTCGGCAAAGCCTTAAAATTCATCTAATAATTCCGAATTACGCTTTTCTGACAGTTTTTGTCAAATAGTTTTCCATCTTGCGCTCTCAAAATGGTTTATAAAGATATAAGAATGAATCGTAAAGCTAGTAAGAATTTTTTTTCCGAAAAGGGAATGGGAGGGAAAATCTTTCTTTCTTCAAACTCATCTGAAGCAAGTATTCATGGCTCTCAGCAAGGCCCTGAAAATTTGTTTTGGTTTTTATTATTCAATTTATACTTTTACCGCACGCTTAACTTATCTTTAACAAATAACGACCAAACATGGGACGAAAATTTTACTTGCAGCTCCTCTTACTTTCCTTTGTCACCTTTGCAGCCTCTGCACAGACAGGTGAAATAAAAGGAAAGATCATTGAAAAAGGTGGGAAAGAAATTCCTTTCGCCAGCATTGCTGCTTTAGTTAATGGAACGCAGGTTCTTGCAACAAGCGCTGATTTCGACGGTAACTATACACTGAAACCATTAAGCCCGGGCAAGTATGATGTTAAAGCCACGGCCGTTGGTTTTCAACCCGTGTTAAAAACTAATGTTATTGTTACAGTCGACAACATTTCATTTGTCGATATGGAACTTGGCAAAGGGGTTGAAATTAAAGAGATTGAAGTTGTTGATTATGCCGTACCTTTAATTGATAAAGGTAGTCCGTCTCAAAAGAAGACACTTACATTTGATGAAATTCAGTCATTACCGACTCGTGATGTAAATTCAGCGGCAGTTCAGTCTGCCGGTGTTTATCAGAAGGAAGCCGGCGGAGAGTTAAATATCAGAGGTTCCCGTTCCGATGCGACTTCTTATTATGTAGATGGTATTAAAGTAAATGGTTCTCCCGGAGTATCTCAGCGTGGTACTGAACAAATTACTGTTATCACAGGTGGTATCCCTGCTCAATACGGAGATGCTACAGGTGGTATTATTACTGTGACAACACGTGGTCCTTCCAATTCTTTTGGCGGCGGACTAGAACTTGCAACGTCTGAAAACTTAGATGCTTTTGGTTATAATCTTATTTCAGGAACACTGACCGGCCCGATCTACAAAGAGAAAGATGAAAATGGAAAAAAGACCGGACAATCTATAGCAGGCTTTTTCCTGGCTGGTGAATACCAGTATGATAAAGATCCAAGTCCTTCTGTTATTCCTATTTACAGAGTAAAGCAAAGCATCCTGGACGATGTTTTGCAAAATCCTATTACTGCAGCTCCCGGCGGAGGTTATATTCACCGTTCTTCTTTTTTTACTTTCGACAGTCTTGAAACCCAGAAATATAGAGAAAACGTTGCTCAAAATGCTTTCAGAGTAAATGGGAAAATCGACATCCGCCCGGTAAAAAACTTTACAGTAACCCTAGGGGGTTCATTGGAAAGGACAAAAAGCAATGAATATTCCAGAATTTATTCATTAATGAATTTTGATAATAATGCTGAAAGAACTGCTACTAAATGGAGAGCATTTGCAAAAATAACACAGCGTTTCGGAAATGAGAATACTGAAAAAGCTTCCTCTGCTATTAAGAATGCATATTATTCAATTCAGGTTGACTATTCCAACAGCGATGAGATAAGCCAAAGTGCACGACATAAAAAGAATGCATTTAATTATGGTTATGTAGGAAAATTTAAAACATATTCAGTACCGTTTTATGCTTTATCTGCATCAGTAGATTCATTTGGCAACGTAGATAGTCTTCTTGCAATACAAACCAATAATTTTGATACCTTATATGATTTTACACCGGGTACTTTAAATCCATACACAACCAACTATACACAACAATATTATGATTTAACAGATCCTCTGGGAACGCAGGGATATCAGGATAATCAAAACAACGTTCTTACCAATGGAGGATTAATTAATGGTGATAATCGTACCGCTTTAAATGTTTACGGTTTATGGGCTACAACGGGCAGAAATCCAAATGGCTTTAGTTTTAATAATACTTCTCAGGGTAGAATTACCGCTTCCGGATCAGCAGATATTAAAAATCATAACATTGTCGTCGGTTTAGAATTTGAAAAAAGAACGGTTAAAGGATACAATCTGCTTGCAAGCTCACTTTGGTCACGTATGCGTGAACTCGCCAATCAGCAATTGAAGCTGAACGGAATTGACAGTACTTCCGGTACGTCTATTTATTTTACAGATCCAAACGGACTTGTTTATGGACAAACTACTTATTCTAAAGGTAAATACACACCATTTAGAAATAAAGAAAACGAAGTTACTCGTGGTTTTTATGAAAATATCCGCGACAGGTTAGGTGTAGATTACCGTGATACGGTTCAAACGGACAGCTTTAGCCCCGATGAACTTTCTCCTACAAATTCAAGCCAGGATCTTTTTAGTCTGGATCTTTTTACTCCTGATGAATTATTTAACAATGGAAATTCTATTGTTAGTTACTACGGTTATGACTATAAAGGAAATGAAGAAACAAGTTCCAGCTGGAACCTGAAAGATTTCTTTGTTGACAAAGACGAGAACAATAATAACATCAGAAAAATCGATGCTTACCGCCCGATTTATATGGCAGGTTATATTCAGGACAGGTTTACTTTCAACGATATTATCTTTAATGTTGGTGTTCGTGTAGATCGTTTTGATGCCAATCAAAAAGTTTTGAAGGATCCTTATTCGCTCTATGAAACTTTCAAAGCAGGTGATGCCCAGGTAACAAGTTTGCCGGGAACAGAAGTTCCTTCTAATATTGGAAAAGATTATGTTGTTTATGTAAATAATTTCCAGGCTTCTCCACCGGAGGTTTTAGGTTACAGAAATGAAGATGTATGGTATGACCGTTTTGGAAATACGATTACAGATCTTTCTTCTTTAACTCCTAATGGTACCATTCAGCCCTATCTTAAAAACAGCGACGATTATCTTAAGACACGTGTTAATCCTAACGGCTTTGCAGATTATGAGCCCCAGGTTAATGTAATGCCACGGGTAGCCTTCTCATTCCCGATTTCTGATGAAGCTTATTTTGCTGCGCATTATGATGTATTAACTCAGAGACCTCAAAGTTCAGCGTATTCCCGTTTTAATCCCATCGATTATCTTACCTGGTCACAAGGTATTACCGGAGACTTCAGCAACCCTAACCTGAAGCCGGAGAAAACAACTGTTTATGAAATTAACTTCCAGCAAAAACTTTCACGCAGTTCAGCATTTTCTATTACTGCTTTCTATAAAGAAATGAAGAATAACATTCAGCAAATCAGTTTAGAATATGCTTTTCCAATAAAATATACAACTTATGGAAATGTCGACTTTGGAACGGTAAAAGGCCTTACTTTCAGTTATGATCTTCGTCGTACTTCTAATATCCGTTTAAATTTCAGCTATACCCTCCAATTTGCTGATGGAACAGGTTCTGATGAAGCTTCCAGTTCAGGCATACTTTCTCAGGCAGGACAAACCAATCTTCGCGAGGTTAAACCACTTAGTTTTGACCAGCGTCATACATTGGTTGCTGCCATTGATTTCCATTACGGAGAAGGAAAAGATTACAACGGACCTGTATGGTTTAACAAACAGGTTTTTGCCAATGCCGGTATGAATATCGTTCTGCAAACAGGTTCCGGTGCTCCGTATACCCGCAAATCAAACATTACTCCTGAAGCTGATTTTACAACCACTGAAAATTCAAGGTCCGTTATTACAGGTTCACTCAATGGTTCCAGGTATCCTTGGAATTATAAAATTGATACGAAGTTTGATAAGGACTTTTCATTTAATAATGGAGTTCGTAAAGATGGAAAACAGCGTAAGCCTATTTCCATGAACGTTTACCTTCAGATATTAAATGTGCTTAATACTAAAAACGTAACAACTGTT
The DNA here is from genome assembly GCA_031417395.1 of Bacteroidota bacterium. Lineage (GTDB taxonomy): Bacteria > Bacteroidota > Bacteroidia > AKYH767-A > 2013-40CM-41-45 > JADKIH01. The sequence continues at coordinate 50,357 of JANOVM010000023.1, read as the reverse complement.
TATAAAGCAACAGGAAATGCTAGCGACGACGGTTACATTACTTCTCCCGGTGCTAAATCTAAAATTGAAGGACAGCCAAGTCCACAGGCTTATACGGATCTGTACAAAGCAAAGGTGGATAATCCTCAGCATTATGATATTCCGCGTCGTATCCATTTAGGTGTACAAATTAATTTTTAAATCATTCGAATAATAATAATTATCAGAAATGAAATCATACGTTAAAATTGCAGTCATTCTTTTCAGCATGTGCGGAAGCGTTCATGCAAAGGAAAACGCAAATGTTTTCAAACACTCAGCGCCAACAGCTCCCAATCAGGTATTGGCAGGTTGCGATGCATCTAAATCAAGAGCCGATCTTGATATTAACAATGTACGCTGCCCTATATGGATTAACGGTGATATGTGGTGGGATCTTGCAGGAACAGCTTTGTATGAGATTCCACTTGGTTCAGGTAAACACTCACTGTTTGCAGGAGCAATTTGGGTAGGAGGTAAAGATCTAGCCGGTCAGTTAAAAGTTGCCGCTCAAACATACCGTCAGTCGGGAAGTGATTTCTGGCCCGGCCCCATTGATACGGTTAACGGAATTATCAGCCAACAACGCTGTAATTATTATGATAAACACTTCAAGATTACATTTGCTGAGGTAAAAAACTTTCACGAAGAATATCAGGTGAATGGAAACCTGAGTTACCCTGTACCTGACATTATCAAAAACTGGCCTGGTAATGGAGATTTTAGTACGTATAATGAATCACATTTTCTTGCTCCATTTTATGATCGTTCCGGCGATGGTATTTATAATTATGACGATGGAGATTATCCGAAATACGATGTCGATAGAAATCAGATTATAGACCCCTGCGATAAAAACAGGCTTTTAGGTGATCAGACTATCTGGTGGGTATTTAATGATGTCGGAAATACACACGGTGAGACCGGTAGTATTTATCCGGTCGGTGTTGAAATACAGGCTCAGGCTTTTGGTTTTAATACTAATGATGAAGTTAACAATATGACTTTTTACAGGTATAAGATTATTAACAGAGCAACTACAATTTTAAAAGATACTTATTTTGGTTCCTGGGTGGATCCTGATTTGGGAAATTATCTTGATGACTTTGTTGGCTGCGATGTTAACCGCGGACTAGGTTTTTGTTACAACGGTGATGATGAAGATGATGGGGCCTTGGGTTATGGTTTGAATCCTCCTGCAATCGGAGTTGATTTTTTTGAAGGTCCTATTGCTGATGCAAATGATGGTATTGATAATGACCGTGACGGAATAATTGATGAATATAAACTGGAGCTAAATCCAATTACAGGATTATTGGATACTGTATCCGACGAACAAATCATTATGTCAAAATTCGTTTATTATAATAACGACTTTACTGATATTGGAAATCCTAACTCTGCACAGGATTATTACAACTATCTTGATGGAAAATGGAAGGATAATTCACCCTTGGTTTTTGGTGGTACAGGTTATTCAGCAACAGGTGGAGATTCATGTGATTTTATGTTTCCGGGAAATAGTGACCCCCAGAATTTTGGTACACATGGTATTCCTGCACCTTTTGAATGGACTGAAACGAAGACTGATCTTGCCGGTTCTCAGAATACTCCAAGTGATAGACGTTTTTTGCAATCAGCCGGAAAGTTTACTTTGAACCCCGGAGCGGTTAACTTTATTACTACGGGTGTTGTATGGGCAAGAACCTCTTCAGGAGGTCCATCAGCATCGGTTAAACTTTTGAAAATTGCCGATGTAAAGGCTCAAAACTTATTTGAATCATGTTTCAAAGTATTGAACGGCCCTGATGCTCCAAGTCTAACATTACGTGAACTGGATAAAGAAGTAATTATTTCAATTACGAATAAATCAACCTCTAACAACTTCAAAGAAGCCTATAAAGAAAAGGACAGCAATATTCCTTCCGACACAAATGCTATTTTCATTTTCGAAGGTTATAAAGTGTTCCAGGTAAAAGATCCTTCTGTTTCCATTAACGATTTACGCAATGCTGATAAAGCCCGCCTTATTTTTCAATGCGATATTCAAAACGGACTCTCACAAATTGTGAATAAAACTCTTGACGGTGATTTAAATGCCTATGTTCCTGTTGAAGAAGTTGTAGGTCAGGATAAAGGTCTTCGCCATTCTTTCAGAGTTACTACGGATGCTTTTGCAACCGGTGACCCTGTACTTATTAATCACAAGACCTATTATTTTATGGCAATTGCTTATGCCAACGATTCTGTGGCAGATGTTCTTGATCCATTTGATGTGGGAGCTAAACCCGGACTCTTTGGTCAACCGTATATTCAAAGCCGTAAAAATGCTGATGGTGCTGCTGTTCCTGTGTACACAGCTATTCCGCATATTTCTACTCCCGAAGCTGAAGGTTTAGTGATTACTTCTACTTACGGAGATGGCCCGGAACTTAAGCGTATTACAGGAATTGGTAACGGATATAATTATGGTTCAGACAGACCTACTTTGGATTTAAAGCAGGAAGAAATTGAAAGTATTCTTTTCAATCAATCCAATCCGACTAACCGCGTATTGTATCCAACATATCAGCGTGCTCGCGGACCTGTTGATCTTCGCATTTATGATCCGTTAAAAGTACCGTCCGGAGAATTTCAACTTTGGCTTTCAGATACAACTACCAATGGAGGCCGTTGGATACTTAAGAATATTTCTTCCGGTCGGATAGATTCTTCTGAAAGAACGATAGAAGCACCCTACGACCAATTATTCCCTGATTATGGATTTTATATCAATCTAAATCAGGTCAAAATGCCGGGCGAATATCCATCGGGCGGTAATGGTGCTATAGAAGGAACCATTACCTTTAACAATAATTCTAACGATTGGTTAGATTTCATCGGCGATCGCGACGATTTCCAAGGCTTTAATTGGATTCTTTCCGGAAATAGTACTGATCCGACTAAATACGCACTTATTGACTTTAAAGATTTGGATGGCTCTCAATTCTATGAAAAAATTCTGGGTGGTACTTGGGCACCATATAGTTTAGTCAATCGAACAGCAATTGGGCGAGTTGCTCAAACTGATGTTGAATTCATTGCACCTGCACCATTCCTTAATGGTGTTAGTACGCAAGCTCAAGACCTGGATTCGCTTCGTTACCTTGGAAGCGTTGATGTAATAATCACGCCTGATAAATCGAAGTGGAGTCGTTGTGTAGTTTTTGAAATGGGAGATTCAACATCTTTAACAGAAGGCGGTCAGGGTAAAAATTTATTACGTAAACATCCATCGATGAATATTGACGGATCTTATAGCACTGATCCGAACGATTACGGTCGCAGTTATTTCCCGGGTTATGCAATCAACGTTGAAACAGGTGAACGCTTGAACATTGCTTTTGGTGAAGCAAGCGATCTGCAAAACGATAATGGACGCGATATGGTTTGGAATCCATCAGAAAGGTATGTTAACTTTTCAAACCTAAACTCATATAAATTATTTGCAGGGGGGAAACATTACATTTATGTCTTTGGCCATAAGAATCCGGAAACCCCAAGTCTGACCCAGGATACAACTAATTATTGTCCGGCTTACGATGGATGTGATTGGATTTATAGCAGACTAGTTGGCATAAATGCTCCTCTTAGCTCAACATTATTGAAAAACAAAGTAAAGCAGGCATGGAAGGATTGCATGTGGGTTTCAGTTCCTGTTAAGGCACCCGGACAATCACTATTAGCTACACCGGTTAAAATTCGTTTACGCGTCTCTAAGCCTTACCGCTATTATGACACGCAAACTCAGAACTCACCAAACAATAATTATCCTTTCTATACTTTCAATACTTCAGAGCAGTCTGTAAAAGTTAAGCAACTTGATGCAGCAAAAAACGCTTTAAGCCTTATCAATGTTGTTCCGAATCCTTATTATGCTTATTCCAGCTATGAAAAAAACCAGCTCGACAATGAAGTGAAGATTGTAAATCTTCCTCCTAAATGCGTTGTCTCCATTTATTCTACTTCAGGGACACTCATCCGTCAGTTTAAACGTGATTCAGGCAGTTATAATAACGGTGATTACAACACTGCCGGATTAGAATATCCTAAAGTTAATCAGGAAACTTCTATTGATTGGAATATGAAAAATTCAAAAGGTATTCCTATTGCCAGCGGTGTTTATATCATTCATGTTAAAGCTGACGGTATAGGCGAACGAACACTTAAATGGTTTGGCGTTATCCGCCCAATTGATCTGGATACATTCTGATACACTTTCTTCAACCAACGAAAATAACATTACTCATGAAATATACAGTTAACAATCGCCTTTTAGCAGCACTTTTATTAACGCTGCTTATTCCTTCGGCGAAAGTAAAGGCAGGCAACCCTGATCGTGCAGGGCAAGCAGGAGCTACCGAATTATTAATTAATCCCTGGGCACGCTCATCCGGCTGGTCAGGTGCCAACAGCGGCTGCGCGCATGGTGTGGAAGCTCAGTTTTTAAATGTTGCCGGTACAGCCTTTACTAAAAATACGGAAGCCGTATTTTCTCATTCTAATTTTTTGCAGGGAAGCGGCATTACTATCAATGCACTTGGCCTCACTCAAAAAGTAGGTGAAAGCGGTGTATTGGGTTTCAGTCTTATGTCCATGGCTTTTGGAGAAGTTCAAATTACAACTACAGAACTTCCTGAGGGTGGATTGGGAAATTATAATCCTCAATATATTAATCTTGGAATTTCTTACGCTAAGATCTTCTCTAATTCCATTTATGGAGGAATCAATTTTAAAATCATCAGCGAAAGCATTTCAAACGTGGGTGCCAGTGGTCTTGCAATTGATGCCGGTATTCAATATGTAACCGGTACAAATGAAAACCGCGACAATGTAAAATTCGGCATTGCTTTGAAAAATGTTGGAACTCCACTTAAGTTTGGTGGCGACGGTCTTTCAACCCGTGTTCAGGCTCCTGCAACAAGTAATGTATATCAACTTGCGGTTGAGAACAAAGCCTCAGGATTTGAAATACCTTCTCTCCTAAACATCGGTGCTGCTTATGATTTTGCCCTTGCTGAAAATCATAAACTTACTGCCGCTCTTTCCTTTACATCAAATTCTTTTACCAATGACCAATTCATTGGCGGACTTGAATATAGTTTTATGAATAAGTTTATGATCAGGGGCGGTTTTGCTTATGAAAAAGACGTCTTCGACGGTATATTACGTTCAACAGTTTATACCGGTCCATCAGCGGGAGTTACCGTTGATTTACCTATGGGAAAAACAGGAAAATCCTTCGGTGTGGATTATTCTTACCGGGCGACTAATCCTTGGGATGGTGTCCATAGTTTTGGCATCCGTTTTACTTTGTAAAAAAATAAGTATATTTGCATTTTAGACAAGACTCCGGTAACGGAGTCTTGTTTTTTAATTTAAACAAAGAAAATAAAGTTCAATGTCCATACAGTATTTTAATGCTGAAGGTTTAAAAAAACTTCACGATGAATTGCATAATCTTCGTAGTGTTGAGCGTCCCCGGATTTCTCAGCAAATAGCCGAAGCACGCGATAAAGGGGATCTTTCAGAAAACGCAGAATACGATGCCGCTAAAGATGCTCAAGGCTTGCTGGAGTTAAGAATTTCCAAATTGGAAGAGGTGGTAGCGAATGCCCGTATTATTGACGAAAGCAAGCTTGATAATTCCCGTGCCCTTGTTTTGTCAAAAGTGAAAATCAAAAATAAGGGCAATGGCTCTGTAATGACGTACCTTTTAGTAGCCGAAAATGAAGCGGATTTTAAATTAGGTAAGATTTCTGTTACCTCACCGATAGGAAAAGGTCTTTTAGGTAAAAAAGTTGGAGAAGTAGCTGAAATTGAAGTGCCTTCCGGTAAAATGCATTTTGAAATTCTCGAAATTTCCAGATAATGGCTTCCATTTTCACACGTATTATTAGCGGTGAAATTCCTTCTTATAAAATTGCGGAAAATGAGAGTTGCTTTGCTTTCCTCGACATTAGTCCATTGGCTAAAGGTCATACCCTTGTCGTTCCTAAAAAAGAAACGGATTATATTTTTGACATTGACAGCGCTGAATATAAAGAACTCTGGACCTTTGCTAAGCTTGTTGCTTCTGCCGTTGAAAAAGCTGTTCCCTGCAAGCGTATTGGCATCGCTGTAATCGGTTTGGAAGTACCCCACGCACACATACACCTCATCCCCATGAACCGCGTAAGCGACATGAACTTCGCCAACCCCAAACTCAAAATTCCGGAGGAGGAAATGCAAGAAATCGCTCAAAGCATTCGTTCAGCTTTTACCTCTTAAAACCTCACCCTTTGTGCCTTCTTTATGGAATAAAAAAAAGCTTATTCGTCTGAATGACTTCAATTACTTCATCGACGCTTTCCCCACTCTCTTCGGATTATCAGCAATAAAAGACTTCCAACCCGTATGCCCCTTTTTCTCCTCAACCTTCCCATTCTGAAAATAATGACAAACAGCCACAGCCAGTCCATCTGTAGCATCCAGATATTCAGAAGTCTCTTTAAAATTTAAAATCGTCTGAAGCATTGCTGCAACCTGCTCTTTCGAAGAATTACCATTGCCTGTAATACTCTGCTTTATTTTCTTCGGTGAATATTCAAAAATTGGAATGCTGCGATACAAAGCTGCCGCCATTGCAACACCCTGAGCCCTCCCAAGCTTCAACATCGATTGAATATTTTTTCCAAAAAAAGGAGCTTCTATAGCCAGATCATCCGGATGATATTGATCAATTAAAGCAATCGTCTTTTCAAATATTTTCTTAAGCTTTAAAGCATGTCCGTCAATTTTACCCAAATGGAGTACTCCAAGCGTAATTAGCTCTGCTCTTGATGAAGCAATGCGTATTAAGCCATAGCCCATGATATTTGTTCCCGGATCAATGCCAAGAATAATCTTTTCAGCCATTGGGTTTTTGGATTATTTCAAAACTATTAGACGAACTTGCCAAATTTGGGTACGACAATAATTAACTTCCATGTATATTCGTACCGAATCGTAAAGCTAATGCTGCAAAGTAAAAAAAATAAATCCGGAAAGTTGTTTTTTATTATCAAATTGTTTCTGGCTTTGCTGGCTTTATGGTTTGTTTACCTGAAGATTATCAACCATGAAAGCTCAGGCGATTACCTGAATCAAATGCAAACGGCTCTTCGACAGCCCGGGTCCGTCACACTTTTTATTTCTGTTTTTCTACTAATGTTTTTGAATTGGTTTACCGAAGCCATTAAGTGGAAATTCATGATTGATAAAATTGAATCAGTTACAACCGGTCGGGCCCTGGAGGCAGTTTTTTCCGGTATTACAATTAGTTTCTTTACACCCAATAGAATTGGAGAATACGCAGGTCGCGTTTTTCACCTTACCAAAGGAAAGCGTATGCAGGCAACATTGATTACTGTGATCGAAAACAGCAGTCAGTTATTGGTTACTATTCTTTCAGGAAGTATAGCGAGCATCGTATTTATGCAAGAATATATGGAAATAAGTCCATGGATTTTTCAGCTCATGCGTATCCTTTTTATTCTCCTGAGCATACTTTCCTTTATTCTCTTTTTTAATATTGATCTTTTTGAAAAAATATTTCAACGTTTCATTACCACCGATTACTGGAAAAAAATCATTCATGTATTTTCCCTGTATACGACCGGAGATCTTTTTAAAGTATTTCTTCTTTCTGTTGGAAGGTATGCCGTATTTTCTCTCCAGTTTTATCTTTTACTTCGTGCATATGGATCTTATTTTTCACTCGGCGATGGATTATTAATGATTGCAATGACATTTTTCGTAATGTCTGTTGTGCCTACCTTTACATTCGCTGAAATAGGCATACGCAGTGCTGTTTCGGCATTCTTTTTCGGAAAGCTGACAGCCGACGTACTGCCGGTTTTAAATGCAGCATTCTCCTTGTGGCTGATAAATCTTGCGTTACCTGCACTCTTAGGGGCAATCTTTATTTTTAATTTCAGACTGGAAAAAAACGGAAAATGATGCTGCTTTTTTTGGGTCTTGCTATTTCATTGCTTTATGCTTTTTTTATTTTTTGGTGTTTGCATTTTTGGAAAAAAATTCCCGACCGTTCGCTTGAACCATTAGTTTTTAAAGATATTAAGGTTGCTGTCATAATTCCTGCCAGGGATGAAGCATTAAAGATTGCCGACTTATTGAATAGACTTGCTAATCAGGATTACCCTTCTTCAAATGTTGAATATATTGTAGTCGATGATCATTCCTCTGACGATACATATAAAATCGCCGAAAATTATTTTTCAAAAAATAATATTTTAAACGGCCGTTGTTTTCATAGTCCAATGTCGTCGAAAAAAAGTGCAATTACTCACGGTATTTCTAAAACGAATGCTGAGCTTATCATTACAACCGATGCAGATACCCTGCCCGGCAACGAATGGGTTTCTGCAATCGTCAGGGAATACTCAACAGGAAAATATTTGCTCATTTCCTGTCCCGTAAAAATTAAAGGAAATGGAAATTATTTTCAAAGCCTTCAACGAGCTGAGTTCTCCGGACTCGTTGGAATAGGAGCAGCAGCGATTGCCGCAAAGAAGCCTATAATGTGTAACGGTGCCAACATGGCTTTTTCAAAAAAAGTTTTTATTGAAGTCAATGGCTACAACGACTCCAAAAGCAGTTCAGGTGACGATACACAGCTTCTTCTGAAGGTACATGAAAAATATCCTGACAAAATATCTTTTCTGAAGGATGCTCGTGCCATCGTCGAAACCGGTGCCATCCATGGTAATGAATTTATTCAACAGCGGAGGAGATGGGCTTCCAAGATTCCTTCTACACTTTCACCGTTTGCAGTATTCATTGCCGTTTTTGCCTGGTTTGTTCATGCTGCTTTATTAATATTGTTCATTGCAGGAATATGCAGATATGATTTGTTGCTGATAATTTTGCCCTTTGCTTTAAAAACAATTCCTGAAGTTATTTTTCTGAATGTACTTGGAAAATTTTTCAATGAAAAATATCCTGCCTGGCTTATTATATCTGCACAACCCATTTATTGCCTGTACATAGTAGCTGTAGGAATCTTATTGCCTTTTGGAAAATTCAAGTGGAAGGGAAGGACGCTCAAATAAATACCAAACCATTATCGCTTTGCAGTGACTCGTCCTAAAAAAAGTTTACAGTTTAAATCCAACCTTTAAAATTGCTCAAATATTTCTCAAATCACCGACAAAGTTTATTTAACGACTCCACCGCATTCTGAAACCCAAGGTTAGCCGCCTTTTGAATATCCTCACAAGCTTTTTGTTTGTTCCCCGTATCATAAAACAACATTCCTCTGTAATAATATGGTCTTGCAAAATCGGGCTGAAGTTCAATCGCTCTATTAAAATCTTTCAATGCCGCATCGTTATTTTGCAGGTTTCTATAAGTTACAGCTCTGTTATTATATGCTTCAGCATAACTAGGATTTAACTGAATGGCTGCATTAAAATTTTCCAATGCTTCAGGGAATCTGTTATTTTTTTTATAAAGCACACCGCGGTTATGATGAGCAATGGCATTATCCGGTTGATATTGCAAGGCTTTATTATAATCACTTAAAGCTTCTTCAAATTTATTGGCATCCGTATATAAGATGGCCCGCATGCTATATCCCCTTGCAAATGTTGGATTGATTTCAACCGTTTTGCTGAAATCTTTCATTGCTTGATCGTATATTTTCAACTTATAATATGCTTGTCCTCTATTGTAATAGGGGTGAGTATCTTTCAATTCAATTGCACGACTATAATCAGAAATTGCTTTTTCATATTCCTTCTGAAAAAAGTAAGCATCACCTCTTGAATTATAAGGAAATGGATTGTCTTTAAATTTTTCAATTGCATCTGTCCATAAGGTAAAATCATTTTCCCAGACTTTGCAGCGCTGTGTTGTTGTGTAAAAACAGTAGAATGAAAAAATTGCTAATGCCACTACGGTAGGCACTTTCCAGGCTTTATATTTTCCCGGTTTATCTTCTATAGTTTTATTTACAAGTCGCGCGAGAATAAAAAATAATCCAATGTATGGAAGGTAGGAATAACGTTCTGCAATTATTATATTTCCAACAGGGAGAAGCTGCAAAACCAAAACAATAGTAACGATAAAGAAGCCAAAACCAAAGATGATATCTTTTCCATACCGCTTAGATTTATAAACTAAAAAAGCAATTGCAGGAACAATCAAAGCCGACAGATAGTATAGGGTAGGAAGTGATCCACCCACTTTAACGGGAAGCGGGTAATGAGGCGATAAATTAAAGGGGGCAATGGCTTTCCACAGGTACATTACAATTCCATAGCAGGCAAATAAAATCTTGTCTCCTAAATTTACTGTTAAAGTGCTTAAGTCGTCCGCTGCATTAGCGGACTGTTGAGCAAGAATGGCAATGTATCCGAAAACACCTGCAAATACGAGAAAAGGAAGCTTTTCAAGTATCGTCTGCTTGTTAATCTTCCTCCCCTGAAAATAATCAATTACAAATAGCAAAACAGGAAAACTTACAGCCATTCCTTTAGAGAGTGCTGAGGCAATAAACAGAATAAGCACAAGAAAATAATGCTGCCGCTTTTTCTTCTCTTCTTTCAGATATTTAACATACATGCATAATGCTGCAAGATAAAAGAATGCATAAAGTACATCTTTTCTTTCCGATATCCACGCTACAGATTCTACATGCATAGGATGAATACCAAACAATACTGCTGTTATAAAAGCTGTCCACTGTTGTTTAGTTAAAAGCCAGACAAAATAAAAGACAAGCAAAATATTCAGCAGATGAAAAAGAAGATTGGTGAAATGATAATACCATGGATCTAACTTGAACATATTATATTCAATCGAAAAACTGAGCATGGTAAGTGGATGGTAATTTCCGGTTTCAAATCCTGTAAATAAATTTTTAAGCGTACCGCCGAGACTGTCGCCGTGAAGAGATTTAATTACTGGATTGTCTAAAACGTAGGTATTGTCGTCCCAGGAGGATAAAAATTTATTGTTTAAAGAATTATAAAAGGCAGCAAAACTTATAACAATAAGTACAGCAAACACCCATTTGTTAAGTTTAACAGATGCTGGCTTTTTTATGTTTGGAATTTTATTTTTTATTTTTTTTTGATTCATAATTCAGGTTAAAGATGAATAAAAATTGAGAATTGCCAAAATTTATTCATATTTTCTTTTGAAATAATTATATTATCTTGTGTTTGAATTTATAGCGTGATTAATGAGGTCGTTTTTTCTATTCTTATTACTATTTAACTTATGTTACTCCATAGAGGCTCAGGAAAATGTATTTAAAACAAATTCAGAAAGGGATATTAGATTTTTTGTTCGAAATATATGTGAGGAATTTGATCGGATTGTCATTTGTAATGGCGACAGTTCTTCAAGCATTCATCCTACATTGGGCGTTTTTGGATGTAATTCACCTCTAACTTTCAGCCAAATTGATTCATTGTTATTGTTTAATAATGTAAAGTATTTTGATATTGAGTTATATGGATATCTACCTATTAATTCCAAATTACTTTGTCTTGGAAACGATAGTTTGATATTGAATTATAACTTAAATTATTTGGGAAGTTCCGGGTGCGATTCTCCTTATGTTTCGGCATTAGATACGATTTTTACAGATAGTATCGTGGGCTTAAATGTTGTTAATAATAGGTTGGTATATATTAGAGGGACAAGTTTGACGAATAATATTTTTCAAGTTTATGGAAATAGTTTTTCTCTCCATATAAATGCGACTCCAAAACTTATTTCAAATTATACAGTGATTGGTGTCAATCAAAATAATGAGACGGAGATGTTTTTTATGGATTTTGCAAATCAACAAATTATAAAGGATACAGTTCTTTCACCACAAATGATAAATCCTGTTGTAGTTTTAAATAGTGGTAACAAAATATATATTGTTTCTTGCCCGGGTGATACAATCGTTAATTTAATGACATACGATTATTTATTAAATTCAACAATTGTAGAAACGATTTATATCGGTTCGGGAATAAACGTAGCTGCATTTTCCAATCAAAAATTTTATTTTCAACCTCAGTTGGATACAAGTGTAAATCATTTTAATAGACAGATATTAGCATTTGATTTCGCAACACATGTTTATACGGCATATTCAATAAATAAGCGATTGAAAGAATTATCTAATCCAGCAGGTGGTGGTTCTTATTATCCATATTTAGCTGCAGTAGAAGATACCACAGTTCCTAATAAAATATTTCTTTACGATTCATTTAATTTCCAATTCTACGATACATTAATTACAGACTTGAATCCCAAATTCATTATTAGTGACTTTCGCTGTCCTGTAAAGGTTGCCGAATACGATGACTCGCAGGTGGAATGGAAATTATTCCCAAACCCTTCTGAAAGTGAATTTAAACTTATTGCTTCCGGACTAATTTGCGGAAGAGACTATAAGGTCGACATAGTGGATATTACAGGCCAAATAAAATTTGAAACAAATGTTCATGCAAAAATGACTGTTGTTTTACCAACAGGACAATATTCTCCTGGTGTTTATTTTGTTCGAATACATACCTTAAAGGGTTTAATAGTTCAAAAAGTTGTTAAATTGTAAAAGGGTCAATTCCGGGGTCTTTTTTTTCGATGTTATTAAACCTCACGCACGCCAACGCTAGCGAAGTTTTGCAGCGAAAAAATAATCTGTAAAGTTATTTCATCTTTAATAAATGAACCGTCTTAAAAGCAGTTGTCATGTTGAATAGATAAAATAATCTTTGATTATTTAAAAAAACCATCTTGCTATGGCTTGTAAGGATGGTTCGTGCGGCAGGGTGAGAGGGAAAACCGTACGGACATCTGGCGCAAGCCATTTATTTTATACATTCCAATTGATTCCACGTTATCAAATATGCCGGACTCTTCACTAAAGGGAGCCCCGGGGCAGAGTATCATTTCTCAGGCGCCCTTCGGACTTGTATTGTGCAAAGCTTTCTAACCTGAAATTAAAATCATTAAAACTATTCGTTTGCAGTTTTAATTGTTAATCATTTAACCCCTTCTCATTCAATATCTTTTTAAAATTGAACTTTTTGCTCATAACTTTACTAGTCAGAAGCCTCGACTTTTTTTATCTTTACAGCCCATGGCAAGTTTTTCCCACCTACACGTTCACACCCAATTTTCTCTCCTCGACGGAGCAGCAGATATTTCCGGTCTTTATAAAAAAGCGGTCAACGATAAAATGCCTGCCATTGCAATTACCGATCACGGTAATATGTTCGGCGTTTTTAAATTTGTCGCTGAATCGTATAAACACAATAAGGAAGGTCAGGTTATTAAGCCCATTGTTGGATGTGAATTTTATATAGTTGAAAACAGGCATAAGCAGCAATTTACCAAAGACGATAAGGACAAACGATACCATCAGCTTTTACTGGCTAAAAATCCCGAAGGATATAAGAATCTTGTAAAGCTATGTTCACTCGGATATGTTGAAGGTTTGTATGGTAAATACCCCCGCATCGATAAAGAACTTGTTCTTCAATACCACAAAGGGCTCATTGCAACTACATGCTGCCTTGGTGCTTCTGTTCCTCGTACCATTTTACGCTCAGGCGAAGATGAAGGGGAGAAGGAATTCAAATGGTGGCTCGACATATTCGGTGAAGATTATTATATTGAATTGCAGCGGCACGGCATAGGCGATCAGGATAAGGTGAATGACATCCTACTGAAGTGGGCCGTCAAATACAATGTAAAAGTCATCGCTTCCAACGATTCTCATTACATAGACCAGCAAAACTACAATGCTCACGACATTCTTCTTTGTATTAACACGGGCGAAAAACAAAGTACGCCTACCATGAAGGAGTTTGCCGACGACGATATTTCAATGAAGGGAAAGCGTTTTGCTTTTTTCAACGATCAGTTTTATTTTAAATCAACAGAAGAGATGAGTGCTCTCTTCAAGGATATTCCTGAGGCTATTGATAATACAAACGATATTGTCTCTAAGATTCAGCCCTTAAAACTTAAACAGGATATTCTCCTTCCTCATTTTAAAGTTCCGGAAGAATTTGCTTCTCAGGATGATTATCTTTTTCATCTTACCATGATAGGTGCCAAAGAGCGATACAAGGAAATCACTCCTGAAATTGAAGAAAGAATTAAGTTCGAATTGTTCACGATAAAGACGATGGGATTCGCAGGATATTTCCTCATCGTTGCCGATTTCATTCGTGCAGGACGCGACCTTGGTGTTTTTGTAGGGCCGGGTCGTGGTTCAGCGGCAGGTTCTGCAGTTGCTTATTGTATTGGAATTACGAATATCGATCCTATAAAATATAATTTACTTTTTGAAAGATTCCTGAATCCCGACAGGAAAAGCATGCCCGATATCGATACGGATTTTGACGATACTGGCAGACAAAAAGTAATCGATTACGTCGTTGATAAATATGGTAGAAACCAGGTAGCGCAGATTGTCACATACGGTACCATGGCAGCCAAGATGAGTATTAAAGATGTAGCTCGTGTACTTGAGCTCCCCCTTCCTGAAGCAAATGCACTAGCCAAGCTTATTCCCGATCGTCCGGGAATTGAATTGAAAAAAGTAATAGACAATACTGCTGAAGGATTGAACAGTGAAGAGCAGGAAGACGCTAAGAAACTCAGGGAAATCTATAAAGGCGACGATTTGCAGGGAAGAGTTTTGAAAGAAGCCGTCATACTGGAAGGATCGGTGCGTAATACGGGCATCCATGCAGCAGGAATCATTATTGCTCCTGTTGATTTAATGGAGATTATTCCTGTAGCAACTTCGAAAGAGACAGAATTACTGATCACACAATACGACGGAAAAGTCATAGAAGATTCCGGTGTTATCAAAATGGATTTTCTGGGTTTGAAAACGCTGACCATTATCAAAGATGCACTTGAACTTATCCGGCAAAATCATAACATCGTAATTGATATAGACAAAATTCCGCTCGACGATAGCCAGACATTTGAATTATATCAACGCGGCGAAACTAATGGCACATTCCAGTTTGAATCTGCCGGCATGCAGAAATATTTAAAAGACCTGCGACCGGATAAGTTCGAAGATCTGATTGCCATGAATGCTCTCTTTCGTCCGGGTCCCCTCGAATATATTCCTGATTTCATTGCACGTAAACACGGCCGCCAGGCTGTATCCTACGATCTTCCTGCTATGGAAGAATATCTGAAGGAGACCTATGGAATTACAGTGTATCAGGAACAGGTCATGCTGCTTTCTCAAAAACTTGCCAATTTTACCAAAGGCGATGCCGATACACTTCGGAAAGCTATGGGTAAAAAGCAGAAGGAAGTACTCGATAAAATGAAGTCGAAGTTTGTTGAGGGATGTAAAGCAAACAACCACGATGTAAAAGCCAGTGAAAAAATATGGACAGACTGGGAAAAGTTTGCTTCTTATGCTTTCAATAAATCACATTCTACGTGTTATGCTTTCGTTGCTTTCCAGACGGCTTACCTTAAGTCTCATTACCAGGGAGAGTTTATGTCGGCAGTGCTTACGCACAACTTAAGCAACATTGACAAGGTAACATTTTTCATGGAAGAATGTCGCCGCATGGGAGTTCCCGTTCTGGGGCCTGATATAAACGAAAGTATTTACAATTTCAGTGTTAATAAAAAAGGACAGATACGGTTTGGTTTAGGTGCGATTAAAGGTGTTGGAGAAGCTGCTGTAAACAGTATCGTTGAAGAAAGGAATGCTAATGGTCCCTATAAATCAATTTTCGATCTGGTACGAAGAATCAATCTTCGTTCGGCTAATAAAAAAGCTTTTGAAAATCTGGCGTATGGTGGAGCATTTGATTCTCTCGAAGGAATGCATCGCGCACATTTCTTTTTCAACGAAAAGGATGGCAGCACATTCCTGGAAAGAATTATCCGTTACGGTAACAGTTATCAGGAGTCAAAAAATTCAACGCAACATTCTTTATTTGGCGAAAGTACAGGAACAGAAAC
This sequence comes from Bacteroidota bacterium, assembly GCA_031417395.1. Classification (GTDB taxonomy): domain Bacteria; phylum Bacteroidota; class Bacteroidia; order AKYH767-A; family 2013-40CM-41-45; genus JADKIH01. The sequence goes on along the minus strand of JANOVM010000023.1, from coordinate 34,298 downwards.
TCCGGAACCCACCATACCGGCTGTGCAGCCATGGGAAAGTCTTGTAAGGCTAAAGTTCGAAAGAGAAGTTATTGGATTTTATGTTTCCGGACATCCACTTGATATGTACAGGCTGGAAATGAATGAACTCATTAAATACAAAATTAAAGACCTTAAAGAGGTAGAGAAAAATAAAGGAAAGGATATTGCCATTGGTGCCATGGTGACGCAGGTCAACCACCGCATTAGCAAGAATGGAAAGCCTTTTGGAAGCTTTACAATAGAGGATTACGATGAAGCCTATGACATGACACTCTTTGGCGACGACTATCTTAAATACAAGATTTGGCTCAATCCCGGCGAATTCCTTTACATAAGAGGTAAAATTCAGGATCGTTACAATCAACCGGGAAATGTTGAGTTTAAAATTTCAAGTGTTCAGTTACTAAGTGACTTACGCGATAAGGTATTGAAAAACCTGACCATAAAAATTCCCCTCGACAGAATAAACGATTTATGGATAAAAAATATTACCGAAGCAATAGAAAGCGATGAATCCCCTAAAGGTAATTGTGTTTTAAAGATTAAAATTTACGATCCACTTGATGTGGATATGATGGTTAATCTCCCAAGTAAAAAGTTTAAGGTTAATCCGAATAATGAGCTGATTGAAAGCTTGCAGAAATATGCTGAGATTGAGTTTTAGATTGGTTGATTTTAGATAATTGACTTTTGTAAAAAATCAGTCATTGCAATTATTGGAATCTTTTATTGAATTTTTTGATGTCGGATTTTTACCACAAATCTCCCAAAAGTATGAACAGAGGTTAACAATTTCCTTAGCAATCTCTTTTCGGACCTTCGTGAACTCTATGGTTAATTTTCAATCTTGAGCCGCGCTTATTGTATTATTTGTGATTTTCAAATTATCAATCATGAGCCGATGAGTCAGGTAAAAATCTTTCACTGAAATACAATTAAATATTTTGTTATGAGACGCGTCTAAGTAACTTTAAGTGATAATATTTACTGATCTAAAGTAATTTCATTATTTTTGTTGTTCATGTATAGAACTTACGTAGCATTTATATTTACTTTTTTTATTCCATTATTTTCTTCGTTTTCCCAAACGTTTACAACCGTTCCGTCTTGGGTAAAAGCTGAAAATGTTCAGGAAAGCAGTGAAATTGATACAAGAAACATTAAAGCAGGCTACTATTATGTTCTGGCTGATGAACAGTTCAACACTGTTTTAAAGCAGAATTTTTATCACTACGCCACTAAAGCAGTTTCAAATATTGGGTTGGATTACACTTCTCAAATTGAAATTAGTTATGAACCTTCTTTTCAAAGGGTACAAATACATTATATCAGAATTTACAGAGGGGGAAAAATTATTGATCGAACTAATACATCCGGGCTAAAATTATTAAAGGAGGAAGCAGATCGGGAAAAAGGTATCTTAAATGACAATTGTACTTTATATGCAAATTTAAGTGAAATTCAGGAACAAGACATTGTAGAGTATGCATACTCAATAATTGGATACAATAAAATATTTAACAACTATTTCGGCTATAGTTTTGGATTTGGTTATACTGTTCCTGTGGGTAGAATAACCAGGGGGGTAATAATTGACAAGAATACAGAACTTTCAATTCTCAATAAGAATATTGAAATCAAGCCGGAAATCTTTAAAGGGAAAGATATTACATATTATTGGGTAATTAATAATTGCGCAACATTGAAATTGGAGGATAATACTCCCTCCTCGTATGACCCATATCCACTTGTTCAGATTTCAAACTGTAAAGACTGGAATGAAGTGAAGAAATGGTCAAAGTCGCTTTTTTCAATTAAAGAATATGATAAAAGTAAATTAAAACTACTTACAGACTCAATAAAGAATAAATATTCCAATCTTGAAGAACAGATTTCTTCTTTGATTGATTTTACTCAAAACCAGATCCGATATTTGTCAAGTACCGGAGGCGTTTATTCCCATCAACCCCATTTGCCGGATTATGTAGCTCAGAGAAGGTATGGAGATTGCAAAGACAAAACCCTTTTTTTACTTGAACTATTAAAGCTGATCAACGTCAAGTCTTACCCTGTGCTTCTTAACACAGAAAAGAAGAAAAATATCAAATACGATATTCCATCTATAAGTGAATTCAATCATTGTATCCTGGCAATAAATTATCAAGATAATTTGTATTATATTGATCCGACTATAAGCTTACAGGGAGGAAGTTTCAAAAATAGAAAACTCCCCGATTACGAATTAGTATTCACACTAGACGGGAGAGAAAATATATTCGATGAAATAATTGCAGATACAACAAGTAAGATATTTATCAATGAAGATTTTAAGATAAATAAAGAAACAAAAGATGCCATTCTAACTGTAAAATCAAATTATACAGGCATTCAAGCAGATATTATTAGATATAGTTTTGCAAACAATTCTCTTGCGGATATGCAGGAAAATTATCGCTCCTTTTATCTTAAATATAGCAGCGAAGTTGAAGTGATCGATACTATTGCTATTGTGGATAACGTTCAAATAAATGAAATAGAAATTTCGGAGCAATATCTATTGAAGCATTTTTGGACGAGAACAGATTCTGTCAGCACAAAAATCGAAAAAAGTTTTATGCCTTATGTATTAAATGAAAGAATATTATACACTAAGGATAACATTAGAAAGCAACCGTTGGCCATATCCTTCCCGGTTTCAATTACGCAAAACATCAATGTTAATAGTCCGAGTGGGTGGAATATAAAAAATGAAATCATTGAAGAAGATAATAAATTATTTTATTATTTCTTTAAAACATCGGTAAATGAAAACTCGCTCAATCTTAATTATGTTTATCGTTCTAAGGTAAGTCAGGTAAATGCCGCAGACTATTCGCTATATAAATCAAAGACCGATTTTGTAGACAATCACATAGTAATGACAGTTTCTGCTAATGACGTAAATGATAAAGTTTTTGGATTTAATTGGTTGCTCATAGCTACAAGTATAATTTCAATTATTTTTTCGTTGATTCTGTGCCTTCAATTGTATAGGCGGCCATATACATGCAATTTTGAAAGAAGATATGATAGTATAGGAGGATGGTTGATATTAGTCGGATTAGGAATTTTTATTGCGCCCGTTGTTCTGTCCTATAGTGTTATCAAGCTATATTACGATGAAATAAATATTGATTACTTCTATTATTATTTTAATCAAGCCTCACAGGACTATCATCCTTTGAGGGGCTATTATGAAATTATTTTAAATTTTGGTAATATATTTTTTATTGTTGCCAGTGTGTTCTTGATCGCTCTTTTCCTTCAGAAGAAAAGTTCGTTTCGCATTTATTACTGTGCTTACAGAATAATCAATGTGGTCTTTTTAATTATTGATTTAATATTGATTTATTCATTTGTTGATTATCCTATTAGCGCGGAGAATAAAATCTTGATAAATACTGAAACAGCTGCACTAGGCAAAGTAGTATTTCAATCTTGTATTTGGGTGCCTTATATTTGGTTCTCAGAGAGAAGTAAACATACTTTTACGGAATAAAATTTAATGGTGTATAAATTAGTAAGTTTTCCAAATACTTTTACCGGTCCATAAACAACTAAGGTTTCAAAGTTTTCAAATAATAAAATTATAATATTCATATTGATACTGTCAGACTCTAAAATTAATGCTAACAAATTTAATTAAGCATCATTTTTTTCTAAATCCCAATAATGAATTGATTTAAAATTTTCAGAAATTCATTGAGATTGAGCTTTAGATTTTGGAGGAATTAATGGTTTAGTAGAATTGTATTTGCGGATTTCAAATCAGAAAATTATCTTTATGCAATAGGCTTAATACGAAGTACTAAACTTCATTTATGCATTGAACCGGTTTTTTGCTTAACGATTTTTATATCATCATTTCTACTGTCCATCATGCTTATCAATGCCGCACAATAAACCGTTTAATAGCATAGTTTTTAGTGTCTGAATATTTTAAAAAATAAAGTCCGTCAGTCAAGTGAAGTTTTCCAATGTCAACAGATTTTGAAATGAAATTGTTGTCCTCAAACAGTAGTTGTCCGCTGTAATTATAAAGGTACAGCGCTTCTTTTTCAGGTTGTTTTTTTCTGTCAATGAAAAGTAAACTATTTGTCGGGTTAGGGAAGATACTAATTAAGTTGTCTTTTTGTATTTCCTCTATACCTTCAACAAAGTTGCAAAATTCAAAGCCATCAAATGCAAGTCCGTCAAGCGTGTCTGTAACTGAGTCGCTGATAAAAGTGAATTTCCAAAGTATTGTATCACCATAATTTACTGGAAACAGATTCCCTAGATCTTGAGCTGAAACCCAGAAATTTTGCCATCCATTTGAATTACCGGTTAATGTTGGTTTAGGAGTGTTCCAATGGTAATATGAGGAGTAAATAGTATCCGTTATTAAATCAATCCAGGTTGTTCCAAGATCAAGAGAAATTTCAATAGTTCCATAATCTTTTAAGGAATCTGAATTCACAAAATAAAATCCATAAATTTCTGCAGTATGTTTGTATGTAAAGCCCCCCTCATCAAGTTCAACAATCATAAATATTGAAGTGTCATTCGTCAGATAATGATTCAACGTGTCAGTTATAATTGCATTAGGTGCAGAATATGCGCTGTTAATAGTTTGTTTTTGAGGCGTCCCAACTTGCCAAATATTATTGGGATTTGAAATAGTGTCAATTTTATAAAGAAAATTATTGTTTAGTAAAGTGGAATCAAAACTTATACTATCCCAAGATGGTCCGGAAAAGCAAAAAAGTTGTCCAAATAAATTTGTGGTAATTAGTATCAGCGAAATTGAGAGTAGGAGTTTTCTCATGAGTGTCGTTGGTTTAAATTACACTTAACAAATGTAGTTAAAGAATCTCTTTTTTTACGGTTTTTTTATTCTTAAAAGTGCTAAGTTAATAAGATGCACGTTAAGAGTAATTGCATTTATTTCTTTCTCATAACCTAAATGATCGCTTGATTACAAAACTAATTGTAATAATTATTTTGTGAAAAGTTAACAGTACACATTACATAGTTTAAAATGACAGTTACACAGCAATCCCCCAAATTAATACCCATTTATGTCGAAATGTCATTTTTAGTATAAAAGGCTGAATTATTGTTAGTATCTTAGCAAAATCAAACTATTTATCATTTTATCTTAAAAAAAGGAGAAAAATTTATGGCATTAGAAATCACAGATTCCAATTTTGACGAATTAGTGTTAAAATCTGACAAACCGGTATTAATCGATTTTTGGGCTGAATGGTGCGGACCCTGCAGAATGGTAGGACCCATTGTTGAAGAGCTTGCTAAGGATTATGATGGAAAAGCAGTAATCGGCAAAGTAAACGTTGACCACAATCCGAACATTTCCATGAACTACGGTATTCGGAATATACCAACGTTATTAATATTCAAAAACGGCGAAATCGTCGACAAGCAGGTTGGAGCAGTTCCAAAATCTGTTCTTTCCAATAAATTAAACGCACAGCTTTAATAATAAATTTAAGAAGATTGAATTTAATCGCTGAAGGCTTTTAACTTCAATCTTCTCTTTTTATATGCCAATAGATCAACTGGAAATACAACGGCTCGGTCATCTTGAGCTTCTTGCTAAGCAGGTTGTTGAAGGATTTATTACAGGCTTGCATAAAAGTCCCTTTCATGGATTTTCTGTTGAGTTCGCTGAACACAGACTTTATAATACCGGTGAGTCAACCCGACATATTGACTGGAAGCTGTTCGGCAGAAGCGAAAAATTGTTTGTTAAGCGATATGAAGAAGAAACCAATCTTCGCTGCCAAATTATTATAGACAACTCTTCTTCCATGCATTTTCCGGAAGAAGGTAAAGCTACACCGTTAAATAAGATTAACTTTTCCGTTCACGCCGCTGCAGCCATTGCCTATATGCTGCGCATGCAGCGCGATGCTGTTGGCATTAGTATCTTTTCCGACAGTATTGAGTTAAATACACCTGCCCGTTCCAATTCTACTCACCATAAAATGCTTTTCGCCGAAATGGAAAAGCGCATTACGAATCCCGGAATTCAAACAGGCATGAAAACCATGGGTGCTGATGCTTTACACGAAATTGCAGAAACCATTCACAAGCGTTCCTTGGTAATTATTTTCAGCGATATGATGGACAGCTCGGAAAATTCTGAAGAGATATTTTCTGCTTTACAGCATTTGCGCCATAACAAACACGAAGTCGTTCTTTTTCATGTTACGGATAAAAAAACAGAAGAAGAGTTCAGGTTTGATAACAGACCGTATAATTTTGTCGATGTGGAAACGGGAGAACAGGTAAAGGTTCACTCGAATGAAATAAAGGACATTTACATAAAAGCCATGCAGGAATTCAAGCACGATCTTAAACTGCGTTGTGCCCAATACCGCATCGACTTTATTGAAGCCGATATTAATGCCGGATACAGAAACATTCTTCTTCCCTATTTGCTGAAGCGGGAAAAGATGGGGTAGTTTCTTAGCGGAGGAATAGAAAATCACCCGGACTAATACCTACATTAAAATTATCAATGAGATTTCCTGAAACTGAATACCGGAATACTTTTCCTGCCTGTGAAAAATTGATGGCATCGGAAACATAAATTTCATTCCGAACAGAATCTACTGTAAGTCCGTAATAATTATTTCCTGAAGAAGCAATAAAAGGTGTTGCCGGATAAGTGTTGTCTGTTACATTCATTCTTCGCACTCCGTCGTTCAGAAAATATACTGTGTCTTTTGCTGCATTCAGGCAGACCTTTGCCGGATAATCCGTTACAGTAAACAAGCTGCTGAATTCAATATTTTTCGTAGACGGATCGATCCTGTAAACGGCTCCCTGAACATTTACATAATCGCCGCCACATGTTACCCAAAGTTTATTGTTTTTATCTATTCGAATGGAATTAGCTCCTTTACTGATTAACAGGCTGTCCTCGATCAGGTCGTTAGTGCTATTGATAACATATATATAATCTGAAAGTAGATTTGTTACATAAACCTTATTATTAAACAAAACCATTTGTTCTGAAGAGCCTGTCAGCGGGATTGAACCCCGAATGCTATTATTAATTGTATTGATAATGGTAAGGGAATTTGAATAAAGATTCGATACATACGCTTTTGTGCTGTCGACAGCAAGTATATATCGCGGAGAAGTCAATCCGGTAATTTGAGCAATTCTTTTCATGGTGAAAGGATTGCACACTTCTATTTTTCCGGAATTGTTTACTACCAGGTAAAGACTGTTATTGATCAGTGCCATACTCTGGCATATGTCACCAAGGCTTTCTGAATTAGTCGATTGAAAAACATTATTGACAACGGAATGCTGTCCCGGATTGAAAAAAGATATAGAAGCATTACCCGACTGAAAAACACCTTCATTGGAAATATATAATCCACCCGGGTTTGCCAGAAATGAATTAGCAGGAGTTGTTTCAGAATCTTTCTTGCAGGAGAAGGCATGAAGAAGTAAAAGCAGGAATAGGTATTTTGTTTTCATTTTTATTTTGTTTGAGGTTTTTTTGTGAACGTAATTGTAATTCCACCTTCCAGAGTACGAAGAGGCATGGGTCTGTTTTGAACCGATTGGTATCTTGAATCAAAGATGTTGTTTATCCGAAAAAATATTTTTGACTGCATTTTTAAAATCAAAAGTATTTTATCGATACTTAGATTTGTCAAAGCATAAGGCTCGAGGGATTCGGAATTATCGGAAAGGGTGTACCGGTACCCCGTATACGTATGATTCAAATTAAGTCCAACGGTTCTGTAAATAAAGAACAAACGAAAATTCATGGTATGCAGCGGAACATATATCAATTGTTTATGGATCGATGCATCGTTAACTATTAGTGATTTTTCATTGGTACTTATCGTATAGAAATAATTGAAATTAACTCCTGTCAAAAATTTATTTTTTGTATATCGGTAATCGATACCTGTTTCCATACCACGGCTTAACACCTCCATAAGATTTTCAGGTTTCCATAAATAGGAGGTGAAAGGGTACCAGGCAATCCAATTATTTATTTTTTTATAAAATGCGGTAGCGTTTAAGGTTATTTGTGATGCAGAAGGTTGTTTAATTCCAAGAATACCCGCTGCATTTAAATTAAAACCTGCTTCACCGCTATAACCTGTTTCCGGTTTTAATAGAGCATTCCCTCCCGGATTCCAATAGAGATCGTTGAGTGTAGGATTGCGGAAGACACGGGAAAATGAAAAGCGCACTTGTATGTTTCTTGACGGATTTCCAACAAGTCCTGCCGAATAGACAAAAGGTCCATTATTAAGCGAGGAGAATTCTTTTCTTACACTCAGGGAAAATTGAATTTTATCTTCCGCCGATGAAAAATGATAAAGGCCAAAAATGGCAAGTGAAGAGATTTGCGATTTCGATATTTCTGAAGAGGAGTCAGTACAGGCATACGATTGATTAATGCCAAATTGAAATTGCTGACGGGAATAAATTTTCAAGCTGCCCGTTGCTACATTGATAAAACTTCTGCTTTTATTATCGGATGGTTGGCGGAGGAAGTCGTCATTGTAAAACTGCTTTTCAATGAAATATGCGGAACGCAGCTCATACGAAAATCTTTTTATTTCAGATTTCCATTCGCCTGAAATTCTACCTGTATAATCTTTTTGTAGAGCATTCGCATTTACGAGGTTAAGGGCAGGAGGGATGAAACGGTTGTTCCGGGACAGCCATCCGCGTAAGCAAAGAGAGGAACGATCGGAGAACCTAAAATAATGTTCGTTAAGGATGCCATTTTCTTTTATGGATGCATTAATCTGTCGAACATTGCTTTTTGAAACAACATCGTAGTATGTAAAATTATTATTATCGTTTAAGTTGAATGCTTTTACGACGAAGGAATATTTTTTAAATCCCATTTCAATGCGCATGGACTCATTGAAAGATGAATAACTTCCGGCTCTTATGCTAGTTGTAACTTTTAGTCCGGGCTCAGGTGAAAGTACGTTGTTGAGTTGAAGCGTACCGCTGATGGCACCGCTTCCGGAAAGCGTTGAGGTTCCGCCATAAATTATATTTACATCATCGAAAAAGAAATTTTTCAGAAGCGACAAATCCGTAAGTCCATTGAGCGGGCTTGCAAGAGAAAAGCCATTCCAGAGAATTGCTGTATGGTAAGCGCTTCCGCCACGCAAACTGATGGTCGACAATCCCCCGCGGCCATATTGTTTTAAAGCAATGGCGCTATTTTCGTTTATTAATTCAGCAAGTGACCAGTTACTATAAGCAGCAAGAAGGGTAGAGTCGAAAGTTTGGTTTTTTAATCCCGTATTAAAAATTGAAAGTCTCGAAGCTGCAATATTTACATCACGAAGTACAATAGAAGTATCCTTCTGCGCATGCGTATTAATGCACAGTAATAAATAGAAAAATACACAGGCAGAGTATTTCAAGGCAAAAAAATTAATGCTTCAGGAAAAGGAGTCCGACTGTTACGTAATTAAATACAGTACACAACCCCAGCTTCAATTCGCGAAAGCATGGTCAAACAGTTCAGGCAGGTATCCTGGCTACTCCCGCTTCCCGGATGCCTTCCCATCAGCTATAAAGCCGACAGTGGCAAAAATCCCGGGATCAAAAAGAGTTACAGTTGCGCGTCAGCCCGTGAATTGCACACGGTTCCCAATGACACTGAACGAGGGGCAAGGTAATAAAGTACTTAATACTTAGTACTTAGTCTTTAGTATTTTTGAGTCCAAATAACTCTTCTTATTATTAAATAATTGAATATTAATAATTTACATATATACATTCCCAATATCTAAGTACTAAGTACTAAGTACTCCTGCAAAACCAGCTTCACCAACATTTCAAACAAATACTTTAAGAATCAATAAGTTTGTATCTTTAAATCGATAAATTTTTTAATAATTAAAACTTAAAGACATGAAAAAGGTAATCACATTAGTAATTGTTGCTTTTTATGCAAGTGTATCGTTTGCACAAGATTCAAAAATGCAGGAAGCACCTGTTAAGCATATGGAAAGTAAAGATGCTAAAGTCATAGACAAGACGGAGCAGGCACCTGTACGAAATGCCCCAATGAAAATGAGGCATGAGTGTTATATGATGAAAGACGGAGCGCTTATGCATTGTATGGGTGATAATTCAACACCACAAAAAACAGAAGTTAAATTGAGAAATGGAGCTACAATATCTGTAGATGGAGTAATGAAGACACAGGATGGACAGTCAACAAAATTGCAAGATGGCCAGTGTGTATTGATGAACGGAGTACTTGGAGATTGCGAAAAGATGCATGCGCCAATGCATCCATCTATGCCTGGCAAAGCCGATCCTGATCAGAAGAAATAATTTCTTTGCAAATAAAATATTAATGAAGAGCTGCCTTTTACCGGGGCAGCTTTTTTTTTATTGAAAGTCACCGGCAGATTATTACAAAAAATAGCTAAACAATTTTCTTACTCTACATCATTGTTCATCAGATAATTAACACATTTTGGCTTTAAGTAATTAGTCTGTATGTTCAATATATTATTTCCGGAAGTGAAGGCGAACACTATGACTTCCAAGCTAACAGGAAACAAAACCAATTTATTTATCATGAATGACTAAACAAAACCATAAAATCCCTCAATAAAAGGTTTGCAGGAAGTAAAATTTTGCTATTTTTGCACTCCTTTAAATTTGGTTCGGTAGTTCAGCTGGTTAGAATACATGCCTGTCACGCATGGGGTCGCGGGTTCGAGTCCCGTCCGGACCGCAAAAAGCCTTAAATCACGCAGATTTAAGGCTTTTTTCATGGGTGGGCGCAAATCAGGACGCAAATTTTTGGATGGTTTCTATTTTTTCTAATTTTTCTATTTTTTACACCATCTATCCGAAATAAAATTATTAGATATAAATGTTGAGCAAGGTTCTTCTCTTCAACAGTTCATAAAATGAATAGAAAAAATAATCTGGCTATTGAATCACAATTTTTCGAACGTCACGAACATGACCCAAATTATCTGTGAAATAAATAAAGTAAACACCGTTGCCTGTCCAAGTGTTTAGGTCAACTGTATATTGCTGCTGGGTAATCGAAGTTGAAAATACAACCTGACTGAGGGAGTTTTCAATACGAATGCTATATCCTGACAAAGTATTGTAATTGGATCCGTTGTCGATTATTATGTGATCGTTGGATGGATTTGGATAAATCTTTACCGAATTGCTATAGGTAATAGGATTAAAGCCTGTAAGATTTGCATTAATGATTAGAGTATCTGTTACAGTGATAGTTTGATAGCAAATATTTTCATTGTATAAGGCAGATACCTCTGTAGAATCCAATGCACGATCATAAATTCTGATATCATCGAGTGTGCCATGAAATACACTTGAATTCCAGACGTAATGTGCACCGATCAGCATTGGTTTTAAATAATTATTGATAGGTGAATTGGCAGTATCAGGATATGCAGTTGCGGAAGGAGAAGAAGAAACTAAATGTCCATCCACATAGAGTAAGAACTCATTCGGGGTAATTTGTCCGGGAGTCGAAGAAAATGTTCCTACTACGTGATGCCATTTTAAATCTCCATATGAAGAATCTGTAGATTGTGATATTGTTACTCCTGGACCATCTGCACGAAAAGTCAACAGTCTATTTCCTGGAACACCACCAAAATTTAATTCAAGCGTAAGACATCGAGTGCCCGTAAATGGTGTAAGGTCTCTTTCTCCCGTTACGATCGATCCGCCTGAATCACTCTGAAACCATGCGGAAATACTATATTCAGTAATGTTCTGTTGATATAGATTTAAGATTATTGTGTCACCATTTCCGTCAAAGAAATAAGCACTGTTACAATTGCCAAATCTATCTGGGACTAATGTTGCACCTATGACAGTTCCGTCATGGCCATTTCCTGAAACATCATTTGCGTTTCCGGAAAACGGATAATATGCAATAAGTCCATTAATAGAAATCTGAGCTTGCATTGTAAGCGAAGCGAATAGGACAAGAAGGAATACAAATTGTTTTGTGATTTTTTTCATGTGTTTCGTGTGTTAAGAGTCTATAGGCTTTTGCCGATCACAATTTTAATTAAAAAACCACTTGCTACCAAATATGGTAGCACATTTCAGAGTAAAAAACGGAAATATTGCTTTAGCAGAAGAAACCATGCATGGCAATCTCAATAAAAGAGCGAGAAAGAAGAAAGAAAATCAAGTTTTTAGAAGATTTGGGAAGGCATATTAAATCATTACGTATTTCAAAAGGGATCAATGGTGCTGAGCTGGGCAGACGATTATTTATGGAACGTTCTCATATTGCAAGATTGGAAATGGGTCGAGTGAATCCATCAGTCTATTTGATCAGTGAAATATGTGATGCTCTTGAAATAACATTAAAGGAGTTCTGGAAGGATTTTAAATCAAATTGATACCGGATCATAAACGGTGAATTTTAGATTTTTTTCTGCTTTTTTTTCGCATAAAATTTTTCATTCGACTCTTCTAAAAAATATCAAAACCATTTCCTGTTTATCAACCATACAATAGAATTCATACTTATTATCCACAATTTCAAATTCCAATAAAACGAACCATGCAGAATCGGAGTAAAGATCAACGTATGCCATTTCCAATTCATGATTATTGGAGAGCATTTTTTCAAAATCCGTTCGCTCAATTTCAATGCGTGCATCCCAATTTTCTACATCAACCATCCTGGCCAATAAATGTATGTATAGCTCTGAGTCTGTAGTAAACGGAGTGTATTCAGGAGTATCCTGTACAAACTGATATAGAAATCGATCACAAATTTGATCCATAACAATGCGAGATTTTTTCATTTGAATTTTAATGAGTGATTAGATAGGATGGAAGATTCAATAATTCGCTTTCCGGAATCGGCAAATCCAAGCGCCTCTCCCGGATCCAGACACCATCATACTCCTAAATGAATGGTTGCTCCGGAATAATAGTTCGTATTTAACAAAGACAGATTTTCATTTATACTATCTGGGATAACCACGGCATTGGTCAGATTCGATGTATAATTAAATGCTGTTACTTCTGTTGCTCCTGTCAATGGGTTTTGTTGTTTATAGACAAGGCTTTTCCAAACCTCCGGGTAATCACATTTTATCTCTTCCATTTGATTCTGGATTTTCAGCAAATTATCCCAGAAAAAGTTCGAACTGGAGAACATCAGGTATACTGAATGAAATTTTTCGTTTTCCTCCGCCACTTCAGACGTTGATTTAGCAGTCAAAATCTTTGAAATTGAAGAAATGGCTGTGAAAATTGGATTGATCTGTAGAGTTCGAACTGAATGTGTTTCCGGAAAATACACGAGCCCCTCTGGATACACTAATTTTTGTAGACGGACCTTACCTTTGTAATCAAGATTTTGCCACATTTTAAACAGATTATTGGCATTTTGTACTGCAGCATCAATGAAAATACTCAAGTTCGAACTGTCATTAACCAATGATTTCAATTCCTCTTCTATAGTCTGGATTTTCTGTTTGTGTGAAGCGGAATACTTGGCAAAAATTTCAGGAGTCACTTTACTGATCACAAAGTTCAATTCCATCGTTTCCAGTTCATTTTTCAATCGTGTCAGTTCATCTTTCATAGGTTTCTCTCTAACAGTATCATGACTATGAATAGTCTCATAAGTGTTTTCTAATTGACGTTTGATTGCATGTTCAAGCTTTTGATCGAATTGTAATTTTGAAAGCTGTGTTTCAAATAATGAATGTAATTTCTTATTACTCACATTAACGTGGCATCCGTTTTTCGGACATTTGTAATAGATAAATTTTGCCTTTTGCGTATATGCAGTTAAGGGTCGCTCGCATATCCCGCATCTTATTGAAGCCTTAAGTGGCATGTCTTCATTCTCTCGAATTATATTCCATCCATGTGATCTTTCATTAACAAAACCGTTAACCCGTAAGAAGACTTCTTCTGAAACAAGTGGCTCATGTTTTCCACGGATAATTTCACCATCATCAAGTAGCTTGTGAGTTATATATCCGGCATAAAACGGATTCCTGAATATCCTTGTGAGCTTTGGCATAGTCAGTGTCAAGCCCATGGCTTCTAAGCGCTCTATTACCTGAACATTTGAAATATTCTCTTTGTCTTTCCAATGAAAAGCTTGTTTCAATTTTCTTCCATCATCATTAATATAACATTGCTTTTTTTCGGGATCGAGTTCTGTTTTTCCTGGGAGGAACCGTTTTTCATATCCCGGAGTTGGTATGCCAGGCCATTCTCCACGCCTTAGCTTCTTCTTTAACCCTTCAACAACTTTTTTACCACGTTCTTCATTGTCAAATTGAGCAAACATCAAAAACAGCGCTTGCGAAAGTCTACCACTTGAAGTTTCATCATCTACTTGTTGTGTTGCCGCATGAACTTTAATTCCCTTCTTCTTTAATGTCTTTATTAACGTGAGGTCCCCGGATCTGCTGAATCTGTCATAAGAGAAAAATATTATATGCCCTATTTTTTCTTTTTCACAAAACAGTAGCATCTTTTTAAATTCAATTCTTTCATCAGTTTTGGCAGAAAGTTTTTCACTGAATGATTTTACAAGCACCAATTTATTGTTAGCACAAAATTTGGTACCATATTCGGCCTGCCATTCAAGACTATCTTGTTGTTTACTCGAACACCGATTATATATTACAGCCGTGTCGTTGTAAGAAATAGTAACTTTTTTATTTTTAACTGCAAATTTTTGCAGTAATTTCTGATTTTCGGTTCCCCCGGTATTTGTTTTCATGGTAAATTGTTTTCAATAAATAGTCTGGATTTTTCAACACTACTTTCTTGAAATATTAACTTCTGGACAAACTATAAAAATTAATAGAGCAAGTTCTTTAATGCTCTCTGTAATTCTTTGGAGTTCCTCTTCACTTAAATTTCCATATCCTTGTAATTGCCGGATCTCCTCAATGGTGATATCTTCTTTTGTCTTGTCCATCTATGTAAGAATTGAGTCTTTGTTTATTTGATCATTTCTTTCCATCCTTCCAGCAGCATAACCATTGCCATAGTATCCAGCTCGCAGTATCGAAACAACGAATCGCGAATACTCTGACGCTGTCCTTCCGGGATTTCGGAAAATTGCAGATAGTTATATGCCGTCATAGCTGATCCGCCATCAGCCAGGTTGTCAAAATCTCTTACCAATAAATCCAATGTTTCCGGATCATATTCCTGAAAGACTCTTGGTAGAGTCTCATATGGATTATTATTCTTGTCTGGCGATATCCAAATGTGATCTTCAAAATTTAAACTCTCCACTTCCTTTCCTTTACCATACACACCACTTTTACCATATTTATCTTTTAGGAAATCACTTTCTAAAATAATGGCCGGAAGAATTTGCTTAAGCGAATTGCTTCCTTTTGCAAACGGTGGATAATAATATCTCAAAACAAGATCATACATATCAACCATGTCTCTTTCTCCCCACCTTTCCTCTGCTTTATCGTGAGTGATTCCATTTATGAATTCAATTAATTCCTTTTTATTGGGAGGAGCTGACGGATGTGTCCGTAATTGCCTGGTGATAAAATTCAAATAAGTATTCTCGTGATTATGATACCTAAAGATGGTCCCCTTATCTTTGGAAAGTGCATCTTTCAGATTTTGTACAAATTCAAAATTGGGAAACTTTCCAAGTTCAAACGAAATGTATTGTGTGGCATGTTTGATCTTCCAATTTTCATCTATCGTATGATGCGAAAATTGAAATGCAACTCCTTCGTATGGATGAAGTCCTTTGAAAAAAGGAATTGCAACACTGCTTGTTTCAAAATCGATCATGTGAAGCGGAAATTTCCAGGATTCCATTTCCCTTTTTAATCCATCTCCATCAAAATAACTTTCATTCGTATTTTCCTTCACGCGATTTATCTGCTCCATTCTTCTTTCGTGTGGGATTAATCCGGACGAAGTTTTTTTCGATTGTGTTTTTGCTGCAATGTCTTCTTCGTTCACAAGATGTATAAAGTGCTTATTTATCTTTACCAATTCATCTGCATAACTTCGGGCCCCGGCTAAACCGTTCCACAAATCCGTGACTAACGGTCTTAATAAAGATTTTAAACCTGTCGAAATTTGCCAGCATTCATTAAATCCACTTTTTAAACCCATAGGATCGTTATGTTCAGTGTAAAATGAACAAGCCTTGCATTTGGATCCAACTGGAGTAAATTCCTGCACATTTTTTTCATATATCTCCGCAGTTTTCCAAATAAAATCTTCAAACGAAATGTTTTCTGCATAGTCTGTTTGTACAGGAAAGTCGTTTTGAATTTTATCACAAACATCATCTGTAGGTATCGGCAAAAGAATTTGTGTGCCAAGATCTTTGCGACTTACTCCATCTTTAATCACCACTTTTATTCTGCGGCCTTCAGCAAAAACTTTAAAATATTGATTTAGCCCATCAACACTTGTCACCTCATCTTTATTGACAAGCATTAAATGCGTTTTTACCGCGATATTTTTCTCCTTTAGTGAATTCGAAACCACATATCGCTGATAAGCTATGTCATATAAATATTCAACCCACTTTGAAGTCACCGCTGTTCCTTTCGCATTTAGAAAACTGTCTCCGGCTCCAATTGATTTGGCTTTTACTTCATATATGTAAATAGTATCTCCATCTTTTACCAAAAGATCAACTCTGACAAAAAGGTTTTTAAATTTGAATGCCGCTTCCGCAATTACAACTTTTCCGGGCCGACTTAGCATTTCATCGGTCCGCTTCAGTGATTCTTCGTAATCGAGTGTGTCGATTGTAATTTTCTCTTTTACCGGATCATCGCAGAAATAATATTTTGCAAGTTCTCCGACCTGGTAACCGCCTTTAGCCAGTGCTTCAAGAAAAGGATCATCCAGTGTTTTATCTGAATACTCCTCTTTTTTTCCAGTGTAGTATAATTTTGTCACACATTCAAGAGCAAGTTTGAATCTGGATTTAGTGAAATATTTATTCCTCATTATTTTCAGTATTAATTTCATCTTCAGCAGATGGTAGTTCGAGCGCTTTTATGGTTCCGATTGCATTGCCGGCAATTCCCTTGATGCTGCCGTACATATTGACCGTATTAAGTACCACTTTCTGAATTTGTTTTTCCCGCTGCTTCCAGATACTATCCATGGCTCGTTTTTCTTTGGTCAGATCATTTTGCATTTGTGAAAATCCTTCAACGATGGCTTCGATTTGCATCCTGAATTCATTTCCGGTTAAAAACTCATATAACATTTCCATCTTGCCACCTTTGTTTTCCTGAGCAGCTATCGCTGTATCAAGCAGAATTACAGATTCGCGCAAAACGTAACATAAGCCTTTAAACTCATCAAAGGAACAAACCCATACACCATCCTTCTGTCCCAGCCGTTCCATTTCTTTCGGATAAACATCCGTAACAAGAACACCGAACGTAGCGCCTTTTTCCTGCATATCTTTTTTAAATTTTTCGATCCATGATGCTTGAAAATCTTTAGTGCGTTTCGACTCATAATATATGGATCCATGATTTTGCTTTGCCCTGGAATTGATAATTTGTAATGAGTCTCCGCCTTTTGCACCTTTCTTTATTTCAATAATAGAGTCCAGAGGAAAATTGGCTACGAGATAATCGTCAATTGCATTTTCTTGTACTTCACCTTGGGCCTGCATTGATCCTTGTTCAATTTTTCGTTGCGCTTCTTTTAATTGATCCTTCAACTGTTGAATCACATATTCTTTTTCGGAGACTTTTAGTTGATTTTTATCTTCGACTTCCTTCCGGATTCGCAATTTTTCTTCTTCAACCTTTTGATTTATTTTTAGCTCCGCCTCCGCCTCAATTTTCTCTTTTAATTCATCCTTCTCTCGCTGAATTTTTGCAAAGTCTGCTTTTACCTTATTCAACTCCCTGGTATCTTTTATTTTCTGATCCAATTGTTCCTGAATGGATTTAATCTCTTCAGATTTTTCTTCAGTTATCTGATCACGCAGCTTTTTCTCAATCTTGGCCTTTTCAGAAGATAATTTTGTATTTATTCCTTTTTCAATTTCATCTCCAATTGCCGACTTCATTTTTTTTAGCGCCTCTTTTTCTTTTTTGATTTCGGAATATTTTTCATCAAACTCTTTCTGCTGATTCGCAAGCTTGGTTGCATATTGCTTTTTTATTTCTTCCTGTAGTTGATGGTACAGGATTTCATTAACATCAATTTTAGTTCCGCAGTTGGGGCATTCAATATGCGTGGTTTCTTTTTTCATCACTTGAAGGATTAAGTATTAATTTATTTTTAATCAGAATTCTATTGTTTCAATTGTTCTATAAAAAAGTAAAGCAAGACCATTTACATTCTTCATCACAAAATACTGAAAGTCATAAAACTCACTTTCTATAATGCACGTGTAAAAGGTAGCCTTCTTTGCATATACATCTAGATATGCATCCACAAGATCATCTTCTCCATGAAGAAGCTTTTCAAATTCAGTACGTGGAATTTTTTTTGTCTCTTTCCAGTTCTCAAAATCTTCAAGCTTTTTTGATAGTATCTGAAATGTCTGCGGATTGATGAACTGGGTTGCCGGACGGTATTCTTCCAAAAGCAAAGGAGTATTCCTGATTAATTTTAGTTTTACATTTCTGTCCATAATACTTGTGGTTAATTTACGGATGCAAAAATAATAAAAAATCTTGAAATAATCATGTTTTAATTCAAGATTTATTCAAATATTACGTATAATGCTGATAATCAGTTTATAAATTTGAAATAATAGTTGAATTTATCAACTTTCATTATCCTTAAATTTAAAGTATTTTACAGCACCTTATTTAAATTTTTAGAAAAGCCAGTGCTAAACGAGCAGCAAACACGATATACTCTTATTGACCCTGTTTTGGCCAAAGCCGGATGGAATCTCTCTGACAGAACCTCTGTCGGCTTTGAAATTCCGGTAGAAGGCTATGATGCATCGCCACAAAGCGGAATAACGGATTACTGCTTATTTCGACAAAATGGAGAAGTATTGGCTGTGATCGAGGCAAAGAAAACCAGGCGAGATGCTCGTGTAGGAAAAGAACAGGTCTTACGTTATGTAACCGAGATTGAAAAAAAACAATCATTCAGACCGTTTGCAATAATGGCCAACGGTGAAGAAATTTTCTTCTGGGATTCCGATCAATACCCTGAAAGGCAGGTAGCGGGATTTTTCTCTCGTGAAGATTTGGAACGATTGCTTCACCTGAAGCAAAATAAACTTCCGCTGAACGAAATTAAAATCAATGATAAAATCGTAAACCGATCTTATCAGACAGAAGCTATTCGAAGAATTGGAGAGTCAATTGAGCAGCGAAAAAAACGTAAGGCTTTGTTGGTGATGGCAACGGGGAGCGGAAAAACAAGGACCGTCATGGCATTGATTGATGTTTTTCTTCGTGCAAGGCAAGCACAGAAAATACTATTTCTTGCTGATCGAGACAGTCTAGTTGATCAGGCGCTAACCGATGGCTTCAAGGTTTTTCTTCCGAACGAAGCCCGTACACGCATCCGCAGTTACAACATCGACAAAACAGCTCGTGTTTATGTTAGCACTTTGCAAACACTGGAAATGTGCTATGAAAAATTTTCACCTGCCGAATTCGATCTGATTGTGACTGACGAATGTCACCGAAGCATTTATAATAAATTCACTGATGTACTTGCATATTTCGATGCTATTCAAATTGGGCTTACTGCTACTCCGGCACATTTCATCGACCGCGATACATTTCGGTTTTTTGAAACCGATGGAACTTCTCCCACATTTCTTTATACCTACGATAAAGCCGTAAAGGATGGATACCTGGCTGATTACAATGTGTATTCCGCTCAGACAAAATTTCAACGCAAAGGAATTAAAGGTGTGGATTTATCAGAAGAAGATCAGGACTCATTACGTAATCGCGGTATTAATCCCGAAGATATCAACTTTGAAGGAACCGATCTGGAAAGGAAAGTGACCAACAAGGATACGTTGCACAGACAATGGGAAGAGTTCATGGATGTCTGTTACAAAGATGCGGCTGGTCAGCTACCTGCAAAAACTATTGTCTTTTCCATAACACAAAAGCATGCGTTTCGATTGGAGGAAGCTTTCAACGAAATGTATCCTGAACACAAAGGCCAGT
Organism: Bacteroidota bacterium; assembly: GCA_031417395.1. Taxonomy (GTDB): domain Bacteria; phylum Bacteroidota; class Bacteroidia; order AKYH767-A; family 2013-40CM-41-45; genus JADKIH01. The sequence goes on along the minus strand of JANOVM010000023.1, from coordinate 14,052 downwards.
TAGTGCGTGTGATTACTTCAGGTGTTGAACGTGCAAAGGATTTACTTGCGAAATTCAAGAAAGAGGATTTTCCACGCATTGCTATTTCTGTTGACATGCTCGATACAGGTGTTGATGTTCCGGAAGTGATGAACCTGGCTTTCATGAAACCTGTTGGATCGCAGATTAAGTTCTGGCAGATGATTGGCCGCGGTACACGCAGCCTGGAAGCATGCACACATTTGCAATGGCTGCCTGAAAGGAAGAAAGATAATTTTCTCATCGTTGACTTCTGGGAAAACTTTGAGCATTTTAATATGATGCCGAAGGATGATGAAGGAGCAAGGCAGATTCCTGTGCTGGTTACAATTTTCAATACAAGACTGAATAAGTTGGAGGTGCTACTCAAAACTCCGGCAACAAATTTATTCGGAGATGAATCCTCGAAAGCAAAAGGACAAAAATATTCTGATCTGGAAAGAACCATTGCTGAATTAAGAAATGATATTTCAAGAATTCCACTGGATTCATTCACGGTTAAAAAACAGCTAAAAGATGTTAGAGAAGCCTGGAACGATGATTTCTGGAATTACATGGATTCAAAGAAAATTGAATTTCTTAGAATGAAGGTTGCTCCGCTGATGCGATTTGTACCTAACGTTAACATGGCTGAAGCGTTCTTCACAAGTAAAATGGAGCGATGCTCATTGGCCATACTGCAAAAAAAAGATGCAACTGCTATGATTAATTCGATCCGGGAGGATGTTGATCTCTTGCCATCGTCCATTACCCAAGTACAGGAAAAGATTACTTATAAGGAAGCAGTACTTTCTTCAAAATTTTGGGAGCATCCAACGTTAGAAAAAATTGATGAAGCCAGAACTGCTCTCGCTCCGCTGATGAAGTATAAACGCGATAGACCTTCATTGATAATTGAACTGGGGTTGGATGATGTGATTGACTCCCGGAAATGGGTGGTGGTGAAGAAGGAGCAACAGAAAATAATGGTGGAGGAATATCGCAAAAAAGTAGAGGAGAAAATTGAGGAGCTTGCCTCCAAACATCCAACCATACAACGTCTGAAGAAAGGCGAAACCGTTGACACAAGCGACCTGATTAACCTAGAACAAACTCTGGAGACAGAACTAAGCAGCGATGAATTGAATTTGAACGAAGACAACATGCTGAAAGCATTCGGTGTGCGTGTTGGAAGCTTAACCGACTTTCTCAAGCATGTGCTGAAACTCGAAGCTCTCCCAAGCTATGATCAGATAGTTCGTAAAGCATTCGATGCTTTTATATTGGAGCATAACTATAATGCTGACCAGACACGTTTCCTCCGGACTGTTCAAACAGTATTCATGCAGAAGCGGAAGTTGGAAGAAGCCGATCTTTATGATGCACCATTCACAAATTTCGGTGCAAATGCAGTGGAGAAATATTTTACACAGGATGAAATTGAAGAATTGATGGAATTGACAAAAAAATTGGCAGCATAAAATCAAATTAAAAAATTTGTATATGAGTACTAAGCACAAAACATTTATAAGTTATCATCATGCAAATGATGAATCATACAAAATTGCTTTCAAAAAAATATTTGCTGACATCCACGACATTATTATTCCTTGGGATGTAGAGATTGGAGACATTGACCCAAATCTTAAAACCGAAACCATCCGACAAAAAATCAGAGATGAATATTTAAGGGATTCAACAGTAACAGTTGTTTTAATTGGAACTCAGACTTGGCAACGCAAACATGTTGATTGGGAAATTTCGTCCAGTATCAGAGACACCCAAATAAATCCACGGGCTGGTCTTATTGGAATTTTCCTTCCGTCATATCCGCTAACATCGGACAACAAGTATAATCCACATACTATTCCACCACGGCTGATTGACAATGTAAAGTGTGGCTTCGCCACACTTCATAAGTGGAGTAACAATCCACTTGAAGTTCAAGGTTGGATTCATGCTGCTTTTGAGAGACGAGACAAAATCAATCCTGATATTTCTTATCCGTTATTCGCAAACAACAAGACTGGTTACCAATGGAGTAACTGAAAAACTTGTTAATAAAAACCTTGCTAATGAGTAGGGGAAGTTCCTACCTTTGAGTCAATTTTACAGACAGAAAAAATGGCGTATTTAGGCACAGAAAAATTAAAAGAACTCATCACGGCTAAAAAAGTCATTGAGCCATCAAATCCGATTAATGTGGTTTGCGGGGCTTATGAACTTTCATTAGGCAATGAAATATTCATGACCGATTCAAAGGACAAGAAGAAACAGTTCCTAACTCAACCCAAAGAACAAGTCACTATAAATCCTGGTCAGTTTGCACTTCTGTTAACACACGAAGAAGTTAATATCCCTACTGATAAAATTGCTTTCATTTCAATTAAAGCAGGAGTAAAATTAAAAGGTCTTATAAATGTTTCTGGTTTTCATGTTGACCCAGGTTTTAAAGGGAACTTAGTATTTTCAGTTTACAACGCTGGATCAAGCCCCATCTCATTATTGAAAAGCGAACCATGTTTTTTAATTTGGTTTGCAGATTTAGAATTATCCAATGATGAGCAAACGAGCTATGACAAAGGAAGTCACGAGCATAAAAATCAAAATACAATCCCACCAAAATATATTGATGCTTTGCTTTCTGGTGAATTAGCTTCTCCAAATGCCCTAAGCAAAAGAATTGAGGAAGTAAAACATCTGAAAACAAAAATTGAATGGGTTGTATTGGCAATCTTTGGAGCGATTATCACCGCTTCTGTTGGACTTTCAGTTAAACTTTGGACCGATTCAAGTAAATTGAAAGATGCCGTTGAATTCGGTTACAAAAAGAAAACCGAAGAGGTGTATTCTGACTCTACTTACAAGAAAATGCAAATTAATTTAAATGCCATCACTAGTAAAGTTGACAGTTTAACGAAAATTATCAAGACACAATCTGAAGCTAAAAAGCAAAGCAATGGAAAAGGAAAATAAATTTTTTGATTCCACATTTGATGAGATGGAACAGTTGCCGAGAAATTTCACGGTGAGTTTCAATTCAGTTGAAGTTGGTACCATAGCAAAGACAAGAGTATCTATCAACGGAATGCAAGTTGGAGATTTCATTGACGACAATTCTAAAGAAAGTGATTCATACAGGTTCCATGATGTGTTTCATTACACATTCGCAACTATGTTAGGTTGGTCACCATGCACAAGAGCAATGATGAAAAGGAAAAGAAAAAGTGATCCGACTGTTGATGAAATTGAAGACGGAGCAAGAGCAACAATTACAGAAGAATCAATTTCACTTATCATTTTCAACAAAGCGAAAAGAAATGATTTTTTCAAAGGCGATAAAAAAGTTAGCCAGTCATTGCTCAATTTGATTAAGGAAATGACAACGACTTTTGAAGTTTCAGTTAAATCAAAGAAAGAATGGGAGAACGCAATCTTAAAAGGCTATTCATTGTTTCGTGAGTTAGTAAAAAACAACGGAGGGAGAATTCATTTTGATATGCTTAAGCAATCCGCCATTTATGAAAATTAAATATGCCATTCAGAAATCCACTCTCTGTTTTTATAGTTTGGCATCCAGATTATACAGAAGGTCAACAAATAGCTGACTTCCTTTACTCTATTCTTTGCAGAGATTTTTCCAGGCCGTTGATTCGTTCAATGGGCATTGCAGTATATTTCAGGAGTACAAGAGTGGCCAACTCAAGCCAACCAATTGCCATTGATTTTAGCGAATCAGAATTTACGGCAATCATTGCTTTGGTTGACGACAAATTTATTCTTGATCCTGAATTCAGAAAATATTTGGACAAAATTTATGACGAGTGCGATAAATCAACTGATAAGCGCAGGGTTTATCCAATTGCTATTTCTAAAAATGCTCTTCAAGTTTCAATAAAATTTTCAGAAATCAATTTCATTCCGGTAAATGAAAAGGCAAGTCCGATTGAACAAATCAAAAGTAATGTTCTGCATGAGTTGTGTAGGTTGCTGATGAATATGAAGAAAGCAACTGATGAAAATGAATCTTCTCCAGTTTCTCCGCCAGTAAAACTATTTATCAGTCATTCAAAGCATGATGAATCAAAAGATGATGCAATAGCTTTCCGGGATTTTATCAATTCTCAAACTCAGTTAAAATCATTCTTTGATGCAAATGATATTGCCTACGGTTCCAACTTCGGAGAACTAATTAAAAAGTCGGCAAGAGAATCTGCATTGGTTGCGTTTCAATCGGACAGCTATGCTGACAGAGAATGGTGCAGAGTTGAAGTACTGGAAGCCAAGAAGGCAGGTTGTCCAATTGTGATTGTAAATGCGGTTCAGAACAAAGAACAGAGAGTCTTTCCTTACTTAGGAAATTATCCGTCAATCAGATTCAAAGACAAAAACTTTTTGCAGATAATTGATTTGACTTTAGAGCAAGTTCTTTTCAATCGTTACACAATTAAGTTTATTGATTCGCTAACTGACCAATATGGAATAAAGGCAAATAGAATTCTCAGCACTTCACCTGAACTTTTCAATTTTATTCAATTGAAAAAAAACGGACTGAATAAGAAAGAAGAATTTGGATTAGTGATTTATCCTGACCCACCGCTTGGTTCAGAGGAAATGGAAATCCTCAATCAATTGGATGATGATTTTGTTTTCATCACCCCGCTAACGCTACCTTCAATTTCAAGAATGAAATGACAGACGAAACCAATATATCAAATCTTTCAAGTGATTCTGGTACCGGTGAAGCTGTTACAAGCAGAGAAGAATTGTTTTCAAGAAAATACTTTCTGAAAGGGAAATCAATTGGTATTTCAATTTCTGTAAGCGACAATCTTAGCGAATTAGGTTACGGAGAAGTTCATCAGAAAGATGCAATGATTGAAATTGCAAGATACATAGTTTCATTGGGTGGAAAGTTGGCGTATGGTGGTGATTTAAGACAAGGAGGTTTTACGGAATTGCTTTTTGAGTTATTGGCTTATTACAAAGCTGACAAAGAGCTTCAACCCAGTGAAAGATTATTCAGTTACTTAGCTTATCCAATTTCAACAATGTTGAAAGATGAACAACAGACATCATTGATTCAAAATGTTTCCTTCAAAAAAGTATCTCCACCATCTGATCTAAATATTGTTGAGGCAAAGGTCTTGTTTGAAAAATCCACTCCCGAAAACCTTTATCAGTGGGCCAGGTGCTTGACTAAAATGCGAGAAGAAATGGAAGCCGTATGCGATGCACGAATTTTTGTCGGTGGGGCAATTAGAAAATTCAAAGGCAAATGTCCTGGAATTTTAGAAGAACTTTTAATTGCAATTGAACACAGACACCCAGTTTATTTAGTTGGTGCTTTTGGTGGAATTACAAGAGAAGCCATTGAAGCATTGAAAGGATATCAACCCGACAGTTTTTCAGAAGAATTTTATTTTGAAAATACTGATTACAAAAACATGGTTGCGATTTATAACGATAAACATTCTGACAATTCTATTGACTACAAAAAATATCTCGCAACGCTTCAATCTAACGGATTGAAAGGAATAGCAGAACAAAACGGGCTTTCCGAAGATGATAATTTACGATTAACTACCACCCCACACATAAGCGAAATTGTTTACTTGATTTTAAAAGGACTTACAAACCGCTTCACGAAATAATTATGCAGAGAGAATTACTTAATAAATATAGCAAGCAAGTGCCGGTATTCATCTTGACTAAGAAAATCAAACCGAAATTAAGTGTGGTTTTCAACACTTATTGGAAGTTTGCTGCAGAGAGGCAGAATATTTTTTTCAATCGCTACAGCGGAGAAAGTTTTCCATGGACAAAGGACAAAATTCTTTATCAATACAAGTTTACGAATGTTTACAGAGCCACCGACAGAGTAAGCCAGTATCTAATAAAGAATGTGATTTACAAAGGCAGTCAGAAACCCGAAGAAGTCTTTTTTCGCCTGATGCTTTTCAAAACCTTCAATCGTATTTCAACATGGGAAGTTTTGAAATCTGAATTCAGTAAAATTAGTTTCAAAGATTATTCATTCAAGCGTTACGACAGAGTGCTTTCCGAAGTAATGAAAAATAAAATTCCGATTTACTCTGCTGCTTACATCATGGCATCTGGCAGGTCAGCTTTTGGTTACGAAAAAAAACATCAAAATCATTTGAAGTTAATTGAGTTGATGATAAAAGAAAAGGTTCCATACAAACTTCAACATTGCAAAAGCATGAGTGAGGCATACGATCTTTTACATTCGTATCCGACTATTGGAGATTTTTTGGCTTACCAATATATAACAGACATCAACTACAGCATATTAACAAACTTTAGTGAAATGGAATTTGTGAAAGCAGGACCTGGGGCTAAAGATGGAATTGCAAAGTGCTTTAAAGATTATGGTGAGTATTCATTTGAAGATATTATCCGACTAATGGCAGACAATCAGGAAAAAGAATTTGAAAAATTAAACCTTAATTTTAAGAATTTATTTGGTAGAAATTTGCAGTTGATTGATTGCCAAAATATATTTTGTGAGGTAGACAAATATTCACGAGTTGCACATCCACAAATATGCGGATATTCAAATAGGACAAGAATAAAACAGAAATTTGCATACAAAGCCAAAGAGGCAATACAATTTTATTTTCCACCAAAGTGGAATATCAAAAACATAACCAATTGAACAATGAGCACTTCAAAAAATGTTTTCATAAGTCATCATCACAAAGATGATAAAGCCGTTACGGACTTTACAAATCTTTTAGCCGGAAAAGATTACATCATTCGCAATAGTTCAATCAGAACTAAACCGAGAAACACGGAACGTTTAGACAAGAAAATGGTAAGCGATGAGACCATAAAACGTTTGCTCAGAATGAAAATGGCTTGGGCAGGCACAGTTGTAGTGCTTGTTGGTTCACAAACCGCTTCAAGGGATTGGGTAAATTGGGAAATTGAAGAAGCGGAAAGACAAGGCAAAAGAATTTTAGGAGTGTACATGCAAGGAGCAAAAGATTCTGATATTCCTGAAGCACTTGAAAAATATGGCGATGGTTTAGTTGGATGGAATTCAGAAAAAATTATTTCAGGACTTGAAGGAGAAGATCTAGGCTGGTGCAATTCAGCTGGAGAAGCAAGAATACCGACTAACAATGTTAAAAGAATCAGTTGCCAATAATGGCTTACTATGCTTATAAAATAACCCGTGATTATGGCTTTGCACCGAATCCGTTTTTTGGTTACTGCACTTTGGCTTGCTGTAAACCTCACATTCGGGACAGGGCAAATGTTGGCGACTGGGTTATTGGGACAGGAGCAATAGAAAATCATTTAATCAATCATTTGATTTTCTTGATGAGAGTTACGGAGAAAATGACTTTTGACGAATATTGGAACGATGTAAGATTCAAGATGAAAAAGCCGGTACTGAATGGTAGTTTAAAACAAATGCATGGTGACAATATTTATTACAAAGAGAATGGAAACTGGTGTCAGATGGATTCACATCACAGTTTTTACGAAGGGAAATTGAACGAAGCAAATTTAAAACAAGATTTAAGCGGTAACTCAATTTTAATTTCAAATGACTTTGTTTATTTGGGAAGAAAACATTTCAGAGTTCCAGAAAGGTATATTGAACTTTGTCCAAACTCTATGCAACGGGATTATATCTCAATTCAAAACAATAGCTTAGCTGATGAGTTTATTGGTTTGATACGAAAGAAATATCTATCAGGATTAAATGGTGAGCCCGTAAATTGGATTGAATACTCTCAACTGGAACTCTTCTAATAAAATAATGATATTAATAAAACATTCATAAATGCTCACCAACCCCCAACTAAAATCCCAAGTCGACTCTCTCTGGAACCGTTTTTGGTCCGGAGGAATCTCCAATCCACTTACTGCTATTGAGCAGATGAGTTATTTGATCTTTCTCAAGCGCCTGGAAGATATTGATAATGGCCGTTCTGCTGCCGCTAAAAGGAGAAAGCAGGATTTCAAATCATTGTTCTCCGGGAAAATGGATGTTGGCGGACAGAAGATCGATAAAGAAAAATGCAGATGGAGTTACTGGAGTCAGCTTTCCGGTGATGAAATGCTCCGGCATGTGCGAGATGTAGTATTTGAATTTTTACGCAACCTGGGCAGTGAAACCAGTTCTTTTACACAGCACATGGAAGATGCTATGTTCAGTATTCCGAAAGCCTCGTTATTACAGGAAGCCGTAAAAATTATTGACGACATGCACATCAGCGAACAGAACATCGATGTGCAAGGTGATCTTTATGAATACCTGCTTGGACAATTGAGCACTGCCGGAAAGAACGGGCAATTCCGTACTCCGCGTCACATCATCCGCATGATGACTAAACTCGTTGATCCGAAACCGGGAGAACGAATTTGTGATCCGGCTGCAGGAACTGCGGGATTCCTGGTTGCTGCTTATGAGCATATCCTGGAAACTAACACTACACCTGAAGTTCTTACTTATGATGAAGAAGGTAAAGCACATAACCTGATCGGTGACAAAATTGATCCAAAGATCCATAAGTTTTTAAAGAGCCGTGCACTATCTGGTTATGATTTTGATGCAACTATGGTGCGTATGGGAGCAATGAATCTGATGTTACATGGTGTGGATAATCCAAATTTTCATTATGCCGATGCACTTAGTAAACAATTCAATGAAAAAAAATGCTTTGATGTAATCCTTGCCAATCCTCCCTTTAAAGGAAGCATTGATGAAAGCGATATCAATCAACGGTTTGCAGTGAAAACAAAAAAGACAGAGTTGCTATTTGTAGAACTTATTTATGATCTTCTTGACAGTGGTGGTCGTGCGGCTGTGATTGTACCGGATGGAGTATTGTTCGGGACCAGTAATGCACACGAAGGAGTCCGTAAAATTTTAATTGATCAGTGCAAACTGGAAGGCATTGTCTCCATGCCCTCTGGTATTTTCAAGCCATACGCTGGAGTAAGTACAGCAGTATTGATCTTCACCAAAGGCGGAACAACTGACAAGGTCTGGTTTTTCGATATGCAGGCAGACGGATTTTCACTCGATGATAAGCGACAGAAAATTACCGTCAATGATATTCCAGAAATATTAAAAGAATACGCTGCACGAAATAAAAAATCTTCGAATAAAAAAGTTGTGATGGTTGATGCTAAGGAAATACGAAAAAACAAATACGATCTGAGCATTAGCCGTTACAAACCTGTTGAGCATAAGACCGTGCATTACGATTCACCGAATGCTCTAATAGATAAAGTACTGATATTAGAAGAAGAAATTGCAGAATATGCAAGAATGATTAAGAAAAGAGTATGATGGAAGTTACAAGAAAAAAAATGGGAGATCTATTTGAGATTAAGGCTGGTGGAACTCCATCTCGCGCTCGTGCAGATTATTACGGAGGAAAAATTCCTTGGGTTAAAATTTCAGACATGCTTCAAGGCAGAATTACTCATACTGAAGAATACATTTCAGAATTAGGCTTGGAAAACTCCGGAGCGAAACTTTTACCTAAAGGAACATTATTAATTTCAATTTTTGCTACAGTCGGAAGAACGGCAGAACTTGATATCGATGCAACAACTAATCAGGCAATTGTAGGGCTTGTTCCAAAATCAAATGGATTTGATAAAAAATTTATTCGATTTTATTTAGATTCTCAGGTAAAGAAGTTAATTGAAATGTCAAGAGGTGTAGCTCAAAACAATATCAACAAATCTATCCTATCTGACATAGAAATTCCTCTACCAGATATAAAAACCCAGCAAAAAATTGCCAGCATACTTGAGCAAGCTGATGCAGCACGACAAAAACGTAAACAAGCCAACAAACTAACTGAGCAGTTTCTCCAATCTATTTTTCTTGAAATATTTGGGGATCCGGTAAGGAATGAGAAGGGGTGGGAGATAAAACGATTAGAGGAGGTTTCAAATAAAATTACTGATGGAGTTCATGCAAAACCAGTTTATGTTGAGAGGGGGATTCCCTTTATTTCAGTTAAAGATATTACTTCAGGACAATTAATTTTTGAAAAGTGTAAATTCATTTCGAAAGAAGCACATCAAGAATATACAAGGAGATGCAAACCGGAATTCGGAGATGTTCTTTACACAAAAGTTGGTGCAACTTATGGCAGACCTGCTATCGTTGCTACACATGAAGAGTTTAGTCTTTATGTAAGTGTCGCATTAATAAAACCTAAGTCCGGAGAAGTCAATCCGCTTTATTTGAGAGAGTTCCTGCGTTCAGACTATGCTAAATGGCAAGCCGACCATGCAATCAGCGGAATAGGTGTACCTGATTTGCATTTAATCGAAATCAAAAATTTTAAAATTCCTATTCCACCAATTTCCCTCCAGAAAAAATTTTCAAACATAGTGGATCAGGTGGAGCAACTTCGTTCAAAACAAAGAGAAAGTGAAAAGGAGTTGGAGAATTTATTTAATTCGTTGATGCAAAGATATTTTGGGTAATATCAATCATAAAGATGAAGAAACTTGAACTACGAATTCCAACCGACAAGATCCAGTATTGGAGTTCAAAATATAATTATTATCAAAGCGAAATTGAACAGGATATAGTTGATATGGTTTCTTCGATAAAAAAGCGTGGTTATCTTTTAAAGGATGAATTTATTTTGGTAAGTAAATGGAAATCCCCACGGACATTTAAACATTATAGCGCCAATGATGCCGATTACATTAAGGAGATTTCCGGATTAGCTTTATCAACAAAAAATGAGCAGTTACGAATTGAATCACTAACTCTATTAAACGGTATTAGTTATCCAGCTGCGTCTGTATTTCTCCACTTCTTTCATAAAGAAAAATATCCAATCATTGATTTCCGGGTATTGTGGTCCCTTAAATCAGATGTTCCCAATAAGTATTCGTTTCCATTCTGGTTTGATTACGTTCAGGTCTGCCGTAACCTGTCTTCTAAAACTGGTTTGGGGATGAGAGCCATTGATCAGGCATTATGGGCATATTCGAAAGTAAAGCAGAAGAGTACATGAAAAATTAAACATGGACTATTCTGCAGAAGTTCTATCGTTTCTAATTTATTCTAATTAGAAAAATTTAATCTAAGTATAACTTGAAACTCGTCTTTTGTTAATTTTGCAATGGCTAAAAATACCCAGAAATAGTTCGGATCTTTAAATCAAAGTCTTAAAAATGGCAAAGAAAATAATTCATGGTGGAGCAAGGAAAGGAGCAGGACGAAAGCCAGCTTCCGATCCCAAAGTGTCCGTTACAATCTATGTGGAAGAATCCATAATTAAGGCCAATGGCGGCATTGAAACCGTAAAAGATATATGCTATACATTTCTTAAGAAGGGTTCTCAAAAGTCATAGGATTCATTTTGCTGAGTACCAGACTAATTTTTTCGTGGCCTTCTTTATAACTATCTGCATATTTTGAGAACTGTTCACGATAATTATCAAAATGATCTTTCATAAATTCAAACGAATCCAAAACGTAGGTTAACTCATTTCCAATGGATAAAAACACATGTCCTTCCTCGCGAAGTTTTTTTACAGGCATTACGATTTCATCATAAAAAAATTGATTGTTCTTTTTTTCTTGCTCAGTATTATTATACATGTTTGCAACTTCAATTAACTCTTTATGTGGACTTACTTGTGTATCAATAGGAACATTTGAAAGTTGGCGAAATATACAACTAATAAATTCTCGGAAAGAAGTTCTGAAATCTAAATTCAAAGGACGGAGTTCCCTCATAAAATTACTGTAATCTCCTTGTAATTGATTATGAACTTGCCTTAAATGAATTGTTCTTGTTATGAGAAGTTTATACCACTCGATTTTTTCCTCTTCGGATCCGGATACATATAAAAAAAATGCATTTCTGAAATCAGGCTTATCAATGCTGTCATACCAGTCAAAGAAAACACTTGTATTGAATTTGAAATTAATTTTTGCAAGGCTATCTATCCGGATTTGTTTTACGACATTTCTAAGGTTTTCTTCCTGGATGATCATTTCACTTAATACATTTTCATTTGAGGTAATTACATATTGAAGTAGTTTTATGTTGCTCGCAAATATTTCAGCAGCTTTATTTTTTTTCTCCTTTCTCTTAGTCCACCAAAAGCCCAAATAAGCTACACCAATAGCGCCAAGTGTGGCCAATATCTGAAATCCAAATTTTGTCAAATTGGAATCTCCTTCACCGAAGTATTCGTTATGATCCAAGAACAGGAGAATAGGTTGTAGATGTAGGAACATTTCTTTTTAGATATGGCAGTAAAAATAATTTAAAAAAGTTCAAAATGAGTGTAATTGTCGAGTGAAATGGATATCAGCTGGTTTTCTTCTTTTTCTTTCTGCCTTTACTGGACTGTTCATCATTTAAAAGATAAGCAATGTTAGGATTCTTCGCCTGTTCACGTTGTAAAATATTTACCATCTGTTCAGCATTTACCACTTTTGGAGATGCAATGTAATTGTCGAATGTTACTTCTTTTTTAATTCCAACAATCTCCATGATAAATTTTTTCGGTATGATACCGAGATGGGTAAAGTTAGTAGCAAAACTGCGCCTTCCAGCATGCGTACCAACTTTGTCTTTTACATATAGTACTTCCTTTTCTTCCTTACCATTCAATGTATATTTGACACTTATGGTTTTATCCGGATAAATTTCTCCGATGACTTCCTTCAGGTAATCATTGTATTTCTGATTACTGATCTCTTTTCCGAGATATCCGCTCTTTAGCATTCTCTCGACAGGTGCAAAGACAGGAATTGCAATCGGCTCGCCTGTCTTTTCGCTGCCGGTATCTATGATGATGTATTTCTTTCCATTGATGGTTTGTATTTCTGCCTGCTGTATAAAGTCAGAATAGCGCATTCCAGTGAATGCTTGAAAAATAAAATTTGCCCTGATTCGCTCCAGTCTTTCGCATGGTTTTTTAAGTTTGAATTTCTCGATATGCTGTAGCTCTTCGAATGAAAAATAAACTTTTGCAGTTTTTTCTTCTACCATTTTCTTGCTGAATTCTTTATCAGTGAGTGCCACTTTAAGCATCCTGCAGATTTTTTTTACCTTTCTCCAGTATTTGATTACTGTATTTTTTCTTAGTGTTTTACCTAAATGGTTCATAAATCCCTGGATCCATTCTTCTGTAAGCCTACCGATCATAATATCTCCGTAATCTTTTATTTTATCTGCCAGTGCGTTATATATACCAAGCGTTTCGTCATCGAGTCTGTTTAGTGTTAGTTTCTCCTGATCTTGTACCCATAGTGTTATATAGCCAGAGAGAGATACTCGTTTATCAGCATCAGAAGTAAAATCATCAGTAAGAAATCTTGTTTTCAATTCCTGTGGTTCAACAAAATCAAGAACAAATTCACGTTGCAGCTTTTCAAGTTTATCAATAATATTATCCATAAACGTTGTCAATTTCTTTTTATCAGAAAGCTGTGCTGACTGTTTTAAACCTGTCTTAGGAGAGAAGTCATGTTTACCGATGTTTATACCTGTACTCATATAAAGTTGCCTGTAACGATCAAATACATCTTTGCAGCGGTAGCTTATTCGTATCATAAGTAAACCGGAAGGCTTTAACCTGAAATGATATTTTGCATTGACCGTGGATTTCATGTAATTCTATTTTTTATATTACGTGCAAGATAACCGTAAAATGACCGGGACGCAAATTAGGACGCAAATATAGGGTAAAGTAATGGGTTGAGAATCACCTAAAACTGCATTTTAAATTAGAAAAAATAGAATTTATAGGGAAATGGAATTAAGGTTAAAGTCCCGTCCGGACCGCTAATATAGTAAGTAAAACGTTAAAAAAAGCTTGAAATTAAATAGATTTCAGGCTTTTTTTGTGTCTTTTTAACAATTAATATATTGTAAGGGTCTAATGAAGGGGCGAATGAAATTAATTAGAATTACTCCTGATTAGGTAAATTCAAATGATCCAGCATTTTTTTCGATGATCATTTTATTTGTCTTTTGTGTGGATATTCCGCGCAAGTTGACCCACCTATTCCGCGGC
>JANOVM010000022.1:0-37295 GCA_031417395.1 Bacteroidota bacterium | reverse complement strand
GCTGTAGGTGTTATGTTAATAGATCCTGCTGCTACATTTACAGGCAATCCGCCGAATGGAGAAAGACAAAACCAATTATAAGCTACTGATGAAATATTCGTTTGGGCTGATAAAGAAATACTACCTCCTGAACAAACCCTTGGTGCAGAGGCTAAAATATTCAGCTCGCCGGCATTAAGTACACTCTGAGGAACAATAGAAGAAATTGTACAACCATTCTGATCTGTTGCAATTACCATGTATACATAGGTTCCTGTATCAACAGGAGTATAATTTAAAGGATTTGAAGTACCCAACGTATCAGCACCCAATTTCCAGACGTAGGAAAGTCCGGTAACTGCTCCGGTAATGTTTATGATATAATCTTCAGCCTCTCCGAAACCCGAATTAGTTGCAGAACAAGGTTGATTTAATGAAGGAATGGTAGAAGCATCGGATGAACGAAGTCTGATACGCGTTGCACCAAGTGTAGCATTTGCCGGAACAGTAAACGAAAATGTATTTTGTGCCAGAGCACCTACGTTGGGAGATACACCAACCAATTCTGTTGATTCAAAAATTCCATTTCGATTATAATCTATCCAGGCACTAATATAACAAGTACTGAAAGTACCACCGCTTACATTAAAAGTATACAATTGACCGGTGCTTAATGATGTCGTTGTATTACCTGTTTGAGGATAAAGTGTGTAATAAGGAGAGAGAGACGCTCCGGTCGTATTATTTAAAGTGCTTCCCAAAATTTGTACGCGTGAAATATAATCTCCGCTTGCTGTCCCTGAGGAATAGGAAGTAGAACAATAGTTACCCGGAACTGTAGCGCTACCTTGAATTGAAGCAGTTAAGATTGTACTTGTCCCAAGACAAATCGAAGATGCGGTAACAGAAGCATTAAGAACATAATTACTGAGTAGTGCATCCTGATAAGGGGTTCCTATAAAACTTGCAGATGAAGTGAGATCTGTGGCATTAATACTCCAGCTTACATAAGCACCTCCTGAAGCAGGTATTGTACCTGTCCAGTTACTACCGGATGTATTTGTCATACTTACAGGAATAGAAGCGCCTCCGTTTAAGCCATAATTTAAAACAACATTAACAGGAGCAACTGCATTAAGAACATTTACATTGACAGTATGTACAATTGCACTGCACATACTTGCAGGTGTATAGGTAACATTCATCAAGGTTAATCCGGATGCAATAAAATTATCTTCATGTGCACCAATATCCGGAGTGAGTATATTTCTTGTTGTTGAAAAATAATCATCTGTAATAGAAGGTGAAGTTATAGGTCTTGCATTTGACTCTGCTACGCTTGGGACTGAAGTACTTATTTTAAGAAAACTGGAAGCGGTCTCAATAAGTGACTGAAACATTATAGAATCCGATTTTGAATCCGCTTCCCTGGCAGAAGTTACCTGTGTTTTGAAAGCAGCGAGGGTTTGATACGATGTTAAACCATCGAAATAAATAACTCTCCTTGCAGAAGGAATACCTGCATAATAGATATTACGATTTGAATTCGTTGAGTAACCCGATAAACTAGAAACACTTCTACGAAGAGCGACATGTAATGAATTGGTTCCGGCGACAGAAAGATTATTCACTATATTATTTCTGATATCTACTTGTGGAGCTGTAGTTAGAAGGCTAATACCGCTACTTCCGAAGGTGATTGAACTGCTTGATCCTGCTAAACGTATGGTGTTAAAATAAAGATTAACAGAAACACCAACACCTGAAACTTCAATTCCAACAAGATTATTTATTCCCGAAAAAGTGGATGCCCCTATGTCAAGACCAATTAAATTATTAGAAACTGTATGTGTGGTCCCTGCCTGAACAAGAATTCCTTTTGCCGAACTTCCTGCTCCTGCAGGCAATAAACGCGAAATTTTATTTTTCGAAATTGTAATATCTCCTCCTGTGGCAGAAACAATACCGGCGATATTACAATTGATGGATGACAACGTGAGTAAACTATCAATGACATTAAGAGAAATGCTTCTGATAGAAGCAGAAACAGAACTAACGTTTATCCCTCTGATGGAGTGAGTATTGCTTAAAAATCCATTTATATACAGACCTTTTATAATATTACTATTAATAGTTTCATTGTTTGTGGTACCCGTGTAAATAATACCGTAAATGTTAGAAGTGGAAGAAGAGGTATCGTTAGCAATTCCGTTGTTATAAATATAATTACTATTTACAGTATAAGTATTTGCACCAAAACCATTAATACAATTTAATGTACTACTACTGGTTCCGCCAAGTATAACATTATTGTTTATTGTATTGTTGTTGACAACAGTGCTATTGGAAAATGAACCAAAAGTAACGCCAAAAGTAATTAACGACATGATGCCGGGTTTGTTCTTAATATTTCCGGTCAGCACATTATTACTAATACCCAATGACGATGGATTTGTTGCAATATTAATTCCGTTCAAAGAACCCGTACCGCTAAGAGTATTATTTAAAATATAATTATTGTTAATAGTAACGGTAGCGGTCCCACCCACAGCACTGTATATACCTTCAAAATTCGCACTAGTTATAGTAGTATGTGTGCAATTTTGTATGTAATTATCCAAAATTGTTACTACTTCGGGATTGGAAGCTGTGCCTGTATTCAGTGAAACACTAATACCTTTCATAAAGGGAGCAGAAGCACTGCTTTGGAGAGTTACAGTATTATTCCTTATATCTGCATTCTGACCGGTATTAATATTTATTCCGTTAATAATATTAGTCGAACCAATTCCTCCATTAATGGTATTTCCATAAACTTTCAAGTCTTTCTGATTTGTCAGATCAATACCGTAAGTGGTCAAGGCACTACCACCAAAACTTTGAAGATTATTTCCCTGTGACAAAGCACCTACCCTGTTAAGGGTATCGTTCAGTGAAAAACTACCCGAACTTGCCGAATTACCTTTTAACTGTATAGGCGTATAGGCAGTATTAATGGTATTTAACAGAAATGCATTATTTCCATTGCGAGAACTGTCAACAGCAGATGATGTAGAAGCCCCTAAATACGTAAGTAAGGTGGTAGAAGTAGCAGTATGATTATTAGAATATATTCCTACTGATGCGACCGGTGTTTTTTTAAGAGTAATTGTACAATTTTTTATAGTATTATGATTGGCTCCGTTTTCTCCATTGCATTTTACAAGGGCATATCCCCACTCCATGCACGTAACTGTAGTAATATTCACAGCATTTTCTTGCAGATCAATTCCGTCAATAGTTACATAATCGGCACCGACAATTTTAAACATTCCATCAACATTAGTAGTAGTTCCCGTAAAAGCATTAATTAACGGATTAGCACCGGCACCACTTTTTTGAATAGTAATGGTTCTTGTTGAATTAGAAATTATTCCGGAAGATAAGCCGCACATATTTACTGCCAATCCTCCTGTCGGTTCAGTTTCAGTATACCCCGCTTGAACATTAAAGGTAACGGGGCCACTTAACCCATTTGAATTCAGGTATGATAATGCACCGGACAAAGACTGGAAAGCATTGCATTCGTTTCCGGGTATGGCATATGTCCCATTCAGTGGGCCGGTATGTGCTGCAACTGCAGATGCCGGAGAAGTAGAAGTACAGCCGTTCATATCAGTTACAGAAACCGTGTAAGAACCTGCAGTTGCAATTGATATAGCGGGTGCTGTTCCTGCATTTGTTGATCCATTTAATAGCCATTGATAACTAAAGGGCCCTGTACCGCCTACAATTGCTGAATTTAAGTTTAGAATATTACCTGAAAAAAAATAATTGCAGTTTGAATTTATTGTAACTGCAGGAGATGAAAATACAGTTACCGTTGCCGATCCTGTCATTGTTTTTGTACAAGAGTTAGAGGTACTTGTTGCAACAACTGTATACACTCCTGCAGCCGTTTGATTTCCAAAATTGAATGCAGCTCCGGTTCCCGATACCGGTGCTCCTGCAGGAGTACTTCCATTAAACAACTGATAAGTTGTATTAAGCGCCGAACCGTTCAATCCAACCAGTACACCTGCCGTTCCTGAACATAATGATCCACCACCACTGACACTAAAAGATGCCGGCAAGGCTACAACTGTAATCGTAGCATTACTTGAAATAGAAGATGGACAAACTCCATTTTGAACTATTGCATGATAAAGGGTTGTAAATGTCAAATTAGAATAGTTTAAAGTACTTGTAGTGTTTGCTATTGCAACCCAGGTATTACCCAAGTCAGTAGACACCTCCCATCCTGTGATTGAACCGGTATAACCGGTAAGTGTAAGCGTCCCTCCGGATCCCGAACAAATTGTAGCATTACTATTTACAGTTCCTCCAACACTTGGTGCATTCACCGTTAAATTAGCAACACTGCTTGTAGTAGACCCGGAAGCATTAGTATAAACTGCCCGGTATTGGCCGCTGTCTCCAACAACAGTAGAAAATATCGTATCATTTGTTAAAGTAGCACCGGGAATATCCGTCCATACAGAAGCAATAAATTTCTGCCATTTAACCGTTGGCGTTGGAAAACCGGTTGCTGCAGAAGTAAAAACAACCCCTGAACCCTGACAGACAGTTTGCAAAGCAGCAGGTTGACCGGTTATCACCGGTGCAATAGCGGGAGTCGTTGGAACATAAATATTGTCAACAAAACCGGTGTCAATTGTCGAAGTACTATGGCTATAAACACATCCTACATAAGGTAAACTGGAACTCACATAGGTATTGTTAAAAGTAGCAGAACCGGCCTGTGTATAGATAGCAGATGCAGGATCAGGAAAAGCAGTAATACTACTTGCATAAAACAATGACCACATTCCTGTAGCCTGGT
This sequence comes from Bacteroidota bacterium, assembly GCA_031417395.1. GTDB lineage: Bacteria > Bacteroidota > Bacteroidia > AKYH767-A > 2013-40CM-41-45 > JADKIH01. The sequence goes on along the minus strand of JANOVM010000022.1, from coordinate 32,455 downwards.
TGTAAGTAACTTTAACAGCAAGATATTCATTACCGAAATCAGAGGCAGAAACTATGTCGGTAATATTTGCATTGGCAGCCAATCCATTTGTAAAATGAACTAGTTTGATAGGATCGACGGTTCCTGACTGTCCAAACAATACAGCATATCCATTGCCGGCATTACCCATACTGGAATTGGTACACCCTAAAACAAATGCTAATCCATAAAAACCAACGTCAAATCCGCTTGGGTTTGTGCGTGTCATACGCAAGTTTGCCATCCATGTCATTATTCCGGGATAGCTGGTTGGTGTTGCCGGATAAATGGAAGCACAATTTCTCACAAAATATTCCTTTTGCTGATTGCTGAATGGACCAATTGTAACCCTGTTGCTTGAAATTTGAATGGTATTGGAAGAAGATTCCGTTTCTATCCAACTATTCCCAACTGTTGAATTATTCACCCGGTTAAAATCATCCAGCAATTGCTGACTGAATAGATTGCCGGCAGAATGTAAAAAAATAAGAGTGATAAATAGTTTGAGATGAATAGAATAAAAAGTATTGATTTTAATTGCTTCGCAGTAAGAATGTTTCATTATGGAAATAAAAATTAATTTTATGTTTGGAATGGAGTGCGATTAAATAAATATTAATTAAAAAGAGAAAGCGTAATTTCCGGTGATATTAATAATAATTCAATATAGGCTAAAATAATAAAAATATCAATACCATCCAAACATCAATAAAAGCACTCCATTTTAAAAAAATTATTTCGAATTTTCCACAAAATACATATCAATTTGTCCTTTATTTTTGGCTTCAATCTTCCCCCTATGGGTACAATTAAATTTGTCTTTAACCAATTCATACGTAAAACCGCTAATATTCACTTTGCCTACAACACCGCTGCTTTCCATTCGGGAAGCTGTATTTACCGTATCACCCCATATATCGTAAGCGAATTTTTTTATCCCAACAATTCCTGCTACAACCGGACCTGTATGAATACCAAGTCGCAATTCAAAAAACGGTTGACCTTTTTCCATTCGGTCGGCTTTGTTTCTGGCAATAAAATCCTGAAATTCTAATCCGGCATGAATTACATCAAATGGATGAGAAGAATTTGTTACCGGCAGGCCGCCTGCACACATATAAGCATCACCAATGGTTTTAATTTTTTCGATTCCATACTTTGTTACAATTTTATCAAATTCACTGTAACAGTGGTTAATTTCACTTACAAGCTCTTCCGGAGTCAGTAGCTCACTGGCTTGTGTAAAGTTTTTAAAATCCGTAAACATAACGGTGACAGCCTCAAAACTTTTTGTCTTTGCCGTGCCGGTGGCTTTCAATTCCTCAGCAGTTTCTGATGGAAGAATGTTTAACAGTAATTCATCGCTGCGTTTTTTCTCTTTTGAAATTCTATTCCGCTGATTGAAAAACACTCCTGCAAAAAGTAAAACAACAGCAAAACCTCCTACGAAGGCATTTCTGACTAATTTCTGACGGTGTATTTCCTGCTTTTTAATCTCCGCATCTTTTGTAAGCAAATTTATTTGACCTTCCTTCTTTGCCAGGTCGAAGGTAAACTGTGTTCCCTGTAATTTTTTATCCAAATCGATATTGTAAATCGTATCCTTAATGCCAATAAGAAGATACTGATATTTATAAGCATTTGAATAATCATGCAATTTTCCATAAACGGAAGCTACATCTTCATATATCTCTTTCAATAAATAGTTTGACTTACTTGCAATAGCAGCAGCTTCTGCTTCTTTATAGGTTTCAAGTGCAAGTTTATTTTCACCCTTGGCTTTGTATGCTTGTGCAAGCCGCATGTTAGAAATAGACAAATCATATTGCGACTCAAATTTTGCAGAAAGCTCGTACGCATGCCTGAACAATGAAATGGCTTTATCGAAGTTCTTTTTCTTTTGGTAAATTTGCCCTAAAAGGTTTGTTGTATATGGTTCATCAACTGTTCCCATATTAGCAGCCAATGATTTTTCAGTATAATATATAGCAGAATCGAGTGAAACAGAATCTCTGTTCATGTAATATTCGCCAAGTCCCGTTGTAGAGGCAGCGAAAACAGCTTTTTCATTAATTAACTCTGCAATTGTAAGGGCCCGAAGATAAAAACTCCGCGCTTTATCCCATGTATTCCTCTTATTCTGATAAACAACAGCTATGTTATTTAAGGAAGAACACATGCGCAAAGAGTCATTAATTTCTTCTGCTGTCTTTAAAGCACTAATAAAATATTCCAGAGCCTTATTGTCATCGCCCTGGTTCATGTATACATTTCCAATGTTACTTTGAATATTTGCAACACCCGCTTTATCTTTTAGTGAATCAAAAATAGCCTTTGCCTGCTCCCAATTATTGATAGATTCCAAATAATTTGATTTCGTGAAGTTTGCAATTCCAGCAAATTTCAATGCCAGCGCTTCTCCTCTTTTATAATTCAAACGTTTGGAAAGCCTCAACGCCAGAGTTGTAAAATTGAGTGCATTTTCAGGAGAACTCCTAACGTAGATTTTGCTAAGGGCAATGAGGTGATTCACCTTTATTGTATCATCGCCGCCTTTCTCAATTAGCGTTTTCAAACTATCGGCTTCCCTATCCTGAGCCATGGCAGCATAAGAAAAGATAATACACAAAATAATCGCGGGAAGTATTCGCATTAAACGGAAATATTAAAAAGCCAAAATACGAAGTATTCCTGAGAGATTAGAATAATTTTTTGATCATTCCATTTTCTCTTACGATTTCTTTATTATATTAATCGATCAGAATCAGATTGTATGATAATCATAGTTGCTTTACAGGTATTCAGTATACAGAAACGCTCATTTATTGAAATACCAATTTTCCCCGGAATCTCCGCCGGTTTTCCTTCACCGGCCAACGATTACCTGGAGGATCCGATTGATTTGAACAAAGAGCTCATTAAAAACCCCGGCTCCACATTTTTCGGCCGGGTAAAAGGGTTATCTATGAAGGATGCAGGAATTGATGATGAAGACATTCTCATTGTAGACAAGTCGATTACACCGAGGAATGGCATGGTGGCAGTCTGTTTTATTGACGGAGAATTCACCCTTAAACAAATTTTAACCGGCAATAAAAATTCTCTAACGCTCGCACCTGCAAATAAGCAGTTCAAGCCAATAGTTGTAACACCTGATAATGATTTTATCATCTGGGGAATCGTAACCTATGTAATTAAAAAGATGCAATGATTGGATTGGTAGATTGCAACAACTTTTATGTATCCTGCGAAAGGGTTTTTGACCCTTCGCTAAATGGTAAGCCTGTAATTGTTCTTTCCAATAACGACGGTTGTGCAATTTCCAGAAGCAATGAAGCTAAATTGTTGGGAATAAAAATGGGTGTTCCGGCTTTTACAATAAAGGATGTTATTGAAAAGTTTGATGTAAAAGTTTTTTCGTCAAACTATGCACTGTACGGTGATATGAGCCGGCGGGTTATGTCCTTGCTATCCGAATATGCTCCTGAAATGGAAATTTATTCAATCGATGAAGCCTTTCTTTATTTTCAGGGGATTCCTGAAAAAGCATTGGTGAATCATGGAAAAAAAATGGTTCACCGGGTAGGGAAATTCACCGGCATTCCACTTAGCTTAGGAATAGCACCAACAAAAGCATTGGCGAAAATCGCCAATAAGATTGCCAAAAAACAAGGCAGAGATGTTTTTATTATTGATAAAGATCGTATTTCCGATGTTTTAAAAAATTTTCCTATTGAAGATGTGTGGGGTATAGGAGGTCAACATGCAGCATTTCTTAAAAAACATGGTATTGTTACGGCTTTTAATTTTATTGGCTTTCCGGGCAACTGGGTGAGAAAGAATTTGACAGTAGTTGGCTTGAGATTATGGGAAGAGCTTCATGGACGGCAATCCATAAGTTCAGAAATAGAGACACCATCGAAAAAAAACATATGCACATCGCTTAGTTTTGGAGAAATGCAGACTGATTTTCTACCACTGGAAGAGGCTGTTACGGCATATGCCTCGCGGTGCGCAGAAAAGTTAAGAAAACAAAAAAGCTGTGCAGGAACCTTAATGGTCTTTCTTCATACCAACCAGTTCAGAGATGACCTGCAGCAATATGCCAGAAATATTGTCATCCATTTGCCGGTTCCCACCAACAGCACCCTGGAACTCGTTCACTTTTCGAAAGAAGGATTGAAAAGGATTTACAAAAAAGGATATGCATACAAAAAAGCAGGCATAATTGTAAGTAATTTTGTTCCTGAAAGCCGGGTTCAGCAAAACATGTTTGATAATACTGACCGAAAAAAGCATGCTTCTCTTATGAAGGTAGTCGATAAATTGAATAAGAATTACGGCAAAGAAACTGTCAGAATAGCCTCTCAGGGCTTTACACATTGCTGGAAACTACGGCAGGAGAAATTATCGTCAAGATACACAACGCGGTGGAGTGATTTAATAACCATAAATGTTTAACTTTCCCTGCTAAAAGTCCAAAATAATAAAATCGTCCCCCATATAAATCTATGTGCTTCCATAATTCTCTCAGTAAAAAAGCGCAAGAAGTTGCAACCCGCTTCAGCGCACAGGCAGAAATTGAATTCGAACCGATTTTTTATGCTTCTGCTTTCACCTTTCCTTCATGGCCTATAATCAGTGAAGAAGAACCGAATAAAATAAGCATGTTTCGATGGGGATTAATTCCTCACTGGGTAAAAGATGAACTGCAGGCTAAAGAGATTCGGGCAATGACACTCAATGCCAAATCAGAAACAGTTTTTGAAAAGCCTGCTTTTAAATTTTCCATTCGCAAAAAAAGGTGTCTTGTAATTTCAACCGGCTTTTATGAATGGAGGGATTATCAAAAGAAAAAATATCCCTATTTCATTCGTATGAAAAGAACAAAATTGTTTGCTATGGCAGGAATATATTCTTCGTGGAACGACAAAGTCACGGGGGAAATCGTAAAGTCATTTTCAATTCTTACTACACAATCCAACCCTTTACTTACAAAAATTCACAACCTTAAGGAAAGAATGCCTGTTATATTGCCTCCTGAATCAGAACGTGAATGGCTCAATAATGAACTTACAGACGAACAAATTCGCAGCTTTTTTCCTGCAATCGACGATCGATTGCTCGAAGCACATACTATTAGCAGGCTAATTACATCAAGGGTAAAAAATCCAAACACTCCGGAAGTGCAGGAAGAGTTTGACTATGCCGAATTGGAGAAAATTTAATTTAGCCGTAATTTTTTTCCTGCTGCATTCTCAAACGGCAGAAAATAATCAGTGATCCGTTTCTCTGTTTCTTTCCATCCAATCATCCACAGAAAATTTTCCGGACCCGAATACAAAGAAAAAAATCAGCAATGCCAAAACAAAAATCGACAGACTCAATTCAGACTGTAAGCTAAAAAATCCGCTTTTAGCGTTGATAAAGATTATTGCACCCATTAGAATCGGAATCTGGAAAGCCACTGCAATCCTTGTTATGAGTCCGATCGTTATCAAAACCCCTCCCACTAAATGAGCGCTTGCCACCAGATGAACTAAAATAACAGAATAAAGTTCAATAGCGCTTTTGGCGAACATAGAATACAAAGCATCTGTATTGCTGATAAAATACAGACCTTTAAAAAAAATAATTAATCCAAGTACGATTCTAAGGGCTCCAAGCCATTTAGCCTGATGATTTTCTGCCCAATGTTCAATTTGCTTAACATAGTTCATGATAATTGATTTTATATGCAAAATTTAGCATTAAAAATGAAAAAGAATAGTATTTTTAAAAATATGACAAATAACTAACACATATCTGCCATTGGGGCGGTGTCCATTGAAATAATAATCACCATTGTTTTCCCAATGAATTAGCACGTTTTACTTTGAAAAAACATAGAAATAGAGCAAAATAAGGGGTTTCGGCTATTTTGGTAAAGTATTTCCATAACATTTTGCGATGTAACTTCACTATAAAAAGTTGGGTAAAACAATGAAAATATTTCAATAAAAGTTGTTAATAATACTTTGTAAACCCCATTGGAATCAATACATTTGTTAACATACCTTTGCAGGAAATAATAATGATTTTAAAATCGAATTATTTCTTCCCTGATGACCATGCTGAATAAACATTACAATTACATACTTTATTTCTTTTTACTGCTTTTTACTGTTCCAATGCAGTCTTTTGCTACGCATAGTATGGGGTCAGACATGACTTATGAATGTATGGGTAATGGTTCATACAAAATAAGGGTTTCATTTTACAGGGATTGTTCAGGTATCCAGGCTCCTCCTGCAGTGTTTGTTAATGCTTCTTCTGCTTCGTGTAATTTAAGAGACTCGGTTATACTATTTCCAATTCCGGGAACAGGTCAAGACATAACGCCACTTTGTCCTTCTGATACTTCAACCTGCCATGGTGGTTCTTACACCGGTATTCAGGAATGGGTTTATGAAGGAATTATATCATTTAGTGCTCAATGTCCCGACTGGCAGCTTGTCTATGAACAATGCTGCAGAAATGGAGCTATCACTACAATTAACGCTCCTCTTGGAGAAGAAATGCTGATTTATTCAAATCTGAATAATACAATTTCTCCTTGTAATAATTCACCAACCTTCTCCAATAAACCGGTTCCTTTTGTATGCCAGGGACAGCAGTTTTGCTTCAACCATGGCGCATTCGATGCGGATGGAGACTCACTTGTTTACGAAGTCGTAACTCCACTAAGCTATAATGCCCAGCCGGTGCAATATTATGCACCCTACAATCCTTATCAGCCTCTTAATTCGGTTCCTCCAATGACATTAGATCTGGTAACAGGCGATTTCTGTATTACTCCTCAATCACCTGAAGTTACTGTAATGGCAATATTGGTTCATGAATTCAGAAATGGAGTTGAAATTGGAGCAATAGAAAGAGATATTCAGGTGACTGTTATTCCTTGCACCAATGACCTGCCAACTATGACCGGCATCAATGGTACCAATAGTTTCTCTGCAACCATTTGTGCAAACTCACAATTTTGTTTCGATGCATTTTCAAACGACCCTAATGTTGGTCAAAATTTAACTGTTGTATGGAATCAAGCTATTCCCGGAGCGGTTTTTAATGCTCCGAGTGCAGCACATCCAACAGGTACCTTTTGCTGGACTCCTACACTTGCAGATGTTAGTACTGCCCCACATTGTTTCACCGTTCAGGTTACGGATGATGCCTGCCCTTTGCTTGGATCTCAAACATATTCCTATTGTTTAACCGTTACAAAAGTCACTGTTAATGCCGGCCCCGATAAAACAATAGCCTGTGGTGGAACAACCAATATTACTGCTACAACAACCAACCTTGGCGGTAACGTAACCTATCAATGGAATAACGGCCCAACAACATTGTCCCAAAATGTTGGTCCCGGAACATATATTATAACTGCCAGTAATGGCCAGTGCAGTGCAAGTGATACGGTTGTTGTAAGCATAACATCAGGCCCTACAGCAGCTTTTTCCGTTTCACCAAGCTGCGTAAATTCACCGCTTACTTTTACCGATATGAGTACGGTTGCCGGAACAGGAACATTAAATTCCTGGAATTGGAATTTCAACGACGGCGGGACATCCACACTTCAAAGTCCTTCTCACCAATATACTTCTCCGGGAAATTACAATGTATGCCTTTATGTAAATACCAACCAAAACTGTCCGGACACTGTTTGTCAAATTATCTCTGTAAATTCACTTCCTGTTGCTTCTTTTAATGCAACAAACACCTGCCTTGGGCCACCCACAAGCGTTGTTAACAACACTACCCCTTTGGGAATTAATTATTCCTGGGATTTCGGCAATGGAACGACATCAGGAGCTGCTTCACCAACAGTCACATATGCAAATCCTGGAAATTATACTATAACGCTAATTGCCACAGATGCTGCAGGTTGTAAAGATACGATACAACAAAATGTAAATGTTTATCCGCCTCCCGTTGCAGGATTCAATGCAGCTATTGTTGATCCTTGTCAGGGTGGATTAATAAATCTGACTGATGCTTCATCAGCAGGAACTACAGGATGGAACTGGAATTTTGGAAATGGACAAACTTCTGCGCAGCAAAATCCTTCTACTACTCTATCTCCCGGTTCTCATACCATTTTATTAACCACTACCGATGCCAATGGATGTACAGATACGGTAACACAGCAAATAACCATTAATCCTCCATTCATAGCTAATTTCGGTCCGGCACAAACTATTTGTCCGGATGGTACTGCAACTATTACAGCATCGGGTGGAGTAAGCTATTTATGGAGTAATGGACAAACCGGACCAAGCATCTCTGTTTCTCCGACTGCATCAACAACTTATACTGTTTCCGTTACGGATGCTAACAATTGCACCGTTACCGGGCAAGTTGCCGTAAATGTAAATCCGGCTCCACTTGTAAATGCAGGTCCTGACCAGACTGCTTGTACAGGAACAACTATTAACCTGAATGCTACGGGCGCCAATTCTTTTTCCTGGTCAACAGGTGCAAACTCAGCGGGTATTTCCGTTTCGCCAACCACACAAACAACATATACCGTTATTGGAACCGATTCAAATGGATGTATATCCAGTGATGAAGTCGTAGTGAATATCAATCCGCTTCTTGCTGTGAATCTTGCCAATCCATTCGTTTGTCCGGGTAACCCTGCCACTTTGGATGCAGGATACCCCGGTGCTTCTTACCTATGGAATAATGGCTTGACTACACAGACAATAAGTGTAAGCTCTGCAGGGAATTACAGTGTAACTGTTACCGATGCAAACGGATGCACAGGCATTGGACTAAGCACTGTTACAGTTGGAGGAGCAGGTTTAGTTAATAATGCAACTACAGCACATGCCTGCAGTGGCATGACAAGAATTTTGGATGCAGGCAACCCCGGCAATCACTATTTATGGTCTACCGGTGATACGACACAAACTATTCAGGTAAATACAAGCGGAAGTTACAATGTCACTGTTACTGACACTGACGGATGCTCAATTACCTTCACTTCAAACTTTTTAAATAATCCGCTTCCGGTTCCTGCCTTTAGTTCAGTACCTGTTTGCCTGAACGATTCGAATATATTTCTGAATACTTCTGCAGTTTCTTCCGGCGGTATTGTTAGCTATGCATGGGATTTCGGAGATGGCTCTGCTTCTGCATTACAAGCTCCCTCTCATTTGTTTGCTGCTAACGGAACTTACAATGTAACACTTACAACAACGACAGACAGTGGCTGCGTAGAGAACATTGTTCAGCAAATTACCGTCAGACCGCTTCTAACTGTTAGTCTTGCAAATAAATTTATTTGTCCGGGAAGTCAGGCTGTCCTCGATGCAGGCTATCCCGGATATTCATACGTATGGTCTACAGGTGAAACAACACAAACGATTTCAGTAGATTCAGCCGCTACTTACAGTGTAACGGTAACGGATGCAAATGGCTGTACAGGCAGCAGTCAGAGCACACTTACAGTTGGTGGTGGAACCCTTATTAATAACCCTATGTCAGCCGATGCCTGCAGTGGACAACAAGCTAATCTCGATGCGGGAAATCCGGGAAATCATTACCTATGGTCAACAGGCGATACAACACAAACCATTGCTGTTAACGCAGCCGGAAATTATAACGTTGTTGTCACTGATGCTGATGGCTGCACGATAAGCTTCACCTCGAATGTAGTGATCAATCCTTTACCAACTGTAGCTTTCAGTGCAACGTCGGTATGTCAGAATGATTCAAATATTTTTTCTAATACTTCCACTGTCGCTTCAGGAGCTATTACAAATTATCAATGGAACTTTGGCGATGGAAGCACATCAACCCTTTCAAACACCAATCACTCCTATAGTGGAAGCGGCTCTTACACTGTATCGCTTACTGCAACTACTGACAGTGGATGTGTAACTAATTTAAGCAAACCGGTTACGGTTTATCCACTTCCTGTTGCAGCATTTCAAAACAATTCTGTTTGCCTGGGCGATACTACTTCGTTTACAAGCCTGAGTAATGTTGCAAACGATACACTTAATTTCTGGAACTGGAATTTTGGCGATGGCAGTAATTCCAATTCTGAAAATCCTTATCATGTTTATCAGACTTTCGGCACCTTCCCTGTTCAATTGATAACGGCAACTCAACACGGCTGTTATGACACAATAAGCAATACGGTTACAGTTAATTCAATTCCTTCCGCCGCAGCAGGACCTGATGCGGTGATTTGTTCAGACAATCAGATTTCATTAGGTGTGCCGGCTGTTAATGGAGTCACTTACGATTGGTCACCTGCAACCAATCTTTCCCCTTCGAATACTTCCGTTACCAATTTCACTTACCACAATACAACAGATAATCCAATTGATTTCACGTACACAGTTACAGCTACCAATCAATTCGGCTGCAAGCAGACAGATGAGGTTAAGATTAAAGTTAAGCCATTACCTCCACTCACTTTCTCTGCACCAACAGCGCAATGTCTGGATGGGAATTTGTTTATTTTCATTCCAACAGGAACGCTGAATTCAAACACTTCCTTAAATTGGAATTTCGGTGCGGGCTCAAATCCGGGAACATCTTCGAGTTTGTCTTCCGTTTCGGTTAATTATTCTACCATTGGGCTTAAACCTGTCAGTCTTTCTTATTCCTATATGGGTTGTCCGGGTCCTGCTACGATTGATACAGTCAATGTACTAGAAATGCCTTTGGCAGGTTTTCTTCCATCTCCTTTCGAAGGATGCGCATCATTGGATGTTACTTTCTACAACACGCATCCGAATAACAATTATCAGTACACCTGGCAGATTCAGGGTCAGATACTGCACGACGAAAAACCATCCTGGACGTTTGAAGATCCGGGGACTTATAGGGTTACACAGGTTGTTACGAATGAATATGGCTGCGTTTCACAACCTGCAATTGCTAATGTCAAGGTTTATCCTGTTCCGCAGGCAGCTTTTACCAATACACCTGATTCAAGCTGGATATTCCAATCGGTTATAGAATTTGAAAACAACTCTATTGATGGAGCTCAATACCAATGGGATTTTGGTGATGGAAGTACGGCTGACTTTTTTAACGGCACGCATGCTTATTCCGATACAGGAACATTTGATATTACGCTTATAGTAATTTCAGATCACGGTTGCCTGGATACCATACAGGGTAAAGTAAAAATTTACGAAGGCTTTTCATTCTATGTACCGAATGCATTTTCACCCAATAACGATGGTGTAAATGACGCTTTCCAGGGTTATGGAACATACATTCATTCTTATGAAATGTGGATCTACGACCGTTGGGGCTTAGTACTCTATCATACGAATGATTACGATAAACCATGGGATGGAAGAATTCATACTATGGCGCAAAACGACACCTATGTGTACCGTATTAAAGTCACAGACTTTAGAGATAAAGACCACATATTTATAGGGTCGGTAACATTGGTAAAGTAAGACCAAACCTGCTTTACTCTTTCCAAAACGTAATTACAAAACAAAAAATTATTATGCCTCTAAGTGGTCCAATTCATGAATGACCAATAAGGGCAATGTCGAATGATACGACATGCTTTTCGTAATACTCTTATGGAATAATTTTTGAACCAGTGTGCGGTGATGGGTGTACATTGCCAGGCAATCGGCCTTATGTTTTTTAAGAAAATTATTAATCCCTGCAGGAATATCTTCATCGTTACTCACAAAGCCTGAAGTTTTTGGATAATCAATATACTTCTTGATTTTTTTTGACAATTCTTTTACGTCTTTACCAACTTCAGGACGATCGAATAAACTATTTACATGAAGGTATATTATTTCTGACTTGAATTCTTCAGCAATAGGCAGAATAGCATTTGTATGTTTGATACTGTCGTTCGTGAGATCGGTGCTGTAAATTATTTTTTTGAATCCGCTAAATTTCGCTTTAGGGGGAACGACTAAAACCAAACAAGGCGCATTGCGCATAATTCTGGAAGCATTACTGCCTAAAAACAACCTGCCGGCCATCCCTTTGCCTGTTGTACCCATGACTATTAAGTCAGCTTTTCTTTCCAATGCAATCTCATGAACTCTTGAGGAAGGTAATCCTTGTCCAAGCATTAACTCAATATTTACAGAACCGCCGGCGGCTTTAATAGATTTATAAAAATCTTTAAGTCTTCTGGCAGCGGCATCATGGATCATGGCATAATCCATTTGTAAAGTTGTCAATGGAATCTCCGTATACATTATTGGAGTTTCAAAGACGTTCAAAAGAATAATAGAAGCTTTTGTTTTTTTGGCTATTGCAATAGCATATTCAGCTGCAACTTTTGCATTTTTCGAAAAATCGACCGGAACCAATATTGTTTTCATACAGTGGTTATTTAACTTTTATTATATCATTTTTATAACTCAAACTTGGGAAAATAAAAAAATCCATAGTCGAAATAAATCATAAGATGCAAAGTTAGACAAATCAATTGATGAATATATGATACCCAATTTCAAAACTTATGATAAAAATCATTTTCTATGACGTCCATATTTATAAAAAATTTTATAAAAGCGACCTTTCTTTGAATTAAAGTAAGAACACTAAATAGTTTCAAATGAAGCAGGATAGTGAAATATCCCGCTTCATTGTCTTGTCCATAATTTTACAACGATTTAATAGCCTTTTTCAAATGTAAATAAACCTCATTAATTTCACCGGTAAAATCGCGAATGTATTTATGACCTTCCTTACTAATTTTCTTTTCAGTTCTACTATAAAAATGCTCAATCTCCTTCTTTGCCTCAGTCATACTTGATTTAAACGAATCCTTAAGTTCAAACTTTTTCAATTTATACTTCAAACTGAGGATTTCGAGTTTTAATTTGAACTTTTCAATCTCTACATTGAATTCATCCCATTGTTTACTTAATTCCGGATCATTCTTAACCTGCATTTCAAGTTCGTGAATTGAAAGAAGAATTTTCTTTTTTTGATCCTCAAATAAATCCTTCCCTTCTGCTTTTCCAAGTGACAGCTGCAACTGTAACTCATCGAACCCTCCTTTTACTTTTTGAAAGATATCCTTATTTGTGGTTTTAAACTTTTCAAAGGACTGCTTCCATTGAAATGATTTTGAATGAAATTCTTTTTTTATTTCTTCAAATTTGTCTGCGGCTTCTGCTTTTCCAAGAGAGAATTGCAATGCCAGTTCTTCAATTTCCTGCTGGCTGTGCTTTAAAAAGCTTCCTATTTTTTCGGCAAAGGTTGCCTCATTATTCCTTTTTTCTTCCATTTTTATGAATTTTAAACAAGATTTATAATTTATTTTATTTTATCAATGATTAGAATCAGTTTCACTTCTTCCTTCCCGGTAAAACAGGAGTTTTCTCACGATTCGTCGGATTTTCCTTTGGAGGTATTACTATTTTAGGAGATTCTGAAGGTTTTCGTTGCGGAAGGTTATTTTTGGGTTCTATAATTTTAGGTTTGTCAATTTTATTGGAAGGTTGAGGCCTGGTAATATCAGGCAAAGCAATATTGGGCGATTGATCCCTGGATTTTATTTCCTTATTCTCAACGGGTTTAACTTTATCTAATGGATTAACATTAAAATCTCTCTTCTCGATTTCTTTATTATCCTTAAGTCCTCCTTCATTTCTTTTAAGTTGAGGGTATTCATTTTCATGCAGCTTCATATAATCATCCCGGGAAATATTTTTCCCAGGGTTATCCCTGTTAAATCGATCCCTGTCATTTTCAAGTTTCCCAAATTCCCGTATTCGGTCTACCCTCCTCTCTGAATTGTTTCTGAAATCATCAGGGAATGAATTAGAATTTCTTGACATCCAGGTATTAACTTCCCTAGAATTGCCAGAGATTCCCCTACGCGGTCCATAATGATATTGGTTTATATAAACATTCGTAATATGAGGGTAATCGTAAAAGTGAGGGTGAGAATGAAAATGCCAGTGTATAAAGTACCACGATGGAGGACCAAGCCATACAATATCATCATGCCAGTAATAAAACCCCCAATGGTACCATACAGGATAAGGATACCAATAGTCATAGGCATACCACCAGGGATAACCACACCAGTAAGGATATGGAACAAAGATATACCGGTTGACTACTTCAGGATTAACATTTTTATAATCATTTTCTTTATACTGATTCTCTTTTGCATACTCCAAAGCACTTTCCTTTAACTCCTTTTCTGCTTCAGGATTATTTTTAATTTCTTTTTTAAAGTTCTCTGCATCGCGCGCATTTTGCTCAGCATTCACTCTATTTAATGAATCAAGTGTACTTCTCAGCAATTCAGGGGAGGAACGATACAAATCTCCCAAATGAACAGTTAGATGCATATTATTCGTAAGCAAATTTACAGCTTCCGGCGTTTTCAAGATACTTGAATAAGCTGCTTTTTCCTTTTCTGAATAACCGGCTATCACTAAATCGTATGATTTTGAATAATCCTTATTAATAGCAACTATTGATTGAATCAGTTGAAAGTTCTCTGTCGAAAAAAAATAAGCATCGTCATGAATTTCAGCGGGATATTTTTTCAAAACATCTTCAACCTTTCTTTTCTTTCCCCCCGTTACAGAAAGATCAGAAAAGAGATTTTCGTAACGTGTCAGATTCCATATTTTTTGCTGGTCATCCTTTGAATAAGAAGCAATGCTATTTTTAAAAGATTCATTCGATTTTTTTTGCAGATCCTTCAATTTGGCAATACCCTCAGGATGGAGAGATGCCAGAAATAAATTCTCACGGACTTCCGCTGAATAAGTTGAAAGGACATTTATATCGACACTGTCATCTTTTAACAATTGCTGCATCTGAACTCCTTCCTGTGCCTTTAAAGAAGAATATGCAACACTTATTAATAAACATAAGATAAAATATAATTTATCCGATTTCATGACAAATAATTTTAAATACTAATCACAAATTTCAGATTAAAATTTTATATTCAATATGATTGTCGTCACATAATTAGCCGACTTTTATCATAAAGCTTTAAGCAATAAAAAACATTATACTTTTCGTAATTTAAATAACTCAATCCAAAGCACAGAAAGCATAGCCGTTGACAAACAGATTAAAATACTGGTAGTTGTTAAAGAAGTAAAATCAAAGACAGCTTGTACCGGCCGGAAATAAACAGAAAGAAAAAGCATAGCCAACGTTAACAGGATTACAGCCGGCATTAAATTATTTTTATTGCGTATGGTTGATACAATTGATTTCGTTCTTGAACGACCTGTTAAAGTGAGAAGAACGTTAGATAAAACAAGCGTAGTAAACACCATTGTGCGGGCTGAATTCTCATCCATCATTGACTTTATTGAATAGAAAAGAATTATCATTAGTCCCACCGTAATTACAATACCCTGAATAACGCTAATAGACAGTTCATTCCATGTAAAAAATGTATTTATTAATTTCCTTGGTTTCTGAGTAAGTAGTTTATTGTCCATTGGTTCATTTTCATAAACAATGGAACAAGTCGGACCCATTACCAATTCAAGAAAAATTATATGAACAGGAGTGAATATATTCGGGAATTTCCAGCCCAGGAGTAGTGGCAAAGTAACAATTGAAATCAAAGGAATATGTATGGAAATTATATATTGAATTGCCATTTTCAGATTGGAATATATTTTTCTTCCAAATCCAACGGCGGTAACCATACCGGAAAGGTCGTCATTCAATAATATAAGTGATGCTGCTTGTCGGGCAACTTCGCTCCCTCTTATTCCCATTGCAATTCCTATATGAGAAGCTTTCAGGGCAGGTCCGTCGTTTACTCCATCGCCTGTCATTGCAACTACTTCATCCATTTTTTTAAGTGCATGAATGATCTGTAATTTTGTTTCAGGCATGACGCGAGCATAAATATTTGTTTGGGGAACAATGCGCAAGAGTTCCTCTTCACTCATTTCCATTATTTCCTTTCCCGTTACAACATTTCCGGGATTTTTAATACCAATCATTTCGGCTATCCGTATGGCAGTTTCAGGAAAGTCGCCGGTAATCATTTTTACAGAAATACCTGCTTTATAAAAGTTCTTAATAACGTTAGCAATATTTTTTTTGGGAGGATCGCTAAGAGCAATTAATCCCGAAAAATTCCACTGAAAGGTGTCTTGTGAAACAGGAAATTCTTCCTTGCCGTAATCTGATTCTGCAACCCCAAGAACCCTATAACCATTTGAAGCCATTTTTCTGGCCATCTCAAGCATTGATTGCTTCTCTTCATCAGATAATTTTGAATTCCTCAGAACACCTTCAGGAGATCCTTTGCAAACAATTATTCGTTGACCAACTTCAATGGTATAAATATGAGTCATGATTGGAGGAATACCTGACAATGGATATTCCTTAATCATTTTATAATTTTCATTTTTAAAATCAAAACGTCGGGATAATTCATGGATAGCTTTTTCCATTGGATCAAATGGTAAAGGCTCACTGGCAAGCGTTGCATTTAATATGAGTTTCTGAGAACTGATTGGCATAACATCATCAGCAGCACTAACAATTTTACCAAGCTTGTAATCATATAGTTCAGCTACAGACATTTTGTTTTCAATAATTGTACCGGTTTTATCAATACATATTACAGTAGCTGCACCAAGGGCTTCGACGGTTTGCGGGTGTTTAACCAGCACATTTTTCTTCGACATCTGGTAAGCACCCAAAGCCATAAATGTGCTCAAAGCAACAGGAATTTCTTCCGGCAGAACGGCCATTGCAAGAGCCAAACCGTGCATAATACCATGAAGTAAATTTCCCGATTCAAGAAAATTGTAAAATGAAACGATTACAAAAGCGATGGCACCAAAAACAGCCATTCTTTTAACAAAAAGGTTAATTTGTTGTTGAAGGGGAGTTTTCTCTTTACTTATCCCTTCCATAGTAATTCCCAATTTACCAATGCGAGTAGAATTGCCAACAGCATTTACCTTGGCATGAGCCAAACCGCCAACAACTGTTGTTCCTGCGAAAAGTTGATTATTGGTTTCATTTTTTTTAACAGGAAAAGATTCGCCGGTAAGAATGGATTCATCGACAGAAAGATCATTCTGATAAAGTATAATTGAATCAGCGGGGATTTCCTGGCCCTCTGAAATAATTATGATATCGTCAACTACTAACTCTTCGGATGGAATTGAAACATGTTTGCCACTTCTTATTGCAACAATAAGCGATTGAGTAAGTTTTCTTAGCAATTTAGTTGCATTTTCACTACGAATCTGCTGATAAATAGAAATGCCGGAAACCAAAGCAATAGCTACCAGCATAATTATACCTTCTCTTATCGAACCCGTCAAAAAATAAATAAAGGAAGCAACAATTAATATAAGCAACATGGGTTCTTTTAGAACCTCCAATAGTATAGTTCCCGACTTTCGCCCTAATTCTTTTAATATGTTTTCACCATGAAGTTTTCTGCTTTCAATGACTTCTTCATCATTAAGACCTTGATAATTTTCGTTTTGCATTCTGAGATTTTATGAATCAGAAATAAACCAATTTTCGCAAAGTTAAAGTAAAATAAGGCGTTATAAAACATGAGATAACTCAAGTTCCAATATTATATCCGGTCAAAGGGAGACAGAAAAGGATATTACAAAATGGTTACTCGTAAGCCATTGTAAATACAATTGGGATAAGGTTTCGAAAAAAAAGAACACATGGTAAATACCCAAAAAAATAATTGCTAATATTGCTAATAAAGAATATTTTCGTAAATTCATGAAAAGCAATGAATAAAACACATTATAGAATTGTAAATGGAATTACCATTTATCGCATACTTGCTGCGCCTGTTTTGTTTTATCTGGCTTTTACCCAACAATTAGATATTTTCAAATGGTTGTTACCTATAAGTTACTTTACAGATCTGATTGATGGATTTCTTGCAAGAAAATTAAAGGTAATGAGTGTATTAGGTTCAAGGCTTGATTCTATTGGTGATGATTTAACAGTATTGGCTTCCATGACCGGTTTAGCTATTTTTAGACCGGAATTTATTCGTGAAGAAAAATTAATTCTGATTATTCTATTTTCATTATTCCTCATTCAGATTATTGTGGCAATAATACGCTACCATAAAACTACAAGTTTCCATACCTATTTTGCAAAAGCAGCCGCTATTTTTCAAGGGACCTTCCTCATTCTTATTTTCTTAATTCCAAAACCTTTGCTCGGTCTCTTTTATATTGCAGCAGTTATTACACTTTTAGAGTTAATTGAAGAAATCATTCTTGTTTTACTACTTCCAAAGTGGGAAATAAATGTAAAAGGGCTTTATTGGGTGATGAGAAAAACAAAAAAATAATCTGATTTTTATTTTTATTAAAAATGCTTTTTAAAAACAGAGAGTCAGCTTCAGAAAAACTGATACCATTCCTTAAAAAATATCAAGATAAAGATTGCATTGTACTTGCCATACCGCGCGGGGGAATTCCCGTAGCCTATTCAATAGCAAAAAATATCACTTTCCAATGGATGTTGTGCTCACTAAAAAAATCGGGCATCCTATGAATCAGGAATGGGCAATTGGAGCCGTAAGCCTTGAAAGCAGGGTTATAGACCACTCTATAGACATTCCTAAAGAGTACATAGAAAAAGAAATGGAGCGAATTCGAAAAATATTAACTGAAAAATATAAATTTTATAATGGACAAAGGCAGCCATTGGAATTAAAAGACAAAATTGTCATAATTGTGGACGATGGAGTAGCAACAGGCAATACTTTAAAAGCCACTATAGAATTAATTCATAAAAAACATCCATTGAAAATTGTAGTAGCCATTCCTGTAGGGCCACCACGAACAGCATATGAATTAAAGTTCTTAGTCGATGATTTTATTTGTTTGGCAACACCTGACGACTTTATGGCTGTCGGTCAATACTATTTCGATTTCGGAGAAGTGACAGATCAGCAAGCATTTGAAATGCTAAAAAAAGCGAATGAAAAATTCGCTTAGATAAATAAATTATTCTATCTTAATGATTTCAGATTTTCTTTGGGTTTTCTCATCAGAAATTAAGACTGAATAATGTCCTGCTTTTAAGAATGAAGCATCAAAAATAATTATTCCATTCTCAGGTTGCATTGCAGACGAATAAACTATCCTGCCTGTTAAATCGTTAATCTGTAAAAAGGCGGGGTCATTACTTTCAATTGTAAAATGAGCCAGATCTTTTACAGGATTTGGATAGGTAGTAAATGAAAATAAATCAGGGGTATTGGATATACCTGAAACATTGCCGGTAAAAGATAAATTATCTACATAAAGATAACTATTAGCGGTTAAAACAGTACCGGTAGCTCCACTAGCAGCCAAAATTATAACAGCAGTATCGGGATTAAGATTGCTCTGATATTTTAATGGTAAATTCATCGCAGCCCAAGAAGTTACAGAACCCTGGAGCGCTTCATATAGAGTAGCAATAGTATCAGTAGACATGAGTGCTGAATTCCATTTTGTAAGAATAACAGCGATAAATCCACCGTCACTTCCTGAAGGCATATACTGCCAGTCGCCTGTAATAGCCTGCGGTCTTCCTGTAAATGGGAAACCGGATCCTGCGGATAATGTTGAAATATTTATTGTTCCGCAAACTGCTATACCTGGCACAGTAGTTACAAAGGGAATACTCAATGTTGTAAGTTTAATGTAGGTACTTCCGCTCGTTCCGGGAGTTCCCTTTGTACATGTAAAAACTCCTGCAAGACTTGAGGTATCGTTAAAAGTATCCCAGTTATCAGGATTAAAGTAGGAGCCCATGTTTGTCCAATTTTCAAAATCGTTGTTTGGAATTTGGGCAAATATCGAAAGCGAAGGAAATAGAAAGAAGATAATAATAAAGTTTATTTTTTTCATGGTATTATTTTTTTTATTAATTTAGTAAATCAAGAGCAGCAACAATTTATTTCTATAAAGAAGTATAGTTAAACACGTATAAACATCTAAACAGAATGAAGAGCGATTCTATTTCCCTCTGAATCCAGGAAAACAGCCATATAACCGTATTCCGGAGAAATCTGTGTTTTGGGAACAAGTATCTTCCCTTCTGCTTTTTCAATCTTATCTAAAATGATTTGAACATCGGGATTACCATTCAAATAAATTAGCGGTCCATCCGTGGATGAAGGTTTATAAAAATCCTTATTATAAACCAATGCTCCACCGACATTCATCATATCTTCAATAGGGAACAATCGCATTTTCAAGTTCGGAGTGTCTAGTGGAATTAATTTGATACTAAAAATATTTTCATAAAAATTAACCGCTCTTTCGAGATCTTCTGTTGGTATTTCAAACCAACTGATTGCATGTTTAAACACCATGTTCTTAAGATTTTCAGATTAATATTAATAAGCTTTAATAACTATTCGATAATCCATTTATAATTTCTAATTCGTCTATCAGAGATTAATCGAATAAAATAAATACCCGAAAGCATTCTATCGCCTGAAAGCAATGGCAAATTATTCAATCCTGTGACGCCATCAAAAATTTTAGTTGAAACAAGCTTGCCTGAAATCGAATACAATTCAACCGATACCCTCTCGCTTTTATCCAGATAAAAAAACAAACTTGTACTTAAATTAGAAGGATTGGGAAATACACCCCCATCTTCATAAAATCCGGGATCGCTAATATTCACAGTATTAAATCCAAAAAAAGTAACAGTACTATTTCCGGCATTCGGAATGGCAAGAGTATCGCTTATTGTATTGTAAAAAATATCAGCAGGATTATTAAGTCCGGAAACAACTGTAACCGGAGACGTAGAAAATGCATTGTCATATTGAACTACACTTTGATTACCCCAATTAGAAACATAATAACGTCCATTACCATCGCGTGCTATTCCATCGCAGCTAGATAATGTAGTAGTAGTTACAACAGAAACTGCATAGGTTGATAAATCAATTGCTTTAATGGGAGCATTACTTCCCCAGTTTACAAATATGCATCTGTTACCGGTTGAATCGAAGATGATTCCATTGGGTGATTGAACAAGTCCGGCGGCAACGATGGTATCCGTTTGAGATGCAATATTTATTTTGTGAATTGTCTTTGCGGAGAAATCAGTAGCAAAAAGGTTTCCGGAAGCATCGTGTGTTAAGCCATTCAAAAAAGTTGCACCAAGGTTTACTGTAAAAACAGGTGAAGCATTACTTAGTAAAAAACCTTTTATGCTTGATCCGCTGCAACAAAACAATGTATCACCAACTATTTCTATTCCGTATGGGCCGCTTCCAAGTGATCCCACAAAAAGAGAAAGAGTACCGGAATTATCTCTAGCCAAAACCTGATGACTTGTTGTATTGGCAATAAGCCAGCGGTTGTTTGCATAATCAAATTCTGTGCTTTCCGGTCCGGAGTATGTCTGTGCTTTACAAAATTGTATGCTGAATACAATAAAGAGAGTAAAAAATATTTTCATAGAAATGAGTTTATAGACTCTGGTTAAACAAATTCAAAAAGATGTGCATGAATTACATTTAAAGAAGCCCGGATATTTTTCAAATATATAAAAATTAGTCACATCTATCATTTCTAATAATTAAGTCCATTTTTTTAAACAAAAAAAAATCCCGCTTTTGGCGGGATTTTTCGGTGTTTTCGTGTGATATTAATTTTTGGCGAACTTTCCTTTCATGAGTTCTGCATTACCTGATATAGTATAGAAATACATTCCCTTAGTTAAGGAGGAAATATCTAAATGAATTGCTTTCTCATTATTTCCGTAAATTTCTGTTTTGACCATTCTTCCGGAAACATCATATATATTTAAAGCAACAGTTCCTTGCACAGGCTTTTCAAATTTAAAATTTACATAATCACCGGCCGGATTAGGATAAACACCTACTCCGCTTAATGCACCGTCTACCTTATTTATTTCAAGAGTAAGTTCCGATTTAAACTGAAGGTCATCAATAATTAATGTGCTTCCATTATTGGATGGTCCGGTAGGCCATTTAGAAGAAGAAATGTCTATACGCATGGTATCCGGCGTAACACCGACATTCATAGGGATTTCAAAATATGTAAAAATAGGTGCTGCAGGCATATATCTACCCGAGCCACCAATATTAGAACCGTTTGCATAAAAACTTACTCCGATAGAAGCGCTATCACCGCCTGAAGGTGAGTATTTGTAATAACCAATAAGTGTATCGTTCATTCTATTATATGGAATACCACCAACAAATCCCATTTGAGAATTTTGCCCATTTGTCATATAGGAAGGACTTACGTTACCATTTCCAAAATCCTGAGTAGTCAACTGTATAGCAAAACTTCCATTATGGCTATCGTTTGTTTTAACTACATTTCCATTCGTAACCCATCCTGTTATATTATCAATAGTCGCCTGATCCCAGGTTTCGAAAGAGTTATTGGGAATTGTAGTATTGGATCCGGTTAAAGTGATATCATCAACTTCAAGAAAACTTCCGTTTTCTATTCCGACATTGTTAATTAAGTTACTTGAAGCAAAAGCCATTATCACAGTATCAGGAGTTTGAGAAAGTGTTAGCGGGTAAGAAAAAGAAATAAAGGTATTCTGCGAACCTGTTCCTTTTATCATAAAGATATCAGAGTTTATGGGAACACCATTGCTTTTAAAAGTGACTAAAATTAATGCTGAATCATTTACAGGCAGATTGTAACGATAAAACCCACTAATAGCAGTTGGTATTTGCGAGCAGGGTATTCCTCCTTCAGAACCCATGGGGTCACCATTAGCAATATAGGCACCATGTACATCGCTTCCGATAACCATCGTTTCCATTCGAACGGCATTTCCGGAATAACCGGCAACCTGGGTTACAGTGACAGCACTTATTTGCTCAGCAACTTCTTTGTTAGCGCAATCCCAACCGTTAGGATTTGTATAATTGAAAGACGTCCAGCTTTCAAAATCACCGTTTTCAACCTGCGAATTTGCTTTAAAGGGCAAAATAGCCAATAATAAAATTAAAGATTGTAATGCTTTTTTCATTGTTTTTTTGGATAAATAAAATTGATTAGAGTTAATAAATTTTTAATAATTCCTAATACCAATTATTATCCTAAAAGTTAGATTGAATTAAAATTCGAATTAAATTTTTGTGTAAGGTTTTTGGTATTTTCATTTGCATTTATTGCTTACGAAAAGAAAAAAAAAGAAACAGGAAAAGATTCTTAAATTATTACAATATATACCAAACAGTAAAAATTGTAAGATTTTGGTAAATTTTATTAAGGCATGATTTGAATAAACTCTGAACAGTAGGTTTTTGTGAAATATGTTAAGAAATCAAAATAGTTTATATAGAAAATAAGGTAATAAGGTAATTTAGGTGTTTGGCACTGTCGTTACTAAGGTTATAAGGTTTTATATAATGCAAATAATCCAAATATAAATTTCGTTATAACATTGAATTTTCCAACAATGAAAATACACAAAACCTATCCGAGTTATTTATAATTATCAAAGCAAAAAAATAGTTGAAAAAATTAAATACCTGTAAAAAACAAAAAGTAAATATGCGACGTCACTCCTATGAATAAACAGGTTTTTTATTTCTGTAGTTTATCACTGCTTTAATTTCAGTATAAGAAATATCGTCGCCAAGTTTTTCCTTTAGCTGGGTTAATTGCAGATCGCCGATTTCATCTATAGCTTTTGAAATAATTTCAAGTTTTGATTTGGAGACAAATTTCAAGACATTGATATCACCTGTTAAAACAAAATGAAGTAAGTGTTCGGTGATAGTACCTTCGGTAAGTTTACGTTGTCGAGCAATTTCAGGAATTGAGTTATTATTTAAATACATGTCAAAAGTAACTTTCTTTGTATCGGAAAAAGACTTTTTGGTTTTATTCGTAGCGGATGATTTCGAAGGTGCCTTGTCATTCATCTTTGTGGATAGATTATTCTCTCTGCAGTACTTTGCTACAACAGCTAAAAAATCATCTCCATACTTTTCAATCTTAATTTTTCCGAAGCCTGAAATGTGCGGCAAATCATTTACCTGCAGCGGTAAATAAGCAGACATTTCAATAAGTGTATTATCGGGGAAAACAATATAAGGCGGAACACCTTCAGAGCGGGAAATTTCCAAACGTAATTTTCTGAGCATTTCGAACAGTTGCTTATCGTAGTTGATTTCAGCAGATTCGACATAGCGATTTTTCTTTTCTGCGCGTGCTGTTTTCTTTTCTTTCGGCAAAATAAGTTCCACTTTTTCATCCCTGTAAAGGACATCCTTTCCTTTTTCGGAAACATTTAAAATAGAAAATTCACCCACCTGAACAAGAAAACCTCTGTCTATTAATTGGCGGAAATAATTCCTCCATTCATCGAATGTATATTCACTTCCCTTTCCATAGGTAGGGAGATTTTTATGAGCATCGTGAACTTTTGCTGAATCAGATCCTTTTAAAATATTAATAACATAACCCATTCCGAATCGTTCATTCAAACGCATTACCGCTGAAAGTGCTTTTTGAGCAATGATAGTTCCATCGAATGTATTTACAGCCACTCCGCCCAAACAAACATCACAGTTTCCGCAAGGGGCATTAAATGCTTCATCAAAATAATTCAGCAAGAACTTTCTTCTGCATGTATGTGACTGACAAAATTCTGAAATCTGATTAAGTTTCTTGAGATAAATTTGTGTCTGTTCAGGATTACCTTCTATGGTAATGAATCTTTTTAATTTCATAAGATCACCCGTACTGTAAAACAATAAAGCCTGTGCCGGCAAACCATCTCTTCCGGCCCGGCCCGTTTCCTGATAATAACTTTCAATATTTTTGGGAAGCGTTTCATGTATAACGTAACGAACATTTGATTTATCGATACCCATTCCAAAAGCAATTGTGGCAACGACAATATCAATTTCGTCGTTTTTGAATTGCTCTTGTCTTTGTATACGGGTAACCTGATCCAGACCTGCGTGATACGATAAAGCATTGAAACCGTTTTCGCGCAGGCGTTCGGCAATGTCTTCCGTATTTTGCCGGGAAAGAGAATAAATAATTCCTGATTCATTTTTATGAGCTTCAAGAAAATCCAGAATCTTATTAAAATGATCGTCCTTTTCGTCGATAATATAACGGATGTTACCTCTGTTAAAACTCGAAATGAATATTTCGGGACTATGGAGATTTAATTTCTTAAGAATATCCTTTCTGGTAAGTTTGTCTGCAGTTGCAGTCAGAGCAATGAGAGGAACATTCGGAAAATTTTCCTTCAATGCAGAAAGCAATAAATAATCAGGCCTGAAATCGTGCCCCCAATGAGAAATGCAATGCGCTTCATCG
This sequence comes from Bacteroidota bacterium, assembly GCA_031417395.1. Classification (GTDB taxonomy): domain Bacteria; phylum Bacteroidota; class Bacteroidia; order AKYH767-A; family 2013-40CM-41-45; genus JADKIH01. The sequence goes on along the minus strand of JANOVM010000022.1, from coordinate 7,094 downwards.
ATTGCAAACAATGTTACAGGAAGGGTTTTCAAAAAAGAAATAAAATAATTTAGTCCCGCCGTTAGTCTCTCTGGAGCAATGTAAAGTATTTTAATTTTCCCGTCCCTCAATTCCTGCATTAAGTCGTTTTGCGACTCACTGCTTAAAGAAGAATTTAAGAAAGCAGCATTGACACCATTGAGTCTAAGGCCATCTACCTGATCTTTCATTAGAGCAATAAGCGGGGAAATGACAATGGTAAGTCCTTCCATCATTATAGCAGGAACTTGAAAGCAAACGGATTTCCCCCCGCCTGTAGGCATTAGTACTAAGCTATCTCTTCCGGAAAGTACAGTTTTAATAATATTATCCTGAAGAGGCCTGAAATTCTCATAGCCAAAATATTTATTTAAAACAGATAAAGCATTCATACGTGCAAAGTAAATTAATTAGTGGAGCAAATGGTATTTAGGGCTGTGATTTTAGCATATATTAGAATTTCTCGCTTTAAATAAAAAAAATTGCAAGTAATAAAAATATTGCGTAATTATACTTTTAACGGGCAGGTTTTATGATTTGAGTAAATATATTTCGAATGTGGTTAATGACCATCCTTCGGCTAAGATCAGGAACCATCCTTCGGCTGCGCTCTGGAACCATCCTTCGACTGCGCTCTGGAACCATCCTTCGGCTGAGATCAGGAACCTTTCATCGACTCAGGAAACATCCTTCGGTTGCACGATACATCCTTCGGCTGCAGGATACATCCTGTAGCTGCAGGATACATGCTTCAGCTACAGGAACCACACTTCGACTTCGCTCAGTGACCGGGGATCAACTTTAATTTTGGCTTCGACTTCGCTCAGCCGAGCGTTGATCTATTTGTTAGTCTTCGTAGAAAAAAAGAGTGCAATAAAAACGAAATTGTAACGCTGTAATTATTGCACTCACTAAAAAACAAAACTCACATGGTTGCACTGAAAATTTCAGTTTCAGGAACATTTTTCCATAATCTGGCATCGAAAGCCATACAAATATTCCTTAAATACGATCTTCCTAATGGAGTTACTTTTAAATGAAATGGTGAAACAACAACCAAACCATCCTTTTCCAATTCTTCCAGGCGTTTTAAGGCAGACTTCAAATCAGCATCCTGCATATTTACATTTTCCCAGGAAGTTTCAAAACGACACATAATATTTAAAATATGTCTGCGAAACATAAGATCCTGCTTGCTTAAAAGATGACCTTTAAATATTGGCAGTACTCCTGATTTTACCAATGCAAGGTAATCTTCCACAACTTTAACGTTTTGCATATAACCATACCATGTATCGCTTATCGATGAAACGCCGAGTCCAATCATTAATTGAGTGTAATTATGCGTATAACCCATAAAGTTTCTGTGTAGTTTTCCCGAAACGGAAGCTTTATACAAGGTATCAGACTTGAATGCAAAATGATCCATACCAATTTCTTCGTATCCTGCATCAATAAACATTCTTCTTCCTGTTTCATACAAATCCAATTTAACAGCGCCGGAAGGTAAATCAGCTTCCGTAAATTTTCTTTGTCCGGGTTTTATCCAAGGCACATGAGCATAGTTATAAAAAGCGATACGGTCGGGTTTAAGTTGATTGGATAAATTAATAGTTTCGATGATACTCCTTTTCGTTTGCAAAGGAAGACCATAAATGAGGTCAAAATTGATGGATGTATAACCGATTTCTCTGGCAAGATCAACACAATCCTTAACCTCCTGAAATGATTGTTTACGGTTAATTACGTCCTGAACAATTGGGTCGAAATCCTGAATGCCAAAACTGACTCTTTTAAAACCAAGATTATATAAAGTTAAAAGATGTTCGCGGCTGGTATTTCCGGGATGAGCTTCAAAACTAAATTCAGCGTGAGCGCTTATTTCAGCTGATGACAGAATTCCTTTTATAAGCATTTCAAGATGTGCAGGACTAAAAAACGTAGGTGTTCCTCCGCCTAAATGAATTTCCTTAATAACAGGTATATCATCAAAAGCAGCTTTATAGATAGACCATTCTTTAAGCACGGCATCTATGTAAGGCAATTCTACTGCATGATTAACGGTAATGCGTGTATTACAAGCGCAATAAGTACAGAGGCTTTCACAATAAGGAAGATGAATGTATATGCTTATTCCGTCTTCCTTATTGCTTATAGTGAAAGAATATTTAACTGATTCAAGCCATTCTTCAGGAGAGGGTGGTTTTTTATCCCAATAAGGAACCGTAGGATAACTTGTATAGCGGGGTGCGGCTACATTGTATTTACTGATTAGTAAAGACGTGATGGCTTCATTACTTTGAAGTGTTGAGTCAAAACTAAAAGTACCTTGCTTGTTGAGTTCCATTTAAAAAACAAAATAAAAAAAACTAAACCGTACATTTTATGATAATTATCAGTTTAACTATCAAGAAGCCTAATAATTCATAAAAATGATTTTATTAGAAAAAATGAAAATTAGGGCCTAAAATGCAAGAAAAAATGAAACTAACCTCTAAAAAACAATATAAAACCAAGGTTTTAGGCACTATTTAGCCCATATTAAAAAGCATTTTCTATATTTGAAAAACCGTATTTCTAAAATTACCTTATGATTAATACCATAATCATCGACGATCAGGAATTTTGCACAGAAGCCGTGAAAGATATTTTACTGGATAATTGCAAGGAGATTGAAATATCGGCCGTATGCCATTCAGCTAAGGAAGGGATAAAAGCAATAAAGAAACACAAGCCAAATCTGGTTTTCCTTGATGTAGAAATGCCGGATATGTCAGGATTTGAAATGCTTCAAAAAATTAAAGATCCGGAGTTTGAGGTAATTTTTACAACTTCCTTTGATAAATACACTGTACAGGCAATTCGTTCAAGTGCTTTAGATTATTTGATTAAACCGGTAATGCCACATGAGTTAATCGCTGCTGTTGAGAGGGTAAAAAGTAATAAGAAAAAATATTTCAACCAGCACTTACCCTCACTTTATAAAAACCTAAACGAAAGTAAACGAACCGTTAATCAGGTTGCTTTTCCTTGTTCTGATGGATTAATTTTCCTTGCAGTTGATGATATTGTACATTGTGAATCAGACAGTAATTACACAACAATTTTTCTTAAGACAAAAGAAAAGATAGTAATTACTAAAACCCTCAAGGAAGTAGAAAACCTTCTGGAAGGAAATAATTTTTTCAGAATTCATAATTCGCATTTGATCAACATTTCACATATTAAGAAATATGTAAGAGGAAATGCAGGCTATGTAACTATGACAGATGGTTCTCACCTGAATATAGGCCGGAACAGAAAAGAAGAATTTTTAAAGCAGTTTGTTCATTTTTAGTTTGTCTTATAGGTCAATTAAATCCCCCCTGCCCTATTAAAATATACAAATTTTTCGAATTAAAATATCAAAAAGCTTGAGCTCTTATTTCAATGCTAAAATTATTCCCATTTTATGAATTATAATTCGAATACCTTTAGTCAAAGAAGCTCCTTCGAAGACTAACAATTTGATCAAAGCTCGGCTGAGATAGCCGAAGCCAAAATTAAAGTTGATCCCCGTTCCCTGAGCCGAAGGGTGGTTACTTAGCGCAGACAATGTGGTTCCTGAACGTAGCCGAAGGATGGCCATTAACCAGACTCGAAATATATTTTAAATCATAAAACTTGCCGGCTCGAAGAAAAACTAGTTTATTTTTTAATAATAATAAACATTATTGTCAATGATAACAGTCATTTTATTTTTATACAATCCACTTTACCTTTAATATATAAAAGATGGTATCAATGACATCAGACATTGAAATAAACGTTAATTACTAAATGCATATTACTAAGGATAAAACAAATGAAAACAAACAGCAAAATAAATTGGAAAACTGCCGGAATAATTTCCAGCGTATTGATTATTGCAGTGTCGATTCTTTTTCTTAAGGGGTGTGAGAAAGCTGATATTCCACAGGTAAAAAATATGATAAATAGTAATGAAAATTCCGATGCATCAGCATCATCAAATTTGGATAATGTAGCAAAGCAATCACCATTTTTAATGTTAACTATTGATCATTCAGCAGCAAGAACCGGCATGCCGGATTACAGAGTTGAATTAAATACGCATGGAGAAGTTTTCTTTAATGGAAGAAGAAATACTGCCTATGCAGGAGTAAAAAGGTTCAAAGTTTCAAATGAAATTGTTGTTGCAATAAGTAATCAGTTTACAGCAGGAAATTTTTTGGAATTGGAAAACCTTCCACCTACACCCGATTTACCATTAGTAACTACGTCATTCAGGAGCAGCATAAACAGCGACATATTTTCAAAGATTGACTATGGCCAACCTAAATCTGAAAAACTAATACAATTGCGTCAATACGCTGAAAACATGTTAGAGCTCGCCTCTCTTATAAACAAAGGCAAAAACATTGATGATGTAAAAGAAAATTCAAACCAGATTGCACAATAATTAAAACTTAACATGTTTGGTTTGTTAAAAAGGCTGTCTTAAAAACAGCCTTTTCTCATTTTTATTCATGATTAATGAAAAACGGAAAGAAATTAATCGCTCTACCCGGAACAAAATTTAAAAATATTTTCAGTATAAAATACCCTAGAATAGATTTTTAAACTTTGTACTCAATTAATCCCGAATACTCAATAATTCATGCCATTTACACATTAATCAATTCTGATTGATCATTCTCGTTTTCCATGAAAATAGTAAAATATACATTTGATCCATAATTAAAGACTTCACTTCACCATTTTTAAAAACACAGACCATGAAAGCAAATACAACAAACAACAGCAAAATGACAGGAATGATTTCCTGCATTTTTATGCTCTGCTCTTCTATCTTAATCTTAACAGGATGCCAAAAAGAAGAATTAGCTCAACTGAATAACACAACCGAAAGTAGCGGTACAGCTTTAGCAAAAATGGCTCAGAATACAAATAATTTAGTATACAATATATTAAGGATAGAACACTTTGGTTCACGGACTATAACACCGGAATATAGTATAGAATTGAGATCAGATGGTATAGCAACATTTGAAGGAAAACGATTCACAGCATATACAGGAACAAAAAAATTCAACGTTTCACTTGATATGGTTGATGAAATTAAGGGATTATTTATGCAGGGCAAATTTCCAATGATTCAGAATCTTCCACTCACAATGGATTTAGCGACTGTAACAACCTCTTTCAAATCCGGTCCTGATGCAACGGTTATTGTTAAAACGGATTACAACAATTTAAATGATTCACAAATGCTTATTACACTTCGTGAAAATGCAGAAAGATTATTAAATATATCTTCATTAGTAACAAAGCGCAGGAATATTGATGACGTTCAGGCTAGACAAGGATCAGAAAAAAATTAAAATAACAAGTTAAAATTTTTCACACACATGAATAAGAGGTTGCTGAAAAGCAGCCTCTTTTTATTTAAAAAAAATCCCTCTTCTTAAAAAGAAGAGGGATTCCTTATAGTTAACTTTTAATAATTATTCAACTATTAGCTGCAGGGTGGTAGTTCCTGAAACAAGTGATCTTAAAGTAATAAAATACATTCCCGGTAATACATTCTCCATTTTGATTTCATTGGTATTCATGCCTTCCGTAATGATAAGGTCCTGATCTATTATTATTTTACCAATTATGTCAAATACCTTCATGTTTACCTTGCTTTCGAATGATGAGTTTATCGACAATGTAGCATTTCCGGAAGTCGGGTTTGGATAGACTTTTATTTCGTCAAAATTGCTTAAATTAATTTCTTCAGTAGGCAATACTTGTTGGCCGGATACTTTGCAATTTAAAATCACGGTAATATTCAACGTCCGCACAGGAGAATTTGTACAATTAGGAGAAGTTGCATATACACTTAATACAACAGGAGTTGTTGTTGTTGTTGAAAAATCAACACTTACACTTGTTGTTCCTTGTCCGGAAATAATGGATGCGCCACCGGAAATAGACCATGTATACGACGTTGCCCCGGGAACCTGAGGAATGGAAAATAATTTGGTCTGACTCTTACATACAGAGATTAAACCATTAATATTTCCGGGCTGGGCAAGTGAATTAACCATTAAAATACCTATTTCACTATGATGTCCGGTACCTATACAATTGACTCCTCTAACTTCAACTTCCATGGGGTTATTAGGATTAGGATTATATCCCGGCGGAATAATGACATCAATACAATTATAAGTAGTTGTAACAGTTGATAATCCACCAGGGTAAGTCAGGGCAGGAATAGAAGCATGGTCAAAAGTCCATTTATAACTTACTGCACCTGGTATAGGTGGAACACAAATCTGGTAAGTACCCGCAGAACACATTGTCAGATTACCATTCCATGGAAGCGAACCTGAAAATGTACCCGGACCCGTTAATGGACCTGTTGTTGGAGGAATTGTTGTACCACCAATTGGAGTATGAATAGTCTGGCCACTTAAGCATATATCGGAAGTACAAGGATTTCCATCGTCAACTCCAGGTGCGCCATCCGTCACATTAGTATGGAAAATCTGGCCACTACCACAATAATCGAATGTGCAAGGATTTCCATCATCCACTACTCCACCAAATATATCATCAATTTCAACATGGTTGCTTGAAACACACGGACCACTTAAGGCTTCTACTTCAACTTCCTGTCCTTGTGAACCACCGGTATAACCTGTCGGAACATAAACGTTTATGCAAATCGTTGTTTGCCCGCTCACAGCAGGGATTACAACATCTACAACAACCGGTTGGCCGGGCGGACTGAATGACAAGGACGGTGTAGCGTTACGATCTATCCACCAATGGAAGGCAGTAGCATTTGAATTGGCCGGCATGGTAATGCAGTACTGTGCAACAGATCCGGGACAAAGGATTTGTGGACCGGTAATAGTCAATGGTGTTGGAGGATTGACACAAGGAGGCGGACAATTCGGATCAAGAGAAATCATAATGCAAGTCTGCGGGCTTTGTCCGCAAGGCCCTACAGCATAAACACAAATATCATTATGACTTGGAGTAGAACTTGGGAAAGGACCATTTACACTGCCGTTATAAGCAAC
>JANOVM010000021.1:0-31910 GCA_031417395.1 Bacteroidota bacterium | reverse complement strand
CAATCCGTGTACAGACGACTCTTGTAACCCTTCTTCAGGTTGCGTATTCACGAATGATAATACGAATACCTATAGCGATGCAAATGCCTGCACAACAGGTGATGCATGTGTAAATGGCGTTGGAACACCTGGACAACCGACCGTTTGCAACGATAACAATCCTTGTACTGACGATTCTTGTAATCCAACTTCAGGTTGTGTATTCACGAATGATAATACGAATACCTTTAACGATGGCAATGCCTGCACAACAGGTGACGCTTGTGTAAATGGCGTTGGAACACCAGGTCAACCGACAGTTTGCAACGATAACAATCCTTGTACTGACGATTCTTGTAATCCTACATCAGGTTGCGTATTCACGAATGATAATACGAATACATTTAGCGACAACAATTCTTGCACAACAGGTGATGCTTGTGTAAATAGCGTTGGTACACCGGGCGGACCAACAGTTTGTAACGATAACAATCCTTGTACAGATGATTCTTGTAATCCAACATCAGGATGTATATTCACCAATGATAATACGAACACCTATAGTGATGCAAATGCCTGCACAACTGGTGATGCTTGTGTAAATGGAGTAGGAACACCGGGACAACCGACCGTTTGCAACGATAACAATCCTTGTACAGACGATTCCTGTAACCCTACTTCAGGATGTGTATTCACCAATGACAATACCAATTCCTTCAGCGATGGCAATGCCTGCACAACAGGTGATGCTTGTGTAAATGGAGTTGGAACACCGGGACAACCGACAGTTTGTAACGATAACAATCCTTGTACTGACGATTCTTGTAATCCTACTTCAGGATGTGTATTTACCAATGACAATACCAATACCTTCAGCGATGGCAATCTTTGCACTACCGGTGATGCTTGCGTAAACGGAGTTGGAACACCGGGTCAACCGACAGTTTGTAACGATAACAATCCATGTACAGACGATTCTTGTAATCCTACTTCAGGTTGTGTATTCACCAATGATAATACCAATACATTTAGCGATGGTAATTTCTGCACAACAGGTGATGCTTGCGTAAACGGAGTTGGAACACCGGGACAACCGACAGTTTGTAACGATAACAATCCTTGTACTGACGATTCTTGTAATCCTACTTCAGGTTGTGTATTCACCAATGACAATACGAATCCATACAATGACGGAAACGCTTGTACAACAAACGATCGTTGTATAAATGGCACAGCTACTTCAGGTAATGCACTAGTTTGTAATGACAACAATCCTTGTACTGACGATTCTTGTAATCCTACTTCCGGTTGTGTATTCACCAATGACAATACGAATGTTTACAGCGATGGCAATGCCTGCACAACAGGTGATGCTTGTGTAAATGGAGTTGGTACACCGGGACAACCGACAGTTTGCAACGATAACAATCCTTGTACAACTGACGCCTGCAATCCGACTTCAGGTTGTGTGTTTACCAATATATTTGTGGTTCTTCCTGCTCCGGGTCCAATTACAGGGACATCTTTAGTTTGCCAGGGACAATGCATTGTATACAGCATTTTGCCTGTACAGGGAGCTACTTCCTACCAATGGACATTGCCTAATGGCGCAACAGGTAATTCGAATAGTGCATCCATAACAGTTTGCTTTAATTCAAATTTCAGAACAAATGGAAATACTACTATTTGTGTTAGAGCATTAGGGCCATGTGCATCAAGCCAATTTACTTGCAAGACCATTACCCTTGTCACTACCAAACCTGCCATGCCTTCTACAATTACAGGCAACAATTATGTTTGCACAACATCTACAAACTTTCAGGTTTATTGTGTTGTAAATAATCCTGCGGTAATATCTTATAACTGGACAATAAGCGGAAGCTCAAATCCTGCTTTAACTATTACGGGAGGTCAGGGAACCAATTGTGTAACAGTCCGCATTCCTGCCGGATATAATGGCAATCAGTCCCTAAATGTAAAGGGGACAAATTGTAAGGGGACAGGCGACAGTAGAAAAATTGATATAAAGAAAACGAATGGAGCTCCTTCTCAACCCGGAACAATCAGCGGTTCCAGCCCTGTATGTAAGAGTAATTTCAATAAAAAATACAGTGTATCCTCCATTTCAAATGCTTCTTCATACAATTGGACAATTACAGGTGGTGCTTCCATTTCATCAGGTCAGGGAACAAAGGAGATTATGGTCGATTTTAGAACAGCCACTTCTAGTTCAGCTACTATATGTGTAACAGCAAGTAATGGTTGCGGTACTTCTGCTCCAAGATGTAAGACTATTACTGTCAATCTTACCTGCCGTATTGATGCAAATGAAAATGAAATCGTTTCTGCAGGTTCTATCGAAGCCTTTAGTGTTTATCCAAATCCAACAACCGGTAAAGCAACCTTGAACTTTAATACTGAAACAAATAGTAAATTCAACATTAGAGTATTCGATGTAATCGGCAAATTGCTGCTAATTGAAAACATAGATGCGCTTGAAGGGTCAAACAGTATAGAAATAAATCTTGAAAAAACCGCCAAGGGCATCTATTATATTTCTTTACAATCCGAAGGCGACAGATTACAAACAATTAGACTGATTGTTCAATAATTGATGTTTCAATATCTAATAAAAAAAGTCCGCAAAATGGCGGACTTTTTTTTATTAATTACTATTGACAACATGTGTTTTAAAATAATTTTTACCAAGTGGAAACAGTATTTTACCAATTTAATACCAAAAAATAATCCTAAATTATATTTCACCTTTTCTTTACAATAAATTTATACTTCATTTATTTTAATTTTGAATATTTGCTTTACCAACTTTGATAATTCATTTATCCGCAAATTTGCGCAAAACCGCCACAAGGCGCTTTAAATGGGGATTTCAGCCAAAAAACTCTAAACGAAAGTGTAATATCATTTTGTTTCAATTGATATTTTCTTATATTTGTTGATTAAAGTATATTTAATGTTAATACTAATAATTATGAAATAGATATCTGTTTTTTTACAAAAGAGTTAAAATCTTAAAACACAAAACATGACACAAAAAAAACACAAATTGCTCAGAATTTATTTTTTCGAGTCCGCTCAGTCTTTACATGAAGGCTTAAAAAAAATATTTTCATTTTTTATTCTGACAATTAGCCCAAAAACACATTTATAAATAAAACACTCTTTGATTCACAAGCTCTTCACAAAGGGCCTTGGTAATCTACTCATTATATTCCTCATAATAGAATAGAAAAAAAAATCTACTAACTACTATCAATAATAAATCTTACTATGAAAAAAACTGCTTCTTTTCACGTCAATAAAAAGGTTTTGTTTCTTTTTGCTTTTTGTTGTTTTAGCATTCAAACAGTTCTTGCAACTGTAACTAACACAACAACAACAGCCACTTTTCCGACTTTACAAGCGGCTATTGACGATGCAGGTACACTGGCGGGGCATACTTTAGAATTTAATTCCGGTATTTCCGAAGGGTTGGTGACTGTAAATAAAGCTGTCACCATAGATGGTAATGGCTTTACTTTAACATCAACCTCTATTTCTTGGGGTATTAATCCGACTGTTGCTGGTGTATCTATAATTGATTTAACAGTTGAAGATGCCGGAACATTTGGTATAATAACCGGCTGCGGTGCTGATAACCTTGCTTTGACCAACGTAATAGTAAACAGTTGCGGAGGTACAGGTATTTCGTTAAGCGGTTCTGATAACCTGATCTTAACTAACATTACTTCTACTAATAATACAGGAAATGGTATTTCTGTTTCAAATTGCGATAATGTAAGTATTGTAGGTCTTACAACTTCAGGCAATTCATTCGGCTTATTTGGTGCAGGAATTGGATTATTTACGACTAATACCTTTTGTCTGCCCGCCGGAATCAATGGCTTTTCTTTGACGGGAACTGTCAGCATTGCTGAAAATCCCAAAGTATATTCTCAAAAACAATTTGCAGCAGATGTTATTACAGGTATTAGCGGCTCTTCTATTTCCTGGGCAGTCGGTGTTGGTGCTCTTGATCGCTCCTACTGGCCTGATAAACCAACGGCATATGCTGTTGTTGATGCATTATTCGAAGCTCCTTACAATTATCCAAATACAGCAGTTTATGTTGCGGAAATAGCAACTGAAAACTTCTATGTTGACGATAATCCGAATGGCGATGCAGTCCCTCCAATGCTAATTCAGACTGCAATAAATTTTGAAGTACCTAACAAGACGATATTTGTTGAATCAGGTACATACAATGAGCAGGCAATTGTCAACAAGGGCTTAACGATACAAGGATTAGGCCTTACACAACCAACCGTAGACTTCACCGGAACTGTTTCAGGTAAACCGACCTTGTTTGATATCTCCGCTGATGCTGTTACTATTGACAACATTCACTTTAACGTAGATCTTTCCAAATTGAAAAGCGCTATTATCGCCAGCGGAGCTGCAATCGATAACATTATTATTAAAAATAATATCATCGATGCTTACGGAACTCCATCCGCAGGAACCTACGGTGACCGCAATGCCGTAAGCATTAACTACACCGGTTCGACCAACTACAGAGTGGCAACGGGTGGTGTCAACAGCATTACTTTCGACAACAATACCGTTAATGGTACGCTTGCCACAGGAAGTTACTTCCGTGCAGGTATAGCTACCGATGAATCGGGCGGTACATTTACCAACAATACACTGCAGACCATCAACCACGACATCCTTGCACGTTTTGGAAGCAACGGTAACATTACCATCACCGGTAACAACCTCAACGGTGGCGGTGTGGAACTTTCCGACATGAATGCAGGTGCAGGAATTCTTACCGTAGCTAACAACATCTTCAATGCTGCCTTTGCCAATGCATCGGCTCCGGGTACGGCTGTGTTGCGTCTGCAAAATAATTACAACGCTAAAACAACGCTGGTCAACAACAATACTTTCTCCAACCATCAGTGGGCGGTGAGTCTGGCTAACTACAATGCAGTTTCTCTGGACAATAACACCTTCACCCCACTGGCCGGTTCTACAACGTTCCACCACGTGGCCGTGAACACTAAATCGATCAGCACTAACTCTGCCAGCATTGTGCAGGTTACCATCGGTGCTGTGTTTACCAACAATACCTTCAACGGTTCAGGTTCTTTCGGTGGTACTGCTCTTTCTTTCCATGACCACGATAGTATTGGTGCCAGCTTTGGAACAATCACCATCGGTACAGCAGGCAATGAAAATAAATTCAACGACGGCATTGCTAAAAACATTTACCTCGATCATCAGTCGGGTACCAGTTCAGGTTCTACCTTCCCTGCTTACACTTCTTTAATCGGTGCAGGCGCCGGTGCACTTACTACCATGGCGCTATGGGTTCCGAATCTGGATGCTACAAACAATACCTTCGATGTGGGTGCAGGATTACAATTGCCTACTGCCATGTCACTGGCTAATCTGTTTACTTTGGAAGACAGAATTCAGCATGCTATCGATGCTAGCGGACTAGGATTCGTTCTTGTTAAAGCGAACAACGATTATGTTACCCTTAACAGTTTTGTTTCTCCGCTTACTACTGTCGGTTCCATTCAAAGAGGTGTTAATGCTTCTTCCAACGGATGGACCGTAAACGTTAACAGCGGTACTTTCAGTGAAGACGTTACCGTTAACAAACAGGTTACTGTACTCGGTCAGGGAATCGGATCTTCCATTGCCAGCGGAGCAATCGGCGGCGGTGGAGCTACCTTCCAGGTTACTGCCGGTAATGTTATCATTGACGGATTTACCATTACACGCGACGGTAACACTGCCGCACAATGGAACCTTGCTTTGAATACTGCCGGTATTGCCATACAAAGTCAGGGAAACTTTGCAGAAGTTCGTAACTGCGAGATCACCGGAAACAGAACCGGTATTGATATCAACAACAGTAACGGAAACAATATTCACAACAACAACATTCACTTCAACAGAACAGGTATGATCTTCCGCAATCAGACGGACAATACTTCTGTGTTGAATAACTTTATTAAAGACAACTGGACAGCAGGTGTGCTCTTCCTGGATGGAAGCGGCGGAACTAACGTTCCGGTTCAGTCTGCTGCAAACAGTTTCTTTAACAACAACGACATCAGCTTAAACTGGTACGGTCAGATTCAGGATCGTCAAAGCGGCGGTTCTTTGCCTGCTCCGGGTACAAACCTTAAAAACTTTACCTGTAACTGGTACGGTGTGATTCCTCCTACTACAAGCACTGTCAACAGTACAGAGCCCGGTTACTCCGCTCAGATTCCTGTTATTTACGGCGGTGCTGCCGTTCCTCCGGGAGGTCAAACGGATGTTTCCGGTACGGCTTCGGCTAACCTGACGTATATTCCTTACCTGACTTCAGGTACAGACGTAGGCGGTATTACCAACGACGGCTTCCAGCCTGTTGCCGGTTGTCTGGCTCCTTGTGTTTTAGTTATTTCTACTTCATCCACTAATGAAATATGTCCAACATTTAATAATGGAACAGCAAGTGTTACAATAGTAAGCGGTGGTACAGGACCTTATACTTATTCCTGGAATACATCTCCTGTTCAAACAACAGCTACAGCTACAGCACTTGTTACAGGAACGTATACTGTAACTGTAACAGATCTGAATGGTTGTACTGCTTCAAAATCCGAATTTGTCGGCACCGACTATTTTGCTCCTGTTAAACCATCGAATGATTCAAGTACTGTTGAATGTGCCCCTACAGTAGCACCGGTACCGCCTGTTGTAGTAGATGCTTGCGGTGACACCATTACGCCGGGAGCCCCTGCTGTTACAGGGTCCTATTCAGGCTGCGAAGGAACTAGAATTTATACATACACTTACAATGATATTTTCGGCGGCTCAACTACTTGGACCTATAAGTATACTATTGACCATACTATACCTCCTGTAGTGCCTGTTGATGGTGCAGCAGTTGCCACATGTCCAACTTGCTTTATTACCCCAACTCCTCCGGTTGTTGTAGATGTTTGTGGAGATACTCTTACTCCCGTTATGACGACAATATCTGTTCCTGATCCGTTAATTTGTGAAGGAACAAAAACGTTTATATTTACATATACAGATTGTTCAGGATTAATTTCAGTATGGAAATTTGTTTATACAGTAAGTATCGATGACCAAAATGTTTGTACTATCGACGCTTGTAATACAGCTACGGGTATAACAACGCATACTCAGATTAGCAGAGATGATAGCAACCCTTGTACCGATGATTTCTGTGACCCTGTAACCGGTTTGCTGCATACACCTATTGATGTTAATGACAATGACGTTTGTACAACGGACGCTTGCAACACGGCAAATGGAAATATTACACACGTTGCTCTTAATGCTAATGATGGAAATGCTTGTACAACTGATGGCTGTGATTCAATTACCGGTTTATTCCACACGCCTGTTGATCCTAATGACGGCGATCTTTGCACGATTGATGGATGCGATCCTGTTTCCGGCATATTCAATACCCCTATAAATATTGATGATAACAACGCTTGTACTGCCGATGGTTGTGCCTCAGGAGTTATTACACACATAGCAGTTGTTATTGACGATAGCGATGTTTGTACCACCGATGCTTGCGATATTGTTTCCGGAGCCATTACGCACACTCCTGTCAGTATCGATGATTTCAGTATCTGCACCACCGATGGATGTAATTCTGTTTCCGGCATATTCCATACACCAATCTCTACTGACGATCTTAATGCATGTACTACGGATGGCTGCGACTTCCTCACAGGATTCTACCATATCCCTGTTAATACAAACGATAACGACATCTGTACCACAGACGGCTGCTTAACAGATTCAGGTGTTTTCCATAATGCTGTAAATACAGATGATAATAATGCTTGTACAACAGACGGTTGTGACGTTACTACCGGTGTATTCCACAATGCAATTAATATTAACGACAATGATGTTTGTACTACCGATGCATGCGACACTTCAAGCGGTTCTGTTACACACGTTGCACTTAATACTAACGATGGAAACGCTTGTACTACCGATGGCTGTGATTCACTGACAGGAATATTCCACACTCCTGTTGATCCAAACGATGGCAATGCCTGTACGATTGACGGCTGCGATCCTGTATCCGGAATTTTCAATATACCTATAAATATTGATGACAACAACGCTTGTACTACCGATGGTTGTGCCTCTGGTGTAATTACACACACACCAGTAGTTATTGACGACAGCAATGTTTGTACAACAGATGCCTGCGACATCGTAACCGGTGCTATTTCACACACTCCTGTCAGCTTTGACGACTTTAGTGTTTGTACAGAGGACGGTTGTAATTCTGTTTCTGGTATATTCCATAACCTAATCTCTACTGACGACAATAACCAGTGTACTATAGACGGATGTGACTTCCTTACCGGACCTTATCATATTCCAGTAAATACAAACGACAACGACATTTGCACTACAGATGGCTGCGTTTCAAACTCAGGAATATTCAATACCCCTGTTAATACAAACGACAACAACGCCTGTACGATCGACGGATGCGATCCGTTTATCGGAGTTTACCATAATCCTGTTGACATAAGCGATCAGGATGTTTGTACCACGGATGCTTGTAATACTACCGATGGAAGCATTACTCACATTGCTCTTAATACGGATGACGGTAATGCCTGCACAACTGACGGTTGTAATTCAATTACTGGTGCTTTCCATACCCCAGTTTCAGTTGAGGACAACAACCCATGTACTTTCGATGGCTGTAATCCAGTCACTGGAGTTTATCATATCGACCAAACTCCTTCTACTCCAATAAGTGGTGGAAACCAAGTTCAATGTCAGCAATTGCCGTTTCAAACTTTGACTGCTACTGCATTTGCTCCGGGTGGAGCAAGTGTTGTATGGTACGATGCACCAACAGGAGGTAATATTGTACTTAATCCGATTTTAAATTCAGCAGGTACAATCACATACTATGCAGAATCAAAACTAAATTCAGCCAATTGTTCAAGTTTGACAAGAACTGCTGTGTCGTTAACAATTTACGAGGCAGTTACATCTAATGCCGGCCCTGACCAGACTCAGTGTAATAGCTCAAGCTTTACCCTTGCCGGAAGCGCTCCTGCCCCTGGAACCGGACTCTGGAGTATTGTCAGCGGTACGGCTGTAATCACTTCTCCTTCTGCTGCCGGTTCTACTGTGACAGGCGTTCCTTCAGGAACATCTGTTACTCTGCGCTGGACTGTTACAAATGGTACATGCTCTGCTTATGACGATGTTGTGCTTACAAACAACGCTGCCGTTACTGCCAATGCAGGACCGGATCAAACACAGTGTAATAATGGAAACTTTACACTCAACGGAAGCTCTGCTGCTCCGGGTACCGGACTCTGGTCTGTTGTTACAGGTTCAGCTATTATTTCCAATCCTATTTCTTCTAACTCTCCTGTTTCCGGCTTAGCTGCAGGAAGCAGTGTTACACTTCGCTGGACTGTTACCAACGGTACATGTTCTGCTTCTGACGATGTTGTGCTTACAAACGATGCTCCTGTTTCTTCCAATGCAGGACCGGATCAGACTCAGTGCAATAGCGGAACCTTCACGCTTGCAGGAAGTGCTCCTGCTCCGGGAACAGGTCTTTGGACTATTGTAAGCGGTACTGCTATAATCACAACTCCTTCTTCTGCAGGTACTACTGTGACCTCTCTTCCTTCAGGAACCAGTGTCACCCTACGCTGGACTGTTACCAATGGTACTTGCTTTGCTTTCGACGAAGTTGTTCTTACAAACAACGCTGCCGTTACTGCCAATGCAGGACCGGATCAAACACAGTGTAATAATGGAAGCTTCACACTCAATGGAAGTTCTGCTTCGCCTGGAACAGGTCTTTGGACTGTTGTTACAGGTTCTGCTACTATTACAAATCCGATTGCTTCCAACTCTTCCGTTTCAGGATTAGCTGCAGGAAGCAGTGTTACACTTCGCTGGACTGTTACCAACGGTACATGTTCTGCTTCTGATGATGTTGTGCTTACAAGCGATGCTCCTGTTTCTGCTAATGCAGGTCCGGATCAGACGCAGTGTAACAATGCAAGCTTTACGCTTGCCGGTAGCGCTCCAGCTCCGGGAACAGGTCTTTGGACTATTGTCAGCGGTACTGCTACAATTACTACTCCTAATGCTGCAGGTTCTACTGTGACGGCTGTTCCTTCAGGAACCAGTGTTACTCTGCGCTGGACTGTTACCAATAATACATGCTCTGCCTTTGATGATGTTGTTCTTACCAACAACGCTGCTGTTACTGCCAATGCAGGACCGGATCAAACGCAGTGCAACAATGGAAGCTTCACACTCAATGGAAGTTCTGCTGCTCCGGGAACAGGTCTTTGGACTGTTGTCACAGGCTCTGCTACTATTGTAAATCCTATTTCTTCAAACTCTCCGGTAACAGGATTAGTTGCAGGAAGCAGTGTTACTCTTCGCTGGACTGTTACCAACGGTACATGTTCTGCTTCTGACGATGTAGTGCTTACCAATAACGCTCCTGTTTCTGCTAATGCAGGTCCGGATCAGACGCAGTGTAACAGCGGAAGCTTTACACTTGCAGGAAGTGCTCCGGCTCCGGGAACAGGTCTCTGGAGTATTGTAAGCGGTACTGCAACAATTACTACTCCAACTGCTGCAGGTTCTACTGTGACCGCTGTTCCTTCAGGAACAAGTGTCACCTTACGCTGGACTGTTACCAATAATACATGCTCTGCCTTTGATGATGTTGTTCTTACCAACAACGCTGCCGTTACTGCCAATGCAGGACCGGATCAAACACAGTGTAACAATGGATTCTATTTATTAACAGCAAACACTCCTACACCTGGCACCGGATCATGGTCATTGATCTCAGGCACTGCTTCTATAGGTTCACCTACCTCATTTGTTACAATAATAAATGGTGTTCCTGCAGGAACAAGCGCTACACTTCGCTGGACAATTACCAATGGAACTTGTTCAAGCACGGATGATGTTGTACTTACCAATAATCAATTAATAATTTCTAATGCAGGTACTGATCAGACTCAATGCAACAATGGTAGCTTTACATTGAACGGAAACTCTCCTTCAACCGGAGTTGGAATCTGGACAGTTATTAGTGGATCTGCTTCTATAAGTTCACCATTAAGTCAGAACTCTTCCATTAGCGGAATACCTGCTGGAACAAGTGCTACTTTAAGATGGACTATTGTAAATGGTACATGTTCTAGTTCAGACGATGTTGTTCTCACTAATTACTCATTGATAGCAGCCAATGCAGGACCGGATCAGGTTCAATGCAGCAATGCAACCTTCATACTCGCAGGCAATATCCCTTCACCTGGAACAGGTGTTTGGACATTAATTAGCGGAACTGCTGTCATAAGTTCTCCTGGCACTGCCAATACTTCTGTTATTGGTATACCTCTTGGAACAAGTGTAACGCTGCGCTGGACAATTACCAACGGAGATTGCAGCAGTTTTGATGAAGTAACACTTACCTTAAATCCAATTGACGACTTTAACGCTTGTACAATTGATGTATGTAATGTTGTCTCCGGCTTAGTTGCCCATAATCCTGTTGTTACTGAAGATGGCAATGCATGTACAACTGACGGTTGTAACAGTATTACCGGAATATTCCATACTCCTGTGAATCCGAACGACAACAATTTGTGTACAATCGATGGCTGTGATCCGGTTTATGGAATTTTCAATACACCGGTTGACATAGACGACAACAATATCTGTACTAAAGATATTTGTATTCCTGCTTTAGGCACATTCCATGACCCGGTAGATGTTGATGATTTCAATGCTTGCACCAGCGATGGCTGTGATCCTAATATCGGCGTATACCACTTTGCCTTTGATGTTAACGATAATAACGTTTGTACTTCAGATTTCTGCAGCCCTGACGATGGAACCATTTTCCATATTCCTTTAAATACGGACGATGGCAGCGCTTGTACTACGGATGGCTGTAATTCAATTACCGGAGAATATCACATTCCTGTAACCGTTAATGATGGAAATGCATGTACCAGCGATGGATGTGATCCGGTTACCGGCGTATATCACAATGCTGTTAGTATTACAGACTTCAACGCTTGTACTAACGATGCCTGCAACACTGCTAATGGAAACATTACACATATTTCTGTTAACATAAACGATAATAATGTTTGTACAACTGATGCTTGTGACATTGTTTCAGGTGCTATAAGCCATGTACCGGTAAGTATTGACGACTTTACAGTTTGTACTGCCGATGGTTGTAACTCTGTTACGGGAGTATTCCATACTCCGCTTAACACCAATGATGGAAATGTTTGTACCACGGATGGCTGCGATGCTTTAACAGGCATCTATCATACGCCTTTAAGTATCGACGACTTTACTGTATGTACAACCGATGGCTGTAATTCAATTACAGGTGTATACCATAATCCTGTAAATACAAACGATGCCAATGCTTGTACAAGTGATGGATGCGATCCTCTTACCGGTGTCTATCATCTGACTGTCAATTCTAATGATAATAACTTATGTACTGCCGATGGATGTAATTCCATTTCAGGTGTATACAACAATCCAATAAGCGTTGATGACCTTAACGGCTGTACAACGGACGGTTGTGTATCGACAACAGGTATCTACCATACTACGGTTAACATCGATGATAATAGTGTTTGTACTACAGATGCTTGTAATCCTTCCAATGGAAGCGTGACTCATATTGCATTGAATATAAACGACGGAAATGTATGTACAACAGATGGCTGCGATCCGATAACAGGAATTTTCCATACTGCAATTGACATCGACGATCTTAATCCATGTACTATTGATGGTTGTGACCCTATTACGGGAGTTAATCATGTGCCTGTTAATGTTGACGATAACAACAACTGTACCGTCGACGAATGCGACCCAAGAACAGGTGCAATTATTAATACGAATGCAGCACCTATAGTAACAGCTACACCCGGAACGATCGCTTGTTACGGTGGCAGTACTTGTGTAACGGTAACCGCTGCCGGAGGATTCCCGCCTTACATTGGCGTCGGTCAGGTTTGTGGTTATGTAGCCGGATCCTATTACTTCCTGGTTGCTGATGCTCATGGATGTTTGGCTACTTCTGTTTCAGTAGAAATTACTCAGCCAAACAAATTCGAGGTTACTACAACTAAAACAAATGCAAGTTGTAATACAGCTTCAGGAACTGCTACTGCCATTGTCACCGGCGGAACTCCACCTTATTCCTACTTATGGACAAATGGACAGATGACACAAACTGCAACAGGACTTGCAGCCGGATCTTATACGGTAGTTGTAACAGATGGAACCGGATGCACAACCTCCACTGTTCCTGTAGTTATTACTACGAGTGGATCAGCCCCTGCTGCTCCTGCAGTAATAAATGGTCCGACAGTTATGTGTAAAGGACAATGTATTACTTATTCAATTGCAAGTGTTCCCGGAGCAACTTCCTATACCTGGACTTTACCATCGGGTACAACCGGATCATCTACAAGTACATCGATTACCATTTGTGCTAAAACTAAATTTAACGGCGGCTTCTTATGTGTAAAAGCAAACAGCCCTTGTGGTTCCAGCGCGTATACTTGCTTGAAAATTGATGCTGTTATCAGTAGACCTGCAACACCGGCTACTATTAATGGTAATTTCAATGTTTGCGCAACATCTGCTTCAACTGAAACATATTGTATAGCTGCTATCCCTGGTGCTACAGGGTACATCTGGTCTATTTATGGCAATGCTACTCCATCCTTATCAATTGCTTCCGGTCAGGGTACTCTTTGCATCGTGGTAAATGTTCCGGCCGGATATCCCGGTAACCAGTACATTAAAGTGTATGCAACCAATTGCAAAGGAAATGGATACGATAAGAAGATTAAAGTCAATCGTATTTCCACTCCTTCACAACCCGGTTCTATAAATGGTTCATCTTCCGTTTGTAAGTCT
The DNA here is from genome assembly GCA_031417395.1 of Bacteroidota bacterium. GTDB lineage: Bacteria > Bacteroidota > Bacteroidia > AKYH767-A > 2013-40CM-41-45 > JADKIH01. Next base: position 17,894 of record JANOVM010000021.1, on the reverse strand, counting down.
GTTACATCTTCTGTATACTCCGTTTCTTCTGTTTCAGGTGTAACTTATAACTGGACAGCTTCAGGTAGTGCAACAATAGCCAGCGGACAAGGCACGTCAAGTATAACAATTAACTTTACGACGTCTGTTTCAAGCCCTGTAACTGTAAGTGTAACAGCCAGCAATGCATGTGGAATCTCTACTCCAAGTACGAAAAATGTTACTGTTAACAACTGCCGAATTGCAGCCAATGAAGTAGTACCTGATGGCGCAGTGAATAGCATTAGCTCTTTTACAGCTTATCCTAATCCATCTCAAGGCAAATTTATTCTTTCCTTCAATTCGGATAAGGACGCTCGATATGCATTAAAAGTTGTTGATGTCTTAGGAAATATATTAATCAACAGTGACCTAAGCGTTACAGAAGGATTCAATAGCAGGGAAATTAATCTCGAAAACGTTGCTGCCGGATTGTACTTTGTTAGCATTCAATCCGAAGGCTCTGAAGTTCAAACACTACGGATTGTGGTTGAATAAACAGAGGTCTTCCCTATTATTTTTTGAAAAACCCCGGAAAATTTCCGGGGTTTTTTTTTGATACATTCAAAAATGTTGAATAATTTTAAAAGCATAATTTGTATTTCGAAATCTATTATTAATTTTCGGTTTATAATGGAGACCAATTCTAAAAAAAATGGATTAACCCATTCTAAAAGAATGGAGGCTCTTTCTGATGGAATATTTGCCATAGCAGCTACTATTCTTGTACTTGAAATTAAAGTCCCCGAAATAAATAATTCGTCAACGCATCAATTGATGGAATCCCTGAAGGAAATTGCACCTTCCTTAATCGCTTTTATTTTCAGCTTCCTGAATATTCTGATTTTCTGGGTTAATCACGACAACATTGGTAAAGTGCTGCATTATTTCGACTCAAAACTAACCTATCTGAATGTTGTATTTCTGATGTTCATCTCTCTTGTTCCATTTACAACTGCTTTTGTAAGCAGATACCCCTTCAGCCTGATTGCTATAAGTTTGTATGGCTTCGTATTTTTCTTAACGGCTTTAATTGCTGCAGTCATGTACTATTACATTGCATTTAAAAGCCAACTCATGCACGATAAAATTACCCAAAAATCACGCAAGCGAATTTGGAAAAGAGTAATGATGGGGCCTGTCTTTTTTGCTTCTGCTATTTTCCTGGGCTGGATTCATGTCTTAATTCCAATAATCATTTATATTTTAGTTCCTTTGTTTTTTCTCGTAATGCCTAAAATTGAATTCGAAGAATAAATGTAATTTCATATACATTTGTTTCTTAAAATTAATCACATAAACTAAATGATTAAATCATCAATTGTCTTCTTTCTATTGCTGCTATTCTTTGGCTGCAGTAATAAACAGACAAATGATTTCCCCATTACGGAAACAGGAATTCTGAAGAGATTTGAAAATGCTTCAGATATTCTTCCTTCCTGGTCCAAAGAAAACACCCTTACCTGTCAGGTAAATTCTGAACCGGACAATTTACATCCAACAAATGGAAATTCTTCACCACGGCTGGAAATTTTTCAATATATCCACAGAACTATTTTATATATCGATTTTGCCAATCAACAACTAATTCCCGGACTCGTAAAATCACTCCCGGAGATTTCTCCTGATCACTTAACCTATACTTATTATTTGCGCGACAGCATTTTCTGGGATGATGAAAAAAAATTAACCTCGGCTGATATAGCCTTTACTGCTAAAGTATATAAGTGCCCATTAACCAATGCTCCTCAGGTTAGATCTTACTGGAATAATGTTAAAGATATTATTCTCTACTCAAACGATCCCATGAAATTCAGTATCGTTATGAAAAAAGTAAATATTCAAAATACATCGTTCCTGACTGCTTTCCCTGTATTGGAAGAAAATTTTTATGACAATAAACAAGTTCTTTCCAAATACTCCTTTCAACAATTTGATGATTCATTGTTTCAGGCCGCTTCTTTTACTGACTTGAAATCGTGGGCTGCTGAATATAACAACGATCGCTACGGAAGAATACCTGAAATGATTAATGGCCTGGGAATGTATAAAGTTGACAAATGGGAAACCGGCCAATACATTGTTCTTAAAAAAAAATCATCTCATTGGTCCCGGCATTCAAGGGATTACCATGAAGCATCTTTCCCTGAAAAAATTATTTTCAAATTAAATAAAGACGAAACATCTCAATCATTACAATTCCAGGCACAGGCTGTAGATGCTTCAACCAATGTTTCAATAAACAATTTTATTGATCTCAATTCAAATCAGGGTTTTAAAAAGAATTATAATTCTGCCATGATTGCTACCTACAATTATACGTATTTGTGTTTCAATGAAAAACCCGAAGAAAAAAAAAGAGGTGCGTTTTTTAATGACATACTTGTAAGAAAGGCACTGGCCTGCCTTACTCCTGTTGACGAAATTATAAAACTGCAATACAAACAATTTGGAAGCCAGTCTAAAAGAATGATTAGCCAGGTTTCTCCTCTTAAAAAAGAATTTAATAAAAGTTTAAAACCTGTTCCTTTTGATGTTCCGAAAGCAGTAGATTTATTAAATCAGGCCGGGTGGACAGACTCTGACGAAGATGGAATACTTGATAAAAAAATAAACAGAAAAATAATTCCCTTATCCATTGAATTAAATTATATAGCATCCTCTGCTGAATGGAAAGATATTGCTTTATTTATTAAAGAAACCATGGCTAAAGCCGGTGTGCAAATCAATCCCGTAGGCTTGGATTTTAAATTGTTTCTCGAAAAAGCAAAGGAACATGATTTTGATATGATGCTTGGAAGCTGGGCAGTAAGCGGTATTGATGAAGATTTCACACAATTATGGCATACATCGTCGTGGAAAAATCACGGCTCCAATTATTCCGGATTCGGAAATTCTTTTACAGATGCCATCATTGACTCCCTAACGCTTGTAACTTTCGATTCTGTCCGCAACAGACTAAGCCATTTGCTGCAAAAAAATATTTATGACGACCAGCCTTATGTTTTTCTTTATTCATCCTTAAGAAGAAATGTAATACACAAACGATTCGGCAATCAAATGATTTTTTCTGAAAAACCCGGGGTACTCTACAATATGTTAAAATTATTGTCAATAAACAAAGGGATAACTATGGTTGATGGAGCAACACCTTAACAAAGGTTAACAGTATATTTGAACCATGCGACTCTATATTGCAAAACGGATATTGTTTTTTATTCCTGCTGTTTTATTGGTTGTCTTGTTCTCATTTATCCTTCTGCAGCAGGCACCCGGAAATCCCGTAGACAGATTAATGAACCTGGAAGGCTCTTACGAAAATGAAATGACTCCGGGCATAAACAACGAAGCACAGAAAAAGGAATTGACGCATCGCCTGGGCCTTGACCTGCCTGTCTTTTACTGGAATATCATGAGCTTAAAAGAGTACAGACTGGAAAATAATTTAAGTACTTCCCCTCTTTCAGCATACATTCCTTACATTTCATTTCATCAAAATAATCAGTTTCACCGATGGCTTTTTGGTGACGGTGAATTTTCAAATGGTATTATTCATGGCGATTTCGGTGTTTCATGGATAACCGGTCAAAGTGTTTATGCTTTAATATCACCGCGAATTAAATGGTCCTTCCTGTTTTCATTAATTGCCATATTCTTTGCTTATCTAATAAGTATTCCTGCGGGACTCCGGTCTGCAGCAAATCCGGGATCACGTTTCGACCGCTGGTCAACCATCTTATTCATGATCCTCTTTTCACTTCCCGTCTTTTGGTTTGCAACAATACTTATGCTTGTCTTTTGCAATCCTGACGTAATTAATATCCTGCCCTCATCCGGTGTAAGTCCCGCCGGTGGATTTTCGGAAAGTGCATCATTTCCTGAAATCTTTTTCAATTCCATTCCGTATCTTATACTGCCTACTATTTGTTACACGTATGGTTCACTCGCTTTTTTATCAGGCAGTGTTAAAGCTTCAGTCGGGGACATTTTAAAAGAAGATTATATTCGAACTGCCCGGGCAAAAGGACTTTCGGAAAAAACTATTCTTAACCGCCATGCTTTTAGAAACTCGCTTCTGCCATTGATTTCCATTTTCTCTCATGTGCTTCCTTTGGCAGTTAGCGGATCCGTAATTATTGAAACAATTTTTACTATTCCCGGAATGGGCCTGGCAATATTCCAAAGTCTGTCCTCGCAAGATTACCCCGTTATAATAGCAGTTTTTATGATAACAGGAGTATTTACAATGGCAGCTTTTCTTATTAGCGATATTGTATATGCATTAGTTGATCCAAGAATTTCATTCAATAGGAATATTGTCTCTTGAATTTCAAAAACAAATATCGCCCCCGCAAATTGTTGCTTAGCAACTGGCTTCTGTTTTGCTATGTATTTATTGGAGTCTTTGCTCCGCTGCTGGCGAATGAAAAACCACTGCTAATAACAATAAATAGCAAAACATTTTTTCCTGCATTTACAGGCAATCCATACAGTAATTTACCCGACAGCACCGGTAAATTTGTTAAGACCTTATCCAACAATATTGATTGGAAAAAAATAAAAGCTGAAACAAAAATATTTCCACCCGTTTCCTGGTCTCCTCTAAAAAGCGATCTTACCAATTCATTTGTTTCTCCATTGGATGAACAATATTTTCAAAACAATAATAATAATGAAAAACTTCCCTTCCGCTACCGTCATTTTCTTGGTACCGGAAAGACCGGCAATGATGTTCTCGCTTCATTAATCCACGGATGCAGAACATCGTTGCTTATAGGATTTTGTTCAACTTTAATTGCCATTTTAATAGGAATATGTTTGGGTGGAATGGCCGGCTATTTCGGCGACGAACAATTAAAAATTAAAATAGGGAGTTTTTTACTATCCATTATTTTAATACTTCCCTCTTGGTTTTACACATTTTTTCTAAGACAAGAAATCTTAAAGAATAGTTTTTCGCTTTCAATGCTTTTCGGAATGTTCCAATTGACGATTAGCATAATTTTATTCCTTTGCCTTATCCTATGGCCTCTATTGCTCCGTTTCTCTTTCTCTGCATTTCTTCAAAAAAAAATTACAATTCCTGTTGATGGACTCATTTCCCGTACGCTGGAAATATTTCTTTCTTTACCAAGGCTTATTTTAATTCTAACACTGGCTGCAATTACAAAACCATCCGTAGGATCACTCATTCTTATTATTGGATTAACTTCCTGGACAGAAACCGCACGTATGGTAAGAGCTCAATTTCTATCACTTCGGGAAATGAATTATATAGCTGCTGCAAAAGCCGTAGGTAATAGTAACTTTAGAATACTGTTTATCCATCTTCTTCCCAATGCAATTTCACAAGTAATCGTATTGGGAATTTTTGGAATGGCCTCTGCTATTCTTATGGAAACAGGATTATCCTTCCTTGGTGCAGGCGTTCCGGCTGAAACTCCTACCTGGGGAAGCCTTATGTTTCAGGCAAGAGAAAACTATCAGGCCTGGTGGCTGGTTATTTTTTCAGGTGCTGCTATTTTCTTCCTCTTGATTTCGTTGAACAGTTTAGGAAAAAGGATTAAGCAGCTTAAAAAAAGTGCCGTTTTATTTAACAAACTTTAACCTGCGAGTTCATTTTTGCTTAATGAAAAATGTAATAAAATTGCATTCCTAAAATTTTCAAATAATATCATTTATTAATATTAATTTCGAATAGAAGTAGAAACTAACATACACTAATTCAATTATTTACATCTAACTCAATTTAACTATAATGGAAATCAGAGAAATTAATGAAAGAATTCAACAAGAATCTGCTTTTGTTGATCTAATTACCATGGAGCTAAGCAAGGTCATCGTCGGACAAAAATACATGACTGAACGTTTACTTATTGGCTTATTGGCAAATGGACATATTCTGCTTGAAGGTGTTCCCGGACTAGCTAAAACCCTTGCTATTAAATCGTTGGCTTCTTCAATTCATGCCAATTTTAGTAGAATTCAATTTACCCCTGATCTTTTACCGGCTGATTTAATTGGCACAACAATTTACAGCCAAAAGCAGGAAACTTTTTCCGTTCGAAAAGGACCCATTTTTGCAAATTTTATTCTTGCTGATGAAATAAACCGGGCCCCGGCAAAAGTACAAAGTGCTTTGCTCGAAGCCATGCAGGAAAGACAAGTTACTATAGGTGATACAACATTTAAACTTGAAGAACCTTTTCTTGTTCTTGCCACTCAAAATCCAATTGAACAGGAAGGAACGTATCCACTCCCGGAAGCACAGGTCGACCGATTCATGCTTAAAATAGTAATTGGTTATCCAACAAAAGAAGAAGAAAAATTAATTATAAGACAAAACATAAGTACATCCGGACCAAAGATTTCTCCCATAATTCAAACTGCTGATATTCTTAAAGCTCGTTCAATGGTTAGAGAAGTATATATGGATGAGAAAATTGAAAAATATATTGTTGATATTGTTTTTGCAAGCCGTTCTCCTAAAGAATATAATTTATCCAGACTGGAACAACTCATCAGCTACGGTGGTTCACCTCGTGCCAGTATTAATCTTGCACTGGCTTCTAAAGCTTATGCTTTTATAAAAAGAAGAGGATACGTTATTCCGGAAGACGTTCGGGCAGTATGCCATGACGTAATGCGCCATCGTATTGGAATTACCTATGAAGCAGAAGCCGAAAATGTTACCAGCGAAACTATCGTTAATGAAATTCTTAATTCTGTTGAAGTCCCTTAGGCCTGACTAAATTTACATCGAACACCGGTAATACTTTGCTCGTCGGAAATTTGACGTCAACTTAATCCAAAATGGAAACAAAAGAACTTCTTAAGAAAGTCAAGAAAATAGAAATTAAAACCCGTGGTTTGTCTTCGCACATTTTTTCAGGCGAATACCACAGTGCGTTTAAAGGCCGCGGTATGGCCTTTAGCGAAGTAAGGGAATATATGCCCGGGGATGACATTCGATCCATTGACTGGAATGTAACGGCACGTTTCGGTCATCCATTTGTGAAAGTTTTTGAAGAGGAAAGAGAACTAACTGTAATGCTTGTTGTTGATGTCAGTGCCTCCGGTTCGTTCGGAACAAAAATACAATTCAAAAAAGATTTGATGACGGAACTTTGTGCCGTTATTTCATTTTCTGCCATTCAGAATAACGATAAAATAGGTTTGATTTTTTTCAGCGACAAAATAGAAAAATTCATTCCTCCCAAAAAAGGGAAAACCCATATTCTAAGGATAATCAGAGAGCTGATCGAATTCAAACCTTCCCACACCAGAACCAACCTAAGCGAAGGATTGAAATACGTAAGAAATGTAATTAAAAAACGTTCCATATGCTTCGTCATTTCAGATTTCCAGGATCCTGCGTTCGAAGACTCACTGAAGCTGGCTAATAAAAAGCATGATGTTGTTGCTTTGCAGATTTACGATCAACGTGAAACTGAATTACCCGATTCAGGATTGCTGCGCTTGACTGATGCTGAAACAGGCGAGCTTTTGCTAATTGATACAGGTGATAAAAAAATAAGAGAAACCTTTAAAAGTAACTGGAAGAAACATGAAAAAAATCTGAAAGATATATTTGCCCGCTGCGGTGTAGACAAAGCTACTATCAGAACTGATGAATCGTATGTAAAACCACTCATGCTTCTATTCAAAAATAGAGGAAGTAAAAAATAATTGTATTCTTAATGAATAGCTTTTTAAAATACACATTGTTGTTGAAAATTATAAAACACTTGCTTAACCAATCCGGAAAAGCATTTGTATGCTTGTTTATTATTTTTTCCGCTGCAACATCGGCACTCGCCCAATCTGTCAAAGTATCTGCAAAAACGGATACCAGCCAAATTCGCATAGGAGAACAATTTCACCTGAATCTTTATGCTACTGTCCCTCCCGGCACCAATGTAGGCTTTCCGATTTTGCCGGATACATTCAATAAATTTGAAATAGTCAATAAAACCGGAATCGATACGCTGCCTTCCAAAGATTCAACAGGTCTCACACTGCATCAACAGTTTACTATTACAAATTTCGACTCTGGATTTTTTGTGCTTCCGCCTTTTCCTTTTATTATTTCCGAGTCGAAAGAAAAAACGGATACTATTCTTACTGAAGCTTTATTGATAAGTGTTTTAACTGTTCCAGTAGATACTACAAAAGAAATCCGCGCCATTAAAAACATTCTCGATGTTCCTTTTCCATGGCAGGACTACCTTATTTACCTGCTGATTGCACTGGCTATTACGTTTGTAGTTATGGTACTCTATAAACTATTAAAGAAAAAGAAAGTTATTGCCATAAAACCACAAGTTCCGTTAAGACCTGCTCATGAACTTGCCCTCGAAGGCCTAAAAAGAATTGAAGCTGAAAAAATATGGCAGCAGGGATTTACCAAAAAATATTTTAGTGAGTTAACCGACGTAATACGACAGTATATAGAAAGACGTTTTTCCATTAATGCTATGGAACAAACTACCGATGAAATATTACACCACCTCAATAAAGGTATTGTCAGAGATGAAGAAAAAGAAAAGTTGCGCTTCATTTTAGTTCAGGCCGACATGGTAAAGTTCGCAAAAGCACTTTCCCTGCCTTCAGAAAATGAAACAGCCATGGCTTTTGCTTATGATTTTGTTAATGTTACACGTCCGGTCATTAAAGAGGATATAGAAAAACAGGAGGAAAAATCATGATTCCCGGTATTACATTTGCTCAGCCAATTTTTTTCTGGCTACTCGCTCTTATTCCATTGATGTTGGCGTTTCAACTATTTTATCTACGAAAAAAAACATCACCATTACAATTTTCCAGTCTGCGTAATTTTAACGGAATAAAACCGTCATTCAGACAACGCATCAGGCTGCTGCCTTTCATTCTTAAACTTATTGCTTTTACGTTGGCTGTTGTTGCTCTTGCAAGACCACAATCTTCAACCAGCGGACAAAATGTTACCACGGAAGGTATAGATATTATGATGGCACTGGATATTTCCAGCAGTATGCTTGCAGAAGATCTAAAGCCAAACAGGATAGAAGCAGCTAAAAAGGTCGCTGAAGATTTCATAAACAGCCGCCCAAACGATAGAATTGGACTTGTCGTTTTCGGTGGCGAGAGTTTTACACAATGTCCGCTAACTACTGATCACGCTGTACTTAAAAATCTATTTAACGGCATACAGTCTGGCTTGCTTGCCGATGGTACTGCTATCGGTGAAGGACTAGCGACTGCCGTAAATCGTATTCGCAAAAGCACTGCTAAAAGCAAAGTAATCATACTTATGACGGATGGTGTAAATAATTTGGGAGCCATAGCACCGGAAACAGCTGGGGAGATTGCTAAAACTTTCGGTATACGCGTATACACTATTGGTGTTGGCACAAAAGGAATGGCTCCGTATCCATTCAAAACTCCTTTTGGAATTCAATATCAAAACGTGGAAGTACAGATTGACGAAAAAGTTCTTCAACAAATATCCGATGAAACAGATGGAAGATATTTTCGTGCAACCAACACTTCCAAGTTAAAAGCCATCTACGAATCTATCGACAAACTCGAAAAAACAAAAATCGCAGTAACCGAATTCAGAAATCATACAGAAGAATTTTATCCATGGCTTCTGGCAGCATTACTTTTCCTTCTGGCTGATGTAATCCTTCGTTTCACAGTTTTTAAAAGTATACCCTGATGTTTCGATTTGCACACCCTGAATATTTGTATGGCCTGGCAATCTTGCCGGTATTGCTTATTTTATTCCTCTTAATGCAAGCCTGGAAAAAAAAGGCACGCCGACGCCTTGGCGATAAAAATCTGATTGATCAGCTTTCAGCAAATTATTCCGGGGCTAAACCGTTGTTGAAAATAATACTGCTGCTATCCGGTATAGCCTTCATCATTGTAGCATGGGCCAATCCGCAAATAGGAACACGTCTGGAAGAAGTAAAACGGGAAGGGGTAGATATAGTTATTGCACTCGATGTATCAAACAGTATGAAGGCAGAAGACATTCGCCCTTCGCGCCTTGAAAGATCCAAATTGGCAATAAGCAGATTGATTGATAATATGGAAAATGATAGAATCGGCCTCATTGTTTTTGCCGGTCAGGCATATGTTCAGCTTCCTATTACTACTGATTATGCAGCGGCTAAGCTATTCCTTTCTACCATTGAGCCGGAAATCATTCCTACTCAGGGAACCTGTATTGGTTGCGCCATCGATTTAGCTCAGAAATCGTTTGTAGGCACCGATAACAAACATAAAGCCCTGATCATTATTACTGACGGTGAAAATCACGAAGAAGATGCAGTTGAATCAGCAAAAAAAGCAAATGAAACCGGCATAATAATTCATACCATAGGAATGGGATCTATAAACGGCTCTCCAATCCCCGTTTATAGAAATGGTGTACAAATAGATTTCCTTAAAGATCACAACGGCACTACAGTAATTACAAAACTGGAAACACTAACGCTGGAACGAATTGCAGCCGAAGGAAAAGGAATTTTTGTTCAGGCCTCCAACAACGACGATGGTTTGACAGCCATACAGACTCAGATTAATAAAATGGAAAAAAAATCATTCGGCAACAAACAGTTTACCGGGTTCGAAGACAGGTTTCAGTATTTTCTTGCTGCAGGCCTGTTCCTTTTATTAATTGAATTCTCATTATCAGAAAGAAAAAGTAAATTCATTCAACGCTTAAATTTATTTAATGAAAGTAAACAATCTTGAAATAAATAACCAATGAAAAACTTAAGTAAAACGATTGTACTATTACGCAATATATTTCCAAAAGGAGTATTCACCTTTATGCTTTTTCTCATTGCTCATCATCCTTCTACAGCTCAGTCTTCCGGTAAATTGATTAAAGAAGGAAACAAACAATACCAGCAAAAAAAGTACACTGAAGCTGAAGTTGATTATCGAAAATCATTGGAAAAAAAAGATAATCCATTTATAGGTAACTATAATCTTGGAAACACCTACTATCAGCAGGGAAAATACGAAGAAGCGAAACAACAGTATGAAATTGCAGGAGGAATAAAATCAACTTCCAAAGAAAATCTCGAAAGCAATTATCACAACCTTGGCAATGCGCTGCTCAAAAATAAAAAATATGAAGAAAGTATTCAGGCTTACAAAGAGGCCTTGAAATTAAATCCCACGGATAATGATACACGTTATAATTTAGCATATGCTAAATCCATGCTGCAGCAACAACAACAGCAGCAAAAAAACGACAAGAATAAAGACAAAGACCAGCAAAATAAAGATCAGCAACAAAAAGACGACAAACAAAAGCAAGAAGAACAAAAGAAAGAGCAGCAACAACAGAAAAACGAACAAGCTAAGCAGGATGAAAAGAAACAGGCACAACAAAATCCTAAAGATAAAATCTCTAAAGAAGATGCTGAAAAAATTCTTCAGGCCTTAAACAATGAAGAAAAAAAGACGCAAAAAAAATTAAGCGTAAAAGAACAAACAAGGGTAGCGATAGAAAAAGAATGGTAATATTCAGTATTGATATGTTTAAAAGAATTTCTAATTTTATAGAAATGAAAAGCAAGATTTCTAAATACAAGACTATTCTGTGTGTTTTCTTAATTGCCGTAATTTCTGTAAGTAATAGTCTTGCGGAGGAGTTTACTGCAACGGTATCATCTCCTGCAGTTTCGGTTGGGGATCAGGTTCAGATAACATTCAGTCTTAATGCCAACGGAAAAAATTTCAAAGCTCCGTCTTTTCCGGATTTCAATGTACTGATGGGTCCCAATCAAAGTACTCAGATGCAGATTATCAACGGTTCTGTTTCTCAAACATTGACTTTTACATATGTTCTGCAAGCTAATAAAGAAGGGACATTTAAAATTGGTAGTGCTGAAATCTATGCAGGTAATACAAAGTTTCTCTCCAATCCAATTAGCATCATTGTTTCCAAAGCGTCTAAACAACAGAGCGGTGCTGCACAGGGACAAGGTGGAAGCAACCCTTCTGCAAGTGTCGAAGGCGGAAAAAATGTTTTTATTAAAGCGAAAATTGACAAGAGCAATGTATATCAGGGCGAAGGAATTTCCGTTACGTACAAACTGTATACCAAGGTAACTTTGTTGAATTATTCAGTTAATAAACTCCCCTCCTTCAATGGTTTCTGGAGTCAGGAAATTAATATGCCGCAGCAACTGGAATTCAGAAATGAAAACATTGATGGAGTAAACTTTAAAGTTGCAGATATTAAGAAAGTAATTCTTTTCCCTCAGCGAACCGGTGCACTTAGCATTGATCCAATGGAAGGTGAAGTAATTGCTCGCGTGCAGGTTAAGCGCCAGCAGCAACAGAAAAGCAACGATCCTTTTGACCAGTTTTTTAACGATCCATTCTTTAGTAATCCATTTTTTAACAATAATGTACAGGACATAAAGGTTACACTAAAGAGCGATGCTATTAAGGTTAATGTGCGCGATCTGCCCTCAGGTGCCCCTGCAGGATTTACAGGTGCTGTTGGAAAATTTACCTGCGATATTTCACTCGATAAAAAAGAAATAAAAGCTCACGATGCCGTAAACCTTAAAATAAAAATTTCCGGAAAAGGTAATATACGTTTGATAGATGCACCGAAAATTGAATTCCCTCCTGATTTCGAAACCTATGATCCAAAAGAAAATGTTTCAGCCACTGCCACTGTCGGCGGCGTAACGGGAACAAAAACTTTTGAATTCCTTCTAATCCCACGTAATGCAGGAAACTATAAAATTAATGTTACTCCTTTTTCATTTTTCGACCTTGAAAGTAAACGATACCAGACAATTCCTTCTTCTGAATTAACGCTGAAAGTAGGCAGAGGCAATGAGACTGAAACAACAGTAATTTCAGGTGCCAGCCAGACTGACGTTCAGATGCTTGGTAAAGACATTCGCTTTATTAAAACAAAGGATCCTGAATTTAGCAGTGATTCGGGATTGCAATTCAATACACCACTTTTTTACTCTATGGTAATTACTCCCGCCCTCTTATTTGTAGGATTGATATTTTTTAAGCGCAAAAAAGAAGCCATGGCCGGCAATGTAAAACTCATTCGCAGTCAGCGTGCCAATAAAGTTGCCATGAAACGTCTTAGTGCAGCTAAAAAATATCTTTCGTCGAATGAAAGAGAAAAATTTCTTGATGAAATGTTCCGGGCACTGTGGGGCTTTATCAGTGATAAATTTCAAATACCTGTTTCCGATCTTTCCAAAGAATCAGCAGCCCTTGCACTGCAGCAAAGAAATGTTCCCGAGCCTCTTATTAATCAATTCACTGAAACAGTTGATCATTGTGAGTTCGCCAGATTTGCAGGCGGATTGGCGGAAAGCAATGAATCAATATACAATAAAGGAATCGATGTTATTTCCCGCCTTGAAAGCACATTAGGATAAAAAAATATGAAAAAAGCTGCCTCCCTTCTGTTTATGCTTGTTCTCTTTTTTTCAGGATTTGCAAATTCTGCTGAAAAGAATCCCCTTAATACGTATCATGAAGCAAACATGGCATACCAAAAACTGGATTTCGAAAAAAGCATTAAATTGTATGAAGAATTAATTCAAAACAAAAATATTTCTGCAAGCATCTATTATAATCTTGGAAATGCATATTTTAAAAACGGAAATTTTTCAAAAGCAATTCTTAACTACGAACGTGCTCTTAAAATTACACCCGATGATGAAGAAGTAAACTTTAATTTAAAGATTGCTTCACTCAAAGTTGTCGACAAAATGGAAAGTGTACCTGAAATATTTTACAAGAAATGGATTAATAAATTCGCTGCATTCTTTTCCTCTAAAACCTGGACCATACTTCTTATTATATTCGTCTGGTTTTTATTCACAGCTGCATCTTTTTACTTTATTGGCAGAAGCGTCCGAATAAAGAAAATAGCGTTTGTACTCATGCTTGTGCTTCTTTTTATTTCCGCCGGTACAGGAATAATTGCTGCGAGAAGTAATGCAATCACACATATAGACAAAAAAGGAATTATTATGTCTTCGTCAGTATATGTAAAAAGTTCGCCTGATGAAAAGGGCAATGACCTCTTTATCCTTCACGAAGGAACCAAGGTCGAAATACTCGACAATCTCAACAACTGGAATAAAATACGCATTGCCAATGGTGGTATTGGCTGGATGCCGGCAGAGGACCTGACCATTATCTGATGAAAAAAATCGGCTTGCTCAGCGATACACACAGTTACCTCGATGAAAATATTTTCAAACATTTTCAAAACTGCGATGAAATATGGCATGCCGGTGATTTTGGTGATGAAAAAGTTTCTGACAAACTAGCTGCTTTTAAAACTTTACTCGGTGTGCATGGAAACATTGATGGTACAACAATTCGCACCATACATCCCCAGGATCAGTTTTTCGAATGTGAAGGGGTAAAAGTCTTCATTACACATATAGGCGGTTATCCGGGAAATTATTTTCCTGAAGCGGAGAAAAAAATACAAAGCTTAAATCCGAATTTATTTATTTGCGGGCATTCGCATATATTAAAAGTAATGCCCGATAAGAAAAACAAACTGCTTCATATGAATCCCGGAGCAGCAGGCAGACATGGCTTTCATAAAATCAGAACAATACTTCGCTTTGAGATTGACAAGGGAAAAATTTCCGGACTGGAAGCCATTGAGCTCGGACTTCGTTCAGAGATTACAGAATTATCTTAACCTATCGGCAGATTTAACTAGATTTTCGTCGTGTTTAATATTCCGAATAGCCAGATAAATTACTAAAATCTGTATCAAGGGAAAATAACTGCCATAGAGGTAATGAACTTTCTGATTCATGCTGGATGACATCGTATCAGCTACGAAAAACAAAAGGCCTATTAAAACACATGTCAATAATAGGCTAAGGTTACAAATTCTGATCTGAAGATTCCTGTTCTTATATAAGAAAATGGCAACTAAACAGAATATCCCAACCACACCATTTATTATAGCCAGTATGGCACTGGATGAAATCTTAAAACGGTTAATTTCAGCAGTGGTTGCTGATAATGACTGCAATTCATAAACCGGTAAATAAAGTAGCAAAACGCTTAAAAGCACCGATAATAAAAGGAAAATGGTCTGTATCCTTTGGATCATAAAATTTGGTTTATGGGTCAAATTTCGCTGATTTATTTACAGGAAACAATAAATAACATTAATGAGTATAATGGATTGTTTGAATTAATGCCTCTACTTTCCTCAATTAGTATTAATTGACTGATAAATGGGCCCAAAGAGTCCTAAATTAACTTCCCAAAAACCTGACTATTTAGTATTTGTGAACAGCCCTTCCGCCCCCATCATCTTCTATTGTCCATAATAAAATGCAAAAAGATAGTTGTCCTTTAAAATAATTTATTGTTTTTTTGAATAATTCAAAAATATTAATTATACTTGCAATGAATTTTAAATCCGTTCTGGATTTTTTACCAGCTGAGGCACTAATAGCCTCTTCCAGTTCTCAATCAAACACCTTAATAATTATTTCCTTTACATAAAAGCACTATTCTTAAAGTTGCTATAATTAAAAAAAGCCTGTTTTTACAGCATTTTAAAACCCCAAATTATTTTTCATGTACGATATTCTTGAATTAAATGACAAACTCTTAAATGAGTTAAAAGAAATTGCGCGATTAATGACCATCGCAAATTATGATGAACTCCGTAAACAGGAATTAATCTACAAAATCCTCGATCAACAGGCTCTGAACCCCACAGCCAGTAACAGCATCAGGGAATCACTTTCAACTAAATTTTCTAATGCTTCACCAAAAGTTGAGTTTAAAGAAGCGGAAGTCAGTGTAGAAAAGAGCGAATCCGCTTCTTCTGCTCGCCCGAAAAGAAAAAGGGTAATTCCCGGTGAGGAACCTGAAGCTAAAAAAGCCCCTGTCGTTCTTGAACCAAGTATAAAAATACCATCGGTTCGCACAGCTCCTCCACCAAAACCCATTGGACCTCCCCCTGTTGAAAGAGCAAATGCTCCTGAACAACCGGTCAGGTCATACAATAAACCGGAAAACGATAGATTCAATAGCCCAAGTCCCGGTCAGAATCAAAACCAAAACCAAAATCAGAATCAAAATCAAAATCAGAACCAGTTTAATTCAGGTTTTAAACCTCGTCATCAAATGGCAGCTCCTGAGCCGCCCATTGATCCGGATTCATTAATTCCTGCAGAAGGGGTTCTTGAAATTATGCCCGATGGTTTCGGCTTTTTGAGATCAAGTGATTTTAACTACCTAACATCTCCGGATGATATGTATGTTTCTCAGGCACAAATAAAATCTTTCGGCTTAAAAACCGGTGATACTGTAAAAGGTGATGTTCGCCCTCCAAGAGACGGTGAAAAATATTTTCCGCTTGTAAGAGTTGAGTTTATTAACGGCCACGATCCAATTATTGTTCGCGATCGTATTCACTTCGATTTCCTTACCCCTCTTTTTCCTCATGAAAAACTAAACCTCTCCGGCGATAAAGCAAGTTACTCAACACGAATAATGGATATGTTCACGCCAATAGGAAAAGGTCAGCGTGGACTTATTGTAGCTCAGCCAAAGACCGGTAAAACAATGCTTCTGAAAGATGTGGCCAATGCCATTGCAGCGAACCACCCGGAAGTATATATGATCATTCTTCTTATAGATGAACGTCCGGAAGAGGTTACAGATATGGCCCGCAGCGTTAAAGCTGAAGTTGTTGCTTCAACTTTTGATGAGCCTGCTGAAAGACACGTTAAAATCGCAAACATCGTTCTTGAAAAAGCCAAGCGTATGGTTGAATGCGGACATGATGTTGTTATCCTTCTTGATTCTATTACACGCCTTGCCCGCGCTTACAATACAGTTGCTCCTGCCAGCGGTAAAGTTCTTTCCGGTGGTGTTGAAGCAAATGCTTTGCATAAACCAAAACGTTTCTTCGGTTCAGCAAGAAAAATTGAAAACGGGGGAAGTTTAACAATTATTGCTACCGCTCTTATCGATACAGGTTCAAGAATGGACGAAGTAATCTTCGAAGAATTCAAAGGAACCGGTAATATGGAATTGCAACTTGACAGAAAGCTTTCCAACAAACGTTTATTCCCTTCTATTGATCTTGTTGCTTCCAGCACACGTCGTGAAGACATGCTTCTCGACAAAGAAATGTTGCAGCGTATGTGGATATTAAGAAATCACCTGGCCGACATGAACCCTCTTGAAGCAATGGAATTCATTCTTGACAGAATCCGCGGCACAAAATCCAATGAAGAGTTTTTAGTTTCTATGAACGGATAAAAATTAAGCAATAATTTTTGTTTTAATGTTGAATGTGATTCTTGGCTCATCATTGTGGTCAACTCTTCCTAAAGGTTGAAATGTAATATTATTTTACAACAACTTTTGCATTACCATGAACTTCTCCTTCGATATTTATTAAATACATTCCCTGAGATAAACCTGACGTACTTAAAAACGTATGATTAATCCCTTCGTCAATCAAAATTTCTTGCTTTAAAGTACTTTTCCCTTGAGAATCAAAAAGTGTAACAATTGATCGGCCACTATACTTTGAGAAAAATCTCAATAAAAATTGATCTCCATTTTGAATAACAGTGAAATCCATAATTGACTTTTCCAATTCCGGAATATCTGCGGTTGGTGAAGAAAGTTTTACTACCCATGCATCCGTGCCACCATGATTACCCGTTACATCACCATCATTTGAATCCGAATAACCGACAATAATAAAACCACTGTCCGGAGTTTGTTTAATTGAATAAACTTCTTCATCGTTGCTTCCTCCCAAACATTTTCCCCACTCCAGGTTACCTATACTATCGACTTTTATTACCCAGTAATCG
>JANOVM010000020.1:0-79844 GCA_031417395.1 Bacteroidota bacterium | reverse complement strand
ACTTAAATATTCATGTATAGGATAACCGGGTAATCGTGAAGCTTCGTAAATCCCGGAGTTGTGAATATTATTTGCTGTTATTGCAACGGACCAGGAGTCGCCGTCAATTCCATACCCGTGACTCAGGAATGGAACTCTCGTAAGTAATACAAATACTACTAAAAGTACATATTGTAATATTTCCTTTCTACTCGTCTGACTCACTACAGATTTTTTTTACAAAAAGATACCAATGATTAATTATTCAAAGATGTTCGAAAGATTTGGTTCAGCAAAGCTTGCTTAAATTTATTAAATAATACTCCCCAATTGATTATTTTATACTATTTTTTTAGAAGAACTCAGTCTTTAACTTCCCTATATAATAAACGATTCTACCTGCCTTTCTTGATATTCTTGGACTGGGATTTACCGGACTCCATTTTAATGGATTAGGTAAAATAGCTGCCAGACGGGCAGATTCATTTATGCTTAATTTGGAAGACGGTTTCTTAAAATACTTCTGAGAAGCAGCCTCTACACCGTATATTCCATTGCCTGTTTCTATTACATTCAGATAAACCTCCATTATTCTTTTTTTACTCCATAAAGCCTCTATCAGAAATGTAAAGTAAACCTCAAATCCCTTTCTGATCCAGGATCGGGAAGGCCAGAGAAAAACATTCTTTGCTGTTTGCTGCGAAATTGTACTTGCTCCCTTTAATCTTTTCCCTTTGTGCCTGTCATTATAAGTCTCTGCCTTTTTTATTGCTTCCAGATCAAAGCCAAAATGCTCTTCGAAGTTTTGGTCTTCAGCCGCTATGGCTGCCAAGGGCATAACAGGACTAATCTTTTCAAGACATGTCCAATCTTTATGCAATGCTAAATCTTTCCCATCAGACAATTGCTCAATACAACGCAATATCATTAGTGGAGTAATTGGAATTGGAATAAACCTGAATATAATCACGGAAAAAATACTAAGTCCTAAAAACCATAAACAGATCTTAATAAATATTTTCTTAATTCTCTTTAACATCGCTTTACTTTCGTGAACTGATTATTTTAAAGTTAACTGAATAATCTCTCCGGCCGATAAATCAAACCAGAATAACAGTTCTCCATTTATTTTTTTTGTCTCCAGCGATTTTTTTCCTGCACTTACCTCTTCGGCATATGCTGCTAACGTAAGTCCATTAATAGCTGCCTTGTTTGTATTGTGCAATTGTATTTTGCCATCGGATAAAATTTTCATTTCAATTCCTTCAAGCAATAGTCTGTAATCCAGGCATTGACGAATTGTCGTAAGCCAGATTTTTGAGTCATTCCTATAGGAAGCTAATTTATTTAAGGCAGTATTAAAATCAGAATTTGCAACTGCAACATTATCTTTAAAAATATAAAATCCATTTGTCGAATCAACACGCGCAGGGTAACAATGAATAATAATATCGGTTTTGTTCTTTAGCATATCCGTCAGTCTTTCATCGCTAAAAAGATACGACCACAAATTTCCATCCGGCAAATCAAGTGTATTCATTGTTCCCCAATGAACAATATTAGCTGTTCTTTTATTTCTCCAATAGGCAAGCGTTGGAAAAGCATCACCCCAGTCGGAATACGGGAGAGAAAAATATGAATTGTAAGAATAAGCAGAATATATTCCGGAATCTTCATAATACGAATTCCAGAAATATTTCAATCCGTATTTTTTCCACAAATCAGCTGAATACCATTTGCTAGTGGTATCTAAACCATCACACATAAGATCCTCCCTGTTACTTTTTACACCGTTATCGTATCCATGATCAATCCACGAAACAGGTGTAAATTCTTTGTGCATGACATCCATTGCTTCTTCAAGGAGTTTTCGATTTGCTGTATAGTGATCGGGAGTATGCAGACAAATTTCATATCCGCTTTCATGGAGCTGCTTCAGGAAAACTTTAAACTCAGGTGATTCTTTATAACTTGCTTCGGGTCCGGGCATGAATTTAGCTTTTTCGGAATTGTCAACCTTATCAGGATTTGAATAGAAAATACTTTTTGTAACCGGTATATTGTATTTTACAAAACCCCCTATTGCCTGATCGGGGCGGTTTATTAGTTCAGAGCCATAATAAACAGCTTTGTTAGTACGAATATCCGTGTAGTCGGCATGCTCCGTCCAAATTACTGACGACAGATAACCAAAAGGACTAGAAAGTAATCTTGGTAATTTTACTGTATTCACGGAAGTATATAATTCAAACGATCCCTGAAGAGTATCCTTTATATTAATGACGGAAGATGAATGATTATCGAATTTACCAATACTCCTATTCATCAAAGGAAAATGCAGCAAGGGATGATCATGAGCAAAATCAAGGTTAAGAAAGGCTGTTCTGTTTGTTACATCCAGCTGAATGGATGAAACTTCCTTGGGACGATACATTACAACCGTTACATTTTCATTGGAAAGAATGAATCCTTCCTTATTGAGCCAATATTCCTTTTGAAAATTTGTCGTATCGGCAACTTTATTTTTACGTTCAACTTCCTTTAAGGGCAATGCATATCCCAGGCAAACGGAATGCCTGTATAAATTAACGGGTTGAAGAAAAGAAGTATTTACCGTAAAATTGATTCTACCATCATTTCCAACTAATATCAATAACTTATTTTCAGTAACTTTATTCCTGGCAGAAAAACGAAAATACATTCCTTCTTCCGTCGATGAATCGTTATTTAAATTTAAGCGATACGCCCACGATTGCTCTATTTCATTTTTCGGGTTTTCCCATTCTGAAACCAGGTCAATAGACTTAAAAATGGTATCCCCTTTTGTAGTTAACAATTTTACATTACCATCTTCCTTATTATAGAAAAGGTTAAAACTTTTTGTAGCAGACATTTTCACCCATCCTGAATTATTCTCTTCCTGAAAAACACCTTTTGGAAGAAAGGAAGGAAGAGTCATTTCAGTAAAATCAATTTGAAAATCATCCAAATCAATAGTTCCGGCATTGTCCTTATTCCATAGGTAAACGGACAATGTTGTATGCGTATTTGTTAATGACCGTGGTATGTTTATTTCATTTTTAGATTCCGACCAGGAAGAGTTTTTCCTTAAAGACTCCGGAATATCGAATCCCTTCCATAAAACAGTTGAATCGCCAAAAGAAACAGATATAACAATACATGCATTTTTCGCAGTAGGGCTTATCCGAACTTTTGATTTGATTATTAAATTTAGATTCATATCCTGACATATTTTAGGAAACGATCCCGTATACCCGAAGCTATAGGGCACGATCGAATCCGCAGAAGAAAAATAATTTCCCGAAAATGCTTCCCCTCTTATACGTGTGGATTGGTTTATCCAGAAAGTATCGCTTGAGAGTTGCTCCAAATCACTTTTAAGGCTTAATAATGTAACCTGAGCAAATGAAGTTTGGCAAGAGAGAAAAAACAGAATCCCTAATAAAACTCTTCTAAAATTCATGGATAGAAATAAACGAACTCAAAAGTAGGATAATTCCTATTGGTAGAAAAAAGTTCTAGTCATTATTTTTAACACCTTCTTTTACCAGGGCTCCGGCTTTATTGCTGTATAAGTCAGCATTTTTTTTATTGCCTGTTAGCCTGTATAATCGCGCAATGCTATCGAGTGAGGAAGTCGATTCGGGATAAATGTCAAGATTTAACTTTAGCAGACTTATTGCATCTTCAAACCGTTGGCGGCGGGTTAGGTTTGAAGCAAGCATGGTTAAATGCTCTTCGGAAGAAGGGTATTTTCTTAGAGCAACTTCATTATCGGATTTTGCTATTTGCTTGGCAATTCGTGCATACTCTTTTCGAATAAGGGTAACCTTTTTCATAAAATAATCATATGGAATTACATCGTCAAGAAAATCATTCTCATAAGCGGCAAGGCAGCGGTTGAGAAATTCGTATGAATTGTATAGTTTAAGTGACTTCCTTGAATAATCGCGGTAGATTCTATCGCCTTCAACAAGGAAAACAGTATCACCGTATTGATGGACTAAGTGATCAAAATTTATGAGAGAAGCGATGGCTATCTGTGAATAATTCTGCGATTCATTTTTAAAACCTCCGCAGGTAGTCTGCCAGATTTTCTGAAATAATTCAATTCCTCCCTGCGTTGGATTTATTTCATTCAATACGCAACGAATATTGCCTGCGCCGGCATGATAAGCATGCAATACCAACAAACGGAACCACAGATCTGTTTCTTTATAGGCGATGTTGTGCTCAATGAGGTAATTCTTTATGCTGGGAATACAGGATTTCGTGAGCAATAAAGAAGCCGCACGGGCCGCCTTTTCAGGAATAATCCTTTCATCAATCTTGCGGTTTACCCTCAAACCATACTTCATGGCAACAGATTTCATTAGCTGGAAAGGGCCATTGGCTCCAACGGATGATTTAGCTTTTACTTTTCCCGGACTTTCAATAAGCAAAATAGCTTGTGCATACCAGGGATCGCATTGATTATTTTTAAAAACACGAATGGCTTTATTGATCTCAGGTAAAACTTTTTTTACCTCGTAAAATTCATCCTTACCGGCTGTAATGTTTAACTCTGTATTCGTCTCGAGTCCATAGATTCTGCATATGCTGTCTTTAAAACAATTCCTTTCCGGCTCGCTTTGATTCATCCAAATTGACCGGGTAATTTTATCTACGGGTTTTCTGCAATTGGCTATGTTAATAATACAGGTGTCATTGGTCAGGTTAATTACTTTTCTCCAGAATATTGCTTGAGGAAGAGTATCCCATCCATACGTATAAATGGACGAATCGCTGATAAAGTTCATTTTAACGGTATCTCTGAAACTTACAACTGTTTTCTTATAGGTTGGAAATAAAGCAGCTTCCTGACCGTAAATACAGTCGGATCCCAAAAATAATACGAAAAATAAACCAATGATACTTCTCATAATGGGTAATAATAACCATACGTTTCGCTTTGAGCGAAGTTGGTTAAAAAAATGCTGAATCTTACACAAAGTATCAGATTCCGCGCAGCTTTTCCTTATGTTTTTTGATTTGCCTTGAAAGCGTTTCCATGCATAAATCCGTTGCTTCTTCGAATGTTTTGCATTGTTCTTTCGCTATAAGATCATTGCCCGGAATCTGAATCAGAATCTGAACAATTTTATTCTTCATGTTACTGGCCTTATCAAGTTTTAGAATAACTTCTCCTCCTATGATATGATCATAGAAGTGTATTAGTTTGTCAACTTTTTCCTGAATAAACTCCAGCAGCTTGTTGTCTGCATCAAAATGTATGGATTGAACTCTTATTTTCATATAATCCCTCCTGAAAAATTTATGCCCGTGGATGAGCTTGTTTATAAACTTGTTTTAACTTATCAATTGTATTGTGCGTGTAAACCTGAGTAGCACTCAGATTCGCATGACCTAATAATTCTTTTACACTGTTAATATCGGCACCCCTGTTCAGCATGTGGGTTGCAAATGTATGACGCAAAACGTGCGGACTTTTCTTTTCAAGAGTTGTTACTTCTCCCAATCGATGGGTAACAATCCGGTACACAAGTTTGGCATACATTTTTTTTCCCTTATCCGTAATAAAAAATGCAGGAGCTTTTGGGGTAATGTCTTTTCTTATTTGCAAGTATTCTTCTATTAATTCTTTCAGCTTTTTAGTAAACGGAATAATCCTTTCTTTGTTTCTTTTTCCCAAAACTTTGAACTGGCACTCAAAGACGTTTACGCTTCCGTCCTCCAGTCCAACGAGTTCTGAAAGCCTCATACCGGTGGCATAAAAAATTTCGAGAATTAGTTTATCGCGGACATCGGAGAAACCATTGCCAAAATCAGTGCTTGTAAAAAGCAAATCCATATTCGATTCGTCGACAAAGACAGGCAATCGTTTCGATGTTTTTGGAGATATTACTTTTAGCAATGGATTCGATGTAACCAAGCCCTGCCGCAAAAGAAATTTGTAAAATGTTTTTAACGTAGTAAGTTTCCGGTTAACGGAACGTGAGCTGATTTTTTTCTCCATCAGATCTACGATCCAGGAACGAACCATTGAATGAGTTATGGATGCAGGATCTTCGGTTTCATAAAGGTCCTTCTGAAAAATAAAAAATTGCTCCAGGTCCTTTTCATATGCAAGGACTGTATTGGGAGAAAATCTCTTTTCGTAACGAATGTATTGAATGAAACTCTTAATATCCATAAATAAAAAAGAAGAAAAAAAATGCCTAAGCATTATTTTTCTTCTTTAGATTTCTTGATGCTTACTAACATTAAACCCTGGGGTTATATGTAAGTAAAGATACTGTTTATTTTATTCTACTGAAAATATTAAAGTACGTTTGTGCGTCTCAACATATCGCGGTATTTCGCTTTGATGACCAGCTGACGACGTTCCACTGAAGGTTTTTCATAGGTTTGACGGCGACGCAATTCACGCACAACACCTGTGCGCTCAAATTTCTTCTTGAATTTTTTTAGAGCCTTGTCAATTGACTCATTTTCTTTAATTGGAACTATAATCATTGCATTTTTTCGATTAGGGTTGCAAAAATACGCTTTTTTTGAATATTTGCAAATTATTTTAAAATTTCCCTTGAAATAACTAACTTCTGTATTTCACTGGTTCCTTCGCCAATTGTGCAAAGCTTTGAATCCCTGTAAAATTTCTCTACGGGGAAGTCTTTAGTATAGCCATAACCACCGAAAATCTGAACAGCTTCTGTAGAAACCTGAACACAAACTTCAGAAGCATAATATTTAGCAAAAGCGCTTTCCTTCGTGCATTTTTGATGATTATTTTTAAGGTTAGCCGCTTGTAAAATGAGCAATTCAGAAGCCTCAATTTTAGTGGCCATATCGGCAATTTTAAAGGCAATTGCCTGAAATTCAGCTATTGGTTTACCAAATTGTTCTCTTTCTTTGGAATATTTTACGGCGGCTTCGAAAGCACCTTTTGCAATGCCAAGAGAAAGAGCCGCTATCGAAATCCTTCCCCCATCAAGCACTTTCATTGCCTGTTTAAATCCTTCACCAACATTTCCCAAAACCTGACTTTTATGTACCCGGCAATCCTGGAAAATCATTTCTGATGTTTCAGAGGCCCTCATTCCTAATTTATTTTCTTTTTTTCCACCTTTAAAACCGGGTGTACTGCGTTCAACAACAAAAGCAGTAATTCCATTGGAATCAAGAAGTTCACCGGTACGCGCCAAAACTACAGCTACCTGACCACTGATTCCATGAGTAATCCAATTTTTAGCACCATTGAGAATCCAGTAATCACCATCTTGTTTAGCTACGCAACGCATGCGCATGGCATCACTTCCTGTATTGGCTTCTGTAAGACCCCAGGCGCCAATCCATTCACCGGTAGCGAGTTTGGGAAGATATTTTATTTTTTGCTCTTCATTACCGAATTGCATAATATGTCCTGTACAAAGTGAATTATGCGCAGCCATAGAAAGGCCAATGGAACCACATACTTTGGAAACCTCTACAATAGCCGTAACATATTCCAGATAACCCAAACCCGATCCATGGTATTCTGTTGGAACAAGAATGCCCATCAATCCTAATTCTCCCATTTTCTTAAAAAGATCTATGGGGAAAATTTGTGCTTCATCCCAAACCATCATTTCCGGACGTATGGAAGTTTCTGCAAATCGACGAATTGTCTCTGCAATCATTTTTTGATTCTCAGTCTGACTGAAATCCATCGTGTTTATCTCTCTTTTAGTATCTGTGTGATTCATAAATAAAATTGAATTTCTCGAATTTAGCTGTTTGCTAAAGTTCTATTCTGTTTTAATATAGGGTGCAAGTTTACGGAAGTTTTCATCGGTTATCAAGGGAAGTTGTTTTAACTCTTCTATTGAATTAAAGGGATGGTGTTTCCTGAATTTACAAATCAATCCTGCGATTTTACCTTTTAAATATGGATGGGATGCCAGGACGGCAAAAGAATCAGTATTTAAGTAGATGAATCGAAAAGGAATCGTATCCTTTAATGAAATGGTTGGTAATAAACTCTGATAAACTGAATCTGTAATACCCCAAACTTCTTTGAGTTGTTCAATGGAATAGAATCCGCCAAGTTTTTCCCTGAATTTCACTATCCGTGAAGCAAAAACAGGACCGATACCGCGAATGACAAGCAAGCCCGTTGAGTCAATACTTCCTATATCAACAAGGGATGGTTTGACAACGCTTTTTTTATTTTCGTTTTTATGATTCTCAAATGTATCCGGAAGCTGTATATAGGGCTTGAGAGTGTTAAACTCAGCTTCTTTAATGCAATACATTTTTCTGAAATCATTTTTAATTCTAAATTTTCCTCCACGCGACAAATAATGACTGATGACCTTGATTTGTTTTTTCGACAATCCGGGAACATGCATAGAGGTATCGATTATTTCATTGGGATTGAATGGCACTAAAACGACTTCCGATGATTCGACAGATGAATCACCTGCTAATCGTTCATTTACATTATCTGAAGTCAATGCCAGCATAAGTGCCTGCATTATTTTTTCATTAGGCGGTTGAACATCGTGTGAAACATTCTTTAATATAAAAAGCACTACAATCTGCACCGATAAAATAGCTGCTAAAAATATGGCTCCCCTTCTTTCACGGGTTGAAAAGTTGAAATACTCCAGCCACCCTGTTTTGATTTTTTTTCTTTTCATTCTGAAGCGCTATTGGCACCTCAAGAAAATCATTTTGATGCATTGCTTCCAACCAATTCAAGCTGTTTCTTTAAATAGGATAATCCTTCCAGAAAGGTCATCGGATGAAAATCCAATTCTTTCTGAGCTTTCGTAATAATAAAACCGGTAACCGGAGGCCGCCTGGCAGGCTGGTTGAGGTCATTCGAACTGATGGGTTTTATATACGATGAATCCAATTCAAAAAAGTCAGCTACTATGTAAGCAATGTCAAGTATATTCATTACTTCTCTTCCGGATACATGATAGATTCCTATTTTTTTTCCCACAGCAGCGGCAATGCATGCCTGAGCCAAATCTTCTGATAATGTAGGAGAGCGAAACTGATCATTAATTACTGTTATGGATTTTTTATTCTTCAAAGCATTAATGACCCACAAAACAACATTTGATCTGCTATTGTCATCAACTACTCCATATATAATGATGGTACGCAATATTGCCCAGGAGATTGAACTTTTTTCAATTCGTTTTTCTCCTTCCAGCTTTGTTAATGAATAATAACTCTGCGGATCCGGCTCATCTGTTTCTATGTAAGGACCTTTCTCTCCATTGAAAACAAAATCAGTGGAAAGGTGAACGAGATGGATGTTATACTTCTCGCAAACTTTTACAAGGTTCTCAACGACCGTTACATTTTGCATCCAGGCTTCTTCCTTTTTCGATTCACAGGCATCGACGTTCGTCATTGCAGCGGTATTAATGATAACATTGGGACGATACTTCTCAACAATTTGTTGAAGAGCACATTCATCTGTCAGCTCCAGTGTTTCGTAAACGTAACCGTCTTTAGCTTTCATACGGTTTTCACCGCGTGATGTACTAATACAGCGAATCCCTTCCTGATTCCTTAGTCCATAAATTATTTTTTGTCCAAGCAGACCATTGCTTCCCGTTACGAGAATTGTTTTCATTGAAAAACTATTTAAGAATGTCTTTAAAGCGCATTACTTGTTCCTGCGTTCCGAGTACGAATAGTTTGGCATCCTGCATCATGACGGTATCCGGAGGAGGATTAATTACATATTCTCCCTCAGCAGTTTTATAACCGATAATATTAGCTCCTGTTTTATTCCTGATTTCCAATTCACGGATGGATTTATTTTTCATCGATTCAGGCAGACTGCTAAACAATATTTCTTCCAGTCGGATATTTATTCGTCCCGTAATATGATCGATAAATTCAAGTACATCAGGCTTTGTAACAAGTGCAGCCATGTGCGTACCACCAATTTTATCAGGCATGATTACGTTATCGGCACCGGCTCGTTTCAATTTATGTTCAGAAGCATCGTCGGAAGCACGGCTGATAATTTTCAGTGATGGATTCATTTCACGTGCGGTTAACACAACGAAAACGTTGGAGGCATCGCTGGGAAGTGCCGTTATCAATGCTTTTGCTCTTTCCAGTCCGGCTTCAGCAAGAACTTCATCCTGAGTTGCATCGCCTTCAACAAATAAAAGTTTGCTTTCATTACGCATGCTTTCAATAATAGCAGGATCATTTTCTATGACCACAAAACTTTCATTACCTGAAGCCAGCTGCTGGCAAGCCTGGCGTCCGTTTCTTCCGTAACCGCAAACGACTACATGTCTTTTTAATTGTTGAATGTCTTTATTCACTTTATAATGTTTAAAAAACAACTGAAACTCTCCTTCGATTACATAACGAGTAATAACTGAAATTGCATAAGCAAATGTACCAATACTAAAGATGATCAAAAAGGATGTGAATATCTTTCCTGCATCATCAAGCTCCTTAACTTCCCTGTATCCGACGGTGGCAATGGTAATCACTGTCATGAAAAATGCATCGATAAAGGTGTAATCTTGTATAAAGTAATAGCCGGCCACACCGGTAATCAAGACTAAAATTACAAGACCAATGGCTAAATAAAGTTTTCCGAAATACCGGAAATTTATGGAGAGGAGATTGCCTTTCATGTTCAGGAAACAAAAATAGGATAAAATGGTTGAAGTTGAGGGGGTAAATTAAAGGAATATACAATTGGAAAATGTGTATTTTTTTAAATGATTTAGAAGAGCTGTTATGAAAAGAAATCTTTAACTGTGTTAGACTACCCGAGCTTGGATCAAATTTATCCGGCATTCTGTACTTTCTACTTTAGTCCTTTTAGGAATTAACAATGTAAAGCAATCATGAGCAAAGTGTGATTCCACCACAGACTAGTAATGTGCTATGCTATTCGAGCTTGAATCAAATTTATCAAATATGCAACCTCATTACCTTCGTAGAAAAACGATTCCCCACAGACACCAACCTTATTACCTAATTTTACATAACTACTCATTCCCTTTTTCGAATAGGATTGGTTCCACAAGTTTAATTAAACCAAACAGCGTAACCTTTCCTCCTCAAGTCCCAGGCAAGCTTTGCTTCCATCTTTAATGCTTCTTCGCGCGTCATACGTTTCTGGTTTATGTCATTGTACAATGTTGGGCGCAAATACGATCCGTATTTGAATACAACATTCGATGACAGCTTGTGCCCTTTCTTATTTCTATATGCGGTTTTATGTTGCTCAAAGCGTTCGGCAGGAGTCTTGCTCGTCATGCCAACGTACAGACATTCCAACACTCCATTGTATTGCGGATTGGCCGACCTGAATCGCCAGTCTTCCGTAAATACTTTTTTCGATAATTCGATTACATAGACGTGATAAGTCATTTGGGAATGGATAAATGTTGGAGATTATACGAAGCATGAGTAAGTGGGTTCGGAAAAATCTCTAGTTTTTATTTAATGGTGGCTAAACAAGATTTGTAATCTGTATAGTTCCAAACCTAAACTCAAATAATTTCTTAAAGTTAAAAAACAAATTAGTTTCTGTCCTGCTGGGCGAAGTCTTAAGCGCGAAGTACCAATAAAAATAATAGCTCTGAAATTTATTCGAGCGCGTGACTTCGTCCTCGACGGAGCGAGGGCTTTAATTTCCATCATTCACCGAGAATGAAAAAATACAGGGGCTTAAATTCGTTGAAGTTTTAAAAGGCGCGTCGTGGACGAAGTCACGCGCTCAATCCGATGGCAGTACTTTTAATAAAGATTCCGTTTCGCGCTTAAGACTTCGCCCAGCAAAGAGTATGAAAACTTGATTTAAATTTTTAACCCAATCCAATTCACTAAATGTTCTTCCGGACGAGAGTCATTATTAAAAATGAATAGAAATTAAATATTTCACAAATCCCAAACCGAAGTCCTCCTTGCATACACATAACTCTTCATCTTAATCCAAAATGCCAGAATCATGTAGATTATTAAAGGTGAACCAACCGTTAAAAAAGAAGCATAAATAAAAAACAAGCGTATTACGGAAGTACGCATGTGCAGTATGTTACCGATCCAGGAACAAACACCGAAGGCTTTCGTTTCAAAAAAATCGCGTATGCGTGTAATGAACTTCATGGAAGGGTATTGATGAGTTGGTTTCCGATGCTGCAAGTTAAACATTTTTTTTCTGAACAATGCTGAATATTCAATTGCAGCAAGGCTTGTGTATCAACAGCGTTATGAACTTTTATGCCCAATTCTTTCCATTTGCTTATCAGATGATTTTCTTCCGGGGGAATTTCAGCCAGCAAAGACATTGCTTTTACAGAAAATTGAGGATCTCCCGTATACCGTCCCCAGGCAAATAAGAAAGGAATGCAGGTGTTTATTAACAGATTGTTGATAGAAGATTGTCCCAGTTTCTTAACGTGAGAAGTAGATTCCTTTTTAAAGGTATAATGTGTATTCCAGTAGAAGGAAGCTTCTGTTTCAAAAAAGGAATAAAGCGAAGTGAGGTCCGGGGCATCCTTAAGATTACGAAAAATTGTCGGACTACTTTTCAATAATGCTGATAGCTGTGCCAGTCTAATAGTAGGGAAATTCACAGGGCGCAAACGTAAAAACTTCCACGAAGACACCGGAATATTTTTCAACGAATATTTTTTTGAAAGATGGGAATAAGTTTCCTTTAAAAGTATAGGATAATCTTCCGTAAAATTATCATCAAGCATTCCTGCCTGGCCAAAAAACAAAGCTTCTATATTTGTCAGACTGCTTCTTTCTTTGCTTATAATTTTCACTGGAAGACTTCTTGCTAACATTTCAAACGGTATAGCATTTAACTGAAAGCCGAAGTTACGGGCCAGCTGCTGATAAAAACATTCTTCCCAATCGTCTTTATTGCCTTTTAGTGCAATTAAAATCTGGTCGCTTTTTTGTTCAATCCTTTCTTCAATCATTCGCTCTTTGGTAACTTTCCAGGTATGGTCGTCAATCTCATGTATCCTGGGCTGACAGGCTATCCAGCCTTTTGTTCCTAATAAGCGTAGATAATTATCCCATAAATACGGAGGATACTTTTCTTTTAATTCAATAACAGGTATGATTGTACCATTCATTCGAAGTGTAGGAGCATCGTTATCATGCACAACATGAAGGATACAATTTTCATAGGCAGGATCTGTATGATGCTGGTGCCTCCGCCAATCTGAAGAATGAATATGTATTTCTACATTTCCGGCCCACAAGGTTCCGTCGAGTCGTAATTGTGCATTAAAGAAATCGGGGCCTGCGCCTGTATTGTATTTTCCCGGACGAACTACTTCAACACTGAGTCCGTCATCCGTTCGCAGGTTTTTCATATCAAACAAGCGATATTGCCAGAGGTAATGAAGGAAAGCTTCTGTCACTTAATGGAATTTTCCACAAAGTAAGTGACGAAACAAGAAAAAACCGTTCACTATATTAGGGAATCTGAACCAATAACTTTTTTTTTACACTATTACGATTCGTTAATATTAAATAAAAAAAAATGGGTTAGTCAATTTGACCAACCCAGTTAAGAAAGATTTTTACCCTAAATCCGTTAAACTACTCTCTAAATTATCGGCAGTGCCTGATAAATTAATCTAAGCGATGAGTAGTTGTTCTGCCGGTAATCTTATCAATAAGATTTACCTGAGTAAAACCGTGAGCTCTTGCATCATCCAAAGCATTTTGCTTTGCTTTTGCGAAATCTTTAACATGATAGTGGGCAACATTGTCGTCATTACGGATTAATGAGAAACCGCCTTTAACGTTTTGACCATCTACTTCTTGATCTTTCAAACTTTCGATTGATTTTTTTGATTTGTTTTCCATTTGTTTTTTGTTTTTTAGAACCTCTTAAACCTTCGGTCGTTGGTTTTTTTAATTGAATTATGACTCAAATATATATACCAATATACTGAAATAACAGCAGAAATGAGCAATAGGACTGAAATTATTAACAAACGGTATGTTTGATTGAGTAAATGGAAAAGAGGTATAGGCTGAAATTCGTTGATTATTGGGCTTTTTGAAAGGGTGGTGAGAAATTAATGGTCGGATTTAAACGCAAAGCGCCAAGGACCGCCACGGTTCGCAACGCAGATTTGCGGAACTTTGCGTTCCTTGGCGCTTTGCGTTAAAATCCTACAGTAAAAATATTTAAGACAATCTAAAAAAGAACCCAACTGAATTCCGATTTATTCGATGCAACAAAAAAAAATTATTTAGAACTTCCTATCCGATTTTCAAGTAACACTTTCATTTCCTGTTGGATTTTTTTCGCTTCGTTTGCTGCTGCTTCAGCGAAGTCTTCTCCATCGGAAGCGTATAAAATATTACGCGATAAGTTTACTAACAGTCCACATTCATCATTCATTCCCGCTTTTGAAATTTCAGCAAGATTTCCTCCCTGTGCCCCTACTCCGGGAACAAGCAGAAAATTATTTTTGGCAATGGCACGTATGTCGCTGAAAAATTCAGGATGGGTCGCTCCCACTACATACATAAGCTGATTTTCGTCGGCCCATTTTTGCGAGTGGTGAATGACATGTTCAAACAGTTTTTCTTTTGGTTGTCGGGAATCAACTTCAGCCAATTGAAAGTCCATGGAACCTGCATTGCTGGTAAGTGCCAATAAAATAACCCATTTATCTTTGAAGTTTAAAAACGGAGTAACAGAATCTTTTCCCATATAAGGAGCAACTGTTATAGCATCGAAATTATAGTATTCAAAAAAAGCCTTTGCATACATTTCTGAAGTATTGCCAATGTCGCCGCGTTTAGCATCGGCAATTGTAAATAAACCGGTAGGAATTACTGTCATTGTCTTTTGAAGACTGATTAATCCTGCAGGGCCATTCGCTTCATAAAAAGCAAGATTGGGTTTATACGCAATACAATATTCATGAGTAGCTTCAATGATTTGCCTGTTGAATTCAAATATGGGATCATCGAATTTTTTCAAATGGTCCGGTATTTTGCTCTTATCCGTATCGAGGCCGATGCATAAATAAGAACTTTTCAATTTAATTTGTTCGAAAAGCTGTTTACGTGTCATGCAGTAAAATTACTATTTGTTAGTTTAAATGTTTTAATTTGATCGCGCGAATCATGAACAAATTGATTGTATTAAAAAAGGTAATCTCATTAAAATGGAAAATCACAAAGTCGAAAAAAAATTAACCCTCCTTGATTCAACAGCTATCATTATCGGGTCCATGATTGGCTCGGGAATTTTTATTGTTTCAGCAGAAATATCCCGTCAGGTAGAAACACCGGGAATGCTTTTGATGGCATGGGTTGTAACAGGAATCATTACCATCTTTGGAGCACTAAGTTATGGTGAACTTGCCGCTGCCATGCCCAAAGCAGGAGGGCAATATGTCTATATCAGAGAAGCCTTCGGAAAGCTCTATGGATTCTTATACGGCTGGACATTATTTGCCGTAATACAGACTGGGACAATTGCCGCAGTAGCAGTGGCTTTTGCAAAATTTACCGGTGTCTTCTTTCCTGTTATTTCAGGTGATAATTATCTATTTCAAGCCGGTTTTCTAAAAGTAAACACGCAACAAATTCTGGCTATTTTCCTGATAATTTTTCTTAGTTTGTATAATTTCAGGAATGTAAAAGCAGGAGCCTTTTTACAAAACGTGTTTACGGTCTCCAAGGTATTGGCGCTTCTGCTTTTAGTGGTTTTAGGGATATACTTTGGCATAAATGGTCTTGGAAGCAGCGAACATTTTAAACCTGCTTTTCCGGATATCATAACACTAACTACCATTGGCGTTTTCGGAGCAGCCATGACAGGATCCCTTTTTTCTGCCGATGCCTGGAATAATATAACCTTTACTGCGGGTGAAGTGAAAAATCCTCAGAAGAACCTTCCGCTCTCACTTTTACTGGGTACCTCCACTGTAATCCTGCTTTATCTGCTTGCCAACATAGCGTACTTATATGTTTTACCAATTGAAAAAATTCAACATGCAGAGAATGACAGAGTAGCAACGTTAATGATGGAAACAATTTTAGGCAACAGCGGCAAATACTTTATGGCTGCAATGATTATGGTCTCCACTTTCGGCTGCCTGAATGGATGTATTCTTACGGCAGCACGCGTTTATTATGCAATGGCTAAAGATGGAATGTTCCTGAAACAAGCTGCAACACTTAATAAAAACCAGGTACCGGCTAATTCATTAACCATGCAATGTATCTGGGCTTGTATTCTTTGTTTCTCCGGAACGTATGGCGATTTGCTGAACTATATAATGTTTGCGGTAATGCTCTTCTATATATTAACAATTTCAGGATTGTTTGTTTTGAGGGTCAAAAAACCGGATATGGAAAGACCTTACAAAGCTTTTGGGTATCCTGTTATTCCGGCTGTATACATTCTACTTGCCAGCCTAGTCGCTCTTAATATGCTAATATACCAAACTCAATTCAGTTTGTATGGATTGATAATTATCCTAACGGGTGTCCCTGTGTATTTTATATTCAGGAAAAAAGTAAATTCAGTGACATAGTATTTTGAAAATTGTTAGTAGAAATAATCAAAAAAAAAGCCCTGTATCAAATACAAGGCTTTTTTCAATATTAATATTATCGTTTAATTTTCGTCTTGGGTTTAGATCCCAAACCGGTTGGGCTGCCAACACGCACCATTGCACAACGGAAACCGATATCGTTTGTGCTTTGATTTTCATCTGTGAAGCGACGGGCACCGGGCGACATAAAGTAAGCGCGATCTTTCCAGGAACCTCCCTTGTAAATGCGGGCTTTGTCGTTAATTAAGGAAGAAATACCGTAATCGTATTTAATATATTCTGATTCATCAGCATCAAGGAAGTTGATATTATCCGCTTTGGTATAATTTCTACGGTCAGCACTTTCTTCAGGAGTAACCTGACGCATTGGAACACGACCCAGACTGTCTTTTTCATTAATGGCACCTTCTTCGTCACGCTGCTGTGTTTGGAAAACGTTACCACGATAAGGATTAAAATCACTTTTATCCTCGGGAGAGAGTGGACGATAAACATCCATTACCCATTCGTTTACGTTACCGGCCATGCAATACAAGCCGAAATCATTTGGCCAATAAGAATGAACAGGAGCAGGAATATCAGCATTATCATTCAGGAATCCTGCTGTACCCATATTATCACCACGTCCTCTTTTGTAGTTGGCCATCATCTGGCCTTTATATTTTTCATCCTTATTACGAACGATGTGTCCGTTCCAAGGATATTGTTTTCTGTCTGTTACACGCTCATATATAGTATTCCCAATTTGAGCAAGAGCAGCATATTCCCATTCAGCTTCAGTCGGCAATCTGTATTTAGGAAGCATAATACCATCTTCCATACGAACTTTACGTGTACCATTACTACCGGAACTTGGATTCAAATCCTGAAGATCATTTTTTACAAGACCTTCATATTGCCCGGCCATATAGGATTCGGAATTAAAATTATCTTCATTAATCTGATTTGGATTAACCCTTAAAATACCTTCACGAATAAGTATCTGCTCATTCACCCTATCCGTTCTCCATGCGCAGAAGTCGCTGGCTTGTAACCAATTAACACCAACTACAGGGTATTGCTGATAAGCAGGGTGGCGCAGATAAAGTTCCACAAAAGGCTCATTATAAGCTAGTTTATCACGCCAAACAAGGGTATCGGGTAAGGCTTTTTTGTATACCTCAGGATAATCAGCAGAGAAAACGCGGGAAATCCAATATAAATACTCCAGGTAGTGAACATTTGCAACTTCTGTTTCATCAATATAAAACGAACTTACAGTAACTCTGCGGGGAATATTATTCCAGTCGAGGGTAATATCCTGTTCAGTACGCCCCATGGTAAAAGTGCCACCTTCAACAAGTACAAGGCCGGGGCCCGTTTCCTGTTCATCGTAAGGGGTTACCTCAAAGCCACCGTTTTTAGGATCGTTATAATTCCATCCGGTAACAGAGGATTTCTCTTTGCTGCAGGAAGCAAAAAGAAACACTATTCCTAAAAGGTAAAAACTATTCCGCTGAAGTGTTGTTATCATGGTAATTTATTTCTTTTGGATTAATTGAAAAACGGAAGCCAAATGTATTTATTTTATTTTAATTTATTAGAATGAAGGGCATTTAATGGTCCTAAAGCGTTTCTTTTTAGGATGACAGCCAAATTGAAGTCCCAGGGAAAGTTCGTGGGAGCCTGCTGAAGCGTTATAAAGTTTTGAAACGGTAACATCGTAGCTATAACCAAATTTGAAAATACCCTGTTGCAAGCCGACTAGAGCAATAAAAGCATCACCACCCCTATACCACAAACCACCCACAAGAGGTGCTTTTGCGACATAAAATCCAATGTTGTATTGATTGAAATCACGTTGTTTTTGATAAATGAAATTAGGCGATACATAAGTTGAACCATCCCGACTGCCGGAAATTGGAATAATTGCTCCTGCGTGTACGGTAATTTTCATTGGAAGTTTACTTCCTTCGGCAGATCGTATGTAAAACTCTTCAGGTTCGGTAAGGTGATTAACAGCGACTCCGCCATAAAAACGGTTGCTATATCCCAGAATTCCGGCAGAAAAATCCCAAAAATTTTTGTTTGTATTTGGTCTGATTTCCTGCGTTTCGTAAACAAAGCCGTATCTCGGATCGATCATATCACCGAAAGTAAGCTTATCCCAGTCAACCTTTTTCTGAAAATAAGTGCCCTGCATTCCAAATCGAATGGAGAATTCGCGAGTAATGTTCAACTGGTAAGAGTACATACCACTCAGCGTTGTAGTAGTAAGTGTTCCTTCACCTGCTTTATCATTCAGAACAATAAGTCCTAAACCGCCGCCCAAAGCTTCAACATGCTGATCATAGGATGCGGTATAAGTAACGAAAGTTCCAGTTAGAGCAGGCCATTGATTTCTATAATTCAGGTTTACACGCGGACATCTGGCAGAGCCGGCAAAAGCAGGATTAAGATAAATTGGATTAGCATAGAATTGAGTAAATTCAGGATCCTGCGCCATTGCGGCACCTGAAAGACTAACTAAGACTAAAATCAGAAAATTTCTGAACATTAGCGGTAAATTAAGTTGAGTATTACGAGGGTTAAGATACAGAGTTACGGCTTTGGGAAATAGCAAATATTCGCTTGAGATTGGATTTGTAATAATTGTTTACAATTTTAAACATTTTTTACCCTTCCAACCAAATAAGAATTCGTTAAAGGTAGTAAATTTTAATAAAAATTAGTGTCATGATAAATTCATTACATTC
This sequence comes from Bacteroidota bacterium, assembly GCA_031417395.1. GTDB lineage: Bacteria > Bacteroidota > Bacteroidia > AKYH767-A > 2013-40CM-41-45 > JADKIH01. The sequence goes on along the minus strand of JANOVM010000020.1, from coordinate 60,520 downwards.
ATTTTATGCAGATTAAGTAAAATATAATAGTAAGAAAGTTAATAATTGATATTTTTGTTGTAAAATTAAAATATTCCAAGTTAAGTGTCGTTTAACCTTGACCACCTGTTTTTCTAATAATTATATTTCCAAACACATGTTAAATAAAAAGCAATTTTATTTTTCGTTAATTATTGTATTTCTACCGTTTCTGCTTTCTGCAGCAGAAACGCAAAATACTTACAAAATTGACTGGCTTAGCCCATTTGAAAATAAAATATCACCCGAAGAGTCTTTTCGATCTTTAAATTTTAAGGGTGCTTCTTTTGACGAGAACTTTCTTCCAAACTACGTGTTTACTATTCCATTAAATTCTTATGCCTCAGAAATAAAAGTCAGGTTAAAAAATATAGTTACTGAACCGCTAAAAGAAACTGAATTAATACGTCATCCTGAAAATATTGGAAATGACTTTTCAATATCATCAAAAGTGGTTTCTAAAAAAAAGAAATTACTTGGCGCCGTTTCCATTCTCCCCATTCGTAAAAGCATTACCGGGGGGTTTGAAAAGCTAGTTTCTTTTGAAGCAGAAACAGAGCCTTTATATGTAAATGCAAAGTTGTCCATGCGCACCTATACATCGAGCAGTGTGCTTGCAACAGGCGACTGGTATAAAATAGGAATTATACAGACAGGAGTTTGCAAGATCGATTACAACTATCTTAAAACAATAGGTATTGACGTTGACGCTATTGATCCTCGTAACATAAAGCTTTACGGAAACGGAGGAGGAATGCTGGCCTTTGCAAATAGCACACCTCGCTTCGATGATTTGCAGGAGAATTCTATCTGGGTTTCCGGAGAAACTGACGGGCATTTCGATTCCGGAGATTATCTTTTATTTTATGGCACCAATCAGAATCCCTGGTTCTATAATAGCACAACAAGAGAATTCAATCATCAAATAAATTATTATGCTGATACTACTTATTATTTTATAAACGTAGCTTCTAATCCGGGCAAACGCATTGCAGTTCGAAACTCTGTCTCGGGAGCAACTTCAATTGTAACTTCATTCGACGACTACACTTTCCATGAATCAGAACTCTACAACTTCTTAAAATCAGGCCGCGAATGGTTTGGCGAAGCTGTTGACTACCTCAATAACTCTGTTACTATTTCCACATATGCTCCAAATTTAATAACCACTGACACAGTATTTTTTCGTTCAAACCTGGCAGGTCGTGTGACTACGCCCGGTATTAATTCTTTTGCTGTCAGTTTAAATAATTCAGTCATTGCGAGTCAGAATTTTTCCTACGTAGGTCCCAATACAACAGACCCATATTTAGTTCAGCTCAATATCAAGCAGCCATTTCTTTCAAATAGCCAGTCAATGAACATGAAGTTCACTATAAACACAAACGATCAAAATGGCAAAGGCTGGCTTAATTATTTTGAAATGAATTACAGAAGAGAGCTGAACGCTTCTAATAGCGGAAGCCAGTTTTCATTCAGAGATAAAAACACTGTTGGTGCAGGAAACATTAGTGAATTCAGAATCAGCAATACAACTAATAACTACATCGTTTGGGATGTTACTGACCCTATGAATGTAGTAGAGCAGCAAGCTGTAAATGCAGGGGGGACTACAAGTTTTGGTGTTAACACAGACCTATTGCGTGAATTTATAACATTTGATAAACAACAATTTCTCACACCCATATTCAGAGAAAAAATTGCCAACCAAAATCTTCATTCACTTGCCCAGGCCGATATGATTCTGGTAACTCCTTCCTTGTTTATTCAACAGGCATATGAGCTTGCCGAATTTCACCGTACACACGATAATCTTTCTGTTGTTGTTGCTACAACACAACAAATATTCAATGAATTTTCAAGCGGTGCTCAGGATGTTTCGGCCATCAGAGATTTTGTTAAAATGTTTTACGACAGAGCAACAGGGCCAAACGACCTGCCTCGCTTTGTTTTATTGTTTGGCGATGCATCTTATGATAATAAATACAGAATTCCGGGCAATACTAATTTTGTCACATCCTATGAATCGCCCGGATCTATAAGTCAGACTCAAACCTATATGTCAGATGATTTTTTCGGTCTGCTTGACGATAATGAAGGTTCATGGACAGGAGGAGAAATTCTAGACTTAAGTGTAGGCCGGATGCCAATTAGGTCTATCGAAGAAGCACAAGCAGCCGTAAATAAAGTCATACATTATGTGTCAGGGAAAAATTCTTCAAACGATAACCCCACACTAGGGAATTGGAGGAATGTAGTAACTTTCATTGCAGATGATCAGGATCACAATACTCACATAAGGCAGGCTGATACGCTTGCAATGCGGGTAAGTAAAGCTTATCCACTTTACAATGTCGACAAAATATATTTGGATGCATTTAATCAGGAAACAACTCCCGGAGGTCAGCGATACCCTGAAGCACACCAGGCCATTATTGACCGAATTCAACGAGGCACCTTATTAACCACCTATATCGGCCACGGATTTGAATTGGGTTGGGCGCATGAAAGAGTTTTGGAAATTGCAGACATTAACAACTGGTCGAATTATAATAACATGTCTGCATTTTTAACGGCAACCTGCGAGTTCACCCGTGTGGATGATCCCGGCAGAACATCTGCCGGAGAGCTGGTATTTCTAAATCCAAAAGGAGGAGGCATATGTCTTTTCACTACATCCAGGCTTGCTTTTTCGAGTTCCAATTTCAATTTATGTCAGAAGTTTTTTACGCATGTATTTGATGATTCCAGCGGTGAATTTCCAACTTTAGGAGAAATCTTCGAACGAACCAAGGTCGATTATTTTTCGGATCCTTATGTCAGAAACTTTTTATTTATAGGCGATCCTGCTGTCCGTTTATCTTATCCAAAATATTCCGTAAAAACAAATACCATTAACGGAATAAATATTAGTCAGCCTATAGATACTTTAAAGGCACTTAGCAAGGTCACCATCACAGGCGAAATACAGGACAATTCAGGGGTAAAAATGACAGGGTTTAACGGCACTATTTTCCCTACCGTATTTGATAAAACAATCACTTATAATACTATTGGAAACGATATTAACAACGACGATCCTTCAACGCCACAGGCTTTTTACCTTCAGAAAAATATTATTTTCAATGGTAAAATAAGTGTTATCAACGGCGACTTTTCCTTCACATTTACAGTACCTAAAGATATTTCCTTTAAGTATGGCAGAGGCAAGTTGAGTTATTATGCTCAAAACGGAACAACAGATGCAGCAGGCAGCGATTCCATTGTTGTAATCGGCGGCATCAATAACAATGCAGTTCCTGATAACGCCGGACCTCAGGTACAGCTTTATATTAACGACGATAAATTTGTTCGGGGCGGACTTACTGATTCAAATCCTGTTCTATACGCTACTGTTAAAGACAGCAGCGGAGTCAATATGATTGGAACGGGAATAGGCCACGACATGACGGCTGAATTAGATGACACACGCGGACAAAAATATATTTTGAATGATTATTATGAAAATGACCGCGATAGCTATCAATCCGGAAAAGTGCACTATCCTTTTAAGAATCTTGCTACAGGCCCTCATACATTAGCGTTTAAGGTGTGGGACGTATATAATAATTCAAGTGTAGCCACCACCGATTTTGTTGTCAGTGAAACCGCAGAACTTGCTTTAGAACATGTTTTAAATTACCCGAATCCTTTTACTACCCATACAACCTTCATGTTCGAACATAACAGGCCTTATGTGCCTTTGGATGTTCAAGTGCAAATCTACACTGTAAGTGGAAAGCTGATAAAGACAATTTCAGAGAAAATTACAATGGATGGTTACAGGTCCGATGAATTGCAATGGAATGGGCTTGATGATTTTGGCGATAAAATAGGACGAGGAGTTTATGTATACAGACTGCGTGTAAAAACCACTGATGGTCAATATGCCGATAAATTCGAAAAACTCGTTATTCTTCGTTAAACTTAATTTATTTATTAACGTATATTTGGACACTCATAATTAGATAAAATGCATTTAAACTTTAAAAAAGGCGTTTTTGTAGCCTTGACGGTCTGCTTGACGGTCTTTACCATTTCCAATTCTTCGGCAGGACAGTTGAATTCTTTCACTGATTCACTGCTGGGACAAATCAACACGATTACAACTTCTGTTCCTTTCCTGCAGATTGCTCCGGATACCAGAGCCGGAGGAATGGGAGATTATGGAGTTGCCACAACCCCTGACCCGAATTCAATTCACTGGAATCCTTCCAAGCTTGCTTTTATTGAAAAAACAGGTGGCTTTTCAATTTCTTATACTCCATGGCTTCATGCTCTGGTTAATGATATTAACCTGGCCTACCTTTCAGGATATAAAAAACTTAAAGGAGATCAGGCAATTGCAGCTTCACTATTGTATTTCTCCTTAGGAAATATTGATTTCACCAATGAAGGAGGCGATCGTTATGCATCTTTCAATCCTAACGAATGGTCGTTTGATGTTGCTTATGCACGTAAACTGGGAGAAAATCTTTCCGGCGGACTGGCATTGCGTTATATCTATTCCAATCTGACCGGTGGAGTTGCTATCAGTAATGGATCCATAAACACTCATGCAGGAACGTCTGTTGCCGCTGATCTTTCAGCATATTACCGTAAAGACATTGAGGTTTCCAACAAAAAGAGTCTACTCGCTTTCGGACTTAATATTTCGAATATTGGAACAAAGATTTCATATACAGATACAAAAACAAAAGATTTTATTCCCGCAAATTTCCGTTTAGGCTCCAATCTGAAAATTGATTTGGATCAATACAATACCATTTCATTCGGTGCAGATATAAACAAACTGCTTGTTCCAACACCGCCGGTTTATGCAAAAGATGCAAATGGAAATTTTGTTGTTGATGCAGATGGCAACAAGGTAATAGCTGCCGGAAAAGATCCTTCCAACGTTTCTGTAGCTTCTGCATTGTTCAGTTCATGGAGCGATGCACCGGCAGGCTTTAAAGAAGAGCTGAAAGAATTTACTTATTCCATTGGAACAGAATACTGGTACGATAAACAATTTGCCATTCGTGCAGGATATTTTCACGAAGCTTCTACAAAAGGAAACAGAAAGTTCTTTACCATAGGAGCCGGTATACGCTATAATGTATTTGGCTTTGATTTTGCTTACCTCATTCCTACAACTCAGCGTAATCCTCTTGAAAATACTTTACGTTTCACACTGCTGTTTGATTTTGACGGATTGAAAGGCGGCGGTAAAGAAACCAATGACGATAACGAATAATATCTATTAAAAAATATTTTACGAGCGGGTGCACAATCACCCGCTTTTTTTATTTACGATTCTAAAAATTCAGCTATGAGAATTGGATTTGGCTTTGATGTTCACAGATTGACAGAAGGAAGAACTTTCTGGCTCGGAGGTATATCAATACCCCACGATAAAGGAGCAGAAGGTCATTCAGATGCCGACGTTTTAATACATGCCATATGCGATGCTTTACTTGGAGCGGCAAACCTTGGCGACATTGGCATCCATTTTCCGGACACTTCGCAGGAGTTCAAAAACATTGACAGTAAAATACTCTTAAGCAGGGTATGTGCGCTTCTGAAGGAAAAGAACTACTCTATTGGCAATATTGATGCAACGCTTTGTCTTGAAAAGCCCAAGATCGCTCCCTTTATACCACAAATGGTAAAAACACTTTCAACAGTAATGGAAATTGATTCCAATGATCTATCCATTAAAGCAACAACTAATGAAAAGATGGGATTCATTGGCCGAGAAGAAGGAGTTGCATGTTATGCTGTTGCTTTGATAAAGAAGAGATAAAATTTACGACTTATTATCTCTTGGTCTATCTTCATAAAAATAGATCTTAATCATGGCAGTATCCTTCAGGAAATCGACACGATTAATAGTAATTCGGTGAATATTTAAGCCTGTCCGGTTACGCATATCTTTAATAAGTTCTGCATGATTTTCAGGCTTTATCATTTCTATATTTTCATACAAAACATTTTTTACCATCTCATTTCTCACAAGCCAGTTTCCATCCAGGGCATAAGTAAAGCCGATAAGAATTGCATTTATTATTCCTAGCTCAAAATAGGTTGCTTTACTGACGGCGCATATCAAACCAATTGCTATGACGATAAATAAGTAAGTCATATCCTTTGTTGTAAGTCCTTCTGTACGGTAACGCAACATAGAAAAGACTGCGAAGAGACCAAAAGCGGCACCCATCGACATATCTACCTTGTTTAAGAGGTACGTGATAATAAAGATAATGATATTAAACAGAAAAAAAGTAAAGAGATAATCCTTTTTCTTATAAATTCTGAAATAAATAAGTCTAACCAATACGAACATAGATATTACGTCGATTAGAAGGCGCAGGAAAAACTTATCTGAAAGCTTATCAAATAATTCGATTGGGTTCATAGTTTCATTCATGATGCTCGTAGTAGTTTTTGTAGATATAAAAGTGCTGGTTTAAAATTATTTTTCTTGATTTTTTCATTGAGGGAAACAACCCCAAGGCAATATTTACTAATCGATCTTTCCTTTACCCGACTGGAATGCATCATGGAAACAAAAAAACTTTTGTCGCGGGCGCTTCCCCGCTTAACTTCGGCGATAACCAGTCCTTTGATGAAAATATTTTTATTGTCGTCAACAAAATTCAGGTTCGTGTCTATAGTAAGTCTTTCATTTGATTCTTTGGCTACAAAAGTCATTCTCTTATAGTTTACCCATAGTTTGGCTTCCAGACTTTCAGGATCAACATTTGAAAAACTTTTCACCAAATCGTGAGAACTATCCTTTATTTGGGAGAGTATTTCAGGACGTTTTATTCTCTCTTTTACTGTACGGCCTTTATTGCTTTTGAATTTCACTTCAAAAAAATGAAGATTTGATTCAACATACTTGCGGGCTCTGAATTTATAACGATTAACCTTACCATTATGATGATTAAGGTAAAGATTAAAATTTTTTGTATCGAAATAAAGTGTTTCGTAATGATTAAATCGAATGCCGTTTATATCTAATGCATAATAATGCTCCTTCATTTTCTCAAGAAAAAGAGGAAGCATGCTTTCCTGAAACATGAATTTGGTATCCATGCGGTCCTGTAATTTAACCTTATCCATCTCTTTAAGAGTAATGGGATCAAATTCCTTTAATATTTCATCAACTGTCTTCAATCGTATATTCTAATATTCGTAAACGTAACGAATTTCCTTTATTAGGGCGCCTGCACCATCCACCGACTTTTCCTGTATCAGCATTCCTTTTTTGTCATATATGTAAAATACTTTACGCTGAACTTTATTAGATCCGTCCATTTCGGTTTCAGCAATTTTGTCACCATTGGTATTATAGCTGAAAACGGTTGATTCAATAACTTTTCCCGCCGGATCCACTGAAGTCTGACTTACCTTGTCACCTTTTGCATTATATTTAAATGTTTTCTTCTTTTTTACTTTATCGTTTTCATCGAAAACCTGCTCCTCTATTTTATCATTATCCTTATTAAATGTTGCAGTAAAATGGTCTTTAATCTTACCGGTTTTATCATAATCAATTTCTTCAATTACATTTCCATTGCTGTCAAATTTCCTGAAAAGTGCATCATAAGATACTTCTTTTGCATTTTCCAAAACAGTGTGGGATTCACGAATTGATTTTATTTTATTTTTCTTCGCATCTTTTTTGCTTTGTGCGAAAGCTGCTGTTCCCAGCAGTGCAATAGCAAAAATTAAAAAAAGTTTCTTTGAATACATCGTTTAAAAGTTATTGTCTAAAATTACTATTTCCGGAGCATCAACAGTTGATCCGTTTGATTTAATTTCTACGTTTACTATTACCGGAATTTTCACTCCGCTAAGCAACCCTGTGGTCTTTGCCCCTGTTGAATCCTTTGAGTAAACAAACAGCCTGTACTTCCCTTTTTGCAGGTGTTTGAATTCGTAAGAACCATCGAAAGACGAATTAAAGTCATCATCATAGGTATTACCATCTTCTCCGTAAATAATATAGACTTTTTCGTCCTTTGCAGGATAGATGGACCTTGGTGCGGCTTCGAGAAAAGCACCATCAAAATCATGGACAATTACTTTTCCTCTGATGGTAGAAGTTCCACCAATACCCTCCTCCTTTTTACAACCAGTAATTAAAATAAGAAAGAGGAAAAATGGCATAAAAGCCAATATATTACTTTTAAATTTCATTGTTAAATTTCCGATTTTCTGCAAAGATGGAAAATATTTTCTTCACTCAGGATGTAGATTGGTTAAACTTAATAACTACGATTAATGGTAAAGAATGTTTAGTTTTGAGATCAATAATTTTATTCCATACATTTCATAACTTTAACGAAAACCTAATTACAATTCGCAATTTCCCTCCAACTCATTTGCACTAATTACTTAATTCTCATTACTTTTAAGCCCTTATTTTAACGTATGAAAAATCTAGAAATTCTATGTCAGCTGAAAGAATATGAAAATCTGTCTGAATTAAGTAAAGATGAAATCAACCTTATTGAGGCCGCTAAATCAAGTATGAAGGACGCTTATGCTCCATACTCTCATTTCCATGTAGGGGCAGCGCTTTTACTTGAAAATGGCATTGTAATAAAAGGCAATAATCAGGAAAATGCATCTTATCCAATAGGTTTATGCGCAGAAAGGGTTGCCATTTTTGCTGCAGGAGCTAATTACCCGGGAGTGGGAATAAAAGCTTTGGCTATAACAGCCTTTTCAGACAAATTTCATATTGACAAACCTATTCCACCTTGCGGTGCCTGTCGACAGGCTATTGTTGAATATGAACATCGGTATAAACAAAACATACGAATATTGATGACAGGCGAAACCGGAAAAATTGTTGTTTCAGAAAGTATAAGCAGCCTGCTGCCTTTTCAGTTTAATGCCGATGATTTAAAAACTAAAATCGATGAATGAAGTTGCTGAGGTATATCTTCTTGAAATCCTGAAAAGTTTTCGCGGACTTAAAAGCACTGCCGAAAAAGCTATTGCTCAGATAAACGATGAAGAAATGCATTATTGTCCCGATGCTGAATCAAACAGTGTTGCCATAATGATGAAACATATGGCAGGAAATATGTTGTCGAGGTTTACCGACTTCCTTAATACAGATGGAGAAAAAGAATGGAGAAACAGAGAATCTGAGTTTATTGATGAAGGAAAAAACAGGGAGGAACTTTTTGATTTTTGGAATAAAGGATGGTCTCTCCTGTTTAAAGTCCTTTCGGATTTAACTTCAGACGATCTTTTAAAGATTGTGACAATACGGAATGAAGATCACACCGTTTTACGTGCATTGCAAAGACAACTATCGCATTATGGCTATCATACCGGACAGATCGTTTATCTGTGCAAGCATATACGGTCTACCGCTTTCCAAAGCCTTACTATTCCCCGAAAAAAAAATTCATAAAATTCCATTCGCAAAAAAAGTATGGCAATATCAATTTTGAGATCAAAAATTTTTAAAAGCATTTTTTTCAGTCCGGCTATTTTGTTATGCCTCACAAGTGTTACAAAAGCGCAGTTTGCTATTCGCGATACAGCCATTTCTTTTCCAATGATTGGTATTGTTGCTTCCTACCAGCTTCCCGGAGGGGATTTGGCTGATCGATTTGGCAATAATCTGAATGTGGGCGGAGTATTTCAATGGAAGTTCAGGAACAATATTTTGATAGGATTGGAAGGAAATTTTCTTTTTGGCGAAAACGTAAAAGAAAATGGTTTTCTTGATGCATATAAAACCCCGGATGGTAATATCATCGATGGAAATGGACAGTATACAATAGTTGCCCTTCGGGAAAGAGGATTTAAATTTGAAATTAAAACGGGGAAAATATTTCCTATAATAGGACCTAATAAAAATTCAGGGCTAATGACGACATTGGGAATCGGATTTATTCAGCACAAAATTCGAATTGAAACTCCATCCGGAAATATCCCTTACCTGGAAGGCGAGTACAAAAAAGGATTTGACAGACTGACCAATGGAGTTTCACTAACTGAATTTATCGGGTACATGAATTTCTCAAATCATAAGCTTGTAAATTTTTATGCGGGCATTGAATGTACACAGGGTTTTACTAAAAACAAGAGAGCACAAAATTTTGATACGGGTATTCAAGATTCCAAATCACGAACAGATCTTTTATTCGGAATAAGACTGGGATGGGTTTTTCCTATATATAAACGAATGTCAGACAAATCATATATAAACTGAAACATTGCGATTACTTTATAATTTAGCTGTCTACATTTATACGTCGGGCATAAGCCTTTCCGCATTTCTGGGGAATAAGAAGGCACAACATTGGGTTCAGGGAAGAAAAAACTGGAAAGTTGAACTGAAGAGAAAATTAAATGGAGCACCGCCTAAGCGCATATGGTTTCATTGTGCATCTCTTGGCGAATTCGAACAGGGTCGTCCATTAATTGAAAAATTAAAGCAAAACGATCCATCCGCTTTTATCATACTTACTTTTTTCTCTCCTTCGGGATATGAGATTCGCAAAAACTATAATCAAGCAGATTATGTTTGTTATCTTCCTGTCGATAATCATAGTAATGCAAAATACTTTCTAGAAATTGTTTCACCGGCATATGCTGTATTTATTAAATATGAATTTTGGTTTCATTATTTCAATGAAGCAAAAAACAGAAGAGTTCCGCTTTTCATTGCCTCTGCCATTTTCAGACCTTCACAGATATTCTTCAAATGGTATGGCAGTTTTTTTATGTCCATTTTGAAAAAAGTTAATTTCTTTTTCCTGCAGGATGAAAAATCAGGTACACTCCTTTCTGATCATGGGATAACCAATTACATGTTAACCGGTGATACCCGATTTGACAGAGTTTATGAAATAACACTGGAAAGAAAAAAAATTGAAGTTCTGCATTCATACTTTCACAATAAAGCTGTTTTGCTGGCAGGTAGTACATGGCCTGAAGACGAAACTATTATTTTGCAATCTCTGGATGGGTTGGATAAAAAAAATATTAATCTGATTATAGCTCCCCATGAAGTTAATGAAAAAAGAATACAGACATTATTGATTCTTCTTTCAAAATATTATGGTCCGGGTGAAATTACAAGGTTTTCTCAGGCAATAAAAAACAGTGACGCAAAAGTAATTGTGATGGATAATATTGGTCTATTATCGACTGCATATCAATATGCTACCTTTGCCTGGATTGGAGGCGGTTTCGGAAAAGGAATTCATAATATTCTTGAGGCCGCTGCATTTGGAAAGCCAACCATATTTGGCCCCCACTATGAAAAATTTCAAGAAGCAGTTGAACTTGTTCGCTTGGGCGGCTCCTTTTCTGTGAAGAATTCGGAAGAAGCAAAATATATTATTGAAATTTTGCTGACCGACAAAAACAAATTAAAAACTTCGTCTGAAAAGTCTTCTGATTATGTTAAAAAACACATTGGAGCTACAAATAAAATAATTTCACACATTGAAAAATAATAAGTCCGAAAAAATTAAATTAATGAATTAATCTTATCGATTATAAAAACATATGCCAAGAACTTTTGCTTATCTTTTGTTTTTACTCTTATGGAAACCTATTTATGGGCAGGAAAATTATTTTTCAGGTGAAGGCAACATATATTTTAGTTCTGAAGCGCAGCAGGAGATAATAAAAGCATCTTCCTCCAACCTTATTGGTGTAATAAACCCATCTAAAAAAACATTTTTTTTCAAGGTAATCATACGTACATTTCATGGATTCAACAGTTCCCTTCAGCAGGAACATTTTAATGAAAAGTATCTTGAATCGGAAGATTTCCCGGAAGCATCATTTTATGGTAAAATTATTGAAGATATCGATCTGACAATAAACGGAATTTATGATGTCAGAGCGAAAGGTTTGTTAATAATCCATGGTGTAGAAATGGAAAGAATTATTAAAAGTACGGTAACTGTTGAAAATGAAAGAATCAAAATTGAATCACATTTCAGTATTTTATTATCTGATCATAAAATTAAAATACCGAGAGTGGTCCATGAAAAAATCGCAGGCGAGATACAGGTTGATGTCGATATTGATTTGCCAAAAAAATAAGAGAAAACAATCATGAAGTTTTTTTTCCGAGCAATAAATGTATTTGTCTTTTTGCTGGTTTTTCAGTTATCGTTGGCACAGAAGCCAATGGTCAAATCGTTTGACATTCGTTCGGAAAATACAAGGCCGGTTATCCTAAAATTATTATTAGATAGCCATGGACTCATTTGGGCAGGCACCGATAATGGAGTTTTCACTTTTGACGGAGTTAATTTTAAAAATGTTTACAGTACAGACAGTCTGCGGATTCCCGTCAGTACAATGTTTGAAGATAAGTCAGGTACGTTATGGGTTGGTTTTGAAAACGGAAAAATCATTCTGATCAAAAACCAAATGATTGTTCCATATACTCCACAGGAAGGTTTTCCTAAGGCAGCCATCAGTGATTTCGCTGAAGATCTTGAGGGAAGAATGTATTTTTCTACTAAAGGTGAAGGCCTTTATTGTATTGAGAAAAATCATTTGTACAACATAGATTCTAAAGATGGATTAAGCAATAATTATTGTTATGCCCTTCAGCTGCTTCCCGATCAACGAATTTGTATTGGTACGGATGCAGGTTTAAATCTGGTTAGCTTTATAAATGGAAAAAAGAAAATTACAATTTTAGGACCTTCTGAAGGCTTGCCCGATGATATAGCAAGAACCTTTTTCATGGGGAAGGAAAACATATTATGGATTGGCCTTCAGGACAAAGGTATAGCACAATATGATTGTATCAGGAATAAATTAATAAGATACAATCTAAAAACAAGATGGAGATATGGTCAGGTAAATTGCATACTTCCTGTTGGCAATAAGATATGGGTTGCCACTGAAGAAAATGGAATACAGATAATTGATAGTGAGGGATACATTCAGGCGTTGATACTGGAAGGAGGAGAAAATATCAAAGCCAATGACATGCTCCTTGACAAGGAAAACAATGCCTGGATTTCAGAATCCATTCATCTTTACAGAACTAGCGGTGAGAAAATCAATTTTTTCTCTGCCATTGGGCCTCACAAGTTCACCTACATACATTGTCTTGTCAGTGACAAAAACGGAAATATCTGGTTTAGTCCTGATCAGCAAATAGGATGTTTGTCACTAAATAAGTTTGGCGAATATAATTACCGGGAGTATAAAGTACTCGATAAAATGATAGACATCGTTTCTCTGTATTGGGATTCCTATGGATATTTATGGTTTGGCACTATGGGTGAGGGAGTTTTTCGTTTCAATCCTTCTACAGGAAAAGTTCGTAAAATTATTACTCATAGTGATTTTGAAAAATCAAGTATACTTTCCATTAATGGATCCGGTGATGTTATATGGGTAACAGGTTTTAATTCTGTAATGAAATTTACAATCAAACAGAATGGAAGTTCAGACAATGCCATTTTTGAAAACGAAATACCTTTTACAGACAATCGTTTGCTTAACGATTATGTTTATACGGTTTTTATCGATTCCAAAAAGCGTATTTGGTTTGGTACTGACGAAAACGGCGTATTTATGTATGATGGCAAAACACTTGTAAACACGCCGGTGGGAAAAAAAGCTGTTCATTGTTTTACGGAAGATTTAAAAGGAAGAATTTGGTTTTCAACAGCCGATGCCGGACTTAAATACTTTGACACTGATGACAGTCTTCGTTCGTTTCAAACTAAAGACGGATTATCCGATCCTTCACCAACATCAATTCTTTGTGCTCGGGATGGAAATATAATTATTGTACATGAAAACGGCTTTGATGTTCTGGATCCGGATAAAAAAAGTATTTACTATCATGCAGCAGAAGAAAATCTTTCTGACATTAATCCTGATTTGAATTCCATTTCCTTATCGCTTGATAGCAGCATTTGGATTGGAACAGAAAAGGGCATCATTTTATATAAGCCTGTATGGGACACACCTCAAAAACAACCGTCACTTGTTTTCCGATCCGTAAATGTTTATCTGGAAAGCATTGACTTCAAAAAGAAAAATGAATTTTCTGCTGATGAGAACAACCTGCGGTTCGATTACGACGGTCTTTGGTACAGCGATCCACAAAAAGTTAATTATCAGTTTTTGCTTGAAGGTTATTCTTCTAAATGGGAAAATACAAAAGACCATACTGTCATTTTCCCAAAGCTTCCGCACGGAAAGTATGTCTTCAGGATACGTGCATCGTTGAATTCAAATTTTATAGACGCAAGTGAAATTTCATATGCCTTTATTATCCATCCCTATTTTTGGCAGCGCTTGTGGTTTCGTTTGCTGGTAGCATCCATTCTAGCAGGGTTAGTACTGATAGTCATCAGAAGAAGAGAATCAAGGATTCGAAAGATTGACAAGCTTAAACAGGAAAAAATAGAGTTTCAGTTTGAAACGCTGAGGAGCCAGGTCAACCCACATTTTCTTTTCAACAGCTTTAACACGTTAATTACGGTTATTGAAAATTCACCCAATCTGGCTGTTGAATATGTTGAAAAGCTTTCTGAATTTTTCAGAAACATTGTTTATTACCGCGAGGTTAATTTAATAACGGTTCAGGAAGAAATTAAGCTACTAGACAATTACATATTTATTCAGAAAAAGCGATACGGTGATAACTTAATTCTTGAAATATTGATTGATGAAAACACAGGTAGAAATAAATATGTCCCCCCACTAACCTTACAATTATTGGCTGAAAATGCCATCAAACACAATGCTGTATCAAAGGAAAGTAAGTTAAAAATTACGATTTACGCCAAAAATGATAAAATGGAAATCAGCAATAATATGAATCCGAAAATTGGAAAAGAATCTTCCACGGGTATGGGCTTGCAGAATATTATCAATCGCTATGAATTACTGACCATTGAAAAAATTGAGATAAAAAAAAATGCAAATATTTTTTCTGTTAAAATACCTTTATTAACTTCGAAAAATGAAAGTCTTAATACTTGAAGACGAAGAACCGGCAGCACTTCGATTACAAAAGATTCTTGCTGAAGTTGAACCTGAAGCAAAAGTCCTGGACGTATTGGTTAGCGTTGGATCAGCAGTAGAATGGTTAAAAACACATTCGGCTCCCGATTTGATATTATTGGATATTAACCTTGCCGACGGCTCTAGTTTTGAAATCTTTTCCCTGGTGAAAGTAGAGTCACCCGTAATATTTATTACAGCTTATGATGAATTCGCTATTAAAGCTTTTAAAGTTAATAGTGTCGAATACCTTCTCAAGCCTGTTAAAAAAGAAGAGCTTGAATTTGCCATAAACAAATACAAAAAAATTCATGCATCTAAAAAAGAGCCTCAGGATTTGAAAGCACTATTGGAGAGTATAAAAGATGAAAGTAAATCCTATAAAAAACGATTTTTAATACGTTTCGGAGAACGCATAAAAACAATAGATATAAGTCAGGTAGCTTACTTTTATACAGAAGAAAAAATTAATTATTTAAAGACAAAGGATAATCATAACTATCCAATTGAGTACAATCTGGACAAACTTGAGTTAATTATTGACCCTGAACGGTTTTTCAGGATAAACCGTCAATTTATCATTAGTATTGATTCCATTACAGAAATGTACTCATTTTCAAAGTCGAGGGTAAAGGTTGTTTTAAGTCCTCCCACCGATATGGACACTATTGTAAGTACAGAAAGATCCTCCTTTTTTAAGGAATGGCTGGCAGGTAAGGAGCATTAATCCGGTTCAATTGCCATTTTTCCTTATTCAGCAACTTTCATTTATGTCTGTGTGGCAATTGCTATACTTTTGGGTACATAATGCTGAAAAGAAAAGAAATATTATTCGACACATTCCTGGCAGGTTTAATTTTCCTGATGGTTTTACTGATGCTTGTTTTAAATTCCTGTAAACACGAAACAGACATACTTCCTGCTAAAAAACCAATTGTTTCTAATAACGGAGGTGGATTGTCAACATGTGATCCCGATTCAATTTATTTCGAAAACCAGGTTCTTCCTTTGCTCATATCTAATTGTGCAAAAAGTAACTGTCACTCAACCACTGATCATAAAGAGGGTATTATTTTAGATAACTATTCCGCTATTATTAATACAGGCGACGTAGAACCTGGAAATCCGGGCAACAGCAAAATCTATGAAGTATTATTTGAAACAGATCCTGACAAAAGGATGCCTCCATCAGGACAATTAAGTCAGGATAAAATAGACATCCTTAATAATTGGATATCACAAGGCGCGAAAAATAATGCATGTGAAGACATTTGCGACACAAATAATGTGACCTTCTCAGGAACAGTTTTTCCGATGATGCAGAGTTATTGCATTGGCTGTCATTCGGGAGCTACTGCCGGTGGCCAAATAAACCTTGAAAGTTATTCAACAATAGTAGCCGCTGCTAATTCAGGTAAATTACTGGGGAGTATGAGTCACAGTGCAGGGTATCAGCCTATGCCAAAAGGCGGTAGTAAATTACCTCAATGTAAAATAGATGAAATTAGAATATGGATACAGATGGGAACACCAAATTAAAAAGCAATTTATTCGTTAAAAATAAAATGACACTATTTTTACAAAACTGATTTGCTTGTTCGAACATAGATAAAAACTGTAAGACATTCCTTAATTAAAAACAGGAATTAAACTATAACATGAAAAAGCCCGTCAATACTTCATCTACAATACATAATAAAACCAGACCTTTGATCACTATGAAAAAGATATTAATATTAACAACAGCCATTGCCATGATTACAGGAGTTGCTTTTGCTTACTATCTGTATCACAAACCTCATCAGAGTGTTTCTAATGAAACTCCGGCATTTACGCTTGATGCAAAGTCACTTGTAAGTGAGTACGATTCCAATGAAAAGAAAGCAAACACAAAATATCTCGGAAAAATTATAGAAGTAAAAGGAGTTGTATCAGAAAAAACTAAAAACAGTGCCGGTAAATATTGTGTTACATTACAGGGTCCTGATCTGGCAGGTATAGGATGTGAATTTGAACCCAAGGCTCAGGGTAATGTATCACAAATAAAAGAAGGGCAAGAAGTAAGAATTAAAGGAATATGTTCCGGTGTTTTGATGGATGTAGTTATGGTAGATTGCACTGTAGTTCCTGAAAAATAATTTGAATTAATTAATCTTTTAAATAAATAATATTGAATATGAAAAAAATATTGCTCTCCCTTGTTTTAGCTGCAGTATGCTTTGCATCACAAGCTCAAACAAAATTTTTTACCAAAAACGGTAAAATAGTATTCGATGCAACATCAGCGTCGTCACCTGAAAAGATATCGGGAACTAATGAGAAAGCAACAAGCATTCTTGAAGTCAGTTCCGGAGCATTAGAATTCGCAGTACTCATGAAAGCTTTTAATTTCGAAAAAGCATTGATGCAGGAACATTTTAATGAAAATTATGTGGAGTCGGACGAATTTCCAAAAGCCATATTTAAAGGAACAGTAGTAAACATGAGTTCTGTCGATTTGAAAAAGGACGGCGACTACAATGTAAACATTAAAGGAATGTTAACCCTTCATGGAGAAACAAAAGAAGTTACAGCAACCGGTACTTTGACTGTAAAAGACAATGCCATTACCAATGGAAAGTCAAAATTCAGCATTCCGCTTGAAGATTATAAAATTGAAATCCCTTCTTTGGTAAAAGACAAAGTTGCCAAAGACGCTCAAATAATTGTTGATATAAATTTCCAGCCTTTTAAAGCTTCGTAAAATACTTGTGTGTGTTCATGTGGTAAGCCCTTTAGCGGAAAAATTAATCTTTCCGTTTAAAGGGTTTTTTTATGGATAAAACTGACCGATTTTCAAAATCCAATCGAGTGAAAAAATGTCATTACCCGGAAGGCAAAAAAGAAGAATAATCAGAAATATCATTCTGGGAAAATAGAATTTCATATCCCACATTGGCTTAATGAAACTAAAAGAAAATGCAACAAAAATCATATTTAAAGCAAGAAACATTAGTGCAGGATTTCGAAATAGTCCAATAATCAGAAGCAAACCGCATAGCAATTCAATTACAGAAGAAATGGTAATGAGCGGTTTTAAAATTGCCAGAGGAATCCGGAACTTATTCAGAGGGTCATTGAAAGTCGCCACAACATTTTTTATTTTAATATTGAATATTTTATCATAGCCCTGAAAAAAAAACAAAATACCCGTAACGGTTCGGATAAGAAATAAACCTATTGAATCGTTGTAGTCTCCGTTAAGCATAAAGATTTAATTAAAATTTATTTAAGATAAGCATTCGTAATTGGGTTAAAAATACTAATTCTTTTGGGGATAATTAAATGACTAAAATCAAAATGCTTCTTTTAAAATAACATAAATACCGTTACTTTCATTGCCAAAGCCTATATCCACACGCAGGTTTACTTTTTCTTTTTCATGCATTACAATTCTCAATCCTGTACCAAAAGCATAATGGAAATCATCTAAACGGAGCTCCTTTACCTTCCCGCCCACTTGACCGGCAGAAGCAAAAGCAACAATACCTATTCTCCAAAAAAGGTATCTTCTTATTTCAGACTGAAAAGCGACAAGATTTTTATCCGTAAATCGGCCTTTATAGTAGCCTCTCATCATTTCAGTGCCTCCAAGCATAGATAAATTCCTTAAAGGTACATTTCCATCGTTTAATCGGGCTACGGACTGAAAACCAATCACTGTATTTCTTCCCATTGAAATAAATTTCCTCCAATCAAATAAATAGGATGTAAAATTAAAATCGCTGCCAATTTTCTCATCAAATCTGGTTGCATTAATCTCAAAAAAGGCTCCGGCATTTGGTGAATAAGCGTTATTCCTTGTATCGAATGTAAACAATACCCCAACTCCGGAGGTAAAACCTCCTTTGCGACCGGAAATATTTTGTGTGTCGAATATACCACCTTTTTCATAGGTGAAATTTGTAATGCGTTGTCCTTCCACGCTTATACCGGCGAATAATTTTTTATAAAACTTTATAAGAAACTGGGGATTAAAAAAGTATTGTTTCAGCGAATAGCTTTCTTTTGCAGCTTCGGGGGATCGGTTTCCTATTCCCCAAAATTTGTCGGGGTAATAACTATAAGAACCCTGGAATCGGAATACTTGTTTTTCTCCCGGGAAGAAAATGGTAGAACCTAAAACCACCACTGTTTGTTTACGGGTAGTATAAAGTGAAAGCAGATTTACGTCAGAAGTCCGGAGTTCTTCCATATCTTTTGCCGCCTTGAAAAAAAAAGCTGCAGCACCGCCAAATCCCAAATTAGTTTCAGGAGACCGAACAATAAACGGGAAAATCAAAAAACGGGAAGAAGTGCTTTTCGGCAGACTATCATCCGTAAAGGCAAAACCCCGAATGGAAAGTAAAAAAAAGATAATTGATGCAACTACAGCCCTCATATAAAGTGTGCAAGATATAAATAGCACTTAACAATATTTTATTAATTTTCAGGGAAATTTATTGCTTTATTAGGAAAAAGGAATTTAATAAATAAACATATCAATATAAGAATAAATCGCACTATCAACCGTTTAAATAACATGAAAAACCACCTTTCTCTTATTTTCATTTTAATGATATTTAATATAGTAAAAGCGCAGAGTCTGCCTGAAATTGCGGGGAATACTGTTGAGAATAAAACCATTCATATGCCGTCGGAATTGAAAGGCAAGTTTTCTCTTTTGGGGTTTGCTTCTTCCATGAAAGCGCAACCGGATTTAGAAACCTGGTTGGATCCGATTTACCAGAAGTTTATTGCTAAAACAGGACTGATGGATGACATGTACGACTTAAACATATTTTTCATACCTGTACTTACCGGCACGAATTTAACATTTGCAGCATCGATGAAGAAAAAATTCAAAGAGATGGCACAGGAAGATTTGAAACCGCATTTATTATTTTGTACTGAGAATGGAAAAGAGATTCTTGAAAAACTGAGTATGAATAAAAGTGATATTCCCTATTTTTTATTGTTAGATAAAGAAGGAAAAATACTTTATCGAACCAGCGGGGCATATTCAGAAGATAAGTTTGATGCCATTGACAATTTGATTGAATAATTTTTAATCAGGGAATTGCAGGCAAAAACAGAAAGGTTTTATTAAAAAATTAACTGCATCACATTTTTAAAAGTGAAAGTTTATCGTTGTAAACTTTAAAAAGTAATTCTTTTTCTTAGAATTAGTTAAAAAACTTGCAGCTTTTGCTCATCGGATCTTAGTGAAAATCAAGGGGAAACTGCTAAATTAAGGTAAATCGACCCTTTTTTTGTTAATTCAAGAGGTAATTCTTACAAGTGTAAGTTCAGGAAGGTTAATCCCATATTTCGCCGGCAATACGACCGTAAATAAATCCGGATTAAAAACTCAAAAACCATGGGAAAAACACTTCCAAGAAGAACACACCTTAGGCCTCGCCAAAGGGTTTACACAAAAAGAAGAACTCTGATAGTAACTGCCGGCGTTTTTGCTTCTATTGCCTTGTCAGTATTTATTTACATTCAGTTTACTCAATACGAATACGCAGAAGGTAGTAATTCACAAAACGAAACGATGGTGCTTATTCAACCTGAAAAGGAGACTCTAAAACCTATTGTTGAAAGATCCCTTGTAGATAGATATCCGGTAACATTAGCAAGCTTTACCTCTGCCATAAATCCAATAACTATTGATTTAAATTGGATGTGTGCTGCAGAAAAAGATAATGCTTACTTTATCTTAGAAAGATCAAATAGTGGCGGAAATTTTAAAGAGATAGGCACAATAAAGAGCACAGGAAGTTTGCAAAAATGTTCAAAATATGTCTACACCGATACTAAACCGGGTACGGGAATTCTGATTTACAGGCTTAGTCAGGTTTCACACGATGGAAACCGTTCATTTATTGCCATAGAAAAAACCGTTAAGAATGATAAGAATAAATATAAATCACTTTATGTAGAAAATATAGAACCTAAAAATTTCAGTAAATTTCTTAACATAAGTTATTTCACGCAAAATGATGGAGGTGTTGCCGTAGAAATCTTCAATAAGAAAGGTGAAAAAATATTTAAAGCTTATACACAGGCTAAACGAGGATACAATACATGCCGCTTTATAAACGGAGAGCTTTTAACGGAAAATGAATATTCATTACGGATATCCAATATAAATGGCGCCTATGTTCAATATTTAAGAAGGGATGTCTGAAAAAAATTCTAAATGATCAAAAAGGAGGCTATGGCCTCCTTTTTTTTTGACAAAAAAGTATTAATGGTCTTCTTAAAATGTATTTCGGGTGAATTAGGAACCACTGAAATTATCTTTCTATATTTGGATATTGCAAAATATTCAAAATGAAAAATGAATTGGAATCAAGTAGTGTTGTAAAATGGGCTGCAGGTCTGTTTATTTTAATTTCTGCCACTGCTCTTTTAATTATCGGCAAGTATCTATTTGTTCCAATAGTGATTGCCATTTTCTTTACTTTTCTCTTATATCCTATTTCAAGGAAGCTTGAAAAGTATAAATTTCCGAAAGCACTGGCTGTCATTGTGAGTATTTTATTTGCAATGGTTCTCTTTTCGGGAATTATTTATTTTTTCATGAGTCAATTAAACAGTTTCCAGGAAGACATACCACTGCTAAGTTCGGAAGCTCTAAATAAAGGGAACCGTATACTTGAATGGGTGGAAACAAAAACTCATATTGCTAAAAATATTCAAATAGAATGGATACAAGAAAAGATTAAAGATGCTGCATCTTATGGTCCTGAACTGATGCTTGGACTTTTTTCCACTACCGGAACGTTTCTGGCTATGTTTGCACTAGTACCCCTATATATTTTCTTTCTAACCTATTTCAGGGATAAATATAAAAAGTTCATTATTCTGGTAGCAAAAGATAATCATAAAAATGTTTTAGATATTATTAAAAAGTCATCCCATGTTTCGGTAAAATACCTTAAAGGACTCATGATAGACGTTCTGATATTATCTGTTTTAGGCTCTATAGGTTATTTGCTATTGGGAATTAAACATGCCATTTTATTTGGTGTGCTTGCAGCATTGTTGAATATAGTTCCTTATGTAGGGGTTTTAGTTGGCAGCCTGCTTCCTATAATGATGGCAATCATAACCAAGGATGAAATAGGTTATGCAATTGGCGCTTTAGGTGTAGCAATGTTTGTTCAATTCATAGATAATAATTTTATATCCCCTTATGTCATTGGATCCAGTGTAAGCATCAATCCGTTGACAGCAATGATTGTGCTTATTGTGGGAGCAATGACGTGGGGAGTTGCAGGTATGATTTTATCTATGCCATTAGCCGGAATGATGAAGGTGGTTTTTGATAATATTGAACCGTTAAAACCATGGGGCTATTTGATAGGTGAAGAAGTTAACTATCAGGAAAAAGGGTTTTTCAGGAGTAAAAAAAAATAGTTTTATAAACTATTACTTATATTAGAAATTAAATTTTAGAAACAGGTCCTTAAAACCTGAATATTGAAGCTTTTTCATTTAATCTCCCAATGAATTAAATAACTTAGCGTTTCAACTAAACACCCTTTATGCAAATCCTTATGAAACAATTTAACGCTCTTAATAGAACTAAAATATTTTTGCCGGTTCTGATTTCATTTTTCCTTTATGCTAATAATTCTTCTGCTCAGCCCTTCGCTGAAAAAAGAATACCGGTCTATTTTTATGCGGGATTGACGTATGCAGACATTAGCACGAAAGCCGTTTTTGATGCCAATGCTTACGGAGTCAATTCTGAGCTGAGTCTGGAAGATGATCTGGGTTTTTCCTCGCGTAAAGTTTTTCCTTTTTTAAAAATCATCCCAGGCGGGCGCTTCCAGTTTTCAGGTTCGTTTGCTTCTCTTCACAGGAAAGGAGAAGCAAATTTGAAAAAACAGTTTGCTTATGGCGATTCCGTTTATACTATTGGCAGCAACATAAAAGCATATTTAAATGCCGATTACTTTTCTCTTCTGCTTCAGTATTCTATTTTTCACAAAGCAAATTTCAATGCGGGTTTCTCTTTGGGACTCGGTTATTCTATTCTTAAAGCCGGCGTCGATGCTACTTCTTATGGCCTTTCTTATAAAAAAGATGTTTCCTTAAACGTACCTGTATTATTACCGGGTGTTCACATAAACGTTTACATTTTGCCGAATACTCTTATTCGAACCTCGGCTGAATTTCTTTCTATAAAAATAAATGACTCTAATGGAAAAATTAGAGCAGCACAGATTTCTATTGAACAATACATTTTTAAATTTTTAGGAGCGGGAGTTGGATATTCAATAAACAAAATCGAAGCAGAAAACTTGCCCAAGAACGATGCTTTTCTGAGGGATTTAGAATTTGAGTCGAAAGGGTTTTCGTTTTTTGCGGCGTTGAGGTTTTAGAATTTAATTTCCTAATTCAGCCAAAATTGTCGATATTTGAAGCTTGTAAGAACAATTAACCACTATTGGCAATAAATCATAATTGAAAAATCAATCATAATGACAATCACAACTTCCCAATTCCCCGAAGTAAAAAATTATATAGGCGGAAAATTTTCTAATGGAACTAAAAAGTCTTTAAATGTGCTTTCTCCTTTAGATGGTACTGTTTTGTCGACTGTACCGCTTTCTTCCATAGAAGAACTGGATGCAGCCGTAGCCGCAGCCAAGAAAGCTTTTGAAAGCTGGTCTGCTATGCCAATTAAGGAACGGGTGCAGATTTTTTACCGGTATAAAATCCTTCTTGAAGCCAATCTTCAGGAGTTGGCTTTTCTGGTTCACCAGGAAAATGGCAAAACAATGGATGAAGCCATTGCTGAAGTTGAGAAGAGCATTGAACTAACTGAATTTGCCTGCAGCATGCCCCAATTAATTCCGGGAAAGATTCTGGAAGTTAGCAGAGGTGTTGAGTGCCGAATTGATTATAAACCTCTGGGAGTAGTTGCTTCCATTGCGCCTTTTAACTTTCCTCACATGGTTCCGCATTGGACTATTCCAAATGCTCTTGTTTTGGGAAATTGTATGATATTAAAGCCTTCTGAACAGGTACCTCTATCTTCTAACCGAATTGCAACCATGCTAAAAGAAGCAGGACTTCCGGACGGTGTATTTAATATTGTGAATGGCGATAGGGAAATTGTTGAAGCAATATGTGACCACCCGGGAATTTCAGCGGTATCTTTTGTTGGTTCCACCAAGGTTGCTAAAATCGTTTACATAAGAGCATCTTCAAAATTGAAGAGAGCATTGGCATTGGGTGGTGCAAAAAATCATCTCATCGTTATGCCTGATGCTAATCCTGATATGACAGCGAGCAATGTGACTGCTTCTATGAGTGGATGTGCAGGTCAGCGATGCATGGCAGCATCAGCCATGGTTGGAGTTGGTAATGTTGACCACATTATTCAAAAAATCTGCGACGAAGCGCGCAAAATTATTCCGGGTAAAAACCTCGGAGCCGTTATCAGCAAAGAAGCACGCGACAGGATTAACAAATATATTTCTGAAGCTGAAAAAGCAGGAGCAAAAGTTTTAGTTGATGGCAGAAATGCTATTGTCACAGGAAAAGAAAATGGTTTCTATGTTGGTCCAACGGTTATCGATTACGTTACTCCCGATATGGCTATTGCAAAAGAAGAAGTCTTTGGTCCTGTTATAGCAATTATTCGCGCCAAAGATGTCAGCGAAGCACTGGAAATTGAAAATAATTCAGAATATGGAAATGCTGCTTCCGTCTTTACTCAAAGCGGTGGCGTTGCCAGACTTGTTATGGACAAAGCCAGTGCAGGAATGATAGGCATAAACATAGGCGTTCCTGTTCCGCGTGAACCGTTTTCATTCGGCGGATGGAATGATTCCAAATTTGGCGTCGGAGATATTACCGGTGAAAGCTCAATTGCCTTTTGGACACAGCTAAAGAAGACTTCTGTTAAATGGAATCCGGAAGCGAGAGCGAATTGGATGAGTTGATTAATTTGAGAATTTGGAAATTTGAGAATTTGAAAATGAAGAGGTTTTACTTTTTTTTTCTTTTCTTTTAGTCTCACAATTTCTCTTTAATCAACAGCAAAGCTCATTCTCAAATTTTCAAATTCTCAAATTCTCAAATTAATAAAATGTTAACCCCTACCCTATCAGAAAAAGAAATCATCCTAAACAATAACCTCGAATACACTGTCTTCTCCTGGTCGAAGCAGGCGGGATTGAATCCATTAAATATTAAAGGAGCTAAAGGTGTTTACATTCACGACAGAAGCGGGAAAAAGTATATAGACTTTTCATCGCAGCTGATGAATATGAACATTGGCCATGGACATCCAAGAGTGAAAGAAGCTGTTATGCGCCAGATGGAAGAAGTCAGTTTTGTGCATCCGGGAATGATAACAGCTGCACGCGGAGAATTAGGAAAAAAATTAGCAGAGATTACTCCGGGTTCACTGAAGAAAACTTTTTTCACCAATGCAGGTGCTGAAGCCGTTGAGAATGCAATAAAATTTGCAAGACTTTATACCGGACGACATAAGGTCGTTACGTTATACCTTGGATATCATGGTGCAAGTTATGGAGCTATGTCGGCCAGTGGTGATCCACGCGGTATTGCACATGATTCACAGGCCGCACCGAATTTCATTCATGTTGAAAATCCATTTTTTTATCGTTGTCCATGGAATAGTGTAACGCCTGAAGAATGTGCTACCAATGCAGCCAATCATATGGAGCGTATTATAAAATACGAAGGTCCGGGTACAGTTGCTGCAATATTAATGGAAGGCGAAAGCGGCTCCAGCGGCTGCATTAAATATCCGCAGGGATACTGGAAGAAAATCAGGGAGATAGCAGATAAATATGGAATACTTCTTATTTGTGATGAAGTGATGAGTGGCTTTGGAAGAACAGGAAAATGGTTTGGTGTCAATCATCACGATGTTGTTCCTGACATTATGTGTTTTGCTAAAGGTCTTACATGTGGTTACATTCCACTCGGTGGAATGATCATTAAAGAAGAACTGATCAATAAATTTAATGATAAGCCTCTCCCGCTTGGTCTTACCTATTCCGGTCATGCAGTTGCATGCGCTGCAGCTGTTGAAGTACTAAAAATATATGAAGACGAAAACCTGATCAGCAATGCTGCTAGCATGGGAAATTACATGAAGCAGCAGGTAGAGAAACTAAAAGAAAAACATCCTTCTATTGGTGATTATCGTACCACAGGACTTTTAGGATGCATTGAACTCGTCAAAAACCGCAAGACAAAAGAGCCAATGGCGCCGTGGAATGCTACAGCCGATGAAATGGTCGTTATGAATAAAGTCAATGCTAAACTTTTAGAATTAGGATTATTTACATTCGTCAGATGGAATTATATTTTTACAGCACCTCCACTATGTATTAACAAAGACGAAATGGATGAAGCGTTGGAAATTGTTTCAAAAGCGATCGCTGTGGCGGATGAATTCGTTAGTTAATTTGAGAATTTGAAAATTTGAAAATTTTAGAATGGCTGGACATTTAAAAATGTTTTGGAATAATGAGCTTAGTTAATAAAGATCTGGCGCCGGTTGAAAAGGTAAACCGAACCTGGGGAACCTGGAACTATGCTGCTTTGTGGATAAGCATGAGTTTATGCATACCAACTTACATGCTTGCGAGTTCACTGATTGAAGGGGGGATGAACTGGTGGCAGGCTATTCTTACTATTTTTTTAGGGAATACAATTGTATTGGCGCCAATGATATTAAACGGTCATGCAGGTGCTAAGTATGGCATTCCATTTCCTGTTTTAGCGCGTGTCAGTTTTGGTGTGCGCGGTGCAAATGTACCTGCAATGCTTCGGGCAATTGTTGCCTGCGGATGGTTTGGCATACAGACCTGGATAGGAGGATTTGCATTGTATCAAATGCTTAAAGCATGGTATCCATCCGTAGAAAACCTTCCTCAGATTTTTCCCGATTCTTTTAGTTTACAGACAGGACCTGCAATTACATTCTTTATTTTCTGGCTTTTGAATATGTATGTTATTAAACTTGGTGTTGAAAGTATCAGAAAACTTCTTGTCTTTAAAGCATTCTTTCTTCCATTTGCAGCGCTTGCTTTGCTCTTCTGGGCAATATCGGCAGCTCATGGACTTGGACCCATATTGGCACAACCTTCGAAGTTCAATAACAGTTCAGAATTCTGGAAATTCTTTTTCCCGGCTCTGACAGGCATGGTAGGTTATTGGGCAACGCTTTCACTCAACATTCCTGACTTCACACGCTATGCAAAAAGTCAGAAATCTCAAATTGTTGGTCAGGCCATCGGACTTCCCCCTTCTATGACACTTTTTGCTTTTATTGGTGTTGTAGTGACTTCATCAACAGCAATTATTTACGGAAAAACGATTTGGGATCCTTTGGTACTTGCAGGTAATTTTGAAAGTAAAGCACTGGTTAGTTTTGCCATGATTGCAGTTACAATTTCTACTCTTGCTACAAACATAGCTGCGAATATTGTAAGTCCGGCTAATGATTTTTCAAATTTGTCGCCTTCTAAAATTAGTTTCCGCACCGGAGGATATATAACAGGCATCATTGGTATTCTCATATTCCCCTGGAAGCTTATTGCAGATCCTAACGGATATATTTTTACCTGGCTTATTGCTTACTCCAGTTTACTGGGTCCTGTTGGCGGGATTATGATTGTCGATTATTTCTTCATTCGCAAAAAAGAACTTAACGTTGATGAAATGTATACATACCGGGGAATCTATACATACGATAATGGGATTAATAGAAAAGCAATTTTCGCTCTTATTGTAGGCATATTGCCCAATGTCCCCGGTTTCTTATTAACGATCGGCGTCATGGGTAAAGATGTTGTTCCTCTTTGGATTTCTGATCTGTATAACTATGCCTGGTTTGTTGGTTTTTTAGTTTCGGGGTTTGTATATATACGCTTGATGGGAAATCGGAAATAATTTTATAAATTAGTATTTTTTAAAACAATTTTATATCAAACTTCAAAATATGTATAAATTTTTCTTAATATTTATTTTGGCAATCACCATCATTTCTTGTTCTAAAAATAAAGAAACTACTAAACCTCTATCGAATCCTGTTACCCTGCCTGATTCAATAGTGTATACTAAATGTGATACAACAGTTTCTTTAAATACCATAAGGTATTTAACTCCATCAATAGTACCTTATAATTGCGAGGATTTAGCAACACCGGCTGATTCAAGTGCCTTTCTTTATATTGATTTAAGTGGTGACTCAATTCCTGATTTTAGGCTTACAGGTTTCCATAATCCGGTCACAAATTTTTTTTGCGGATCGCATTGTTCTTGCACGGATATTTATTTAAATATAAGCGGATACAATGCCGGGGATTCCATCTCAATAAATAACAGCGGCAATCCGGTTACTCTTTTTTCCTACGACACATTAACCGAAATCAACAATACAGGGAAATGGTCATCAAATGCTTACCTGAATTTTCTAGTTCATGGAGTAGGGTCATATTACTTTTCGGAAATGTATATTGGGATTAAAAAAAATAATAACTTCGGATGGATTCATATTGCTCCAAAGAATTACAATGGAGCTTACATTAAAGAGTATGGTTTTAACCTGACAAGTAATAATTCTATTATTGCAGGACAAAAATTATAAATTGGACTAATTCTATTTACTTGCTGATTTAAATCATCAAATTAAATTTAGCTTATCTTAATCTGCGTTTTATGACTTCACTTTTTATGAATTTTATTACACAATTCGATTTATTTAATCCATTAAATTAGTACTTAATAATTTTTTTTGACACAACCTCTCCTTTCAAAATTATCCTAACATTATAAATCCCCGGGAATAGATTTTTAGTATCATTGAAGGTAAATGCATTTTCACCTTCATTTGCATTTACAGTTTCACTGTAGACAAGATTGCCTTTGAAAGTGGCAATTTGCACTTCAACATTTTCCTTTTTGGGGATAGAATAGTTAATTGTAAAATTATTAATAAATGGATTTGGATTTGTTGAAGATGCAATAATTTTATTTTCACCAATTGCATTAATATACTTAAAGCTTATTATTTCTGAATATTCCGAATTACCATCGTAGTCCGTCTGTCTTAAACGATAATAATTGTATCCTTTAATTGGATCATTGTCTGTAGAAGAATATTCCAGCTCCATAGTACTGTTCCCTGCTCCCATAACATCAAATAATTCACTGAAGTTTATTCCATCCGGAGATCTTTCAACAGTAAAAAAATCGTTCTTAATTTCTGTTGCAGTAGCCCATGTTAGTTTTGCTGTACTATTCTCCTGCTTAACTCTAAAATAAGATAGCTTTATAGGTAAGACGCTGCCGCACCAGGTAGATCCTGTCAATGTACCATTGAGGAATGAAGAACCGGAACCACAAACACTAGAACCACCGGTTAAAGTTGCATTGCCATTAACCTGAAAATATCCACTCACATCTATTTGCGACCCTCCGCTTAACTTTAAATCGCCATTAACTATAACCGTATCTCCGTTGGCAATATGCAATTCACTATTACCGGTCATTTCAAAATCTGAATTAATGACAAGCCCTCCATTACCGCTTACATTAATTATACCTCCCCCTGTCATTTTAAATTTGGAATAAGTGGAGACCGTTAGTTTATATGTAACATTAGCAACCTTGTTATGATTGCTGCCGGGATCACAACTGCAGTTGGGTCCACCGCTTGTTGTATTAGACCAAATTGAATTGGCCCAATCACCAGAGCTTAGTGAATAGTATGTTGTGGAAGAAGCATCAGCGTTCTTTTGAATAAACTGAAAAAACAATAACCATACGGTTGTAATTAGTAAAATAAATACTTTTGAATGTGAGGTCGCTTTACTAGTATTCGGTTTGTTTTGAATTGTATTTATTGTAATCATATTAAGGTCTTTTAATTTTTGTTTAATGAATAGCAATAGTAGCAATTCTGATAAGGCTGAATTTCTAAAGTTTCATTAAATAATTACAGATTTTGATATTCTCTATATAATTGTTTTTGAAAAATGAAGAAGGAATAGACTTTTTTAAAGAATTTTAAATAAAAATTAAAGGAATTGAAGTCATTTAATTTTTAATCACACCAATTTGATGTGTCAGGAATAAGTGAATGCAGAGTAATTTATGTAAGAAAAAAAACAAAGTTTGTACAATAAAAAGGTTGAATTTCGTTAATGATCTTTAAAAATTGAAAATGAGCGTACAGTTTATTTTTACGTGATTACATTTTCAGAACAGAAATAAATTTTAATTTAAAAAATTGGGGGTTCTTACAATTGGTAAAGTGTAAAATTAAAATGGATGATTAATTTAATTTTATAATGTCACCCCTTTGGGGTTTGGGGCAGTGGGGGTTTACATCTTTTATAAGAATATCACCCTTTCAGGGTTTTAGGGCGGTGAGGGTTTATATCTTTTATAAGGGTACCGCCCTATCAGGGTTGGGGCGGTGAGGGGTTATAGCTTTTATAATCGTTCCACCCTTTCAGGGTTGGACCGGAGGTGGTTTATATCCTTTAAATTCTTTCAATTGATTTGGGAATTTATAGGGAGTCTTCTATAGGATTTAATGCTACTTTGATGAGGCAATAAAGACGGATAAAAATTATTTGATTTACACTATTAGAGGGAATGTAAATTGATTATTGATTTTTGACACCAATAATTTGAGCGGCAATACTTATTGCTATTTCTGGAGGGGTACGACTGTTTATGGATACTCCAACCGGTGCAAATATTTTATTAAGTTTTTCTTCAGGCAAATTATCTTTACGCCATTCAATAAACATTTTTTCCATTTTACTTTTGCTTCCTAATACACCCAGATAATGAAAATTTTTATGGATGATTGAGCGCAAAGCAATATCATCTGTCCGATAACCGAAGGTCATTATTACTACATAGACATCTTCTCCTTCCTGCACTAGAGGACTTAATTCGGAGTAGTCCTTAACAATTTTTTTTTCATGAACATAAGAATTATTATTAAACGTATTGAGTTGCTCTCTGTCTTCAAAAAGAGTAATGTAAAAATCCAGCGATTGCATTATTTTCGAAAATGCCAAAGCGCAATGTCCACCACCAATGATGTATAAGTGCTTTTTTATTCCCAAACGTTCCTCGTAAATCCAGCTATTCTCCGATTCATATGAAAAATTTCGGAATGGCAAATGAACATCATCCTCAATAAAATTGAATAACAATGGTGATATTTTTAATATTCCTGCACGGTTTTTAGAAAGCGATTTAACTATTTTATCTAAGGTACTCGAATGATCCTCTCTCAAATTAAAAAGCAGAATAGTTTGTTCGCCCGAACAAATCATTCCGCTTTGATTATTGGATGTTGCCTTATTATGGACCTGCTTTTTGACAATTGACTCTTTAGACAATTCTCTAAGTTTTTCCTTGGCCATTTCGACAAATTTATGCTCCATAATACCACCGCCAATGGAGCCGGAAATAGCATCTTTCGTTACGCCCATTAAAAAGCCCTCTCTACCGGGACTGCTGCCCTTGCTTTCAACAACATAGAGCAGAATAACAGGTTTTGACTGTTGTAGGCTTTCTAAAATAAATGTCCAGGTTTCTAATTTAGACATGGTAAAACAGGCAATAATTTGAGCTTAAATAAGAGCATCGATTCATTTCGGAAATTTAATTCTATTTTTGTTCAAATCGAACAATTGGATGAATTTTGAGCTTGCCATAAAAAGTAAAAGAATTTTAACTCCCGGGGGCTTCCTGGATGGAACAGTCTTGATTTCAGGGGGGAAAATACTTGCACTTTTGGATAAAACTGAAGCTCTTCAACAAGGTAACATTATAGATGCCGGCAACAATGTCCTAATGCCCGGATTAATAGACCCGCATGTGCACATCAACGAACCCGGGCGCACGGAATGGGAAGGGTTTGATACAGCAACACGTGCGGCGGCTGCCGGTGGTATAACTACTCTTATTGATATGCCACTGAATTCAACACCTGTTACAACTACTTTTTCCAATCTACAATTAAAAATTGCCGCCGCCAGAAATGGACTACATGTTAATTGCGGTTTTTGGGGTGGCGTTGTTCCTGCGACTATTTCAAAGCTTGAAGATTTACTTAAGGGTGGAATTTTTGGACTTAAAGCCTTTCTCACACATTCAGGAATTGATGATTTTCCGGAAACATCTCCCGGACTACTTAAAGACGTTCTTTTGCTATTAAAGAAATACGACATGCCCTTATTGGTGCATTGCGAACTTAGCGAGAGTCATGCCGGTATTCAAGAATTGAAAAAAAATCCGAGCAGCTATCAGGCATATCTGAATTCACGGCCAAAAGATTGGGAGAACAAAGCAATTGAAACAATGATTCAGCTATGCAGGGAAACAGGAGCCCGTGTTCATATTGTTCATCTATCCTCTGCCGAGGCATTGCCTATGATACGGAACGCCCGGCAAGAGGGATTGCCCCTTACGGTTGAAACAGCTCCACATTACCTTTTCTTTCATGCAGAAGAAATTGAAGATAAAAACACCCTGTTGAAATGTGCTCCGCCAATCAGGGAAAAAGAGAACAATGAAAAACTCTGGATGGCACTTAAAGAAGGCGACATCGATTTTATTGCTACCGACCACTCCCCTGCTCCGCCTAACATTAAAGAAATCGAAAGCGGGAATTTTGAGAAGGCCTGGGGAGGAATTGCAGGGCTGCAGTTTTCTTTACCTGCTGTATGGACGGCAGGAATGAAATACGGTATTACCATCGAAGAGATTTATACTTGGATGTGTTTGCGCCCGGCAGAATTCTTAGGATTGGATAATTCCAAAGGAAAAATCCAGCCGGGATTTGATGCTGATATAGTCATTTGGGATCCGGAAAAAGAAACGACAAAATTCAGTAAGGATATTCACCATCGACATAAACAAACGCCTTATGCAGGACGAAATCTAAAGGGAATGGTTGAACAAACAATTTTAAACGGAAAGTTAATTTATAACAAGAATTTTTTCCCAACTTTAAATTCAGGAAATATTTTAATAAATAAGTCTGTTGTAAAAGGCTAACCGAATGAATTATATTTTTATTTTTTATTGCTTCATTTTCCTCCAGTTCACTTCACTCATGGCACAAACGGGGGCCATCGATACAAGTTTTAATTCATTGGATTCTGGATATAGTTACCTTAATGGACCTAATAATTCTATTAACATTATGGCACTTCAATCCGATGGCAAAATTCTCCTTGCAGGGCAATTTACATCCTACAATAAAAAACCATGTAATCGCTTCACCCGAACAAATGCTGATGGTACATATGATACTACTTTTAATATAGGTTCAGGACCTAACAACTGGGTTGGATCTATTTGTCCGCAAACTGACGGCAAAATTATACTAAGTGGAGACTTTACTTTATTTAATGGGTTTCCAGCAAATCGCTTGATCCGATTAAATGCAGATGGCTCTATTGATGCGAGTTTTAATTCCGGAGCTAGTGTAAATCAAGCTACTTACAAGGCCATTCTTCAACCAGACGGAAGAATTATAATTTACGGAAATTTTACGACTTATGATGGTGTACCGGTAAATCTCATTGCAAGGATAAATTCAAATGGATCACTTGATTCAACTTTTGTTACAGGAATAGGAACAAACGGAAATATTAACAAAGCCATTCTTCAACCTGATAGTAGCGTAATAATAATTGGTAATTTCTCATTCATTAATGGCTCTTCAAATAATAAAATTGCACGAATTAATTCTAATGGAACATTGGACTCGACACTAATAGTTGGCAGTGGCGCTGATTCAATTTATGCTGTGGCAGTTCAATCGGATGGGAAAATAATTCTTGGAGGAGGATTTTCTTCATTTAATGGAACGAATGCAAACAATTTAGTTAGACTTTTTCCGGATGGAACCATAGACACAACTTTCGATATTGGTCCATGGAATTACAGCAATATTTGGGACATAGCACTTCAACCGGATGGTAAAATAATTATTGGTGGAAATTTCTGGATTCAAATTGGTTCCCCCTCAGATAATATTGCTCGTCTTAACCCGGATGGATCGTTTGATTCAAACTTTAACGATGGTAACTCAACCACTGATTTAACTGTCTCAAGCGTACTTCTTCAACCGGATTTAAAAATTCTTTTGGGAGGACTTTTTACAATTTATGGTATTTTTGACGCTAATAGAATTGCCAGATTAAACACTGATGGCACAATTGATCCTTTGTTTAATCCGGTTTCGGGAGCCAATAACTGGGTTATAGGAAGTGCTATACAAAGCGATGAAAAGATATTAATTGGTGGCGTATTTACAACTTATAATGGAGTGTTAGTTAATCATATTTCAAGACTATATTCAAACGGGAACATTGACACTGCTTTTAATGTTGGATCCGGCGCAAATAACACAGTAGCTAATTTTTCAATTCAGCAGGATGGAAAAATTGTTGTAAGTGGTGATTTTGATAAGTTCGATAATTATATTCGAAATAAAATTGTGAGGCTAAATTCTGATGGATCAGTAGATACTACTTTTAACCCGGGAACCGGTGCAAATAGTTGGATTCGAACTACCTTAATACAACCCAATGGCAAGATTTTAATCGGAGGTAATTTTACAATTTTCAATGGTGTAATCAGAAATTATATTGCCAGAATTAATTCCGATGGATCTCTTGACACAACTTTTAATCCCGGTACAGGAACAAATATGGCTGTAAGAACTTTATCTCTGCAACCAAATGGAAAAATTATTATTGGTGGCGATTTTACCATTGTCAATGGAATACCAAGAAATTTTCTAGCTCAATTGAATACAGATGGCTCTTTAGATACAACATTTGATATTGGCTCTGGCGCTGATTTTTCTGTATATACTACAAAAATAGATCCTGATGGAAAGATATTAGTTGGAGGAGGCTTTCACACTTTCAATGGAAATTACTCACAATATATTGTAAGGCTAAATTCTGACGGGGCAATTGATACAACATTTAATAAAAATGGCCAGGGTGCTAACAATGAAATTTACGGAGTATCCATCCTAGCTAACGGTAAAATTATTATTGCAGGAGCTTTCAATTATTATAACGGCGGATTCGCCAACAATATTGCCCGATTATATCATGATGGATATATGGATTTAACATTCAGTTCGGGAAATGGAGGTGGCCCTATTTTTACGTTAGCTCTTCAGTCAAATCAATCAATTATTATTGGGGGTCAGTTTTACCACTACAATTATGTCGGCAGAAACAGATTAGTCAGGATTTTAAATGACACACTCTCCATTTCAATTTCCGAAATTAAGGAAGAAAAAATTCAAAAATTAAATCTTGCGTATTCATCAGGCTCGAAAATACTTTATGTAGATGCTAAGAATTTAAAAGGCAAAAGTTATTCTTTGAATCTTATAGACATAAATGGGAAAGCTTTATATAAAGAAAAAGGGAATTTATATTCGGATTTTTTTTCAAAGAGTATTAATGTCAGCAATCTTTCATCAGGACTTTTTATTATAAATATTGTTACTGACCTAGAAATACGATCCAATAAATTTATTCATGAATAATAGGATGTGATAAAATAATTAATAATATTACAAGTTGTTTTATAATATTTAATTTAGATGTTAATACAAAATAAAGTTAATCCTGAGTTCACGAAACTTGCCGACCTTGCTGCTGAACGATTGGGCGGGAAAACCTTACTATGCAGCGATGATTTTTTTGCAGAAAAAGAAAATCTTCTAAAACCGGGAAGAGGAATTTTCATAGCCGATAAATATACAGATCGTGGCAAATGGATGGATGGATGGGAATCGCGCAGAAAGAGAACGCCCGGTCACGACTGGTGTATTATACAATTGGCAGCATCGGGACTGATTAAAGGATTCGATATAGATACAAATTTCTTTCTTGGCAATCATCCACCCTTTGCTTCAGTAGATGCAGTAAATATTCCGGCAGGTGAAAAAGTTGATCCTCTAAAAATATCGTGGAAAGAAATTTTGCCTCACTCTCCCCTTCAACCGGGAAGTCAGAATTTTTTTGAAATTAATTCAAGTGAAATTTATACTCATTTAAGATTAAATATTTATCCTGATGGCGGAGTAGCACGTTTTAAAGTTTATGGTGATGTATTTATAGACTGGAGTAAGGTAAATAAAACAGAAGTTATTGACCTTGCTGCTTCTGTGAATGGCGCCAGATCTATATTATGCAACGATATGTTTTTTAGTCATATGGACAATCTTATCATGCCCGGAAGAGGTATTAATATGGGAGACGGCTGGGAAACAAAAAGAAACAGAACGCCGGGAAATAAAGATTGGGTAATAGTACGTCTTGCACATAAAGGAACAATTGAAAAAGCATTGATTGATACGTGTCATTTTAAAGGCAATTATCCGGATACATGTCTAATTGAAGGTTGCATGCTTTCCAAAGATGCTGAAAGCACAATCAATACTGATGCTATAAAATGGAAGGTAATTTTACCGCAAACTAAACTGAAAGCTGATCATGAACATTATTTCACCGATGAACTGAAAGAGAAAGGTCCCTTTACGCATGTGAGGCTTACCATTTTTCCCGATGGCGGAATAAGCAGGATGAGATTGTTTGGAAAAATATCCGATTGATATGAAACTGGAAGAATTCAATAGTTTACCGTCTAAAGAAGCATGGGATCAGTTGTTCAAATGTTGCGGCTGCACGCATTGGGCCAATAATGTTGTAGAACATATGCCCTTTAAATCAATTGAATCACTGAAAGAGCTTTCAGACAATTCCTGGTGGGACTGCAGGAAAGCGGACTGGCTGGAAGCATTTTCGCACCATCCGAAAATCGGACAAAAAGCTTTGGAAAAAAAATTCGAAGCCACAAAATCATGGGCAGAAAATGAACAGTCGGGGACACAAAATGCCGATGAAAATATACTTCAGGAATTGATTCAGGCAAATAATACTTATGAAAATAAATTTGGTTTTATATTTATCGTTTGTGCAACAGGGAAAACTGCCGGTGAAATGCTGGGACTTTTGAACGATAGACTTAACAACGATGCTGAAAAAGAATTGAACATTGCAGCTCAGGAACAGAATAAAATTACCCACCTTCGCATCGATAAATTGATATCATGAGCCTGATAACGACACATATTTTAGATACCTCTTTGGGACGCCCTGCTTCAGCAGTTCCCGTAACTCTTGAACAAAAGCTGAATGGCAATTGGAAAATAGTTTCAGAAGGTGAAACCGACAACGATGGTCGTATAAAGAATCTGGTTTCAGAGGAAGTGGAAATTACTCCCGGCATATACAAACTGGTTTTCGATACTAAGTCCTATTTTGAAAAACAAAAGGTAAAAGCTTTTTATCCGTCTGTAAATATTGAATTTGAAATAACAGACAGTTCTCATTATCATGTACCCTTGCTGCTAAATCCATTTGGATACTCTACGTATCGTGGAAGTTGAAAAATTAAAAAAATCGATAAAATTAAATATGAAATTATCCATTCCAAAAGAAGCTGTTGATCATGTACTAAAAGAACTTCATACAGCTAATTCTGCCTTTCAAAAAATATATCCCGGTGAACTGCCAGACAGACAAGCTGTTCATACAGTTTATGGAGGCGCCAATCTATTTAAATCTGATACTACTCAAAAAATGGGGCAAACAGCCTTAAAGAGTTTTCAGACTTATGCGCCTGACTTTTCCGTTTTAGCAAAGGTTCTGGAATTAAAAGGACATGAATTAATACCAAGTGACAAAAACAAAATAGCAATTATCAACGATAAGCTTTCCAAATTATCGGATGAGCAAATAAAGAAAGAAGATTTTTGGTTTCCTTTTCTCGTCTATAAAAAAATCGCCGCTAAATTATCTATGGAAGCTGTAGAAGATTTTCGCATCGATTTTGAAGATGGATTTGGTAACAGGCCCGATGCTGAAGAAGATGCAACTGCTGTTCAGGCGGCAGAGCAATTGGCCATAGGCATGAAAGAAAAAACAATTTCTCCTTTTATCGGAATTCGAATTAAACCCTTCACAGAAGATCTTAAGCACAGAGGAATACGAACACTTGATATTTTCCTGACTACTCTTCTTGCCAAAACAGGCGGAAAACTTCCTGACAATTTTATAGTAATGCTTCCTAAGGTTACAATACCTCAACAGATTGAAGCGCTTACCAAACTTTTCGAAATCTTAGAACACGA
Source organism: Bacteroidota bacterium (assembly GCA_031417395.1). GTDB lineage: Bacteria > Bacteroidota > Bacteroidia > AKYH767-A > 2013-40CM-41-45 > JADKIH01. The sequence continues at coordinate 22,161 of JANOVM010000020.1, read as the reverse complement.
ACATAAACTGCTTCCACATTCCCTGAAAATGGAAATGATGGTTGAAGCAACGCAAGCAGTGATGGATGCAGAAGGAAAAAATCCGCTTCTTTCTTTAATCAGGGCAGGTAAAGGAAGATGTATTGCTGCTCATTTCGGAACGTACGATTATACTGCATCTTGCAACATCACTGCTAAATACCAGACGATGGATCATCCTGTCTGCGATTTTGCTCACCACATGACTCGCGTAGCTCTCGGAGGAACAGGAATTATGTTATCTGATGGTGCAACTAATGTAATGCCGGTTGGACCTCATAGAGGAGATAATCTGACTCCTGAACAGGAAAAAGAAAATCGCGATATCGTTCATAAAGCCTGGAAACTTGGCTTTGGACACACCATGCATTCTCTCATCAATGGCTTTTATCAGGGCTGGGACTTGCACCCTGCACAATTGCCCATGCGTTATGCAGCAGTGTATTCTTTCTTTCTTGAAAGTTATGAAGATGCTGCACTTCGATTAAAAAACTTCGTTGAGAAAGCAGCACAAGCAACATTGTCGGGTGATGTATTTGACGATGCAGCGACAGGACAAGGACTACTAAATTACTTTCTGAAAGCATTAAACTGCGGAGCTGTGAGTGAAAAAGAAATTCTCATGACGGGATTGACGCTGGATGAAATACGGAGCAGGTCGTTTTATAGGATACTGTTGGGGAGAAGAAGCGGGAAGTGAGATGGGATAGATATTGGATGAGGATTAGGGATTCGGGATTCGGGATTTGCGAATAACCAGAGTAACGATCAACGAGTAACGAATAACGAATAACGATTAAGGATCCGATAGCTATCGGATGAGGATTAGCGAATAACCAGAGTAACGATCCGATAGCTATCAGATAACGAGTAACGAGTAACGATCAACGATTGGCTACTAACGATTGGCTACTAACGATTAACGATCAGATAGCTATCGGATAACGTTTTTAAAAAAATTAGTTAATGATGCTGCAATAGATTCTTGGGCAAAATTTTATAAATAATACTATTTTAAATGAGTAATACTCTTTTTTTTGTTTTTATAGCACTGGTAGTTATTGCAATATGGATACTAAATGATGTTTTCATTGTTTTGAAGAAAAATAATCTTCAAAAAGATACAGGAGATGATATCAAAGAAGAAGTAAACTTTACCCGATATGTTCTAATTATTCTTGCTGCAATTTCAATTCTGGTCTATTTTGGTTTTCCTGTTCTGCGAAAAAATGGGTTGGAAGGAAATGTAATGGAATGGGTGAATCTGGTGGTTCGCTGGGCTCATGTTGTTTTTGGAATTGCATGGATAGGAGCATCAATCTATTTTATCTTTTTAGAGAATAGCTTAAACCGTACAAAAGACTTACGCGATGAACTGGCAGGTAATTTATGGGCCATACACGGTGGTGGATTTTATTACATTGAAAAATACAAAGGCGCACCAAAAGAGTTTCCGGAGAAATTACATTGGTTTAAATACGAAGCATATTTTACCTGGGTAACAGGAATAATTTTATTGACCCTTGTTTACTATATGAATGCAAAATCATTCATGATTGATCCTGCAGTCAGCGACATTACACCATTAACATCAGTTTTGCTTGGAATTGGATCAATGATAATCGGATGGTTCCTATATGATATAATGTGTCGTTCATCTTTATTGGCAAAACCAAAACTTTTTGGCATAATCGGTTTTATTATAGTTGTATCGTTTTCCTTTTTCCTAAGTAAATATCTGAGCGGTCGGGCAGCATTCATTCACATTGGTGCAATACTTGGAACGATAATGGCAGGAAATGTATTCTTCGTCATCATCCCTTCTCAAAAAGCTTTAGTTCACGCCGCCAAACAAAATCTTCCACCTGATCTTGGAAAAGCAAAATATGCAGGGCTGCGCTCTCTTCATAATAATTACATTACAATGCCTGTAATTTTTATTATGATTAGCAATCATTTTCCGGGCACGTTTGCTCCTGTCTATAATTGGGCCATACTGGGAGGATTGATTATCGGAAGTGTAGCGGTAAGGCACTACATTAACCTACATGAAAAGGGAATAAGCTCTGCCTGGCTTCTTGGTTTTGCGGCGCTTTCACTTTTCGCAATGGTTTTTGTTACCTCTCCAACAATAAAAAGTACAAACAAAACTCCCGTAAATTTTTCAGAAGTACAAACCATCATAACAAAACGTTGCACATCGTGTCACTCCTCCCATCCCACCGATGATGTACAAAAAGTTGCGCCCAATGGAATTATGTTTGAAACACCTCAGCAAATTGCAAAGTTGAGTGATAGAATACTTTTTCGCGTAGTGCAAACCAAAACTATGCCTCAGGGAAATAAAACTGGGATTACAGAAGCAGAGAGAGAGATTTTGGGGAGGTGGATTGGGCAGGGGGCGAAGGTTGAATAGTTAATTTGAGAATTTGAGAATTTGAGAATTAGAGAATTAGAGAATTTGAGAATTTGAGAATTTGAGAATTTGAGAATTTTTTGATTAGTTAAAACAATAGCAATAGGATCGCCAATTAAAATTGAGAAAGTGAATGGAAAATGATTCTAAAGGCATTTTACTCTACATCCTAAAATGCATTTTCGGATGTTTAATCGTATTTCTGATTTCTTGGCTGATTAAATATAATGACATCAGCTGGTGCATGATCTCTGTTATATTGGTAATTACTCCGGACAGTGATGAATCAATTCCATTAGCCTTTACACGCATCAAAGCAAACATTATCGGCGGACTTGCAAGTTTATTATGTTTTTTGATTAATCTTCCTATAGCTGTTTCTGTACTTTCTGCTATTGTAATAACAATTTTAGCTTGTTATTTTTTCAAATTAATGTCAGGCAGCAGAGCGGCAATCGCTGCTGTAATTATCATAATGCTTCATGGGGAACAATACAATCAACCGGATTTTTGGTCTATTACATTTCAGAGATTAATTTCTGTAATTGCAGGATGCCTGATTGCATTGATTGTAACTTTTCTTTTTCATAAAGGAGCGCTTAGGAAAAGTTTGGTTAAAATAAGACAGGATGAAGGATAGAATGGAAATTCCCGGAATTTTGAAGGTTAATTAATTATTTTTTGTAATCCATTGGAATAATTATTACTTTCGATTTGACCCTTTTAAAATTGAAAAAATGAAAAGAGCCTTCTTTTTTATTATCTTTTTCCAAAGCTTATTTTCTTCAGGACAGCAAAAACCGATTCGTTGCTTCTATACTGAAGAAAATAATAAAAAGATTTCAACTAACCCTCAAACCGAACAAAATCGACAAGCTCTTGAAAAATTTACCCGTGAGTTTATTAAGCATGAAAATAAGCAAAGATCAAGTTCAACTCCAATTTATGTAATACCTGTTGTATTTCATGTTCTTCATAATTACGGTCCGGAAAACATTTCGAAAGCTCAGATTATCGATTGTGTAAATGCGCTTAACGATGATTTTCAAAAAAGAAGTGCTGATACAATTGATATTGTTCCTTCCTTTCAATCCATTGCAGCTGATTGTCAAATTGAATTCAGATTAGCGTCTCTAGATCCGAACGGAAATTGCACAGACGGAATAGAACGAATTGCAACAACTAAAACCTATTTAGCTACCGACAATTCAAAAGTGAATCGCTGGCCGAATAATAAATATCTGAATTTTTGGGTTGTAGCTTCTCTATTAAATTCAATTGTAGGAGTCCAGGCGACTCCTACCGGGGGACCGGATACCTTAGATGGCATTTTACTTCGTTCAGATTTCGTTGGGAGAATAGGAACCGGCAATATTTCCTATTCCAGATATCTTACACATGATATGGGCCATTTCTTTAATTTAAGACATGTATGGGGCGGCATAAACTCACCCGGTATCGCATGTGGTGATGATCTGGTTTCTGATACTCCAATAAGCATTGGTTGGGATCATTGCGATTTGACAGGTTCTGTTTGTAATCCACCAATAATTGAAAACGTTCAGAATTTTATGGAAGAGTCCTATTGTACAAGGATGTTTACGCAGGGACAGTGTGCACGAATGCATGCTGCATTAAATTCTCTCTTAAATGGAAGAAATAATTTATGGACAGCAAACAACCTTATTGCAACCGGCACCACAGGCTCGCCTGTAAATATTTGTTCCCCTATTGCTGATTTTTATGCAAGTCCAATAAATGCTTGTGCAGGAACACCCATTGTTTTTACTGATCAAAGCTGGAACGCTAACATTACAAGCTGGAACTGGTCTTTCCCGGGGGGAAATCCTACCACAAGTATTGACACAAATCCTTCTGTCGTATATTCCACACCGGGGTTTTATGGTGCCACACTTATTGTAACAAGTGCAAATGGGACTGATTCAATATCAAAAACTGCTTCTGTTCGCATCAGCGATACAGCTATGGTTTCAATGAACTATACTAATGATTTCGAAAATGTTGTCACTTTTCCGGGCGTTGACGGATGGATAGAAAGTAGCGATACAATTGTGGCCAATAATTGGAGAAGGGTAAATAATGCAAACACTACTACTTCCGGTTCGAATTCAATTAAGATGGATAACTATTCAAATCCTGCAGGCTTAGTAGATTCCTGGGTAACACCTTCTATTAATTTTTCGAATGTTGGCTTTCCTATCTTTATGACTTTTATGGTTGCCAATGCACAAAGAAACAGTTCAACCTACGATAAGTTGACTATTCAATATTCTGTTAATTGCGGGAAAACCTGGATAAACACCTCCTACAATAAGCAAGGAATGTCGCTTTCCACTGCAGGAATTGTTAACACGAGTTTTTTACCAGCCACTCTAAATCAATGGAGGCAGGAAACTGTAAAATTAAACCCGGTTCAACATCAGCCAAATGTTCGTTTTAGATTTACGAATACAAGCGATAATGGAAACAATACGTTTATTGATGATATAAATATTATCGGAACGCCTACAAGCATTGATGAGAACAATTATCTCAATACTGATATTGCTGTATTTCCTAATCCTTCAAAAGGAAATACAACAATAAGTTTCAGTCTGGTTAAATCATGCAAGGTAAATATTGATGTAAAGAATATACTGGGTCAGACCATTGTATCTTTGCCCCATAAGTTATTGAATGAAGGTTTTCATGAAAATAAGATTTCAAATCTATTGCCGGGGATATATATAATCGATGTTGCAATTAATGATCGACATGTAATTAAAAAGTTGGTTGTTTCTTGATATTTACATTTATAAGTCTAATTTTCTTGTAAGGTAATAAGGTTTTATACCACGAAAATAATCTAAATTGAATTTTCAGACCTTTGAAAACTCACAAAACCCAACGGCGTAAAATATAATAATCAATGTTGAATTACAAACCTGCTTTTCAAATTTTTGTTTTCCGATTTAGCTGAAATATAATAAACGCCATCATTGAAATTTTTGAGATCCAGATTTATGTAACTTTTTTCCGGTTTTGATTCATAAATTAGTCTTCCCAGATTATCAAAAATTCGTATCCGGTATTCTTCATTATCATCAAATACAATATTCATTTTATCATTTGCCGGATTGGGAAATAATTTCAGCTTATTCTCTGAAATTGAATTTAATCCGGATAAGCCTGAAAAATAAATAGAATCTGTAACCGTGTTTAGTGAAATAGGATAACCGGCCTCATTTATAGCATTCCACTCAACATAAATTTGAACAGGGTTAATATAGGTAGTACCTGGAGGAAACAAATAATAAAGTTTAACAATGGTGTCTCCGGCCAAAATCGTATTTACATGATCGGTCCTGCACATTACCATTGATGAAAGTGCAGGAATTCCTTGTGGATCGGAGCTGTAATTAATAAACAGATTTTGTGAGGTATCACCAAATGCAGTAGGATTAGCGCTATAAAAAGATTGTATTGAAAAACCACTCGTATTAATAAATTGCAGAAGTAGTTCAAAAGAAATCCCATAAATAGAATCTGTTGGAACAGTGGACGACCCGGCAATAACATCAACTATTATGGTATCCATATAATTCAAATTGTGATTTTCGAAAACGAATTTCAAATCCGGTAAATTAGCGGGGTTGCTTTGTTTAAGCCAATGTGGACTTGCATTCCTTTTTGAATAGACACTGCTCATTGATAAAACATCACTAGAATCAATAAATCCATTTCCATCAATGTCAGAAAATTTGTGATTTATCCCTGAAGTGAATCCGGTAGACCAATCTGTTGCAAATACTGATATTCCGCCTAAATACTGACTTCTGATAAGTGTATCTCTGGCAGGTCCCGCATTATTCATTGCGGCTGCTACATAAACCGCATCGTCTGCAAAACTAAGTATTGAATTATCATTTGCATTTCCATCAATAAAATAATTCACTGAATCAACCACACTATTACCCATACTATCCATACTAAAAATTATGGGTGAATATCCCGTATCAACATTATAATACAAATTATAATTGCACCATGCCCCGCCTGAAACATAGGATTTACCGGGGATTTCAGCTAAACATTTCAATCCAAAATGAGGAAGCGAAAATATTTTATTCCATTGCTGAAGTCCGGAAGAATCATATTTGGCAAATTCATTTCCCATTATAGTAATGAATCCGTAATCAGAAGTTTGAACCAAAGCACTAGATAAAACAGGCTTCGTCCAGATTACAGCACCCGTAAGAGTTGAAATTTTTTTGACTTGACTTCCGGATCTCGCATAAATAAAGTCAGCGTTTGCAGAGGAAACAACATATCCGGGCTCGGAAATACTCCATCGTATAGTTCCCTGGAAATTTTCTTTTATAATAAGCGGTGAATCGTTATAAATAAAATCACTATCCGGCAGATGGAAAAGTTTTGCAGTACGAGAAAATGGAACACGTGACTGTAAATAAGCTCCGGAACTGCTTAATTCAACAAGCGAATCCCCAAATTGAATCATAGTAGTATTATAGGCTGATTGCGTAATATTATTTACAATGATTTGATTCGATCCAATAGGATAATAATAAGTCTTCGACCATGCATTTGATCCGGCAGTTATTCTATAAACATCGTCAGTAACGGTCCCACCGCTTTGGTGTTGTCTAAAATATATACATCCATTGTCCAGAGTTGGATGCAATGAATAGCAATCTTCCACATAAATGCCTCCATAGTAAGAAGCAATCTTTTGCCAAATCACTTTTCCTGTAGAATCCATTGCAATTAGCCAGGTTTCATGATCTCTTTTTACTTGCACAAGTGAAATTATAGTACCGTTGGGAGTTGTAACCATTTCCAATGGGCCAACGGAAGTAGAATCTTCATGAAAACCAGGCCAAATATTATCGACATTTTGAGTTCTAACCCAAGTACTTTGAGCATGGCAAATAATTACATTACTAAATAAAAAAACTAAAATTGGGATAATGAAATTTTTCATTGACAAATTACTAAATTCTTATAAAAATAATTTTTCATTCCTTAACAAAATTATGCTTTTGATCAATCATCCAATATCAATGGTCAACCGGTACATATAGTAGGTCAGTGAAGTTAACCTATTTTTTATACAAATTCATCAAAACCTTCTCCGGCGTCATCGGCGAAGAAAATTCCGGCCGGGCTTTTGGATTGAAAGCCTTTATAGCATTGCGCAAAGCGAAAAAAGCTCCAATACCATACATCAACGGAGGTTCACCTACAGCTTTGGAACGAAATACTGCAAGATTGTCTTTATCATTCTCCAAAAAGTGAAGTGCAATTTCCTTTGGGACGGAATAAATATCAGGGACCTTGTATGTTGAAAGCGCATTGCTGCGAAGCTTTCCCTCTTTATCGTAAACAATTTCTTCCATTGTCATCCACCCAATGCCCTGAACGATGCCGCCTTCGCATTGTCCGCGGTCAACCATGGGACTCATTCCTGAACCTAAATCGTGAACGACTTTTGCGTAATCAAATTCGTAGGTACCGCGCATGCAGTCAATCGTCGCAGTGATAATAGCCGTTCCGTAAACATGATAGGCAAATGGATGACCTTTCTCCTTGGTGAGATCAAAATAAATATCAGGAGTTGAATAATGCGCATGTTCGGAAAGACTGATGCGGCTGAGATAGGTCATCATTACCAGTTTTTTCCAGTCAAGGTCGGTTTGCTTTCCATTCACGCAGACAATTTCATTCTCAATGGTGATTTTTTCAGAAACAGTTTTTAATTCTTCAGCCGCTCTTTGTTTTAGTCGATCCAGAAGTTTCAGGCAGGCAATCTGTGTTGCTTTTCCATTGAGGTCTGCCGTTGCTGATGCTGCTGAAGGTGATGTATTGGCAATACGATAGGTATTGGTACTGTTAATTCTAATCTTATCGGGTGAAACAGAAAATACATTTGCTGCTACCTGCAAAATCTTTGTATTGACCCCCTGCCCCATTTCAACAGCACCGGTACTTATGGAAATGCTGCCATCGGTATAAATATGCACTAAAGAACGAGCCTGATTCATTAGCGTTTTAGTAAATGAAATTCCAAAACAGATTGGCATAAAAGCCATTCCCTTTTTTGAAATATAATTGTTGTGATTGTATTCATCGATTTCCTTTTGAAGGCTGTCGATGTTAAACATTTTCTCCGCTTCAGTCCAGCATTCCTTTGCATCGCTAACTGCAATTTGTCCGTAGGGGAAAGTATCGCCTGTGTTAAGCAGATTCTTCTTTTGAATAACGCTTGCCTGAATTCCAATTTCATCAGCAGCATTTGCTATAGCACTTTCAATTACAAACATTCCCTGCGGTCCACCGAAACCACGGAAAGCTGTATTGGGTGGCAGGTTCGTTCTACAACTGTAAGCAGTTGCTCTTACATTGGGAACATAATAAGAATTGATACAATGAAATAAGGTACGTTCCAGAACTGCAGGAGAAAGATCGGCAGCGGCTCCGGCATTCTGATAAAAATCTGCTTCGTATGCAATGATTTTATAATTTTTATCAAGTCCGATTTTGTAATCAGAGGAATAAGGATGACGTTTACCTGTCATACGCATATCTTCCATGCGATCCAAAGAAAACTTAACAGGACGTTTTAAATGATGCGTTGCCAGTGCGCACAATGCAGCCCAGGCATTAGCTTGATCTTCTTTGCCGCCAAACCCACCGCCTAAACGAGTAACTTCTACTTCAAGCTGATGCATTGCATATCCTAAAACACGTGCACAGCAGCGCTGAACTGCTGTTGGTCCCTGGGTGGAAGAATAAATTCGGATTGCATTATTCTCCTGCGGAACAGTGTATGCACCTTGTGTTTCAATGTATAAATGTTCCTGACCGTTTGAATCGGCACAACCGCTAAAAACATATTCGCAATGCTTCCAGGCAATTTCAACATTACCGCAGGTAAATGTTCGTGGCGGAATTATTAATTCATTTTTTTCTTTTGCTTCGCGCGGATCGGTAATTACATGCAATGGTTCGATGACAGCCTTTACCTTTTTTGCTGCTGCTCGGGCAAGTTCAGGAGTTTCTGCAATAATTAAAGCGATGGGCATTCCGCAGAAATGAACGTGATCTAGTGCAAGCAATTCTTCATCAGCAACAATACCACCGATTTGATTTTCTCCTGGAATGTCCATAGCTGTAAAAACACGCAAAACACCTTTTGAAGATTTTGCATCCTCCAAATCCAGACTGATAATTTTTCCGTGAGCTACAGGGGAATCATAAACAGCAGCGAATAATGTTCCTGCTGTAAGAGGAATATCGTCGAGATACATCGACTCCCCTTTTGTATGGGTTGTTGAATCAATGTTCTTCATAAGCGATATTAAATTTTTGCGGCTGCAGATTAGGGAAGAGAGTTATGAAATGAGCCCGTATCAATTGTTTCAGTAAAAACCTTTTGTAAGCGTCTGAACCTCTTGCATCACTTATTGGAGAAATATCTTCATCGACCACAGCACAGGCAAGGTCGATATTTTTTTCATTTATTATTTTACCTGCAAGAAATGCCGATGTCTTTACCAGCACCATGGGTATAGGACCAACGCCGCCGGCTGATATAGTTGCTTTGCTTATTGTATTATTACTTACAGATAATTTAATAGCAGAATTAGCGCTTGCTATATCGAGGTTGGTTCGTTTGCTTACTTTCTCAAAATTGAAAAATGTTTTTTCATCGGGCAGTTCAAATGAAATAGTTTCAACGATTTCACCCGGAAGTTTATCGAGTTTTTTATAGCCGAGGTAAAAATCCTCTAATGGAATTTCGCGTAATGTATTTTGGCCTTTCAATTTTATCTTCGCTTCTAAGGCCAGGAAAAAGATTGTGAAGTCTCCAATAGGAGATGCATTCACAAAATTACCACCCAGCGTTGCCATATTCCTAATCGGTGTGGAAGAAACAAGTTTAGAATATTTTAAAAAGTCGGGAAAAGCTTTTCTTATAATTGAAGATTCAATCAAATCAGTAACAGTAGTAGAAGCTCCAAGGATACAACGATTGTTTTCCTGTTTGATTCCCTTTAATGAAGAAATTCCGGTAAGAAAATCGGAATCAGAATGCACCATTTCTTCATGCTTCTGAACGTAGAGGTCGGTGCCGCCACCAACATAAACGGAATTTTCCACCGGGATTTTCTTTGCACTTTCTGATCCTTTCTGAAGAAGAGTCAGCCTATCCTTTATGGTAGTAAAATATTGAGGAATGAAACCACTTTTTACAGCATAGTCGAGAACATTTTCTGCTCTTCTTTCCTTAAATTTTTCATCTATTGAATGAGCCGCACGTTCTATCGATTTATAGCCTGTACAACGACAAATATTTCCGTCAATAGAAGCAATAACATCGGTGTTTTTATCTTGCATGCAAAACCCAGTCAGAGACATGACAAAACCGGGAGTACAAAAACCGCATTGAGTAGCACCGTGATCACTCATTGCCTGTTGAACCGGATTTAATCCCGAAAAGTTAATTCCTTCAATGGAGACGATGTGCTTGCCTGAAGCATTTCCAATCGGCATGAGACAGGAAGTAACAGATCGATAGGTTAGCTCATTATTTTGCAACTCGCCGACAAGTACTGTACAGGCACCGCAATCGCCTTCGCGACAACCTATTTTCGTCCCTGTAAGCCGGCGTTCGTAACGGATAAAATCCAGCAATGTCATGCCGGGAGGCAAATCCGTATTGACTTCTACATCATTAAGAATAAAACTGATCACAAAAAGAAATGTTATTTGATTTGGCGTAAAGTTAGTATTATTGGCATGGGTAAACAAGAGATGTTTTAGAAGTAATTGACAGTAAAAGCAGCAATAATTTAGATGTATAAGAAACAAATTTATTACAGGCTCATTGCATTATGGGTGGTTTGTGAAGCCTTTATGGGAGGGATAATACATGGATTAAAGCTGCCTGTATCCGGACTAATTGTTGGAAGTGCAGCAGTAATCTGTATTTGCCTTATTGCCTGGTATTATCCTGTAAGGGGCGCCATACTACGAGCAACAATTATCGTTGCCATATTTAAAATGATGCTCAGTCCACAGAGCCCCATGCCGGCATACATTGCCGTATTTTTTCAGGGACTTATAGCAGAAGCTATTTTTATTAACAAAGGTGCTTATAGGTTTAATTGCCTGTTATTCGCAATACTTGCTCTTGTTGAATCGGGAGTGCAGCGATTACTGGTTATGACACTGGTCTTTGGAATGGATATCTGGAAAGCAATTAACATATTTATCAATGGAATTACCGGACAAGAGAACATTACAAATTACTCCTATTATCTGGCTGCCTCTTATGTGATATTACATTTTATTGCCGGAATAGCCATAGGCCGGTTTGCAGGTAAAATACCGCGTGAAGAAAAAGCGTTTTTCTATGAAGGAAAGTTTTTAATATTTTGGAGAGAAGAGGAAGTAAATATTCAATCAGCGCCGAAGAAAAAAAAGCGGCCTAAATGGATATTTGTAATTGTATACATCACACTTGCTTTCCTATTTTTACAATCCATGTTCTTTCCGGAGAATGCCATGATCCCTTCTAACATGATTCTAAGATTAATCCTTCGTTCAACTTTAATTATTTTCACATGGATACTTATCATAAATCCTTTGTTAAAAGGGCTGCTTTATAGATGGCTTGAAAAAAAGAAAAGTACAACAGGAGAAGAAATAAAAGAAATCACACGACTCATTCCTTCTATGCAAAGCTTAATTGAAAAAAGCTGGAGCTTATCTTCGCACAGCAACATTCTGAAAAGATTAATACTATTTGCAAAAATTGTAGTGTTCAATTCATTGCGCTATGACTGACGAAATACTAATATTAACAGGCCCTGTAAAAACAGGCAAGACTACACGCTTAGTAAATTGGTTATCTGATAAAGAAAATGTGCATGGTATTGTTACACCTATTGTCGAAAACAAAAGAGTATTTTATGATTTGTTTGAAAAGAAATATTTTCCCATGGAAGCGGGAAATGATCAAAATGAAATTCTAACTGTTGGAAAATACGTATTTAGTAAAAATGGTTTTAAAAAAGCAAGTGGAGTTATTGAAAATGGCATACCGGTTTCACAATATCTCGTAATTGATGAAATTGGGCCATTGGAATTGAAAGGGGAAGGGTTTCATGGGGTTTTGAACAAGATATTGAACATTGAGAAGAGGAATTTTATTCTTCTGCTTGTTATACGAGACAGCAAATTGGGTGAAGTGTTGGATTTTTTTGGAATAGATACGTATCAAAATTTAGAAATTTAATTTTGTATTGAACTTTTGACTTAAAAAGCATAATAAAATCTTTGTTTTTTTAAAATTAGCTTATCTTTGTTTTTAATATACAATAAATTTGATGTTGATCAATAGTCCGGTTTTCACTCTTCTTTTCCTCTTTCTCTTCTCTCCGGGCAACGATACCTGGGTAGTACGAAAAACCAAAAACAATATCTCTGTATACACAAGAAGCGTAATTACAACTGCGTATAAAGAAATTAAAATCACTACAAAAGTAAAAGCTTCTCTGAGCACTATTGTAAAAGCGCTAAGCGATGTTGATCATTATACAGACTGGATTTATAATTGCTATTCTGCTACAACCATTAAAAAATTAAGTGATTCTGATATTATAACGTATCAAAAGCTTAAAGTTCCCTGGCCTGTTTCGGACAGAGATGTTGTTTCGCACTGTCGAATTTACCAGGACAGTAAGACAAAAATTGTAACGGTAACATCGGATATAGTTCAAGGATTAATACCGGAAAAAGATGATTTTGTAAGAGTAAAAGATTTTCATTCTAAATACATACTTACGCCTCAAAACGATGGTTTCGTAGGTATAAATTATGAAATGGGGACAGACCCCGGAGGTATTGTACCGGCATGGCTCGTAAATCTGGTCATTGTTAATGCGCCATATTCTACTCAAGAAAATTTAAATAAACTTATTCAAAATCCCAGGTATAAAACCGGAAGATTGAGCTTTATAATAGATTAATTTTTATATTTACCTATGGATAAATTCATGCAAGCTGCTATTGATGAAGCTCGTCAGGGTCTTAGCGAAGGCGGCATTCCAATTGGCTCCGTCATTATTAAAGAAGGAAAAATTATCGGCCGTGGACACAATAAGCGCGTTCAAGATGGTGATCCGGTTACGCATGCGGAAATAGATTGCCTTCGCAATGCCGGACGGGTAGGCAGTTACAAAGACACTGTTTTATATTCCACCCTTATGCCCTGCTATCTTTGCGCAGGAGCTGTTGTACAATTCGGCATTAAAAAAGTTTATGCCGGAGAAAATGAAACTTTTTCCGGCGCCAAAGAATTTATGGAATCGATGGGTGTTGAAGTAATAAATTTGGACTCTGAAGAATGTAAAGAAATGATGCGTAAATTTATTAATGAAAACCCAAGGTTGTGGAACGAAGACATTGGGGAACTGTAGCTTTAATTTAAACCGTCCAAATTTCTAATTAATTATTAGTTATTGGACGACTACTACCGGATTATTTCGAAATCGTAAGTCCCGTTAGGGACAAAACACCGGTAGCAAATTAAAGTAATACAAATTACAAGCCCCTTTAGGGGTGAAATATTATAGAGTAGTCAATTAAAATGACGTAAAGATTAATTAATAATTTTTTCGAGCAATAATAATTAACGAATTAAAAAAATGTCAATACTAATAAAAAACGGAAAAGTAGTTACCGCTTCGGAAATATCCGATGCTGATGTTTTCATTGAAGGAGATAAAATAAGTGCTATTGGGACTAACCTGAATGTTAAAGCAGATGATGTTATCGATGCAAAAGGAAAGCTGGTAATGCCCGGAGGAATCGATCCGCATGTTCATCTCGATATGCCTTTCATGGGGACATTCTCAAGCGATGATTATACAAGTGGCACTTCAGCGGCTTTGTTCGGGGGAACTACAATGCTCATTGATTTTGTATTGCAGACTCAGGGGAAATCGCTTGACCACGCATTGAAAGAATGGCAAGGCCGTTCGAATGGAAAAGCCTGCTGCGATTACTCTTTCCACATGGCTGTGACTGACTTTAATGAAAATACAAAAAAAGAAATTAAAGAAATGGTCGAGACAGAAGGTATAACTTCTTTCAAAACCTTTATGGCATACAAAGGAGCATTAATGATTGACGACAGACAAATGGTCGGACTGATGAATGAAGTAAAAAAATGCGGCGGCATGGTTACCGTTCATGCTACCAATGGCGATATGATTGATTTCTTAATTGCCAAACATAGGTCGGAAGGAAAATTAGAGCCACTATATCATTATCTGTCTCAGCCTGAAATTACAGAAGCCGAAGCTTCGGGGCGATTTGCTGACATGGCCCATTATTCAGGCGTGCCTGCCTATATCGTTCACATGACATGCGAAGGAGCGCACAATCACGTTCGAAAAGCTGCTGAACGTAATCAGAAAGTCTTTGCTGAAACGTGCATACAATATCTGATTCTCGATGCTTCTCTCTATGAAAAGAATTTTGATGGTGCTAAATGGGTAATGAGTCCCCCTCTGCGCGAAAAGAAAGATCAGGAATCACTATGGGCAGGTATTAATCAGGGAAGCGTTCAAGTTGTAGCAACTGATCATTGCCCTTTTAAATGGGAACAAAAGCTAATGGGCAAAGACGATTTCTCCAAGATACCGAATGGACATCCTGCCATTGAACACCGCATGGAATTATTGTTTTCCGAAGGTGTAAATAAAGGGAAGATATCCGTTAACAAATTTGTTGATGTTACTTCAACGAATGCTGCGAAAATCTTTGGAATGTTCCCTCAAAAAGGAACCCTTGCACCGGGATCGGATGCTGACATAATTATTTTTGATCCTAATGAAGAACATGTTTTATCTGCAAAGACGCACCATATGAATGTTGATTATTCCGCTTATGAGGGATGGAAGGTTAAAGGCAAAACAAAAACAGTCATTATGCGGGGCAAAGTTGCTGTTGATAATAATCAACTGCAAATTAAAGCCGGTTACGGAAAATTTATCAAGAGAAAAAAAGTTACCGGTATAATTTAATACCGGTATTTATATTCCCCACTCGTTATAAAGCACTTTTTCGAACAATAGAAAAAATACCGGCTATTGAGTTATAAACCTTCCTGCAGCAATATTTTCATTAAGGCTGCGAATGGTAAAGAAATACATTCCGGGCGACAACCCTTCTGTATCTATTATGAATTCTGTCCGATTGGATTCAAAATTCATAACTCTTTTGCCTTGTAAGTTAAACACAACCATTTCAAAGTTTCTAATCTTTAAGTTTTGTCGCGAAGAATGAATGCTTACTTCGGCTGTCTTCACAAATGGGTTTGGATAAACTACTACCGTATTAGCATCATTCAGGAAGTTTTCAAAAATACCGGTGCAGGTTCCTACAACAGTTATCGATCTGGAGATTGTATCGCTTGACCCGCAACCATTTGTTGTGATTAGCTCGATGTTGTAGCTGCCCGGGTTATTGTATACGTGCACCACAGAATCAATTCCCGTAGTAAAGGAAGTACCATCTGCAAAATTCCAATGGTAAGAAGATCCATAACCTGCTAGAAACGAAATTGGTTCGCATGCATTTATCGTATCGCCAATTACTCCTGCTGAATCAATCCAATTAAAGTATGCAATAGCTTGTAGTGTGCTGTCGATAAATACGGGAAGGGAAACAGTATCGGAATTTCCACAATGGTTTGTTACAGTCAACTTCACAACAAAACTCCCAAACTGTGAATAGTAATGCACAGGTGACTTTACGGTATCTGTTGTTCCGTCGCCAAAGTCCCATAGGTAAGAGGAAGCATCAAAGGCCGGAGGCGGAACAAATAAGTAAGTGTATGCATAAGGAATGAATTCAAATTTGTCGCCCGGACAACCGGTTGTATTCAGCATATTTATTGAATTCACCAGAATGTCGAAATCGACAGGAGGTTTTGCAGTAGTAGAGATTACTACGCTATCCACGTAAGAGTTGCAGGAACCGTTTGCAGTCACTACGCTTCTAGTAACAGTATAAACACCTGTTGACTGATAAGCATGCTTAACCGTATTGCCTGAGACAGTATCACCATCACCAAAATCCCAATGGTATAAAGCATAGTAATCAGGTCCGGAATTCCAACTGCCCATTACAATACTATCTCCGGCACATGCTTCATTTGGAGAAGGAAGAAAATATGCTTTGGGAAGGTAAATGTAAATTTCATTTGATTGATTACTACATCCTAAAGAGTCTGTTACCGTTAAACCATAATTACCATCTGCAACAGCAATAGTATTGGTAGAATTTGATCCAACAATATTGAAGCCATTTAAAGTCCATTGATATGTTAATCCGGTCTGTAATCCTGTTGAAAGTGTAGTAGAAAGAGTATCTCCCATGCAAAAAGTATCCTGAATTAGAATATTAGACATAGGAAAATTTTCGCATATGCTTTTTACCAAATGCATATCAAGATAACCGGTAATTGTATTTTCAATTGTTCCAACAACAATAAACCCATTATTTAAAACAGGTTGTATCATAACATTGCCTATCCATTTACTATTGGTGTATTTCTTCGACCATACTTCAGAACCCAGGCTGTCCAATTTTACTAAAAGCATATTAGAATTAACTTGAATATCTGTTAATCCGGCCAGGATGTATCCGTTATCGTCAGTTTGAATAACAGAAAAACATCTATCCATAACAACTTTGTTGATTTCTTTGGACCATTCAACCATTCCGGTGCTATCCATTTTAAGCGCCCAATAGTTTTCGCCGGCAATTCCTGCTGTTGCAAAACCGCCGTCACTTGTTTGCAAAACAGACTGGGCATACGTATGTCCGCTACCTTTAAATGTTCTGGTCCAGAGGGTGTCGCCATTACTTTTGGTTTTGATTAAATAAGCATAATAAAAACCGTCAACAGCATTGTAGGTAGCCCCGGAAACAATAAAACCACTGTCATTTGTTTGCTGAAGAGAATACGCTAAATCAATAGCAGCACCTCCGAATGTCTTAGCCCACATTGTATCACCATTAGCATCGGTCTTAATTAGGATTACATCAGGATTACCCGCTGAAATATTACCGGTACTGCCTGTAAAACAAAATCCACTATCAAAAGTTTGAACAACAGCAGCACAAATATCCTGCTGGCTTGTTCCGAAAACTTTCGTCCAAAGAGCAATACCGTTTGAATTCGTCTTGATTAATTGTATGTCCTCACTGCCTGAAGCGGATGTTTCTCCACCAATAATATAACCGCCATCCATTGTTTGTCTTACGGAGAGACCTCTGTCAGAACTAAGTCCGCCAAAGGTCCTTGTCCACATACTATCTCCCAGTGAATTCGTTTTTACAAGATAAATATCCGTAGAACCTGCACCGAAACTATTCGTATTCCCAACAGCAATAAAACCACTGTCATTAGTTTGCTGAACAGCATACCCTAATTCGTTGTTTAATCCCCCAAATGACTTTTCCCAATTCTGTCCGTACATTGTAAATACAGATATAAAGCAAATAAGAAAAATTAAAATTTTCGATGCAGATCCTGTCCGTTTCATAATTTAAGAGATTTAAAGAAATTAAAGTAAAATAAATTCTTTACAAGATTAAAACAAACAGTTAATAAGGACAATACCAAAATTACGGTTTCATTGGTATTTTTCACGGATTACCTTTCTGAATTCCTCCGGTGTTACTTTGGCATGCAATTTAAAAAAGCGTGTAAAATATGAGGGATCCTCGTAATTGAGTTCAAAAGCGATTTCTTTTACGGTTTTAGGTGAATGATACAGCAAACGTTTTGCTTCCAAAATAATCCTGTCATGAATAAAAGAACCCGCCGACATTCCAATATCTTTCTGAATTGTCTCACTTAAATGCCCTGCAGTAATATTCAGGATTTTAGCATAATCGCTTACTGATTTTTTATCCTTAAAATTGTTTTGCACCAACATTTTAAATTTGCGGGTAATTTCAGAATGTTGTGAAATTATTTTCCCGGATTTGTCATCTGCAGAATGGATTCGTTTTGCATTTAACAAAAGTATGCAAAGATACATCCGAAGCATTGACGCTCTATCTTCATTCTTGCCTGTAAATTCCTTCTGTATTTTCTGCAACAATTCATTTATATCCTTAAGCCGGGATTGCAATGCTATTTTTATCAAAGGAAATGCAAATGGGTTATCAAAAAAAGGAAGACCTTCCATTAAGGATGTGGTTTCGCTATCCATAAAAATAAATTCCTTTGAAAAAGAAAGTACAAATCCTGTTACCTGTTTTTCTCTGCGTAATAAATGAACTTGCTCCGGCGAGACAAAGTGTAAAGAGTTTTCTTCTACAGAATAAGTATTAAAATCAATTTCATGAATGCCTCCACTTTTTAGGAAGTAAAGTATTTCATAATAATTATGGCGATGGGGTGAGGAAGAATCGTAAGAACCATAGCTTTCTTCTAGTTTAGTAAATGTAAAATGCAAACCAGAGTCTAATTTTTTGAAAAAATCGTATACGGGAATTGCTTTTGGGGAACTCATAAAATATAATAATTCAGGAAAATTCAGCTTATTTATTTAGGATCTAAGAATATAAAGATAAGATTTCAGATTTAACTTCTACAAAGCGCTGATAAACAATTTTAGAATTTATTTTCTAAGTTACCTTTTATTATGAAAGTCGCTAATAACACTTATAAAATAAAACAGGTTCACATGAAAAAAGGCCGGAAGAAAAATTTGCTTCCGGCCTTTTTAAAATATTAGTTCAATGATTTATGGATGCAAAACTATTCGTGTATAATAAACATTATTCTCCATCAATCCATAATCAGCAGATTCAACTAAACCATCACCTGTTATATCCTGAACAACATATCCAAGTAATGTTTGGTATACTGCATTTTCCATGTCGCCATAATCCTGAGATTCAATAATACCGTCCTGAACTCCGACAGTAGCTGTAGTGGCATCAGAAATATCACCACTGAATATTGCCCAGTTTCCATCACCAAGATCAGACATATTATTTCCATACGCCTGACCGGCTGCTGTGCTGAAATAATATGTTGTTATAGCACTGGTCATTACCGGAGCTGTACTCCATGTTTCAATGGAATTACGGTGATTAAGCTTAATGTAATATGCCGTACCCGATGTAACCGGTGACGTAAATGTTACACTTAAGTCGCCATTGGTCTTAAGAATGCCAACCTGGCTTTGAACCAAAGCATAAGGATATGTTGCACTCATTAAACTAACAGTAACATAATCCGCATCGTTTGGATTCGCAGATAAACCGGTGTGATATAAACATCCACCAAATGGCGCACTTTGAGCATTTTCCATTAAACCACTACCTGAATAAAATCCTTCCAGGTACAATCTTGTATTTAATGTTACACCGCAGGTATTGGTATGAGTAATTGAACCATTCAGCGTATTACATGCATCAGCAGTACATGGATCATTGTCATCTACATCAACCGGTGTATGGAAAATTCCGGTTGGATTTAAACAACCATCATTTGTGCAAGGATTGTTATCGTTACTATCCACCTGTGAACCCGATGTACCAACTCCGTTTACACATGCATCGCCATCGGTACAAACGTTGCCATCATCGTAAACGTTTGTGTTATCGTTAGTATAAACACAACCTGTTGAAGGATCACATGAATCGTCTGTACAAACATTGTTATCGTTACAAACAACCGGTGAGCCGGATGTTGCTACGCCATTTACGCAAGCATCGCCTGAAGTACAGGCATTGCTGTCATCGTAAACGTTCGTGTTGTCGTTGGTATAAACACATCCCGATGCCGGATCGCATGAATCATCCGTACAAACATTATTGTCATTACAAACAACCGGTGAACCGGATGTTGCTACTCCATTTACGCAAGCATCGCCTGAAGTACAAGCATTGCCGTCATCGTAACCGTTCGTGTTGTCGTTAGTATAAACACAACCCGTTGCAGGATCACATGAATCATCTGTACAAACATTGTTGTCGTTACAAACAGTTGGTCCGCCCGGTGTACCTACTCCGCTTACACAAGCATCACCTGTTGTGCAGGCATTGCCGTCGTCGTAAACGTTGGTATTATCATTAGTATAAACACAACCTGTTGAAGGATCGCAAGAATCGTCTGTACAAACATTGTTGTCGTTACAAACGGTTGGTCCGCCCGGTGTGCCTACTCCGTTTACACAAGCATCACCTGTAGTACAAGCATTGCCATCATCGTAAACGTTGGTGTTATCGTTAGTATAAACACAACCTGTTGAAGGATCACATGAATCGTCTGTACAAACATTGTTGTCGTTACAAACAACCGGTGAACCTGATGTTGCTACGCCATTTACGCAAGCATCGCCTGATGTACAAGCATTCCCGTCATCGTAAACGTTGGTATCGTCGTTAGTATAAACACAACCAGTTGCCGGATCGCATGAATCATCTGTACAAACATTGTTGTCGTTACAAACTGTCGGTCCGCCCGGTGTACCTACTCCGTTTACACAAGCATCACCTGTAGTACAAGCATTGCCGTCATCATAAACGTTGGTATCGTCGTTAATATAAACACAACCAGTTGCAGGATCGCATGAATCGTCTGTACAAACATTGTTGTCGTTACAAACAACCGGTGAACCGGATGTACCAACACCTGCTACACAAGCATCACCTGCCGTGCAGGCATTGCCGTCATCGTAAGCATTCGTATCGTCATTTGTGTAAACACAACCTGATGCTGGATCGCATGAATCGTCTGTACAAACATTGTTATCGTCGCAAACTACAGCAGAACCTGAAGTAGCCACGCCGTTAACGCAAGCATCGCCTGTTGTACAAGCATTGCTGTCATCGTAAGCATTTGTATTATCGTTTGTATAAACACAACCTGTTGCAGGATCGCATGAATCGTCTGTACAAACATTGTTATCATTACAAACAACCGGTGAACCGGATGTCGCTACTCCGCTGATACAAGCATCGCCTGAAGTACAAGCGTTGCCGTCATCGTAAGCGTTCGTGTCATCGTTTGTATAAACACAGCCTGATGTTGGATTACATGAATCGTCTGTACAGATGTTGTTATCGTTACAAACAACCGCTGTTCCAGATGTACCAACTCCTGCTACACAAGCATCACCTGATGTACAAGCGTTGCCGTCGTCGTAAGCGTTAGTGTCATCATTAGTATAAACACAACCTGTTGCTGGATCGCAGGAATCGTCTGTACAAACATTGTTATCGTTACAAACAACCGGTGAACCGGATGTAGCTACTCCGCTGATACAAGCATCGCCTGATGTGCAAGCGTTGCCGTCGTCGTAAGCATTTGTATTGTCGTTTGTGTAAACACAACCTGAAGTTGGATCGCATGAATCGTCTGTACAAACATTGTTGTCGTTACAAACTACCGGTGAACCCGATGTTGCTACTCCGCTAATACAAGCATCGCCTGATGTACATGCATTGCCGTCGTCGTAAGCGTTAGTGTCATCATTAGTATAAACACATCCTGAAGTTGGATTACAAGAATCATCTGTACATATATTGTTATCGTTGCAAATTACTGCTGAACCGGATGTTGCTACGCCGCTAACGCAAGCATCGCCTGATGTACAAGCATTGCC